>JADEXA010000044.1 GCA_015207365.1 Vacuolonema iberomarrocanum LEGE 07170
AATTGAGCAATCGCATCGAGATGGGTTTTGAGTCGGGCGGCTTTTTCAGGGGTCATTACTCAGGTTCCTCACTGAACACCTTGATCCTGGCCTGTTTTAGCTCACCTTGCAAACCTGACATGCTCCCGTCACCTTCGCTGTACAAGTCAATTACCTGAGGAGCTGGCTTGACAAATTCTTCCTCATCATTGAGATACCAGGAATCTGTTTGATCGTCAGGAATGTCTGCAAAGGGGTAATTTCGGCGATCGCCATTAACTTCCTCTCTGGCTGGGAAAAGATGGTGCATGTCACTTTTTGAAGCACCCGTTGCTCCTTTGCTTTGAGGCCAAACATGTTCGGCATTAATTCCTCTAGCCGTAGCATCTGCTCTAGGTCGGCGCGAGTTTGGAGAAATGCGTGCGTGATAGCCAGTATAGATGCCCTCGACGATGCCAGCCTTGTTATCGATTTGTGAGTAAAGCAGATCGCGAGCTTTGCGGTAGCCAACTGAATCAAGCGGAGAGTAAATGATCTTGAGTTGCCGCAGCAATTGATCACCGCTTTGCCCAGGGAGAATAACGCTACCGGGTTCAACGATAGGCGGAGGTTGAACGATATCATCTGGAGCTGTTACAGAATCAGGTGGTGAGCTGTCAGGTTCAGTAGCCAACACCTTACCGATGTAGCGTTCCACAATCCAACCCTCTCTGCTGTCAGATAGTTGAATGTTGATCCAGCGCTTTTGATCATCGAAGCCAATCACCGTAGCCTTTGCCCTATCAGGCGCACGACCGAACAAACTTGGCTGGGGCAACTCATGTAGAGGAACGCCCAGAGAGCTTCTAGCTTTTAATTCAACGTGTTGACCGAAATCAACCTCTAAGGCCAAGGCTGGCGCGACGAAGATAAAGATACCTAAAAATACAGTACAAACAGACGCGCGAATTACCGTAGTAATATGTTTCCGCATGGTGTTCACGATGTAAACGTCTTGATGCTGTTGAGGGTTTCCCAACTTGCAAGCTAAGCAGAATTAATTCTCATTGACAAGAACATCAACAATCCAGAAACAATTTTTCCGCAAAATTTCGTCAATCCATGTAGAAATTAATGAAGAGCAATCTCAGCATAGTTTTTAAGAATACATCTAAGTACAGGATACAAATCGAACCCCTGGCTAAAACCCTTGATTTTGTGTAGCAGGGGCACCGCCCCTGCTACACAAAATCAAGGGTCTTCTGGGTTTTGTCCTGTACTTCAGAGAACAAATAGATGTTGATGCCGATAAGTAGCTCGGCACGATGAAAAACCAGACTCTAAAAACCTGTGCAGCCCGCAGCGCGGGCTGCACAGGTTTTTAGGGTTTTAGGTTTAATTGCACCTGCCAACTTATATAAACTACAAATTGCCAGATTTCGCAAGGCAGCACTTTCATGATGGGATTATCCCTAACTGCATTTGCTATTGCATTAGCTAAGTAGGTAGGCGTTATCAAGTTTAAGGCGATGTAGGTTGTGGTTGAGGAACGAAACTCAACACCCGCATGGCTTAGTGATGGCGTAAGCCATCCTACAAAAAATTTGGCTCACCTACCTGTCAGTTTAAAGCGGCTTCAGAAATAAAAGCGCTCCCAAGGATTGCTGTTGTAAATGGCTGTGATCAAGGCTTGCTTATTCATGTCACGACTTATTGTTGAATTAGCTTGAAACGTTATATTTTTCTGTATAAATGGACAGCTTTATTCCTAAGAAAGTTTAGAAATATATGTCGAATTAAATCTTTGCTTTAAACTACAGTTAGCTATATGCTGATGGTGTGTTTTGGCTTACGCTACTTTACGCAAGCTCAATCTTGCCGAAAAGAATGTGCTATTGAGTTGCTGACGAACCCTAATATTCGCGTAGTCAAAGTTTGAGGCTTAGTCCTAATTTTTGAGATTCCCTGAATTGTAATATGTGCCACATGAACTCCTTAGTTTTAGGGGACATTTTATTTCGTGAATTAATTGCTCAATCTTCTAGTTTGGCTTGATGAAATTGTATCTAAATTTCTAGCATTATTTCATCAAGATGAGTTTCACAACAATCCCATATCACCTAAGGAATCTTTACTATGACCAAGTCAGAGTCATCTGAATCTAATTTTCTAAAAGATGCATTGGTGAATTATGCCCAATATACTAGTGCACAGAAACAGGATGTTCAAAAGTCTGCTTTAAAGTGGTTACAATCACATATAAACAGTGACCTTACAGATAAAACTATCCTTGATCAGTTTGCACAAAAGTGGCGTAAAAACTCTAACCAACCTCTAAGTGTTGACCCGCTATATTTGGAAAACTTGCCTCGTTCATACAAAGGAGATAAATCACTCAATAATCACCAGGAAGAGGCTCTAATTTTTCTACAAGATATTGTTCCTCTACAAATGCAGGAAGGCTTCAAACAGCGTTGGGAGCTCAAAGCTAAGCTGCAGGTTTCTAACTCTGATGGAGCAACCTTTAAGACCGATCAACAGATTGATGTTGATAGTGATGGTTCGACCTGGTGCCAGGTAGAAGATAAGACCGTGTATTATTTGCTCTCTCACGAAGAAAAGGGAGACGATTACTTGGTTGAACTGAGTGAGGAAATCAGCCCACAAAATCAGAATACTTGGTTTGTTGCCAAAGAGCATGTCAAGATTTCTAGCATCTAAAAAATCTTGGAATTGTACCAAACATGTTAACGGCGAAGTTGAGCGGTGTTAAAGTTCTTCAAGGGATGCTTGTACGTGATCTTTCATATCCGCTCCAACGCTAATATCAAATCCGGTTAAAGAATCCAACTATCGTTTGCGTCAGCGATCGCCAATTCCTCAAACTCGGCACCAGTGGCTTCCTTACGATCCGTTGCACCAAGATTGTTATACGGCGATCATAAAGACTTGATACCTTCAACTTCAAGACGCTCTTTAATAGAGCTTCCTCCTCCTGCCACCCTATCTAGAAACAGGGACACATCTTGAATCGCACCCATAATGTCTTCAATTCTCTTTAACTTCTGCCCCTGACCCGTCTCTATATAAAAGTTCAGCAATCCATCAAACCAAACTCTAGTTTCTGGATTTTGCAAAATCTGACAAAACTCACGATAGGTTATCAATCTTTTCTCATTCGCAAGATACATATCGTTTCCAATGCTTGGCTGTATCAAGTAATAAATTCCAGGATCTTGTCTAAAACAGCGACTTAAAATTGTTATTAGAGTTATGAGTTCTGTATCATCCTTTTTACTCAGTCGGAGATACGAAAGCTCTTGTCTAATTTTATCTAATTGATAGAATAAGCGGGCTGTTATGTAGCATGACGAGATCAAGTAGCACCCATAACCGTTAAACCATTCAGATGACTGGTCAGAAATTTCTTTAGGATCAGTGACATATAGCAAGGCTTCATGTTTTCCACCATCTTGAGCTATGCTTTCCAAGATCTCAGCAAGACGAAAATAGTTTTCAACCAAGTAGAATCTTAAAGGGTTTAGATAGGTCGAAATAACTCTATCAACTTCTTGTTTTTCCTTTGACTTCGTTTCACGATAAGAGTTGAGTCCATAGGTAACAAGCACAACTAGAATCGAGGTGGTTGCTGAAATTATTGCGGTCAAAAGTTCGTTCACGCTGCTCTTACCTGTTACCGACTACCATAACTATCTCTCGATCCTTTTTCTGCCGATAGCTAAACTCCGCCCAATGCCAAAATGTGATGGCTGATGGAAACTTTGCCACAGCGCCAGCATGAACCAGCAGTTCCCTGTCATATCAGGTTACCTTGCTTTGATACACAGATACTCTGCATACGTGGGGGATTGATAGGTGCTCTCAGCTATGTCAAAGCCTGAACGTGTCAACATTTCCTCAATAGCCCAAACAAAAGTACTGTGTTCCTCTCGCACGTGCATCTCAAAATCTTCCACCTCCATCCTTGCCCTTTAGGTTTCGCAACTTGTTCTATCCATCTATCGATTGCAGCTTGATACTCGGCAGGTGGAAACGAAAATATCACATCACGAAGATAAAATTTACCTCCAGGCTTCAGCAGCGCGGCAATCCTAAGAAAAGCAGTCATCTTCCAAAAGTCTGGCAGAATATGGAGTGCATTTTTTGAAATGACAACATCAGCCAAATTATCCTGATGCTCATAAGTCAAGAAGCCTGCTCGATGAAATTGCAATGTACTTACACCCGCCGTCTCAGACTTGTTCTGAGCATAGATCAACATGGCTTGCGAGACATCAACAGCATGTACCTGAGCGCCAGCTAGGGCAGCTTGAATCGCAAACGTACCTGTCCCTGCGCCCAAATCGATCACGGTTTGTCCTGACACAATTCCTAGTTGAGCGACCAGGGCTTGCTCTTTTTCCGGCGTACTTACTGTTTGGTTGCGATCATATGCCTCGACTTGCGCTATATCTTCAAAATCAACGCCGGCCATTTTGAATTCATCAAAGTACCAAGTGGGCAGCATAGAACTTTTGGGGTGAACTGCAATGCAAGAATAGCCTGACTTTGACTTCCACAAATAACCGCTGTATACCGCCCACGCAAAGGATAAAGCGGGCTAACGGTAAAGTTGAGCGGTGCTGAATATGCTGACAAAGGAATCATATGCTGGGGCCTCTACATCCGTTCCAATTCAAAGTTAGGCATAGAAAGGCTGACTAGCAACCCAGTCAAGACAGCAGCCGGAATGGGTCGGCTTAGAAATTCGTGGTTAACGTCTATGCATACTCATAAGTTGGCAGGTGCAATTAAACCTAAAAGCCTAAAAACCTGTGCCGCCCGCAGCGCGGGCGGCACAGGTTTTTAGAGTCTGGTTTTTCATCGTGCCGAGCTACTTATCAAGTCCGCTTAAATAACCGCAAACGATAGTTGGTTTCTTCAACCGGATTTGATATCAGTCTTCATCAGTCCTCAAAAGAAGATACGAAATAGCTCCAACCGAGCTGCGAATTCATCTAAAGCACTTTCGCTGTGTCAGACAACTACTCCCTCATCCATTCACGTCATTCTGGCATCGGGGGCGCAGAGCCAATCGGTTGATCATCCTGCCCGGATGATAGTTGATCCCTCACCTGAGCAAACTCCTGGCGAATTTCAATAGCGGGCGTATTGTCAATCAAACTGCCGACAATCACAGCAATCAACCCCAAAATAAACCCTGGGACAATTTCGTAGATATCAAATATCCCGCCTTCGAGTTGTTTCCAAATAATCACCGTCAGAGCCCCCGCCACAATCCCAGCGATCGCCCCATTGCGGGTCATCCGTTGCCAATAGAGCGACAGAATCACAACGGGACCAAACGCAGCCCCAAACCCGGCCCAAGCATAGCTCACCAACGCTAGCACCCCGGCTTCTGGATTCGATGCCAAAAGGGTTGCAATCAAGGCGATGCCAATGACACTCATGCGGCCCAGATTCACCAGTTCCTGATCACTGGCGTTGGGGCGCAGTAGCCCCTTATAGAAATCTTCTGAAATGACGCTCGAACAAACCAGTAACTGTGAGTCAATGGTGCTCATAATGGCGGCTAGCACACCCGCTAACAATACGCCGCCAATCCAGGGATTTACTAGCACTTGAGTAAACTGCAGAAATACAGCTTCTGAATTCTCTAGGGGGGCGTCGGCAAAATAAGCGACGCCAGCATAGCCCGCAAATAAAGCCCCGTACATGGCCAGTACCACCCAGAACATGCCAATCACTTGAGCAGTGGGCGTATCTTTGGGCGATCGCAACGCCATAAAGCGAGCCAGAATGTGGGGTTGGCCAAAGTAACCCAGCCCCCATGCCATCAGGGAGATAATTCCCAGGAATGAGGTGCCTGCAAAAATGCTGTTAAATTCGGCGTTCATGACCCCAACCTGGGTCGCCGTTTCACCCAAACCGCCCAAAGACCAGATCGCGATGCTCGGTACAACTAGAATGGCTAGAAACATGACGATCCCTTGGACAAAGTCAGTCCAACAAACCGCTAGAAATCCTCCCAGGAAGGTATATCCAACAATAATGACGGCCCCAGTCCAAAGGGCGACCGTGTAGCTGAGTCCGAAGGATTCTTCAAACAAAATCCCGCCCGCTACCAGTCCTGCAGAGGTGTAGAGGGTAAAGAATATCAGAATTACAATGGCGGAAATAATTCGCAGCAGGCGAGAGCGATCGCGAAATCGGTTATCTAAAAAGTCTGGCAACGTGAGGGCATCTCCAGATACCGCTGTGTAAATCCGAAGTCGTTTAGCAATGAACTGCCAATTGAGAAATATCCCAATCATCAGGCCAATCACAATCCAAGACTGATTCATGCCTGAAGCATAGAAAGCACCCGGTAAACCCAGCAGCAACCAACCGCTCATATCCGAGGCTCCAGCGCTCAATGCCGCCACAGCAGGCCCCAGCCTCCGCCCTCCAAGAATGTAATCTGCATGTTTGCTCGTCTGCTTAAAGCCGATCAGGCCAATGCCTAGCATGGCCAATAAATAAACAACAAACGCGAGGATTGTGCTGACTGCCATAAGAGTTGTCCTAATCTTTTTTCTCAAATATTCGTCATTCATCATCAGTCATGCGGCATCAGTCATTCGACATTCGTCACTTGACCAATAACCCATGACACCTCTTATCCTTTAGACGTCGAGGTTTCAAACTTTAGAATGCGGTCTACTTTTCAAGGAATGGAGACGACGACGGCGCGAATGGCGTTGCTCTAGTTGATACCGAAAAACGGAAAACCCTAAACAAATCAACGCCGGAATGAGTAACCAAAACCAGGTGGCGAATGTAAGTGAATGAGACATTCAAGACCCTCAGAGATGTTATTCAAGGATGTTATTCAAGAATTGATGGCTATGACTGGGCATACCCAAAGGATGATACAAACCTCACGAACCAAGAACGAGTTCAAGAACATGGCTGTTGCGCTGGATGGTTAATATCCTCACAACTTAGCGGTTCAATTCTTTCTATCTGCAAAAAAATAGTTTGAGTTTTGACGTTATCTTAATTGAGTTAAGAGTCATATTTAGATTAAGAATCGCTACGAAGTGATTGGTTTGGCAGGAGAGTAGGCGTCGTTAGCTAGCTTGCCGTCCCACTGTGATAATGGCATTTCCTTTTTTTGTCCTTTATCCACCTTTCACATCCGATTTCGAATGGCTATATCTGTGAATCTTGACAGCTTTTTTCAATGGATAGCATTGATAAATGACGGGGTTTATCGTCTCCGCCTCCACAGCTTCTTTAAAGAAGATATAGGTCACTTTCAGGCTTGCCAAATTTTGGTCTTTGAGTCCTCTGCCCGGACAGGTTTGGTACGCACGACCGAGAGAAAGGACATGCCTAAATAAAGTTGTACCACCCCCAAACTATCAGCCTTTAAGCATTCTGGCTCTGAGTGATACGAGTTTCCGTATCTCGTGGGTGATGTCCTCTTGGTATTCATTCAGGACCGTATACTCTTTGGCCTCATTCCGTATGAGAGACATCACCAAATCGCTCACCGCTTGTTCATCTGTCGAGTCAAGCAGGATAGGTTCTATGGAGTCGTTCATCATGTCCTCATTCACCTGTAATAAAGAATTTTCCAAGCCTAGCGAGTAAGACCTGTTCGATTAGGTATAACCGGATAGTTCGCAAACAACCTTAAGCAAGAAAAAATAATTGGAGATTGAACGAAATTTCTAAAGATGATGGTCGTTCGGTCATTATGCCGTTTGATCTGGGTGGACAGGGAAAAGAAAAGGGATGTAAAACTGCTTGGCCAATCAAGTGCTGGACAACTGCGAGACTAGCGGCGTGCAAGAGCATTGCGCTGTGAGGCAAGAATCCAACACCAATAATACTTTTGGAACTCTTAACTCAGGCCAATGCATGAGAAGGGATCTTCTGTCAGCCACCTCCCTATCAACAACGCCAGACACCCCAAACTGAGCATTGCAGAATCCAAGGATGATTTTTTCTGAGGAGGGTCGCACCGCGACCCTCCTCAGAAAAAATCATCCTTGGATTCTGCAACCTCCCAAACTGAGATAGCAAGTAATAAAGGAGAGAGCGGCTAACGGCGAGCGTCACTGGTGCGTCATCGTCCAAAATCTTAATGTAGGTCTTAGAACACAGAGCGCCCGTTGCAAGCAACTGTTAGACACTTAGACCAATCCAACCAACCAACCAACCTAATCCAATCGCCCCCCCAAAAGTTCCAGCAGTGATGAACCAAGATCTCCACAGGGGCATCGTTTCTCGTAAAGAGACCCCCAATAAACCGAAGATGCAAAAATTAATACTAATATTCGTTGAAATAGCATAATTAATTATGGAAAAGTCTGTTTCCGTAACAATAACGTAAGCGATGGTCATGACTACTGCTAAAGCAATCGCGGGCCATATAGCAGATCTTCCCCATAGACAAATTGCCCCAGAGTAAACAAGAGCAATCAAAATGCCGATAAATCCAACACCAGATGATAAGCCTGGAGTAGCAAAAAAAAGTCCTGTCAAAAATGCCCATAAACAACCCAACCCTATTAGCAGCCAAATTTTAATGGTTTTGGGAATGAGTGGTTGAGCCGTAGGCATATTAACAATAATCTGGTTGGGGGATACTCCGTCTACATTTGGTTTCACTTGCTCCACCCTGGATTCTGGATTCCATTCTGGAAGAAGAGCCAGGTAATTATCGGCAACACCTCGAATCCAAATATATTTGTCTTCAATGCGAGAAGCCCTTATCAGATTTACCCTGGAAATCCCCCAAATTAATCCAACCAATATTAAAACGGAACCTAATGGGATAAAAACCCTGGCAAACTGCTCCAATAAAGCTAAAAAGCACAATATAACCCCTGTCAAGCCAATAACCCAACTTCCCCAAATTGCTCTTTTCCGCTTGTGCAAAATTTCGTTTTTTACACCAATATAGACATTTGCCTTTTTACAGATAGAAAACGCCACACCCATATATATGATAGGATTCCAAAAAATCAATAAGTAGATAGCAGGATGGTGCCAACTTAGAGTCACTTTAAACCGCTTACCATTAGCAGGCTTATTAGTTTTAATACAACGATCAGGAAGCTCAGCATCTCTACGCATTACCAAACGATTTCTATCACGCCAGACGTTTTTGGAAGCATACATTGCTTGAACCTTCCATAGCAGTTTCTTTCACATGTGAACATCAGGGACATATCACAGCAACCTCATCCTATCGGAGAGCTAACGATGTCCATAACCCGCCGCTATTATCCTCTCAAACTCAACAAGCAACCTCTAAACGATCGGGGCATGGGCTTGTGAGCCTGCTTATGGAGTCAACACAAATATGGATGAATTTTCAGTCACCCATAAGCATTTTGGGAGAGTGTTCAGGATTTTGTGCGCAACAGTTGCTATCTAAGCGGTGAAGCGTTCTGGAAAAAGGATAACAAACTGTGAGAGTGCTGCTCGCCAATTTTTAATCGGTCTGTTCCATCGCTTCGAGATATTGTTCATCGCCAGACCTATCGATCCCTCAAGATGGCCTGGGCCTGGATTTGCAACTCTGGTGTCTCTATTAGTTGAATAATCTGTTGGCACTTGTCCCAGACATCAGAGGCTAAGGGAGAGCGCGCACCATCGATAAATGGATATTCATCCTTGTCGGTATAGGTTGTAATGGGCTTTGCTTGCTGAATAATGGCAAGGAAGGTACGGTCTTGTGCTATTCCCGATAGTCGATCTTGGGCAATGGAAACCGTGTTGACCCAACGCTCAAATGCCCGCTTCGGATGACCTGCAACTGATTCTAGGGCAGCCAATTGTAACCCAGCAAGGACTTGGGATTCGGGTTGAGTCAAGCCGTCAACAAGGGTCTTATTCTCAGCTCCGAACGGAATGCCGACGGAATTAATCAGGCGTTTTTGGACTGCAATGCAGAGATGCTCATGGAGAAACAGCCAACCCCCCTGTTGAATCAGGCCATACAGCGCCTCCCAAGCATCAACATCTAGGGTACAGCCCAAAGTCCCTTGGCAGAAGTCGATTCGACCGCAATGGCGAAACCCATATAAGCTTTTGAAGAAAGCATCAATCTGTATCTTCCCCCGGACATTCTGGCTCCACCCTTTGGGGTAGAGCGGGGTATAGCTATAGTCTAATCGTGGCGAAATATTCCACAGTTTTCCCCAAAGCTGACCCGCAACCTGGCGAGTGACGGTTGCTATCAAGGGCTGCAACAGGTTGTTTTGTAAGGAAACAACGTTGCCGGGATTGTGCCAGCAAGAACTCGACCAGAAGGAATCTGGAATATCAAATAGACTTTCAAAGACATGAATCTCGGGTGTCGGGAAGTTCAGGCAGTTGTAAGCCTTAGCAACTGATCCTTGAATTGCTGCTTCAGATGAAGTGTCGGTGGGAAACGTCAAGTTTCGCCACTTCTTCCGGTAATCAACAAGTTGGTCTTCCTGAGCAGGAATTAGCTGACTAATTTTCTGGGTTTCCGCCATGGCGAGGTTGACTAGCTCAAACAGCTTGCTTTCAGTGGATGGGGCGATCGCATATCTGATAGGTACGATAGGGCGATCGCTCATGCTTTGCTCTACTTGAGCAACCTAACGTTTTTGAGCTTAGGGGCGCGGTCGGGAATTCCAACGAAGCCTTGGTACACAGGCCACCGCCTCCCCTGCAGCGAGGCGTTAGGCAGAGCCTATCCGAGCGCCGTAAGACCCGCTTACTCATCTTTGATACGCCCCTGTCGAACGGGTTTACCCGGAACAACGAATATTCTGTACCACTCTAAATCCTTGCGTGCAGCCAGTTGCTCGTCAGTTAGCTCGTTATCTTCACCTAGACTCAGCTGATCGATGCCAATATTGCAACCAGCAACGAAAACTGAATAATCACCTTTCGGAAGATTGAGTGATATTGGAGGTTCGTTGTCTATCACCGACATGATATGGATTTCTCCTGTATTGCAACTGAGACCCACACAAGTAACCCGTTGCCAGGGTTCTAGCTCTGGCGGCTCATCGGCGATCGCTACCTCAATCCAATGATCATTAAGGTCAGCCTCAGTTCCAACCATGCGAAATCTATCATTTCCGGCGAAGCCTCTCTCTAAATCACCCTCACCCCAGTTTGACTCCTCAGTGAAAGCCATGATGTCATCGCAAATTGCCAGTTGGTAATGACTAGCGAAGATTCGAGTTGCAGCTACGATTTGCATGGATAACCTGCGACTGTCTAACGACTAGATTTGAAGCGGGGCGAAGCCTAACGAACGTGAGTTCGGGATAACGCCTTGGCGACTAAAGTCGCGGCTATCAGAACGAAGTCCGCCGTTGCGGACTACAAAAACTCGTAGTTTGAGAACCCGCGCAGGCGGGTTTCGTTCCGCTAGTCGCGGTTTCAACCGCCAGATTTTCTTGTCCCGAACTCACGTTAACGATGTATTCAACGTCAGTTCTGCTGGATAATCCCCCACCTGCCTGAAGATATATCGCAAATCTGACGGATAGTCCTCAGTTTTGTAGATGTTATACAGCATCTTCACTGTCTAATGCCATGACTTCGAGGTGTTAGACAGCAGCTCTGATAGTCAACATGAGGTCAGAACCAAGCAGGGCATATGCGGTCGCGATCGCATTTCTGGGGTGATGTGGGGCGATCGCACCTCTCCAGTGCCTTGACTGAAAACAAAGTTCTGACAATATAACAAACTTCCATAACTCCTTATTAGATGGAAATTTTCTGCCTAACACCCCAATATTAGCGATTAGGTGAACAGATTCAATCTAATCGACCGTTTTCCTGGATGACCCAACTGTTTACGATGATTTGTCGCCATGTTGCAGGTGCTCTACTTATGCAGTTCAGTCCTCGTCCTACAAAATTGATCGGGCGATCACATATTTGATTAGGTACGATATGGCGATCGCTCATACTTTGCTCTACTTGAGCGACCTAACGACCTCGTTCACCCGCTGCCAGTCACCTTTCGGACTTAACCAGCAAACTCGATACAGTCGGTGTGCAACGGAATTGTTAGACGGTAAGGCGACCTACTCTGTGCCATTACACAACGACTGTTAGCTATTAGGTAACTGGTGTAACCCAAAGCGAATGCCTTGAGGATCACGGCAAGCACAAAACTTCCCAAAGCCAGGTTCGTCAGGGCTCGGTTCGTCTGTTTCTCCTCCCAACTCCTTAACCTGTGCGACTGCTGCTATTAGATCAGGAACATCGAAAAAGATAAAAAATTGAGGTTCTGGATCATTGCCATGTAATCCGGCTTTAATCGCTGGCGTTTGAAACCAGCCTTCATTATCACTACCCATCGGATGAAAGCTCCACCCAAAAAGTTGTTCGAAAAAGGCACGAGAAACTGCTGCATCTTTCGCGCCGATTTCAAGATAAGATACTTCGCCAGACATTTTAAGTCTCCTGACTCTAATGGACAAAACATTACGGTAGCTCTAATCAGGCATGATGTCTTGAATAAAATTGACCTTGTCTACTGATTGATGATGTCACTAGGAGTGCCGAGAAGGTCAGGGAAATGTGCTGTTTGGTACACTGCTGGAGAACATCCAGCGAACCTACGAAATTCTCTTGTAAAGTGGCTTTGGTCACTATAACCACATGTTGTTGCGATTTCACTCAGCGCATAATTTTTTGAATTAGTTAGAAGTTGATGAGCACGAGTAAATCGAATCCGACGAGCAGCGGCTTTTGGTGTAATCCCAATTTGCTCTCGAAAACAGGTTGCAAAATGTCGATCGCTCCAACCTATTTCTCTAGCAAGCTCCCGAATTGAAATGCACCCACCATAGCTTTCAAGCTGTCCCCAAGCCCATTGAACTTCCGATCGAATGATCTGGTTTGATCTGGCAAATTTTTCTAAAAGGAATTGCTCCACTATAGTAAAGTGCTGCTGCCAAGAAGAACCCTTGCTCAATTGTTCAACGAGCAAATTCACATCACTCCCCCAAAGGACTTTTAAGTCAACAATTCCTTGCGTCAACTCAGCAGATGCTCCACAGAAGAGCTTGTTTGCGACCCACGGAAGAAGTTCGATCTCAATACAACGTTGAACTCCTCCGTGTTCAACAATCAAAGGCTTTTCACCTAATCCAACCACAAAGGCTTGCGATTGAGTCAATGTCGTGGAACCCACGGGATTGATCCACAGGCGATCGCCGAAGCCCAAAATTACGGTGACTCGATCTTTAGGTATCTCAAGCCGACGAACAGGACGACCCGCATCTTCGTAATAGCCACTATAGGAACAAGCCAAACTTTTGAAATTTTCAGATGGCATTCCCGCCACATACTCCCACGAAGCCATAGTCAAATCGATGTCTGTTTCCTTATCCGCGCCATCAGCCATTTTACTCTTCCTCGACTGCAACATTCGGAACTGAGGCTAAGGCCGTGACTGAGTGCTGTCTAACGACTGGCGCGTCACCGGACGGCGACACACTTTGCATCATAATTGATAGCGTAAGCCTCCGTTCCGTGTGCACGCGCTTGTTATGCCTTGGTTATGTGCGCCTAGAATGCAAGGCGACCATAAAGTTCGTCAAACGGAACAAGTACGTTTTTGCAGAAGGCTGGTCGTTCCCGAAGGCGTGCGAACCACGCCATGACATTAGTCGGCTCTTCGACTGGTAAACCGATAGAGAAGTAGCGATGTAGCGCTGTTCCCGCAGGGATGTCGGCCACCGTGAAACGCTTGCCTGCCATGTAGTCGTGGCAGGCAAGATGTGTGTCCAACGCACGGAAATGCTTCTGGCAAATCTCTACGGCACTCTGAATCTCTACAAGATTGCGTTGAGATTCTGGTGTTCGGTAGTAGCCCCAGAATAGACTCATGAAGCTAGGCTGTAGGGCAGTAGCAGCCCAGTCGATCCATCGGTCAGCTAAAGACCTATGAAAGGGGGCTTCTATCCAAAGGTTGTCGCAGGAGTGCTTGGAACAGAGATATCTGATGATGGAATTTGATTCCCAGACCGAACCCTCTTCGTCACGAAGAACTGGAACCAAGCCATGGGGATTCATTAAGAGGAACTCAGGATCATCCAGTCCGCCATAGCTGCCACCAGCATTTCTATGCTCGTATTGCAGTCCAAGTTCGTCCAGAGTCCACAGCACCTTCTGGACATTAAACGACGTGCGTCGCCCCCAAATCGTAATAGTTGCGGTCATTCAGATGTGCTGCGATAGGTAGAGTGTGAGGCATAACTATATATTCAGCGTCAGATCTGGTGGATAAGATCCTCATTTCCAGATCTTATACGTCACTTTTGGGTGATAACACCCTGATTTACAGAACTTATACGTCAAAAGTGACGTATAAGTTCTGTAAATCAGGGTGTTATCTGTCACTTTTGACCGTTAAGCACCCATCTAGGGACGTTATCCGCATTTACCATGGCACCATCTAAACCACCTCGCCTGCTCGATCAAGTCAGAGAGGTTGCTCGGTTAAAGCACTTTAGCCTTGCGACTGAAAAATCATATGTCTACTACATTCGGGATTTCATCCTGTTTCATAACAAGCAACATCCCAAAGAGATGGGAGCACCTGAAATCAGGGCTTATTTATCGCACCTGGCAATTCAGCGTAACGTAGCTGCCTCGACGCAAACGGTCGCTCTGAGTGCTCTGCTGTTTTTGTACCGTCAGGTATTAGATATTGAATTGCCATACATAGAGAATATTGAACGAGCGAGGCGCTCCCAACGCTTGCCAGTTGTTTTTACGCGTTCAGAAGTGAAGTGCATTCTCGCGAACCTCGACGGTATCCAACATCTGATAGTCAGTTTGCTCTACGGTACGGGGATACGCTTGATAGAAGGGTTACGCTTACGTGTCAAGGATTTAGATTTTGAATATCATCAAATCACCGTTCGCGATGGCAAAGGTCAGAAAGATCGTCTTACGATGCTGCCCGGCTAACTGATCGAGCCATTGCAGCAGCAATTGCAAAAAGCGAAACAGTTACATGAGCAGGACTTAGCAATGGGGTACGGCACCGTGGAGATGCCCTATGCTTTAGCTCGTAAATATCCAAATGCCCACAGTGAATGGAAATGGCAATTTGTGTTTCCCTCCTGGAAGCGTTCTGTAGATCCTCGAACCAAGATTGTGAGACGACATCATGTTTATGAGCGATCCGTACAAAGAGCCGTAAAGCAGGCTGTTCAGCGTGCTGGTATTACTAAGCATGGTGGCTGTCATACCTTTCGCCATAGCTTCGCTACCCACCTGCTCGAAGATGGCTATGATATTCGTACGGTTCAGGAGTTGTTAGGCCACAAGGATGTAAAGACCACGATGATTTATACTCATGTCTTAAATCGTGGAGGACGAGGAGTGCGAAGTCCATTGGATGCTTGAATCCCTTACAGGGAAACGCTATTGGTTTATCGGTTCAGAATTCTTGTCAGCGATCGCGCTCCCACACTTACCACTAAAATCAACCCCACCAACACCAGAGCGGCTGTCCAGGCGAGGGCTTGATAGTTGGGATAGGGCGATAGGGCGAAGTTGTAAATCAGCACGGAAAGGGATGCAATCGGGTTCCACAGCCCATTGATGCCGTATTGACTGAATAGGGCGGTGAATAGCAGGGGTGCGGTTTCCCCGATCGCCCGAGCTATGGCGAGGATGACTCCGGTGATGATGCCGGGAGCAGCGGTGGGTAAGACAACACCGAAGATGGTTTGGCTAGTTGTGGCGCCGAGGGCGATCGCCCCCTCCCGCAAGTCTGTGGTGACGGCGCGCAACCCTTCTTCAACGGTGCGCACGGTGATGGGCAGCATCACAATTGCCAGCGCGATGCCTCCGGCCACGGCTGAAAAGGTACCGGTTGTCAGCACCACCAGGCTATAGGCAAACAACCCGCAGAGGATAGAGGGGACGCCGCTCAACACGCCATTGCCAAAGCGAACCCAGCGGGATAAACGATTGTCTCGACTAAATTCCACCAGATAAATCGCCACCCCAATGCCCAGAGTGGCACTGATGCCCGTGGCGATGCCCACCATCAACAACGTGCCTGTGATGGCGTTGCGAAATCCGCCCCCAGTGGCCAGGGGGGGCGGTGGCAGTTGCGTAATGGCCATGCCGTCTAGGCGCGCGCTGCCTTGAGTGATCAGGCTGACGAAGATGGAGGCAATGGCAAGGAGGGCGATCGCCAACGCCAGCCCACACCCCGCCGTTAGTAGCCACGACATGCCGGATCGACTGAATCGCTGCGAGTTCCAGGCTTTGGGTGATGCAGAGAGAGGCGTAGATATCGGCCTTGCTTTGGCGTTTGAATTATCCTGATTTGTCTCTTGGGATGCGGGGGGAGAGCTGTGTTCGTTGTGTGATTTAGGGGTTGGGGATATCGGGGTAGATTGGGTTGGTTTTTGCGATCGCCCTACAGCATTGATCCAACCTGTGGCGCTCACGTTGATGACGAGCGTTAATCCCATCAACACCAGGGCGGCATAGAGCAGAGCAGAAATTTGGAGGTCGCGGGCTTCTGGAAATTGGTTGGCGACGAGCGCCGCGATGGTGGAACTGGGGGCGAGCCAGGATAGGTTGATCTGGTTCGCATTGCCAATCAGCATTACAGCGGCCATGGTTTCGCCCATGGCTCGTCCCAAGGCCAATACCGTCGCCCCGACAATGCCAGAAAGGCTGGCGGGCAAAAGGATATGGACAATGGTTTCCCAGCGGGTCGCGCCGA
This sequence comes from Vacuolonema iberomarrocanum LEGE 07170, assembly GCA_015207365.1. Lineage (GTDB taxonomy): Bacteria > Cyanobacteriota > Cyanobacteriia > Elainellales > Elainellaceae > Vacuolonema > Vacuolonema iberomarrocanum. The sequence continues at coordinate 16,733 of JADEXA010000044.1, forward strand.
CAGCGGCAGCGGCTTGACGCAAATCATTGGGCAAGGCCAGCAACGCATCCCGCGACAAGGCCACCATTATCGGCAAAATCATCAGCGCCAGCACCAAAATGGTAGGGAGCAGGGCGCGATGCGAAGGCGGTGTGCTGAAAAATGGTAGCCAGCCCAGGGTTTGATGCAGGGTTTCAAACAGGGGCATGAGGGTGGGAATTAAGATGAAAATTCCCCAAAGGCCATACACCACGCTGGGAATGGCGGCCAGCAATTCGATTAAGAAAGACAGCGGAACGCGAACCGCGCGGGGCAGGAGGTCTTCGACCAGCAGTATGGCGATACCCAGACTCAGGGGGACAACGATCGCAACCGCCACCAGGGATGTCACCAACGTGCCGTAGATTTGTGGGGCAATGCCGTAAACCTGGGCAACCGGGTTCCATTCGGTGGTGAACAAGAATCGGAGCCCAAAGGTGCGAATCGCTGGCAGCGCTGGAATCAATAGTTCTGCGACAATGGCAGCGAGCAAGAGCAATAGGGCGATCGCCATACCCTGCACCACGCGGTGCATGAGCGGGTCGGCCCAACCGCCCCGACCTTGACGGAGTAAGGATGGGGGTCGTAGTGCAAAGGACGATACCTCTGGGCGGGGCGAGGCGGATGGAGCCGATTGTCTAGGCACGGCACAACTCAGCACCTAACTGGCTTGCACAGAGCGATCGCTCTTCCTGCGAGAGATCCTCCATTTCCACATCCCGCCGCAGCACCATGCCATTGTGACCACTGATGAATCGAGGCAGTTCCTCAAATTCGATCAACGCCAGAGTCTGCATATCGTAGGTGGTGTAGGTCGTTAGCTCAGGATCGTCAAAGTTGATGTCCAACACCGTCAGGGCTTTGCGGGGTTGAAGCGCACTCCCCACGAAGGGACGCGGCCCCGAGCCCAAAATGCCCATGTGCAACAGTTGTAGGTCGCCTTTGTGGCCAGGGTAATAGGCATGGTGGTGGCCACTGATGTAGGTATGCACGTTGTGGCGCTCCAGCATTTCCCTCAGCTGATCGGCATTCGCCATGACTTCGCCCGGTAGATCGCGCCCAACGGTGATGGCGTAGAGCGGCAAATGTCCCAGCAGAATCTTGATTCTGGCCGATTGCGCTTCCGGACTTTCCAGCGCCTGCTCCACCCAATCCAACTTGTCTTGGGGGATTTTGAACGACGAACCATCCCACGCCAAGAAGAAGACATCGTCAAATTTGAAGCTGTAGTAGAAAGGGAAGTCGTTACGATCGACAAATTCAATATTGGAGTCGTGAGCCGGATCATCCCAGTAGTTTCGGGTCACTGTACGTTCGCGTTCAAACAAAAAGCCTCCCGATACTCCCTGTGCACCGGACGCATCGTGGTTGCCAATCGTGAAACCGTAGGGCAAATTGGCCTGACGCAATGGCGCGGCCACATGGTCATCAAACGCCGCCCACATGGCATTCAGTTGCGCTTCCGACAGGGTTGGATCTTGCCCCGCCACCATATCGCCGCTGCACACGACCATATCGGGTTTCCAAAACGGCAGCAGCGCCACCGCCTTATCGATTTCGGGGTCGTAATCGGTCGACCCATAGGCGCTATTGAGATCGCTAATGACCACCAGACGGATGTCTCCCCGTGGCGGGTCGTAGAGTCCGTCTGGCCCTGCACTGTCAACGAAAGCTTGTGTATCCGTGGGTAACGCCGCGTCAGCAGATTCGGGTGTGGCGGCGTCTGGCGCAGTTTCAGCGGTATCAATCGTAGGAGCATCGGACGCTGAAGGCGTGGGTTGGTTGGGCTGACACCCATGTAAGGTCAGCGCCAGACACAAGCCCAATAAGACATGCAGACAAACCTTGAACCAATTGCTGAAACTCACCAGCAAGAGCGATCGCCCATACCCCATCCTCTTGTCCTCCATTCCCTATCGAGAATAAATTCTGAAACCCATTACAGGCGATAATCTAGCCCGTCTATAAATAACCCACAAATGGCTCCGGGTTGCAACTCAAAAAACACCAGCGACGCCACCCCGTAGACTAAAATCAAGGCGTTGCGCCACTGCATCTTGATGTTCACTCAAAGGTGACCCATGGTACGAGTGAAACCCTCTCTATCCCGTCGGAAATTTCTCGTTACCGCGATGGGAGCCACCACCTCGGCGATCGCCCTCCATGGGTGTCAGAACAACCCACCCGACCCGACCGCTGCAACCCAAACCCCAGCTTCGTCTACAAATGCACCCACCTCGCAACCAACGTCTCTCTATGGCGCTGGAGCAACGTTCCCGGTCTTCCTCTACCTGCGCTGGTTTGACGAATACAACACCCAGAATCCCGACGCACAAATCAGCTATCAGCCCATTGGCAGCGCGGCTGGGATTCAACAATTCCTAGCAGGCACGGTGGATTTTGGCGCCAGCGAAGTGCCCCTGACCGATGCCGAACTGGAGCAGGTGCAGCGAGGAGCGGTGTTCATTCCATCGGTAGCCGGAAGTGTGGCGGTGGTCTACAACTTACCGGGGGTGGAGACTGGGCTCCGGTTATCGCGACAAGTACTCCCTGACATCTTCCTGGGCAACATTACCCAATGGAACGACCCGGCGATCGCCGCCCTCAACCCCGACCTGACCCTCCCCGATCGCCCCATCACCGTCATCCACCGTTCCGACGGAAGTGGCACCACGGCAGCATTCACCTCCCACCTCAGCGCCATTAGTCCCGACTGGCAAAGCACCGTCGGCAGCGGACTCAGCGTGGCATGGCCCACAGGAACCGGAATTAAAGACAACGCGGGCATTAGCGCGCAGGTGCAACAGGGGGAAGGGGTGATTGGCTATGTGGAGTATGCCTTTGCCAAACAACTACAACTCGCAACCGCTGAGCTAGAAAACCAGGTCGGCGAATTCATGGCACCAACGGAAGAGGCAACAGCAAAGGCGATCGCCACCATTGACCTATCCGATGACTTACGCGGGGGTGTCGCCGACCCCGATGCACTCGGCGCATACCCCATCGTCACCTACAGCTGGATCCTGGCCTATCAACAATATGACGATCCCGAAAAAGCCCGAATCCTCAAAGATGTCATGGCGTGGGGGCTAACCGACGGGCAAGCCTTTGGCCCAGAGTTAGGCTATGTGCCATTGCCTGAAGTGGTGGTTGAGAAGGCGATCGCTTCCCTGGATAACATCAGTACAGCGCCAAGCGCTTGAACGAACATTGCAGACATGAGTTCCGCAGACTTGTGTAGACAGTTCGTGTCTAACTGCACTGTTGTTTTGACGGGTAGAAGAAGCGATCGCCCTCCTCCATTTTGCTCATCAAGATCTAAGCAATCACATCTGCTCTTGTGCGGAGGAACTGTTACAGGAAGAGCTTTTGGGGCGATCGTTTCACGTTCCCAATCACCCACCGCAGACAACCTTAAGTTTTTAACAGATAACCTTTATGCGGTCGGCGTGCATTGGGGTTGTTATGCTGTAATATTTTCGGTAAGGAATTTCTACAGCCTCTTCTATAAACTCATCAACAAAACTGTATAGAATTCATAGAAAATCTTCTTGTTAAAGGCTGAAACTTCTAGCAGGTCAGGTGCATTTTGATGATTCCTCAGTTTCCAGGCATGCCATTTTTTTCACGTGCAAGAAAATCTACAAACTTGCCTCTGCGAAAACTTGGTATCCTCTCCCATTTTAGATTGAGTAAAACTCTAAGCCTTTTGAATTTGTAAATTTATTGCTGTGAACATCGCTATTACCTTTTCTGGAATTGCTGGGATTATTGTTAGCTTTGTATTGCTCAATGTCCTGCTCAATAGCTTGTTTCAGCTCAGTACCAGAATGCTGGCAGATACCTGGTTTCAGCATCACACCGCCAAAATTACTAGCCTCAGGCAAAATGCAACTGTCGTATTGCTAGTCGCCTGCATTCTCCTCTGTGTGCTGGTCGCTGGAGTGAACGGGGTACTGATTTATCAGGGCAGGAGCGTCTCAGATTTTTATCTGAATTTACTAAGCCGTATTCCCAACCAATTTTGGATTCAGCTAGCGATCGCACTTCTCAGGTGTGTCAGTCTCCTGCTTCTGGTCAAATTCAGCTTGCCTTACGTTAACAAGATCTTAGATAGAGTCTCTGTAATCGCTCAAAATTCAGATCGAATCAGCGCGAATGATGAAAGCATTGAGGTATTTTTCAATACCTTAAAAAAGGTTTCAGCCAATGGCATCTGGCTGCTGACATTCATTATTTGTGCTGATTTTCTATATGCACCTGATGTGGTTATTCGATACCTCAGAGTGGGTCTTAAAGCGTATCTAGCCGTTTCCTTAGGGCGTTTGATCATAAAACTGTTGTCGGTGCTGATTGATACTCTAGATGCGTTGAGTTTGCGATATTCCAGCTCTGATAATGTGTTACGTCACTATGAGCGCTTTCGCCACCTCGTACCCACCTTCAAAAAAGCGCTGGAATATATTTTCTATGTGGCGATCGCTACCTTAGTCATTCAGGATATCGGCTCTATCGCCTGGATTACAGCTTACTCTGATGAAATCATTCAAATCATTGGTCTTTATTTTTTATGTGGTGTATTTATAGAAATCTCCAATATTATTCTCGAAGATTTAGTTCTTAAAACCGATCATCTTACCGATATACAGCGAAAGCGCCGCCTGACCATTATTCCCTTATTCAAAAGTGTTTTAAAATACGTCACCTATTTCGTTAGCGGAATCATTGTTCTCAATCTAGTGGGAATTAATCCAGCTCCCATCCTGGCTGGAGCTGGTATTGTTGGGCTGGCAGTCGGGTTCGGCGCACAAAATCTGATCAACGACGTCGTTTGCGGATTCTTTATTCTGTTTGAAAACTACTACCTAGTAGGCGATTACATCGAGGCCGGAAAAGAAGAAGAGCGGTTCGTAGAAGGAGAAGTTGAAGCGATCGAACTTCGTACCACCCAACTCCGCCATCCCGATGGCCAATTACAGATTATCCGTAACGGCGACATTGGTTCTATCGTCAACTATTCCAAGAACTATGCCTATGCCAAGGTCGATGTTCCAGTGCCTTCAGGAATAGAATTAGAGCAGGTTTATCAACTCATCAACGGAGTCGGCGAACAACTCAAAAATGAATGTTTAGACGTGCTAGAAACCACTCAAATCGAAGGCCTCGAAAGCCTTGATTCGAATAATTTAGTCATTCGCACTATGACCCGAGTAAAACCCGGAAAGCACCTTTATGTTCCCAGGCTATTACGTAGCAAGCTTAAAGCCGCCTTTGATCAAAAACTCATTCAAGAAGATGGTGGATTATCGCTTTATTAATGCCTCTATGATAGCGTTCGCTAGTAGCATAAAAGATGGCTTGATGAGCCTGGTTTAGGGTGATATAAGTCCTAAAGGCTCATTGAATGTTGGCAGATATTCGCATAAGCCTAATTTAATAAACATCCATTAATAACCATCCACTTACCAGAACATGGTTTCATGGCTTACCTCGATCAACCGTCCCAGACCTCATCTACCCCGGCATCAGAGTTGCATGACTGGCGACTACAGTCAGGTTACCTCTCTACATCAGGGTCTGAAGTAGAGTCAATTCATATTTTGTTAGGTCGGTTTTTGGCCGATCGCAATTCGCCCAATCCCCTAGCAGAATGCTCGCTACTGGAAAACAACCAAGCCTTTGCCTGGGGTCATGGTCAGCCCTTAGAGAAAGTGATCGATTCCCAGGCTGCCTTGGAAAAGCTGATGCTGAATCCCCGGCTATATCGCAATTCTATTGCCATCATTGAACCTTGGGAGCACGTCGGTCACAACCCGTTGGGTGAGCCCGTTCGTGCCTCGGTCAATGTGGCCTACATTGCCCAAAAAATTGCAGACTGCGACTCGATTGTGTTCCCCATGTGGTCGTCGGGCAGCTTTAATTCTGACCAGTTAATTCCTATTCTCAGTGCGGGTGTTGCCATTGTGGTGGAGGGGGGCGATTCCTCAGTGCGAGATCCTGCCAGCTTTAATGGAACCAACTGCACCCATCAGGAGATGGTCGAACTGGTGGAACAAATTCTGCTGTCGCGATCGCAGACGAGCGCTGCGGCTCTGTTGATCTGCTTGGGTCATCAGCTGGCTGCCCATGCCCACATCACGCTGTTGAAAAAGGCCGTTGTCCAGGTTTTGAGTACCGAGAGCCTGGTTGCGGATGCCAATGGCAGAGTGCTTTCAGCTCTCCAGCGGGTTTGCCGCAGAATTGAAGCCGTGGGCGAATCGCTGCCGGTGAAAAAAGGAGATGGCCAGGTTATCGCCGTCGGTTGGAATCATCCAGAATTTGCCGTTGGCCCAAATGAAACGAAGGAAGTGGGTAACCGTCAGCTGATTCCTTACCAATCCCCTAATTTAGAGGATTGTGATATTCCTGAAGATTTGATTCTGGCCCATGAAGTCGCTGCGGATGAGCATGAAGGGGTCATTGACACCTCAATTCAGTACGAGCATGAGCTGAATATTTCCATGTTCCATTCCGATGAGGTGAATGAAGAAGCCATTCTTTTTGCCAACTGGGCCTATCAGTTACTGCACAATGCACTCGTTCCCTGCCGCCACATTATTGCCAACAGCCACCTGTCCTGGTTGATTAAGCTACCGGATGCCCTGGAAATTCTCTGTTCGACGACAGAAGATGGCAAAGGCGTGACCGAATGCTCAGCCACCTGCATCAACTACCGAGACTTTGAAACCAAGCAGGTACGTCGCTCTTTTACCTGTCAGTTTCATCCCGAACTGCTGAGCGATCTGAGAGCCATTGGAGTGCGTCAACCGCCCTCCTACGAAGAGTTGAAGCGGGATGACGGAGCTCGGTTGTTTGCCCGACTGCTCTACGCCGGAATGCAGGAATAAGATCTGGGATGTAGAAACCCAAGATGCCGACAACATCTAATGCTCTATCCCACCACAGATGATTGCACCATAAGTCACTTATAACTTAACTCCTTTCAGCTTTTCTGGATTGACCACTGCAAAGATTGATTTAATGATTTGATCTGAAAACTCAAAACTAAACGTACTTTGCGTGATTCCTTCTACAACGTTTACGATTCCAGGCTGATTATTGATTTGAACAATTTGAGGATAGAGTGCTGGGATGAGCCGACTTTGCCGAATTGCAATTAAGAAGCGAGCTACTTTTCGACATCCCTGCAATGGATAATGTGCTGCCGTTACTTGACCACCCCCATCTGACCAGAAGGTGATATCCTCTGCCATAAGCGCTATCAGTTGATGCACATCGCCTTGATTCCAACTCGCCAAAAACTCTTCGACAATTTTCTCTTTTTGTTGAAGGGATTGACTAATGCCGGGTCTACGAAGAACAAGATGTTGACGCGCACGGCGAACAATTTGTCGGCAATTTGGAATGCTCTTGCCAACAGTTTTTGCAATCTCTGAGTAGTCATAGTCAAAGACTTCACGCAGCAAAAAAATAGCTCGTTCAGTTGGGGATAAGCATTCCAGTAGGGTTAGGAACGCAAATGATAATGACTCTGCTAATTCTGCATGGTCTTCACTTTGATTCATCGGTGCAGTCATCAAAGGTTCTGGCAGCCAAATCCCTACATATTTCTCGCGTTGCACACGAGCTAAACGAAGCCGATCAATACACAAACGGGTAATAATGCTTGACAGGAATGCTTTTGGAGAATTCACAACGGTTTGGGTTGATTGCCACCGGATCCAAGCTTCTTGCACCATATCCTCTGCATCGGCATTATTCCCTAGCATTCGATAGGCGATCGCAAACAGTAATGAACGGTACTGATTAAATATCTCTAGGCGTTGCATGAGTTACCACTCAGTAGCTATAGCGCTATGCGCGTTAGTTAAGTACGGTTGTGTGGGGCGCGCCGCGCCCCACACAACCGTTGCTGTGCTTAATGCGGTTGCACACCGCTATAGGTTCATGAGTTTGGCTCTTGCCGTTGCAATTTCCCGCTGTCGAATTTCATCTGACATAAATTGGTCAGGAACAGGCACAACAGTCACATCCTCAATCCCGATGAATCCCAGCACAACCCGCAAGTACGTATCGCAAAAGTTCATATTGCCCATTGGCGTTCCAACCACGAAATTTCCTGAGCTTGGAGTAATGATCAGTCCTTTTCGACCCTTGGCCAATCCTTGAAACGCATAAGTAGCTGGATCAAAAGTAAACGTCCGATTAATGCGGACAATATTATCCAGATAAGCCTTAAAGGTAGACGGCACACTCAAGTTATACATGGGCACCCCCAACAAGAGGTGATCTGCCCAGAGTAGTTCTTCAATCAGCGTTTCTGAGTGGGTTAATGCGGCTATCATTTCTGGCGATCGCTTTTCTGGTAAAGCGTAATTTGCCTTTACCCAAAGATCCGTTGGATGCTCGGGCGGATTACTCCCTACATCGCGCCTTTGATGTTGAGTCCCAGAATGAGCTGCCTGCAAACTTTTAATAAATTCATCACTTAAAGAACGCGAAATAGAACCTACTTCCCGAACACTAGATTGAATCTCAAGTAACTTCATGCTTGTCCCTCTGTCTTAGACCTTCTACCCATTAAGACGAGAGAGGACTCTTATTTGTGACAAGCTTAAATTTCCACGTTGGAATTCTAGCCAGAGATATGCGACATAGCTATACATTCAGTATCAGATCTGGTAGATAAGATCCGCACAAGGAAACAAATGCTTGGTACGTTGCATGTGCACTTTATACGCTTCCCCAAACTATTCGATCATTTGTAAAACGCGAGGCGGATAAACCCCCCCCCACCTTTCGTATTGAGGTATCACGATCCAGAGGTATTCACCTGATCCGACTGCTTGAATAAGCTAAAGATGCGGTTGACTAGGCTTTTGAAGCGCTCTTGATGTTCGGTTGCAGGAGTTGATAACCCAGCAAATGTCCAATCTTCCGTAGAAAATTGCCATTTTTGTTCGGTACAGATGTGACCACTATAACCACGAGCCTGAATTGTTTGGAGCTGGCAGGTGGGGAGCAGCAGATCTTCAGAAAAATTAACCTGCATAAAAACGCATCGACATGCGAGCACTTCAGTGTGCTTTGGCAAATAGAAACTGAGGTCAATGGAGTGAGGATCAAGCTGACATTGAATTCTCTCGTCAGCAATCCATGGATTAAGATCAACCGTCGAGTCAGAAAATTCTGTCCGAAAAAGGACAGCTAGGTGAGCGATCTTACTGGCTAGTTTGGGCGTAATCGCCTGGCTGCTTGCATTCATAGAACTTTATACAGCTTGGACTTATTTAAAAGTTCTCATTAGTGAAGCTTCAAAAGCAATCTACATAGGTTTTATAAAGCCTACTTTGGTGACTTGAGGGTTAAATGCTCACAGGATAAAAGCCCTAAAACGAAAGAGGATAGATAAAAATAGCTCAAAGATTTTCTAGGAATGGCTTCTAGCTTCGAGAGACCATATTAGAAGGCATATTCTGTTTGACAAGACTTTTTATTGAGACTATATATCAATAAGGAAGAGTCACGCAACAGCTTTTAGGAGGTTTCTATGGATACATATACACAGGAGTTGCGAGCAACAGCCCAGGCGATGGTGGCTAGAGGCAAAGGTATTTTGGCCATGGATGAAAGCAATGGGACTTGCAATAAGCGATTCCAGAAGCTAGGTATCCCAATGACTGAGGAGTATCGACAAGCTTATCGGCAGCTGATTCTAACAACGCCAGAGCTATCCAATTACATCAGTGGCCCCATTCTCTACGATGAGACTATTCGACAATCGACAAAAGATGGCGTGCCCTTCTTGAAAGTTATTACCGATGCTGGCATGATTCCCGGAATCAAAGTGGATACTGGGGCAAAGGATCTTGCCGGTCATCCGAATGAGAAAATAACAGAAGGGCTCGATGGCTTGCGAGAGCGCATCGCTGAGTACTACAGCATGGGGGCTCGCTTTGCAAAGTGGCGAGCTGTCATCACGATTGGTAATGGAATTCCGAGCCGTGCATGTATCGAAGCAAATGCTCATGCGCTTGCTCGTTATGCTGCTCTATGTCAAGAAGGCGGGCTTGTCCCGATCGTAGAACCCGAGGTGCTGATTGACGGCAATCACACGCTGGAGCGCTGCTTGCAAGTAACGGATGAAACGCTTCATACGGTTTTTAATCATCTTTATACCCAAGAGGTTGCCTTTGACCAGATGATTTTGAAACCTAGTATGGTGATTCCGGGTAAGGAATGCTCAACCCAAGCTAGTGTCGAAGCAGTTGCTGAAGCAACGATGAATTGTCTCTTGAAGAATGTCCCTGCAACGGTTGCAGGCATTGCTTTTCTTTCGGGAGGTCAATCCATGGAGCAGTCCTCAGCTCACTTAAACGCAATGAATGCAACGTTTGGTAGTCGGTGTCCGTGGCCTGTTACTTTCTCCTATGCCCGTGCTATTCAACAACCTGCACTCGATCATTGGAGTGGGGACAGCGGTCGGGTAGCTGAGGCTCAGCAAAAGCTTCTAGCCCGTGCTAAGTGCAATGGTGCTGCCAGCATCGGCGAATACTCCAGTGCTATGGAGAAAACGACAATTCTCGTCTAGTGTTTCTGACTTCTTCCGTATAAACTTTGGGCTCTGTTCTGTGCGCAGTGCTCCTGGGGATAGCATTGTTTCTAGGAGCTTTTTTTTATTATCCATCTCACGTTCCGGATTCTCGTCGCGACGGAAGCCGTCCTCCCACTCGTCATTTATAGCGCTATGCGCGTTAGTTAAGTACGGTTGTGTGGGGCGCGCCGCGCCCCACACAACCCTTGCTGTGCTTAATGCGGTTGCACACCGCTATACGTTACCGCGAAATCGTAGAACAAAAAATCATCTCCTCAATCAGCAAGCCCTTAACATGTGCTTGGGCTGCACTCTTTTAGGCTGCGTTGTCGTGGTTTGGGAGCAAAAACCAGATGGATGACTCAAGCCAGCGGAGAGGCGTGAAAACCCAATAGCTGCCGCTGACGACCCAGGGTGTAGTAGAGCCTTGCAGTAAACCGGGGCCAAAGTCGCCCATGGAGATACTGTGAGAATACTGTTTGTCACCATTCTCTGTGACGAAGGTCATGCGGTGAATGAGGATGTGCTGAGCGCGTGCCCAGCTGTAACCGCCGCCATAGGTAAGCAGCAGGATACTGAGGATGATGAGCTGCTGCTTGGTGAGACGTAAGAATTGCATGGCGCGTGAAGGTTTGATGAGATGAATCAACGACTCGCAAGCTACTAGATACCGATCATCCATCAAGCTTGAGAGTTTACCTATCGTCTGGTGCTCAACGACTTGAGTGCCAGATCTTGGAATAGGACGTCAATCTGACAACCTCAGCGTACCCAAAACTCAGGTTGTGCTCACCGTCTCAGTTTCCAACAGCTTCAAACAGCGGTAGCTCTGTATAGAGAGGAATGGCGAAAGGGTCTTCCGTGACCTTAAGCGCCTCAAATCGATTTTATGTATCCGCTTGCTGAGGTGATTGATTGATGGGGGTGGCCGCTTTGGTTTAGAACAGCTTCGATGGCAGCGATCGCAGTTTCAATTCCCTTTTCATGCTGGATTTGCGCGCCTAATGCCTGAGCTTTTTCGCGCATCGTCACATTGCTGGTTGTGGTCAGCAGTGCGTCCGCCAATCTGTCTACAGACAGCTTCTTTTGCGAAATGGGTTTGGGGCCAACTCCCAATTCATAAACACACTCTCCCCAAAACGATTGATCACCGATAAAAGGGCAGATAACTGTTGGCTTGCCTGCACGCAGACCGGCTGCTGTTGTTCCGGCACCCCCATGGTGTACGACGGCAGACACATGGGGAAAGAGATGCTCATGAGGCTCCGCTTTAATTTCTAATAGAGTGTCAGGCAACTGCTCGACTTCGAGCCCACCGCCACCTGTGGCAATGATGCCGCGCAAATTAGCCTTTTTCAGCGCCTCAACTACGATGTTTGCCAGCCGACCAGGTTGACGCCCAGCCATACTGCCAAATCCTATATAGACAGGGGCTTCTCCAGCATCAAGAAATGCTTTCAGCTCGGCTGAAGGCTCCCATTCTTCCGCTTGGTCTAAAAACCAATATCCAGTGATATGGACATGAGCAGGCCAATCCCTGGGGCGTGGCGCAACATGGGCACTATAGCAATGGAGGACGGGAATGGGTTGACCATTCGCCAACCGAAGCAGGCCAGATGATTTTGGAAACTTGCTAAGCCCGAGCTGATCTTGCCGAAATTTATCCACCTGAGCCCCGTACATCTGGTAGCCCATTTGCACCAGCTTGTAAGTGAATGTGTTGTACCATCCGCCAAGGTTCAAATTAGGGAAGCCAATGGTTGGCAATTCGGCGGTTGGCACGATCATGGGACAGGGAAGCACCATCACCGCAGGGATGTTCAATTTCTCTGCAATGGAGACGCCACCCAATGCCTTGGGATGGAAAATCACAATATCCGGATCAGCCGCTTGCGCCGTTGCCCATGAATCTGTGAGCAACTGTTGATTAATCGATTTAGCCTCGTTCATCAATTTGATTGTGGTGCGTACAACCCCTAAGACATCCCGTGATGTCTCCATCGCCTCACGGCCTTCAACGGAATCCATGAGATCCATTAAGTCGTTGGATGCATACCCATAGTTCAAGCCGTGATCAGTAATAAAAGATTGAAAGCTACTGGATGTACAGATCGTTACGGTATGTCCAATAGCCTTGAGTCCTTGACCCAATGCCACGAATGGTTGAACATCGCCGCGTGAACCAAATGTAATGATTAAGATTTTCATGGATTTCCTTGCATGTAATAGCTGAGGTTATCGGCAGAAAAAGAATTTCTTGGAAAGATAAGGGCGATCGCCCACTTACTGTCCTAAGAGATGAGAAATGAAAGATGTTATTAACAGATGGCTATCCATTTTGATTTGAGAAAAGTTTTGGTATAACAGCTCCAACCTTATATCGATAGTTGATATATTCTTGACCAAAATGCTCCTGCATAAGTCTCTCTTCTTGAGCAATCCTAGAAAAATAAAGCATAGCAAACGTTACTATTCCTAGATAGCCTACGAGCCAGTTTGAAATCAATAAACCTTGAGCTAATCCCCATAGCAGATGAGCACTATACATAGGGTGACGCAAATACCGATAAACTCCCTGAGTAATCAGAATCTGATTCGTTTGAATCTCAGCAATAGGCGACCAGTTTCGACCTAAATCAACGTGAGATTGCCGCAGGAGCCAGAGTGCCACGATAAAAACACCAATCCCCACAATCTTGATGGGAAGAATCAATGGGTAATTTGCAAACGTAAGAATCGGAGCAAAGCAGTAAATTGCTGGAATCACGTGAGACGCGATAAACCAGACAAACATGATCAAAAGCTCTCGAGGAGGAATGGTTGGTTTTGATGCCCGTTGATATTTTTGGATTTGTTGAAATCGAATGATCCAGGCGACTACAACGCCAGCTAGATAAGCCAAGACAAATGGGCGCAGCACCATAGCATAGCTCCTCACTTATTACTTTATTTTGATATTTAACTTGTTTGATTTTATCTGTTGGAAGAACTTAATAATTCGACAACAGTATTTGTTGCGTTATAGGCATGCTGAATCAACCTTATTGCAGATTAGACCTTTGGTTGTCTACTTAACAAGGAACTGTTAGAGATGAAAGATACTTGAAGGAAGCTGATGCTTCAAAATTAAAACAAACGCTAACTATTTCTTGTAAAATCTGTAGTGCTTTATGCTCTCTCGTAATAAGCAGAGTATTCGAGCTGCAAGGCAATAAATCTAGCCGTAGCAACACCATAAAACTGTTCAATTTCTTGTAAGGTTCGATCAAACAATGAAACGGGTTTCGTGTCGCTTTTTAACGCAATTTCACGATTAATTTTCTTGTTTGAATGTGTGGCTTTATCCGACAAAATTACTAGGCTATGTTTGGTTTTTGCTTGACCATTATCAGCCATGAGCGAAACGACTTTTGAGCGAAATGTTCGTGAGTAAGCATCTGTAATCAGTGCCAACGCAATCTCGTCAACTTCATCGTTAATCGGAACACCGACAGTTTCATGCGTCCAGAACGAGAACCAATTTATGACAGCTGTAAAGATATGAGTCGCTCTCAGTTTGAATCGCCCACTCTGATGCTCTGCTCCCCAATGTTGAATGCCGACGCGCTGAGCTAATGCAGTTGCTTGCTCTTGCCCAGCGATCGCTTCGACAAGGGCCACTGAAACCGGAATTGAGGCGGAGATTCCAGTGGTTGTGATGACATTGCCATCCGCAACGTAGCGCCTGTTGCGGAGCCATTGCGTATCAGGAAATTTCTTGGCGAGGCGTTTGACCGAGAACCAATGACCCACGCCTTGCCGCCCGGCTAGGAGACCTGCATTCGCAAGAACCCAAGCGCCGTCGCAGATGCCGACGATGGTTGCCCCCTTCTCGGCCTGTTGATTGAGCCAGGTGAGCAGAATCGGCTCTTTGGCATGAGCAACCGTTGGCACAACGACATAATCAGCTCCTTCTGGAAATTGCGTGTCAAACTCTGCGATCGTCGCCTGAGGCTCTATTTGCAGCGCAGGAAACATTCGCATTGGGCCTTTCTGGGTTGCGATCGCCAACACATTTGCAACACCTGACTCTGCAAGCACACCATAGGGAACCACATAGTCTGTGAGTTCAGTGAAGTGATTGTCTCCGACAACTGCTATCACGGGCTTGCTACGGTTGAAGCGCGGTACATAGGCAGGGAGTGTAGACGATGGGAATGGCGCTTGATGACGAATTTCCATAAATCGAACCTCCGTTTTATTTAAGTCGTAAAAAAATTGAGCAAGCTAAAGGGGTTACGAAAAGCGCATTTGTGGTAGTAAACCAGCAACCGCAAGGATATCCACGTTTTCATCGAGGGCTGCCGTCAGCATCAGCCCCTGGTGAACGGCAAACATCAGTTCGGCAAAATGTTCTGGATTGATAGTCGTCTCAGGCATAGCTCCAGCCAGATAGTGTCGGGCAAATTGCGTCAAGGATTGACGTACCTCTGCACGATTGGTTTTTAAGGTGTCGGTGATATTGCCTTGAAAGGCCGCCTCATTGAGCAGAGAAACCTCCATCCGCGCAAAACCCGTTTGGCGATCGGCTTCTAAGCTGCCGAAGTACAAATCAAGCAGCTGCGGCAGGGACACAACGGCGGATTCGGGCGACAAGTCTTCCGGTTCTATGGCTTCACGGTTCACCGTACGGCTGCGCTCGGCCACCGCTTGGATGATCTCCTCCTTGCTCTGGAAGTAGTTATAGACCGCTCCCGCACTCAACTCAGCCTCTTCAAAGATGTCCCGCATGGTGGTGCCTTGATAGCCTAAGCGACAAAAGCAGCGGACAGCGGCTTCCAAGATTTGATCGCGACGAGCCTGCAAGGCTTGCTCAGAAAGCTTAGGCATAGCTCTCAAGAAAAACGAACAATCGTTTTATATGCTTTTTGCTTGGTTCCTGTCAAGTGATGGGGTCTGAGCAACGGGGTATTAGACCGTCTCGAAGGACTCCACCTGAAACACAGGCCCAATCATTGCTGCTGTCATCACATCATCGCGAACCTTGCCCGATACCCGCACCGCTTGCCCATCCGAGAGCAAACCATCGGGCACACTCTTCTTGTAAATTTCGTAGGTTTGTCCACCCTCTGTGACGAGCGCCCATGCGCCCATACCCATTGAGGATTTTTTGACCGTACCTTGGAGTTGCTGTGACATAGATGTGGGTTTGTGTTGGGGGTGTTGGAGAGCCATCCTAGCCAGTTCAGGGTGGAAATGGGGTCGCAGTTCCCCTGTATCAAGAACAGTTGGTGAAGCTCAGTCGAGCCGGAGATTGAGGGGAATCTTACAAGGCATCAAACGATCGCAAGGTCTGTAGAGACGGGCTTCGAATTATGCCTCCTGTTGTTGGTAGGCCGCTTTGGCCGCAAGCGTCGCGAGGAGAAAGCAGACGGCAGCATTTGCCAGGAGGAAGACGCGGGCGATCGCCCCACCGCCCAACCACATCATGCTGGGATCGGCGATCGCACTGACGCCCAAGCACGCCGCAACGCCCAGGCAGCTACCAACCGCAAACCACTTGAGACTGGGGTGCCCCAAGAACAGGGCGATCAGAGCCAGAGGGATGAGTAAGCTGGCAGTAAGGGGATTGAGCAGAGGACTGGCTTGGATGGCGCTGCCTAGCTCGGGGATGGAGCTACCGAGGACGCGGAAGGGAGCCTGGGGTAGGTCGAAAGCATAGAGGCCGCGCAGAAAGAATAGACCAGAGCTGCCAAGTACGAGCCCACCAGAGAGGGAGAAGCTAAACCAGGGCAAGTAGTTGCGCAGGAGCCAGGCCAGCAGGTAAGACCCCAGAACCATCGCGATCTTTGTGGGGAGGACGACCACGCCACCATCAAACCAGAACTTCAGGTTGAGGTAGCCGTTCTCTTTCATCCAACGGAAAAAGTCGCGGGGCGTGATTTGTCCCTTGAGTGCTAGTTTGACAGCGGCATCGGCATCCAGATGTCCGGCTCCGTAGTAGTTCAGCTCGTCATTGTTGATCACGCGAGCAGACTTTTTCAGAATCTCTGTGACCTCATCCGGTTCGTCGATGCCGACAGACTTCACCAGAGCCGCAACGGCTGCAACATGAGGCGAGGCCATGCTAGTTCCCTGGAGGGGAAGGAAGATGGATTGGCCGGTTTCGGGATTGATGGTGTTTTGCAAAATACCGCCGTTGGGGTCGTTTTCTGCCAGCGCACCACCAGGGGCTGAAATATCGACACCTGCGCCGTAGTTCGAGTAAGGCGCTTTGGAGCCGCTAGAATCGATCGCCGAAACGGCAACCACCTGAGGATAGCGGGCGGGGTAAGAGGCCGCGTTGGTATTGGCGTTACCCGCAGCGGCAACGATGATCACGCCTTTGTTATGGGCATAGGCGATCGCCTCCCGCAAGACATCAGCATCGCCACCGCCACCAAGGCTGAGGTTAATCACATCGGCGTCATGGTCGGCGGCAAAGCGAATGGCTTCAGCAATATCCACAACGGTGCCGCCACCGCTGTTACCCAATACCTTCAGGGGCATCAGCGTGGCTTCATAGGCAATCCCTGCGACCCCAAAACCGTTGTTAGTGGATTGGGCAATGGTTCCAGCGACATGGGTTCCATGACCGTTATCGTCGATCGCCAACTCCTGGTCATTCACGAAGTCATAGCCCTTGACCATATTGGTCTTTTCTAGGTCAGGGACTGGGCTAATGCCTGTGTCAATCACCGCCACGGTCACGCCGCCACCCTTGGTTTCATCCCACGCGGGCTCAATGTTGATGCTGCGGAAGTTCCATTGCTTGGCGTAGTCGGGGTCGTTGGGTGAAAAGTACGCCTGATACTCGTAGTTGGGGCTGATGGATTCCGTTAGATCGTCCACTGGCGATCGCTGCAAGGCTTGCAGCGTCTCGCGATCGCCCTCCATGACATACACATTATCGGCCACCGAAAACTCACTGTTCAACCGGGGCGTGATGCCTGTCTGTTGGGCGATCGCTGTCAGCGCTGCGTCCCGCTCGGAGACCGGAATATCTTCCCGAAAGTCCAGTACGATAGAGTCCCAGATACCTTGCCGTGCCAGTCCTGGAAAGCTGCCCAGCGCTAAAAACACTCCTGCCACAAACAACAAACCCAGGAGGAACCTTTTCATGGTGCGATCGCCCTCTGACAATTTTGGATGTTAGATTTCGAAATTTAGATTGGCGGTGCTGCTCGTCCGCTTTTGGGTGATCCCCTGATCCAAAAATCTTTTTCCCACCATAACTCATGGATTTTGTGTTCGCTGTAACTTGATCTTCTCAATACAGGGGTGATCTGAATGCTGGCGCTAGAAACAGAGCGGCTACTCTTGCGCGAAATGGGGCTTCATGACGTGGATGCCTTACTGACGACCTTCTCTGATGCGGCAACCATGCGGTTTTACCCAAAGCCTTTTGACCGTCAGATGATGCAAGCCTGGGTCGAATGGAACATCCGAGGGTATGCCGAACGGGGGTTTGGCTTGTGGACGCTCATTCTGAAGGAGAGCGGTGAAGTTATTGGGGATTGTGGGTTGGTTGGCCAGCAAGTAGATGGCACGGATGAGGTGGAAATTGGCTACCATGTCCGTCGCGATTTGTGGGGACAGGGTCTGGCCACAGAAGCGGCTCAAGCGTGCCGCGACTATGGCTTCCGTCAGCTCAGGTGCGATCGCCTCATTTCCTTAATTCACCCAGCTAATATGGCCTCCCGTCGTGTCGCAGAGAAAAATGGCATGACGCTAGCCAAAGAATTCATATGGCGCGGCAAGCCAACTTGTGTGTACGCCATTAGGCAAAACAGGGGTCAGGATCAACGGTGAACAACGGGATGGGATTGAGCAATCGACGACCTTTGTTGACGACTCCCTTGAGCCAGCGCAGACCGATTTTGAGATAGCTGATACCCCGTGTCCAATGAGGGTCAACCCTGACTGCCTGACAGAAGTGAGTGAAAGATGAACCACTCTCTATACGAGCACAATATTCAAAGCTAGTAAATCCAATTCATCGTTTTCTTTGTCATACAAAAGATATTGGCTATCCGGTTCATTTAATCGGACAAGAAAAAACAGGTGCGTTTTACGATCATCTACAAATGATCGAGAAAGATGCTCCAATGGGGTGTTTATTTATTCCTGATGGACATTACATTAGTGAAGAGGTTTATCATCGGCCTGACCCCAAAACTCCATATGGTAGAGATACAAACTATGGAGTTAAAGTATTTATCAAACTTGACTCCTATCATCAAATGATTCTGAACATCCCAACTGGAAAAAACGTTGAGAGTCCATATCTAGTCCGAAGTTAAAAGATTTGATTGGTGCTGCCAACATATTCGCAACTCTGCCTGAACTCCTTAGCTATCGGCATGAAGGTGGCTTTCTTCCCGTGGAATTAGCAAACGGAGTAGCTTCTTTGTCCAAATATCCATCTGCTCGAATATTAAAAATATTCGCTGAGGATAGCTTTAAAGCATCTTTGTAGAAAGCCATGACTATATGGATAACTACCCTTCCTTTTTCAAAATTGGATCGAAGTCCGATTCTTGCATAAAGGAAAACAATGCAATTGCATTCAAAAGCTAGGTATTACGCAAGAGGAACACAAAGCTGAATAGAGTGCTATAAAGGGTAGTTTTACAACTGAAAGCTCTAAGTTGATTTTGTTTATCTAGTTGAACTTTCATCTATTCAGCTTTTACTCAAACTTAGCCAAGTACTATTTCATCTAGAATCACAGATTCAAGAAATTGGCTTAGCCGAAGTCAACGAATGTCATAGCCGAAGAGATTGGGATTGACCTCATCTAGCGAGAGATCGGCCAAGCCGTAGTCTGCCCAGCGGCGAGTGACCATCTTTGCGGTGTCGGGCTCGGGCTTGAGTTCGTCGTTCCAGGGGCGATCCGTTTCAGGATAAACCTTGGTGGTGGCGTCGATGCCCATTTTGCTGCCCAGCCCAGCCCGCTCGGTTGCGAAGTCCAGATGGTCGAAGGGGTTGTCGGGCAGGATGAATACATCCCGTGCCGGATCCACCTTTGAGGTAATCGACCACATCACCTGACGGGGATCGCGCACATTGATGTCCTTGTCGACGACCACCACGAATTTGGTGTAGGTGAACTGGGGAAGGGCACTCCAAAATGCCAGCGCGGCGCGCCGCGCTTGCCCTGGGTAAGCTTTGTCGATGGAGAGGACAGCGGCCTTATAGCTCAGCCCTTCCATGGGTAGGAAGAAGTCCACAATTTCTGGCACTTGTTGGCGCAGGATGGGATTGTAGATGCGGTTGAGAGCGATCGCCAACATCGCATCTTCTTTCGGGGGGCGACCGCTAAAGGTCGTCATATAAATGGGTTGCTTACGGTGAGTCATGCAATGGAAGTGGAGCAGGGGCGCTTGCTCATTCACCCCGCCATAGAAACCCATGTGATCGCCCGCTGGCCCATCGACTGCCGTTTCGCCTGGGGTAATGGTGCCCTCCAGCACGAATTCTGCTGCGGCTGGCACTTCTAGATCGACCGTCTTGCACTTCGCTAAATGAAGGCCGCTTCCTGCATAGAGTCCGGCAAAGAGCCATTCCGACAGGTCGATGGGTAGAGGGGTTGCGGCTGCCATGATGACGAGTGGGTCCACGCCGATGGCGATCGCCACCTCCAGCTTTTCACCCCGCTCTGCCGCCTTTCGCAGATGGCGTGTTGCGCCCCGCACTGAGAGCCACTGCACTGTCATGGTGTTCTTCGACTGCAACTGCAACCGATAGACCCCCACATTTACAATTTTGGATTCTGGGTCTTTTGTGATCATCAGCCCCAGCGTCAGTACCTTGCCTGCGTCACCGGGATAGACCTGCAGTAGGGGTAGTTTCGTCAGATCGACGGCCTCATCCTTCAGAACCACCTGCTGGCAGGGTGGAAGCAAATCTCGGCTGGGTTTTGCCTTCACCACATCAAACAGTACTTTGCCCAATTCCACGGCCTGGGAAATCTTCTTGGGTGGCCGGGGTTGATACAAGAGCGCTAGCTTTTTGCCCAGCTCTTCCAGGTCGGCGGGCTGCTCCATATTCATCGCCCAGCAAACTCGCTCCACTGTGCCCATTACGTTGATGGCCAGGGGATACTCTGCACCCTTGACATTTTCAAACAGCAATGCGGGGCCGCCCGCCTGCATCAAGCGATTGCTGATTTCTGAAATTTCTAGATGCGAATCAACAGGAACGCTGATCCGCCGCAGTTGGCCGCGCTCTTCGAGTAGTTTGAGGAAGCCCCGCAGATCTCTTGGCATGATGAAGAACTGTAAACGCTGCTCTCATTATCAGGGATCAAACCCCTTCAGTGATTCTGAATTTTGGACTTGCTGCTGGGATGGGGGCGCAGCGCAGTATGGTTGGAAGAAGGCGCTCGCGCCTTGGGGCGTAACAAAGCAATTGACAACGTTGTAGACGCAAGATGGAACGGTTGCTCAACAAAAGTCGTAAAGCTCTGGTGCTGGCATTGACCGACCCACTAGAGTTTGGCCATCGTCTACGTCTGTTTCTGAATGAGACGATCCAGCGACGATTTCCGCGCAAACCAGAATCTGCAAAGTCAGGCAAGATTCGGCGGAACGGCGTGGTTTTCCGCATTGACTTGGCGCTAGACCCGGTGATGGAATCCATGTACTTCAGGACTTACCAATCCGATTTGGTTGCCCTCATGGAGCGGATCTTGCGACCAGGCGATAGTTTTATTGATGTGGGGGCAAATGTTGGGTATGTCTCGGCGATCGCCCTTAGCTTGGTGGGGCGCAAGGGTCAGGTGCATGCGTTTGAACCCGTCCCGCAATACGCCGATCGCTTGCGCCACGTGCAACAGGACAACCCTCGCTATAACCTGCAAGTCAACCCCGTTGCCCTATCCGACCAGCCTGGGATCGCCACCATTTGTGTCACGAACCTACCCAATATTGGCTGGAACACGATGGTGCCTCAATTCATGGGACGCAGTACCGTCCAAGCAGAAGTCGACGTTTCTGTTACGACCCTCGATCGCTACCTGACAACCACTACCGTCCCCAACTTGCGCCTGATTAAAATCGACACCGAAGGCTACGAATTCCCTGTCCTGAAAGGACTACAGACTACCCTGTCTAGCTGTGACCCATTACCAGCCCTGGTGGTAGAAATTGCCCCGGCGGCCTATCCTAACCTGGGCATGTCCCTCGCAGAATTGGCCATATTTATGCGTAATCTAGGCTATCAGTCATGGGATATGGCGATCGCTCATCCTGTAGAAATTACAGAGCTAACTCAAACGACCGATGTCGTCTTTTTGTCACGGGCTTTCATATCAACTTATGAGCCACAGTGACCATTTATTTCTTCTTTAAATAAGACAGCTTCCTGTAAAGAATTTAAAATATTCCCTGTTTATCGTTCGTTTAGCGCGTCTAAATGGGCAGCATAGGCACTAATTCGGTAAGCACCCGTTTTTTGTCAATGTTTGCGTAATGCAGAGGTGCTTTAGTGAAGCCTTTCGTAAGGTGCGATACACACACTTAGTTCAAAAAGGATTTCTAATGAAAAGACTCTCAGGCCGGGGCATTCGTAACCTAATTGGCTCGACTCTCCTAGTGGGTACGATGATGATCCCCACCGTTGGCGTGGCTATGACTCTGTCACCCGGCGAAAAGCAAAACGGCGTCATTTTGGAAGAAACTGGACAGTTGGCATCGGGCGATTTTGTGTTGGAATCCGATAACAGCCTCTATGACGTATACGAATTCAGTGGTGAGGCAGGTCAAACCGTCGTCATCACCATGACAAGCGACGAGTTCGACACCTATCTAGGACTGCTCGGTCCATCCGGAGATGTTGTCGCCGAAAATGATGACTCCAATGGCACAACCGACTCTGAAATCGTTGTCACATTGCCTTCCTCTGGAACCTATACTGTCATCGCCAATGCGTATGACCAAACAGGTCGGGGCAGCTATTCCTTGATTGTTGAATAAGAATGTTTGCCCGTTTCAAGTAATCCATTGATTTAGACCCCAGAGTTCTACATCGAACCCTGGGGTCTTGGTGTAAGACTAAATTGATATTAAGAAACCTCTTTATATATTCTGTGAAATGCTTGCAGTGCAAGCATTTCACAGAATATATAAAGAGGTTTTCTAGGCTGGATTCGATGTAAGAGAGCTTCTGGATTTTGTCAGAGCGCGATCGCCCCACAATAGACTCTGCTTACTCCAGTATCACCTCATGTGTGTGACTCATCTCATGCCAGATGCACAAGGGATATCTGAAGATAGGCTGTGTCTACCGCTTCTCAAAAAAGCCTAATTCTGCTTCTCCGCATCAAGCAAAACGCCCCAGGAAGGACTCGAACCTTCGACCGACTGCTTAGAAGGCAGTTGAAAATCTTTTATTGAAAGGCTTTCAGGTGCATTCGGAAAACGCTACTCCCAAATTACGCCCAATCCTCTTATCTTCATCATTCCTTCATGTGGGCGATCGCCTTATCCGCTCCTTCTGCCGTTGTGCATGACCCAAACTGTTTGGGTGAAGATCACTTCGTCCCGGCTCCAAACTGCTTGGGTAAATCTCAAGGGCTATCCTCAAGCCAAAGGATTGCTCTAATTTCTCATGTTCTCAATTGAAAAACTCTTTCTACTCATCCTCATCTCCATCAGGGACGTAGCACATGAAATCTCCAGGCTGGGCGTTAAATGCCTTGCAGATAGCATCCTGGGTTTCTTTTGATGGGAATGCCTCTGGATTGTTGTAAAGCCTGTAAGCGGTTGCCTGAGATAAACCCGTGATTTTCCAGAACTCATAGGCGTTCTTACATCCCTGAGCTTTGGCAAATTCAGCAATGGTGTTGTTTATACTCATCCCATGACAGTATCACTCCCATGAAATGAGTGGTTTTACATCATGGTTATTGTCATGCCATGATAGTAGTCATGCGGTGAATCGCTTCTTGCTATCCCGCTAACTAATGACAAAGCCCAGTCCTACAGCCTGGACAACTAGAGGACTGGGCGACTCACAATGGAGTTATATCTATGATGACAGAAACCGGACAAACCGTTGATACAAACACGATCGCCCCTCAAATTGCCTCAGAACGTCTGTCAGATGAATCTGAGACAAGTCGAGAAGGGACAGAAGGGACGCGGGTTCCTCCTCTGTCAGAACATCCGCTAATTGATTTGCGCGATCGCCCCTCTCCAGAAATTCTGAGAGTACTAGCGATCGGCTCTCCCCAGATAGTGAATAATTTTGTGATGACCATGTTTCAACTGGGATATGCTCGCCCGGAGGAATGGTCACGGCAACTGCCGACGGTGAATCCTGGTGAGATCATGCGGATTCTCACCAAGCGGGTAATGTTGTCGGAATAGGGAGCCTGATGCCGGAGAGCATCTGGTTTGTAATGGGCGATTGCTCATCTCGACTCAAGTTTGCTGGAATTGAGAGTGCGATCGCCTTTCTCATTAATCACAAGACCAAAATTCGTAAGATTTCCAGTCGCGCCCATTCAAAGGCGGCAGTGCGTTGGTTCTTATGGTTGAAGCTGGAATGATCATAGTCCGCCAGATCATCGCGCAGCGGCTTGCAGTTGGTCGGAAAAGTCGGGCTCCATCTGCCAGGTTCATGATGGAGCGATCCTCTCTACCACGGCTCACTAACAAGCGACTCTTCACCAGCTCGGTCAGCGCGGTTTTAGGGCTAGTGTATGTTAGTTGAGATAGTTGCGATGGGTACTCTGTGCAGAGAAGCGTAGAGGTAGAAAACTGATCTCTGATGTAGAAATCTTAACCACCTAGGATTCACATGTAGAGATTCACGAGAACCAGAGCCAGAAAGCTTTTGGCGATGAAACCAAGAGGCGCTTCAATATCGAGACTGATCTGTAAATGATGCGTCGTCAACCTAAAGGCGTCTAAATCGCCAGATTTATTGCGTTTTTTTGGTTTGCGATCGCTCCAAATCTCATATTCCTCGTCAGGCTTGACTGACAAGGTTCCAGGGATTTTACAAGTCAGTGCAGAGACACCCTTAGTCATGGGGCATAGTCAAGATGCTGAACTGGTTAAAGAAATTGATACTGGGAGAGACCGCACCTTCTTCCAAGTCAGCCTATAAGCGCCCCAATCAGTCGAGTCAGACGAAGAAATCGGTAGCGCCTACCACCCAGCCACCTTCTGCCCAGACAAGCAATGCTCGGACAATAGAGCAGGGCAATGTAAAAGTATATATTTCTCCAGGAACAAAATCTGCGAGGCAGAAAGTTTCCTCTCAGAATGCGAAATCCACAGTCCCACCCGCTCCTGCCCCTCATGTGTTTTGGGTGGCTCCTGACAAGATAGTGACGATCGCAGGTTATGAGATCTCTGGTGGAATGATCTATGTGGGCCTCAATCTTCCAGCCAACAGTACCTTGGCTCAGGATCATCCTAGCTTAATCAATCCAGCGCTACGGATAGAGCAAAATAGGCCAGATCATGAGGGAATGGACATGAGCTACTGGCCAGCTTATGTCAAGATTTCACCTGCTTGTCGAGCTGCATATTTGGAATGGTTGGCAGGCGGACGGAGTGCTCCCAATACCTGTATCGGTTATGTTTTTCTCTTTTTCTATGGCCTGGAATACCGAGTGTTGAAGGACTATCCGACCCTGAAGCCTGATCAGGTGGAAGAACTCGCTCAAATTACCAATGAAGTAGAGCGCTTACTCGATATTTATGGTGCTAACAATTCGTTTCATAGCTATGGTTCCGATTTTCTAGACATTTGCCGGATACTGCAAAATTCAAGCGCCTGTGCCGAGATAGAACCACCGCTAACTCGGAGGAGCTGGGACATGCCGCTCTGCCTTAAGACTGCGCTTGGGAATATGGTTGCTGAAGGCCAGCCAATTCCAGCAGACTGGATGTTGTCCTGGTATTTCCATTCAGAACAAGCAGGTTTGAGAACACCTGCTACTCGATGTGCTGAGGAATTTCGTAAGTTATTGAAGTTGCGTTATCAGCAGTGCTACGGCGAAGGGATGGTGATCAAACGACCCAAGCGTCGGCTAACAATCGAGTATCATCCCGCTAGCGCTAGCTTATCTACGGTAGACCTGGCTGAGTTAGGCGTGGAAGTTAGGGACTTGCCTGATGTCACCACTCTTAGAGCTCCTCTGAACAAGCTGCAAAACCTGATTGATGAGTGTACTGATGCCCTTGACCCGTATAGTCGCTGGTTGGGACGTAATGGAGAGAATCCTGATCCGAAGGTGGCTCTGGCATTACTCCCACCAGAACTGGTGGGGGATTTGAACAATGACCACCTGAATCAGCTTAAGCAGTGGTTGGCTCAAACGATTGGGAAACAAGAAATTGTGGTTATTCCAGGAGAGGACCTGTTGATTCGATGGTCTTCCACGCCTGCAGAAACACTGACGAAAAAGGAATCAACGACTTTATCTCAGGGGTTAGAGAAACTTGGCTATGGCCTCGAACCGGATATTCGCTTTGGAGGCAAGCCATTTAGGGGCGATCGCCAGATCGCGCTTTTCAAGTTATCCAAAGAGACAATATCGGTTCCGTCCCAAGAATATACCGCTGCCGCTCTACTGCTGCATTTGGCAGCGACTGTAGCCAGTTCAGACGCTAGCGTAGATGCGGCTGAGCAGAACTATTTGGAACAACATCTGGAATCGAGTCTCCAACTCGCAGAGCCTGAGCGCATTCGCCTGAGAGCACATCTGGCCTGGTTACTGCAAGAAAAGCTGAGCTTGAGAGGATTGAAGACCAAACTTAGTAAAATGCCCTCTGACGAAAGAGCGGGCATTGCTGATTTCCTGATTAGCGTGGCAGGGGCCGATGGACAGATTAGCCCCAAAGAAATCTCAACCTTGACCAAAATCTATCCGCTGCTTGGCTTTGAGGCTGATGAAGTCTACAGTCGTATCCACAGCGTCAGTACATTGCCTCAGGTACAGTCCGCAAGTGCACCCGTGACGGTTAGACCAGCCGCCCCATCCTCCACTGGCTTTGCAATTCCGGCTTCACTATTGCCCGAAACTGAAGACGCACAAACTACAAAGATTTCTGAGAATAACAATAAGTTTGAGTTAAATTTAGGAGCCATCCAATACAAACAGGCAGAATCTGCTAGGGTTGCCAACCTGTTGGGGAATTTATTTGAGGAGGATGAGTCTGAGATCTTCACCGCACATCCTCCTACCGCTGAAGATGAGGTTTTCATTGCAGGTTTGGATGCCTTACATTCTCAGTTTCTACTGGCGATCGCCCGACAGACTTCCTGGAATCGGGATGCTCTGGAAGTTCAGGCTGATGATCTGGGACTGATGCTGGATGGAGCTTTAGAGGTTATTAACGATGCTGCTTTTGACACCTGCGATGCTCCTTTGACGGATGGAGATGACACCATCGAACTCGATACTGACGTTTTAGCCGAGCTACTGCCATGACTGCTGGGATAAAAATCAAAACCAAAGACCGGGACACTGTGATTCAATCCCTTCGAGCAGGTGTTGTGCCCCGCAGTGGTCAACACCTGATTCAAGTGGGTCGGGTGCAAGAACTGGAAGCCCTCATCAAGGATATTGATCGCATTGGTGAAGGTGGTTCCGCTATCCGCTTTATCATTGGCGAGTACGGCTCAGGTAAGACCTTTTTCCTCTCGCTGATCAGGGCGATCGCCCTTCAGAAAAAGCTGGTAACAGCTCACGCAGATCTCACTCCTGACCGCCGCCTCCATGCCTCTAAGGGGCAGGCTCGGTCTCTCTATGCGGAGTTGATGCGGAATCTGGCAACCCGAGCGAAACCGGAAGGGGGAGCCTTATCCAGCATCGTCGAGAAGTTTGTTAGTTCTGCGATGACTGAAGCACGATCGCGGACGGTTACCCCTGAAGTCATTATCCGCGAGCGGCTAGATCACCTTTCGGAAATGGTCGGCGGCTACGACTTCGCCGAGGTAATCGCTGCCTACTGGCGCGGTCATGATACAGGTGATGATGTGCTGAAATCTAATGCTGTTCGATGGTTACGGGGAGAATTTAGCACCAAGACCGATGCCAAAAAAGCCTTAGGCGTTCGCACAATCGTCGATGATGCTAACTTCTATGACCAGCTCAAGCTGTTTGCCCGATTCGTGCGATTGGCTGGCTATGAAGGCTTTATGGTTTGCCTGGATGAATTGGTCAACCTCTACAAGATGGCTAACACCCAAGCTCGAAATAGTAACTACGAGCAAATCCTGAGAATTCTCAACGACAGTCTGCAAGGAACAGCCGATGGTTTGGGCTTTGTTCTGGGTGGAACGCCAGAATTTCTGATGGATACTCGCAAGGGACTCTACAGCTACGAGGCGCTCCAGTCCCGATTGGCAGAAAACACCTTTGCAGGGAACGGAATTGTTGATTTTAGTCACCCCGTCATTCGTCTAGCAAGTCTTAGCCAGGAAGATTTATATGTCTTGCTGACCAAAATTCGTCATGTCTATGCAATTGGCGATGTAGACACCTATTTAATCTCTGATGCAGAAATTCAAGGCTTTATGCAGCACTGTTTTCAGAAAGTGGGCGAGGCATATTTCCGCACCCCACGAAATACCATCACCGCTTTTATCAACCTGCTGGCTGTGCTGGAGCAAAATCCTGAGGTATCAGTTACCGATTTAATTGGTCAGATCACCATTGCGCCTGAGCAGAATCCGGATCTGCTGCCCTTTGAGGAAGAAGTGGAAGATACAACTCATACCCAGCACACTCCAACTGTAACGGTTCCAGAGGAAACTGAAGCCGATGACAACCTCGCCTCCTTCAAGCTCTAGTGGAGAGCAACAGACCTCATCTGGGTTTCACCAACTCCATCCAGGTGTCCAGAAATGGATCTGGCAGCAAAAGTGGCCTGCTTTACGCGATATTCAAGAGCGAGCCATTCTCCCTATTTTGGCGGGCGATCGCGATGTCCTGATCTCAGCGGCAACAGCCGGGGGCAAAACAGAGGCTGCATTTCTACCCATCTTCTCTCGGTTAATGGAAGAACCGGGAATGGGCATTGGTACATTATGTATTAGTCCACTGAAAGCCTTAATCAATGACCAGTTTCGTCGGCTGTCAGAAATCGGCGAACAGTTAGAGATTAAGGTGACGCCCTGGCATGGGGATATTGATGCTGGACGCAAGCGACGGTTGTTAAAGCAACCCAGTGGCGTTTTGCTTATTACCCCAGAGTCCCTAGAAGCGCTGTTTGTGCGTCACGGATCAGAAATAGCGGGATTTTTTCAGGGGCTCAACTATCTGGTGGTTGACGAACTCCATGCTTTCATCGGGTCAGAAAGAGGGAAGCAGTTACAGTCCCTCATGCATCGGGTCGAGCAGGTTATTCGTCGGAGGGTACCCCGGATTGGATTGAGTGCGACCCTCGGTGATATGGAACTAGCAGCTGAGTTCTTGCGGACAGGCAAGGCGGTCCAGGTCGAGCAGATTGAATCGGAGGATGAAGGGCAGGAAATTCAGATTCAGGTGAAAGGGTACCGAAAAACAGTGCCAGTTTTGGATAGAGCCTTGAACCTGAACAAAGCCTTGAACCTGAATCAAGATGAGACAGAGGATCTTGGAGACTCTCAGGATGAGATGGACATTACTGCACATCTGTTTCGGGTGCTGCGGGGAGAGACCAACCTGATCTTCATTAACAGCCGTTCTGCGGTTGAAGCATACACTGACCGACTCTGCCGACTCTCTGATCAACAACGGGTTCCCAACGAGTTCTTTCCCCATCACGGCAGCTTGTCGAAGGAGATTCGCGAAGAAGCAGAACAGGCATTAAAAAGCGATAAGCCCACCAATGTAATTTGTACGACCACATTGGAGATGGGCATTGATGTGGGTTCGGTTAAGTCGATCGCCCAAGTTGGTCCACCCTTTTCGGTCTCAAGTACCCGTCAACGCTTAGGGCGTTCTGGCCGTAAAGCAGGCGATCCAGCCATCATCCGGTTCTATATTTCAGAACCAGACGTCACGTCTACCACATTGATCCAAGATGCACTACATCCAGCTCTGGTTCAAACTATTGCTATCGTCAACTTGATGGTCTTTGAGCGATGGTGTGAGCCGCCTATTGTTACCAAGCTCCATCTATCAACCCTGATTCAGCAAGTACTATCGCTCATTGCCCAATATGGTGGTGTTAATGCGTTGCAGCTGTACCAAGTGTTATGTCAAACAGGGGCGTTCCAGCAGATTACGCAGGAAATGTTTATCCAATTCTTGCGACAGTTGGGAGCCAAGGACTTAATTCAGCAAACCCATGATGGATTGCTTATTCTGGGTCTCAAGGGCGAACGGTTGGTCAATCATTACAGCTTCTACACAGCGTTTCAGACCCCAGAGGAATATCGCATCGTAACTCAAGGGAAAACGCTAGGCACCCTTCCCATTGACTTCCCATTAATCGAGGGACTATTCCTTATCTTTGCAGGTCGCCGTTGGATGGTTCTCTCCGTGGACGCTGAGCATAAGGTTGTGGATGTAGCGAGAGCATCTGCGGGTCGAGTACCAAAGTTTGGCGGAGGTGGTGGTGCAATTCACGACAGAATCCGGCAGGAAATGTACCAGATTTATCGGTCTGAGAAAGTCCCAGTATTTCTAGATAGGACGGCTGTGGATTTGCTGCAAGAAGGACGAGAAAACTTCTACCGCTTCGGGTTGGACAATCGCTATTTACTTCAGGATGGCAAGAAAACACTCCTGTTTTGCTGGATGGGTAGTCAGGTCATCAATACAATTTATCTGCTCCTCCGCACCCAAGGATTACAGGTAGAGCTGAACGGGATTGCGATCGTGGTGCACGACACAACCCCCGAAAGGCTCATGAAAAAACTGGAAGCAATAGTAGATATGGAACCTGTCGATGCCATTTCACTAGCTGAGGTAGTGGAAGATAAGGCCATTGGGAAACATGACCTGTTTCTCAATGAGGAACTGCTTGGCTGGAATTATGCTGCCAGCCATCTAGCTCCCTCAAAAGCTTGGGAAACGTTGCAGGTATTGGTCAAACAATAGCTTGTCTACAATTTCTTTAGCGATGATCCTTGACGGAGAAAGGGCGATCGCTCCACATCCTGTGCATGACCCAAACAGTTTGGATGAAGAACATCTCACCCTTGCCCCGTTTTATGTGACTTGGTTGGATGGTACGTAGTGCTTTGTGAGCAGGGATTGTAGCTGAGTCGCTTGGCTCGAATGATGCTGCTAAAGAATCTGCCGAGTGAGCTATCGTGGCCATAGTCTTTGGAAAGAGCGTTGTTGATTGTCGAGAAAATCCAGAAACTCGATAGTTTCTGCAGCATCATCGGGAAATAGGGTTAGTAGCTCGAAGTATTGGGTAGTTGTCAGTGGCTTTGGCTTGCCAGGATTTTTGGGATCATCAACCAGGCGGATGTAAGGATACATTCGATGCCACAGCCGACCAATCCTTCCCATCTGCCCAGTGAGTGTGCTTTGGTAAATAGAGCCTTGGGTAACCCCTGCTGTGGGAATAGCATCCCGATAGGGATCATGTAGCCAGGAAACGGCAAGACTATCTTCGATGCCATCTCCTTTGCGCGTCATGCGCCCCCACACTTCGACCTTGCTGGGATGCCATGCTTCTCGCCAATCGGCATGATTTTCGGGCTGAGGCTCTATGCCTTGTAACTGCATCCAATTTTGAGCAGCGGTCCGCACTTCCTCAATGAAATCGGCCACTTTGTCGAGTTTGCGCACACGAACATCTCGGATCTGCGATCGCTTGTCCAACCATTCCCAATGGCAGCCGATCAACGCTTTATCCCCCGCGTCATAGTAGTCTGGGTAGACTAAGCGATGGTCTGCCCGCCGCCAGGATTTACCAAAACCGCCGAAGACCATTGCAAAGCGAGTCAGAGCTTCGATGAGTTTGGTCAAGGCTGTTTTTTGCTCATCGGGTAGGGAACGGGTGAGCATCCAGAGAAGCTGTCCTTGCACCTTGTAGGTGGGCTGTGTGTAGCCACCACGACCAAAGGAACCAATGACTAGCTTGTCTTCCTCAGCTTGAAACGCCATACTGAGCAGGCCAACTTTGGTATTGTGTCGCCGAATGCCTCCGAATAGCGTATCGACCAAGCTTTCCGCTGTTATCGCATCGGTTAGTCCGCCAAAGATGCGTAGAGCATGGCCCCGCATGGCGGCTCGGAAGATGTTGGGGCGAAACTCACCGCTGTCGTCCAATCGCTTGGAGGCTTGCCCTTGTCCTTTGAGACGGGCGGCGTAGAGAACATTGCCAGATTGCGCTTGGGGTTGTCCGTAGCCAGCACTAACTCGACAGCCCAGACCTTGGGCGATCGCCCGCTCCCATAAGTGCCAAATGGTATCCCATTCGTCCGCTGATAGAGGAATGATGCTGGAAATACCAAACACCAGTTCTGGTTTGTAGAGAGAAATTTGGATATTCGCCGAAGTTCTTTGCTCTTGCTTCACCTGCCGATCCTGTTGAGGATGAACGAGATCGACTAGGTTTTCTGTCCAGGCATCGGTTGTGGGATACCCTCCATGAAACCGCAAAATACCGGGAGATAGATCATCTTCTCCGCCACAATAGCGTTCGGCCTGAGCAGCATCACAGACCTGGCGGAATACTCCTTTCATGCTGCTACCCGGATAAAAAGGCCAGCCCCTCGCCCCAATAACAGGACGAATGACGCCATCATCCTGCCCGCTATTGGTGACGAAGCGCCAGCTGAGTTGATAGGTACGCGTTTGCACGCCATCGGAGAAGGTGGGTGCAAAGGGATAGGTCTTGTCAATCCACTCGATCGCCCAGCGTTCGGCATCTTGCTCGTATGCTCTAGGAATCAGCCGTTGGACTTGGCAGCGGCCATTGATTTGGGCGCGAAACATCATTGGAACCTTTTGGGCAGCGTCAGGAAGCCAAATCACAATTTCCTCCTAATCTTCTTCTTTCAATCATTAAAGCGATCGCCCGCATAGTCTTAAGTAACTGGAGGCGAGCAGTTTTGAGCTGATAACTCAGTTCAGCCAACACCTCATCGGTATCATTGGGTCTGGACTTACGCATTTTGTTGATTTTGTGGCCGCGTCGCGGCCACAAAATCAACGAATTTACTCAGGATGACGCATGTTTTGCGTAAGTCCTGTGGATAATTCGAAGTAGGAGCGAAAGGAATAAACCGCATCCTCTTGCAGAATTTTTTGGGGCGATCGCTGCGACATGGGTCACGACTCCCGAGAAGTCAAGACACACTAACGATCACTTATAACGCTGGGTCCACCAGACGATGCAATCACAAAGTTGTGTGAGTACAGCTAGGGAAACACGCTGATCGTCTATCTGAAGTTGCCAGAGCTTGTCTGACATGCTTTGAATAGCATCGGTGTCATCGGTGTCGCCAATTGAATCATTGGGTAGCGTTACGTCTGCGTTTGCCATCGCCTCAACCAATACATCCCAGGTGTCTTTCCAAAACGCTGATTTGGTTCTTTCTCGCCCCTGTAGGCGGAGATGTTCTCCCCAAAAACGTTCCAGGCCATATGCTGTTGCCATCCGCATCTTGTAGGACTGGTTAAGGGAGTCGCGATCGCGTTTCTTTGCATCCAGCACCAGTTGTTGTGCCTTTTGATCTAAGCCATAGGATTGCCATGCCATAGTCTAGTACTCTCCTCCCAAAATGACTTTGCAGTGCCCGAAGCCGATAGATTCTAATCCGCCAAAGTAGAGATCGTC
Organism: Vacuolonema iberomarrocanum LEGE 07170; assembly: GCA_015207365.1. GTDB lineage: Bacteria > Cyanobacteriota > Cyanobacteriia > Elainellales > Elainellaceae > Vacuolonema > Vacuolonema iberomarrocanum. The sequence goes on from JADEXA010000044.1 coordinate 50,114, forward strand.
GGCTGTCTTGTCAGCAGTTTCTGTTTTCCCAAATGGTCGCCAGCCCAACTCTTTGAGGGCAATGGGAAAGACCATTACTGCGCCTTCGGGAAGAGCCTCGACGTTGAAGAAGGCACCACCCTCTACTTTCTTTTCAGAATCCGATAGCTTGACTCGACTTTGGCGGTAAAGTGCCATGTCGTGAATCATGGCGATGTCGTTATCCGCCACAACAACCAGGTTTTCTTCCTTGAGTTGTGTGCCTTCCGGAATCCATTGAGCCAGGCTATCTTCATGCTCGATTTCTAGGAACCCCAGATTAAAGAACAACACCTTGCGACGGCTCTCAACGGGACGAGCGTGTAGACTCCTCGCAGCGGTATAAGGTTCAGGAATGGAAATGTTCGCTTCCATTTGGGTGACCAGTTTGTAGCGCTGCAATAGACGAGGGCAAGTGACCCAGACAATGGGTTGCCCAGGACAGAAGACGGGGAGCCAGACGATGGAGGCATATTCGAACTTCACGATCGCTTCGGTTGTGCCACCGTCCTCTTGTCCGGCAACCGCTTCATGGCCATACCAATGTTGCTCGTTCCCTGCAGCGCGATCGCGCATATCTGCTCGAAAGCGACCGCGAATGGAGCTGCCGGGAATGATGCCCGTTTGGGTAAATTGGTCACGAAAAATCAGGTTGAGGTTTCCGGTTTCTTCTCCGGCGCTGGCTCCTACATGGAGCGGAGCCAACGTTTCAATGATGCCGTAGGCTTTCTGATACATGATTCGTCAGTAGATAGGAATTGATGGAACAAGCGATTGCAGTGAACTGAAGGGTGATGAACCTGTTGATCCATTAGCTAGCGCTGGACAGCGCAGCGTTCGTTGGTGCGTGGACGAAGCTGTCCGGCAGTGGCAGCGCCAGTCCACAGCCCCAACGGTTCATGTGGGGTCCTTCTTTTGGAAACAAAGTTTCCTCCCAGTCTTGCCAGCTTTTGTCGAGAGGGTTTTTGAAGACATAAACACTTCCTGCGGGAACGGCGTAGCGCCCACGGGAGAGGCGCTTAGCGTGACCGCCCGTATCGCCCAATCGATATCGAAACGGCGTTGGACGGTGGGTTAGTACCGTTGCGAGATTCGCTTCCCAAGTGGTGGGATAGCGCTGGGAGAGGCGATTTGATCCCCAAACGGCAGGTACGATGAGGGCACAGATCCGCTGGATGGGTTCCTCTAGCCGAGACTTCATTGGTTCAGCGAGGGAGTGACATTGCACATCGACCATGTGTCCCTCGCCGCCAAAGCGATACCAGCCCGGTTCCAATTTCATGTTGGAAAGGTAAACCAGACAGGTTTCGGGCTCCATCTGTACGCCGTTTTCCAGGAACAGGCTGCCGATGCCATCGTCGTTGCTGGTGGCAACATGGCGTTGGTCAGTCGCTAGTCGGGGATGGAGGTGGGGAATGTATTTCCAGGGAGGGGATGGAACGACATCCTGAGGATCCTGCCATTGATCGATCGCCATCCAGGACATGCCATCAAACTTCCCAGTCGGGCTCTCGCCAGCTTCATTTCGCCAGTGATAAGGAATATCAGTGGCATCCACATCAGAATTGGGCGTGCATTGCAATCTGTGTTGAATTTTCCCCTTTTCAGATAGATAGATGCGGGGCGTTGGCACGTAGAAGCGTTGGTGATTGGGGGTTTGTGGGTTGTTGATCTCGGCAGTATGTCCCCAAAAGGGGCCTGCAAGTCGTAATCCTGCCAGTGCATCGTGGAGATGCTGGGCACGGTTGGGGGTGTTTGGAGGTAGATCTTGGCTTTGGTGATGGGCAACAGCCCTGAAAGGGTGGCAGCACTAGGCGGGAAGTGACTCCCCGATCGCCCGACCAGATTTTCCGGGGAAAGGAACCGTCCGGCACTGCCGTAGAGCAACCCCAGGGGTTCCAGGGTGATGAGGTATTCGAAGGAAGGCGTTAACGGTTGCGACATAGGTGAAATCCCACTTTGGCAAGGTCAATGATCCACTGATTAAATGCTTTGCGAACCTCTTCTTCGGACTCGTAATCTTTGCGATCGCCCAAAATGCCACCCGTAATTTCGTTCGTGTTTGGGTCGTCGTCATTCCATAACGCTGGATGCTCCAGGTCAAGCGCATCAGCCGACATCAGGTCATAGAACATGTCACGATCGCCCGCTTCCCACGCACTGGTTCCGGCGATTTCGTTGCGCAGCGCTTGCTCTCGCTGGAAATACACCTGAAACAAGCGCAGGGCGACGATGGTTGGGGAACCTGTAGCATTTGGCTCGAAGGCGTGGCGAGCTTCTAGGGTGGCGACATCGTTGTAGAGATGGGTCCATTGGCCGCTGGTTGCGGAGCGATCGCGATAGTCTTGCAACAGCGGCAGGAAGCGCCAAGGGCAAACCCATTCCAGATGATTGCCACCATTGAATAGAATGCGGAGGGCAATGCGATCGCGCCCTTCGTTCTTCGCCGCTTTTTCAGCTTGACGGCAATGCTGCAAGACATCTCGCTGGGGCACGTTGGGAGCCGCCCATACCAACCCAACGCTAACGCTGATGGGTTGTTGGTGCTGCCGCCAGATATCTGGCTTGAAACGGTAGAACCAATCAAGACATTCGGTGGCCGTGAGTGGGGCGCGCGGCGCATTGCGATAGAGCACTCCGAGAAAATCGTCGCCGCCAGCATAGATGATCCGTCCCTGGCGATCGAGGGTTTTACGATCGCTTAAGGCACTAGCAGGCAATACAGGCAAATGCTGCGGCAAACAGGCTCCCCACTGGCGCATAGCATAGCTGAAGTGGCGAGTGCGGTTCTCCTGGTCTTCGGTGGACAGGGTTTCTAGAAACTTTCCGGCGCGATCGCCATCGCCCTGAAACCACCCTGTCCATCGCCCGTCTTCATCCTGGCGATCGCTTGCGCGCTGGGCATCTTCGGTGCCATCAGCCAGATCCTCCGTGCTGGAGGTAGCATCAGTGCTAGATTTTCGAGTTTTCCAGCGATTGATCGCATTGAACGATTTGGGCAATTCTAACGGCTTGCTGGCAAGAGGCTGGTTTCTTTGAGACAACAGCACATCCTCAATGGTGACCAGACGCTTCACCAGTTCTGGGATGCTCAGTTGTTCGCGGGGAGTAATGATGCTGGTGTCACCATTTGTATTCCCATTCGCATTGCCGTTCGCTGAAGCGGGGGGAGGTTCGATCGCCTGACTGAGCTGCGTGTAGAACTTCCGCACCTCAGCCTCTTCTGCCGAGCGGGAGCGCTCGTGGGATTTGTGCAAACCCAAGCTGTGCCATGCGCGGGAATCGAGGCCAGACAGGGTGGAGCTTTCGCCAACCCAGTTGATACCTGTCCAGGCACGGGCATATTTTGCTTGGTTCATGTTGGCGCGAGCATCGTCAATGGAAGACCCCGTCGCCCAGAAAAACTCCCAGCAATGGGTTCCCCATTCTTGCCAGGGACGCTTCCAGACATAGCGCCAGGAGGGTTGTTCGGTGGTCTCGGGCGGAACGGTTGCTTCGATCCAGCGACGGCAACTTTCAACGAGTTCTTTCCAGGCACGATTCAGGGTGTCCTGTGCTCGGTCTTTGGGGTACAGTCCTTTGACCAGGATGATATTGGGGGTGCCCCGTGCCACAGAGATCTGCGCGGGGGAAATCACCGGATCAACCAAAAGGTCTGGGGATTCGTCGGCCCCAAAGCTCTTTCGCACATCGCGGCAAAGTTCATCGGCTAGGTAAGAAAGAATGAGGGAGCTGCCATAGAGGTCTCGGAGTTTTCGCGATTTCTCGATAAAGTCTTGAACGGGCGAAAACGTAAGCGCAGTAAAAAATGTCTCTGACATTACCAAGTCCAGCAATGGAACAAACGGTGGAAGACAACGCCACTGTAGCAGGCGTTGGAAGAGGGGGCTTCCAGTCGGGATTTAATATGAACGTGAAACTTGGCGTTCACATTAAGTCCCCAAAAAGCCCTGACAAAAACCACATCGAAAAAGCTTGGTCGTTCGGTAGATGCTGGGAGGGATGAGGGTATCGTCGTGTCACCTTGGATACAACCCTGCCCACTGCCTCCGCATGGTAGTTCGGGATATTCGGATGGGGCACAAGCTTTAAGGATCTTTTTGGGATGCGTTAAGGAATTTCAAGCCGTTGTATACAACCGCGTTTGGTTGGGGTACTTGAAGCAGATGGCGTGCGTTGGATGTTGCAAATCGGGAGTTGTGAGTGATGCCGTGGTTCCATTGGTTTTCGTTGTCTGCCAAAGCCCTGCAGCGGGGGCGATCGCCCCACTCGCCCCCCCATCAACAGCCGGGGAAAGTTGGCGGTATGGGGTTGGGAGAACTCTTGGCGCAGTTGTTCGAAAGGTTGCAACTGGGACGGATTTTGCGTCGATTGGGATTGCCCCTGTGGACCTTTCTGGGAATTGGCATTTCCACCTGGCTGTTCGATAGTCTGGGCACGTTGATGCAGCAAGCGATCGCCCAGGCAATGGGGCTTGCGGATCCCGACCAGGGCTGGCAGACCTATATCCCGGCTGGGCTGTTGTTTTTGTTGACCCTGGCTAGCATTATGGCCATTGCCCTCTGGCAGGGTCGCCGTCACCATGCCGCGATGGGGGGCAGAACCACAGAGCTGCAACAACCAGACGGCAAGCAAGTGTTGATTGTGTTGGTGAGCAGACCCGAAAGCGCCATCTTTGCTATTAACTATCACTTTTTGACCCAAGGAACGCTGGAGCAGGTTTGGCTGATTCCTTCCGACGACAGCGTTGTGGAGACCTTTGGCCCCAGCACCCGCGATCGCATTTCCATCATTCAGCACTATTGCCAACGACTGATGCAGAAGACGGGGCGATCGCTCCAAGTACAGGTTCACAACGCGGGGGTCTGCCCTGCCGATGCCCAAGACACCTTTGATGTTGTGAACCGCATATATCGCCGCAGTTCTTATCCCCCGGAAGCGATCATTGCTGACTTTACAGGGGGCACCAAGCCAATGGCCGTGGGTGTCATTATGGCCTGCCTGCCCGCCGGACGCGAGTTGCAATATGTTCCGTTTAACCCGGCCACCCGACAGTCCCAGGGGCCGTTTCTGGTGGATTACCAACACAGTGCTTTCGATTTGGTGGGCTAAGGCTTTTACCCATGCTGTTTCAGCGCTTTATTGACCCAGACAACTTTGAACGAGCGTGGGACAAGGTGGCTACGAACCGGGGCTGTGCCGGGGTCGATGGCGAAACGATCGCCGCCTTTGGATGGCGCAAACGCACGGCCCTGCCGAACCTGCGCCAAGCCGTTGCTACCGGGCGCTATCGTCCGATGCCCCTGCGCCAGTTTTGGATTCCTAAAAAGGCGGATGGCAACATTACCGGATGGCGTGCCCTGCGGGTGCCCACGGTGCGCGATCGCATCGTTCAGCAAGCCTTGCTTCAAGTGTTGTATCCAGTGATGGAAGCGGAGTTTGACCCCGCGAGCTACGCCTATCGCCCTGGGCGATCGCACCGGATGGCGGTCGAGAAGGTGAACTATTGGCGGAGTCGCGGCTATGACTGGGTGCTCGATGCCGACATTGTGAAATATTTTGACCGAATTCAGCATGAACGCCTGCTAGAAGAGGTGCAAGAGCGCATCAACCGCCCCTGGCTCTTGCACCTAATTGAAGGCTGGATCACCGCTGGTAGCCTGACGCCCCAGGGCATTCTCTTGCCCCAGCGGGGAGTGCCCCAAGGGGCAGTGATTTCGCCCTTGCTGGCCAATGTGTATCTGGATGATTTTGATGCAGAACTGAGGGCTCGGCATTGGAAGTTGGTACGCTATGCCGATGATTTTGTGGTGCTGGGTCGCAGTCGGCAGCAGGTAGAGCAAGGCCGCGATCGGGTGGCTCAACTGCTGCAAGAAATGGCGCTGCAACTGCACCCGGAGAAAACCCGCATCACCTCGTTTGACCAGGGATTTCGCTTTTTGGGGCATGTCTTTGCGGGAGAACTGGTGCTGCCTCTGTCGCCCGTGCCAAAGGCAGAGCCTGTGCCGCCGGGGGCGAAGGCAAGCAGTGACCTGCAGCTGGTCTATGCCGACACCCCCGACAGCCCGACGGCGATGCAGCAAGCCTTGGTCGCCGCCCTCAAGCAATCGGAGCAGCCGATTCCACCGCCGTTGTTTGTGGTGTTGGGCTACAAGGTGCGTCCGCAAACACCCGTTGAAATCACATCCCAAGAAATTGAATGGAGAAATGGTATGTCCAGTTTATATGTGGTCGAGCAGGGAACCTATCTGCAAAAGGAACAGGGGCGATTCATCCTAAAAGCGCCCAAAGATGATGCCCTAGAAGTCCCTATCCAAGAGGTCGAGCGCATTTTAGTATTTGGCAATGTGCAGTTGAGCACCGCCGTCATTGCCAGTTGCCTGGGGCGGCACATTCCGGTCATCTTTCTGAGCCAACTGGGCGAATACAAAGGGCATCTCTGGAGCGCCGAGATTACCGATTTGGTGGCCGAAGCCCAGCAATTTGACCGCCAAACGGATGAACCCTTTCGTTGCCGCACAGCCCGCGCCATTGTCTATGGCAAATTGTGGAACTCCAAGCTATTGCTGATGCGGCAAAATCGCAAACGCGCACTCCCCTCTGTGAATAAAGCCATCACCCGGCTAGACGATGCCCTCACCACCCTGAGCAATGCCGAGCGGCTCCTATCGCTGGAGCAATTGCGCGGCTATGAGGGTAATGGAGCCAGCCACTACTTCCAAACCTTCCCTGATCTGATCACTCATCCCGACTTCCCCTGGCAGGGGCGCATCTTTCATCCCCCCACCGACCCGGTGAATTCGCTCCTCAGCTTTGGCTATACCTTGCTGTTTAACAATGTCTTCAGCCTCCTACTAGCAGAAGGTTTAAACCCGTATCTTGGCAATTTGCATAGAGCTGAACGCCAAAAAGCCTACCTTGCCTTTGACCTCATGGAAGAGTTTCGCTCTCCCGTGGTCGATTCGCTGGTATTGCGACTGATCAACCAAAAAATTGTTCGGCCCACCGACTTCACCTGGCCCAAAGAAAACCAGGGTGTCTACCTAACCAACCCCGCCCGCCGGGTGTTTCTCAAACATTTTGAACAACGCATGACCGCAACCCTTACCCATCCAGATGTCAAAGAACCCGTCAGCTATCGTCGCGTGATTCATCTCCAAGTGCAGCGCTACAAACGCGCCGTGCTGGGCCAAGTTCCCTATGAAGCTTTTCAGAGACCTCGATAATGTTAGTTCTTGTGGTTTACGACATTCCCGATGACAAACGGCGCACCAAGCTCGCCACCTTTCTAGAAGGCTATGGACGGCGGGTTCAATATTCTGTGTTTGAGTGCTTTATGGATTTTTCCAAGATGCAACAACTCTACGACGCACTCAAACGTCGAGTGAAGCCTGAAGAAGACAATGTGCGCCTTTATTGGATCACAAAAGATTCCTTTGAACGCGCCCTTTCGATTGGCAGCCCACTGCCAGAAGCCCCACCCAATTTCTATATTTTCTGATGATCTTTTCAGGCCATTTCTAACGGTTTGCGATCGCCTAGACACATGACGGCGATCGGCTGAAATTCCCATTCTTTCGTTCTAATGTGTCCACTCCAGTCACAGCAATGCTTCCAGCCCACAGATCTGGGCGTCGGCCCCCTGTAGAAGCCTGCCAAAATGCTAATGTGTCTTTGTAGGGGGTCAAAACCCCCTGCCCATCTGGTCTCCAGATCGGCGCTCCCAACCGAATGGGTTAATTCGGAATAGTTGGAAACTGCTTCCGCTGTCTCGCAATGCGCTGATACAGATTGGCGATGCCCAACCGAATGGGTTAATTCGGAATAGTTGGAAACTAGCCGGATAACAATTCCGGCCAATCGCAGGGGGATTCTTCGATTGCTCCCAACCGAATGGGTTAATTCGGAATAGTTGGAAACTCAGCCGTAACGCCATCCACCTCAGAGCCTCCCGTCTTCCCAACCGAATGGGTTAATTCGGAATAGTTGGAAACGATTTCTTGAGCCAGGTCAATGATAGCTCTAGAGCATCGGTAGTTCCCAACCGAATGGGTTAATTCGGAATAGTTGGAAACAGTCCAATGAAGCTCAGCCACGGGCAACGATCTACAATCCCAACCGAATGGGTTAATTCGGAATAGTTGGAAACTAACGATCGCGATCGTTGCTTTAGCCCTAGTCCATAGTCCCAACCGAATGGGTTAATTCGGAATAGTTGGAAACAATAAATCCATCAAGTCTACTCTTGTGGCATAGACTCCAAGGCTACCCAACCGAATGGGTTAATTCGGAATAGTTGGAAACATCTGATTCTTATAAGTCTAAGGGACACAGCCAAAGGAGTTTCCCCAACCGAATGGGTTAATTCGGAATAGTTGGAAACATTTACCCAATGCTGACCCATAAAGCTATCCCAGCGAAGGACACCCAACCGAATGGGTTAATTCGGAATAGTTGGAAACCACGTTCGTAATTAAAAGCTCTAGGCATTGCGACAGGATCGGCTCCCCAACCGAATGGGTTAATTCGGAATAGTTGGAAACGTCTAGGGATCTGCCGAAAGGCGTTGACCCGTCCACTGTCACCCCAACCGAATGGGTTAATTCGGAATAGTTGGAAACATGGTGCACAGAGCGCTAGGCTTGAGGTCTTTGGCGGATTTGAGATCCCCAACCGAATGGGTTAATTCGGAATAGTTGGAAACTAGGCGCTGTTGACTGCCGCGATCGCCGCTTTAGCAGTGCCCAACCGAATGGGTTAATTCGGAATAGTTGGAAACACCAGCCTGCGACCCTGACCTGCTGACGATTTTCTGCCCTACCCAACCGAATGGGTTAATTCGGAATAGTTGGAAACACCATTGAAGCAGCAGCGATCGCTCTATATGAGCAGGTTTTAGATACCCAACCGAATGGGTTAATTCGGAATAGTTGGAAACAATCCAGCCATTTAATTGTTTACCATGGCCTCCCCAAAAAGCCCCAACCGAATGGGTTAATTCGGAATAGTTGGAAACACGATATCGTCAATACCGAATGAGCACTCAACGTCCTCCGTCAACCCAACCGAATGGGTTAATTCGGAATAGTTGGAAACCGTCACCCATGAATGTGTCTTATTGGAATCGATGTGCTACCCCCAACCGAATGGGTTAATTCGGAATAGTTGGAAACCGGAAAAGCTCCTCTTGTTTGCTTAGTTGCTGTTCTTCTAATCCCAACCGAATGGGTTAATTCGGAATAGTTGGAAACCTGGGAACTTTTCCGGGTATTTAAGCTGAAACTTGCGCTTAGGCTTCCCAACCGAATGGGTTAATTCGGAATAGTTGGAAACTCCTTCGCATCCCAGATAGGGGCAAAAGCTGATTCGGTGTTCCCAACCGAATGGGTTAATTCGGAATAGTTGGAAACTCAAAGCTAGCGCAATCAAAGGATCTATTCCCTGGTTTGAACCCCAACCGAATGGATTAATTCGGAATAGTTGGAAACTATTATATAGTGAATAATTTATTAGTTTATTTTCTATGTTCAACCCAACCGAATGGGTTAATTCGGAATAGTTGGAAACTGCGGACAAGATATATTTCATCCCATCCTTACGAATAACCAATGCCCAACCGAATGGGTTAATTCGGAATAGTTGGAAACACGTCATTACGCATACTGTCGAACATTCCTGATTCGACAAGTTCACCCAACCGAATGGGTTAATTCGGAATAGTTGGAAACGTCCCATAGATAAACACCTATTTTACCTCCTCCCATCCCAACCGAATGGGTTAATTCGGAATAGTTGGAAACCCGACTCTGCAAGATCAAGAGTCTTGCATTCTTGCACTGCCACTCCCAACCGAATGGGTTAATTCGGAATAGTTGGAAACGATTTCCTCGCCGTTGAACACGAAATAGGTTGAGCCAGCACGCCCAACCGAATGGGTTAATTCGGAACAGTTGGAAACCAACGTCTCGTTAGAGATCTCGCTGGAGAAATCCTGCGCTTGGAGCCCAACCGAATGGGTTAATTCGGAATAGTTGGAAACTGAAGTTCTTCCGAGCTAGCGTTTGCCGGGATCAAGCTCCCGAACCCCAACCGAATGGGTTAATTCGGAATAGTTGGAAACGTCCTTCTGCTTAGCCAGCATTGACCAGTCAGGATGGCACAACATTCCCAACCGAATGGGTTAATTCGGAATAGTTGGAAACTCCTTCTCGGGATTCAAAGGTAGAAGAGTTCTCGATTACGCCCAACCGAATAGGTTAATTCGGAATAGTTGGAAACGCGAGGTGAATCGGCAGATTGAGGGGGTATCTGGAGATAGAAACCCAACCGAATGGGTTAATTCGGAATAGTTGGAAACCGGAAAAGTTGCAGCCTCGCTAGTCATTACCGTTCTCCCCCAACCCAACCGAATGGGTTAATTCGGAATAGTTGGAAATATGTCAGGGCATCCGAAAAACTGACCGTAGAATCCTACTTCAGGCCGCTTCACTAAGAAGCTTAATTCGGAATAGTTGGCAACTTTTCCAGCTAGATGTTTGCTGGCTGCAATGTATGAATCCTGCTCCTTTGCCGGGTGGTTCAATTTGGTAAAGGAGTTTTGCCTCTGCAACATTGCAATGTGTGCATCTCAGGGAACAAACAACCGCCTGCATCCTCTGTAGGCATCAACATCCAGAACAATCTCCAGCAGCCGATCCACACAGCGATCGCGATACCCTGCATCTGTCAGAATGCGGTCTGCATTGCTAATGGTCACGATGGGTAGGGCGATCGCCGTGTTTTCTTCTCGGATGACTTGCTCTAACGAATCCTGCCCTTTCATGCTCCGATTGGCCGTTAGCAAGATCAGTTGCTCGGCTTGGGCAAACCGCCAAACGATGCGATCGCTACTGGCAATGGGGAGGTCTGCCGCTGCGAAGGTGATGAACTGGATAGGGAGGAGGTCTAGCCAACCCAGACTAGCGATTCGTCCCGCCAACAGCAGGGCATGGCCTTCGAGATTGTGGTCAACCAAAAACCGCATTAGGGCGACTCGTGCATAGCCTGATGCGCCGCCTTTTGGGCTTTTAGCTTGGCCCAGGCGATCGCCATCTCTGGTTGGGGCGGAGCCGTTGCAAGGCGATCGATGAGGGCTCGATTTTGCGCCTCATAATAGTGCCGCAGTTCCTCGGCCTCTTGCAGCACGGTTTGGTACTCGGCTTCAACGGCGTCTCGATGGGCGTCGATGTAGGCAAGTGCAGCCGTCATTTGCTCCGGGGTCAGGTTAAACAACCCCCGAATGAACGCGGGTGGATAGTGCGCCTTCACATAGTCCATCACATCGTAGAGGGTGATGCGCGTGTTGGCGATCGTCAGCCCTCGCTCGGTGCGGATGATAGCGGTGGAGTTATGGGAAGCCGGAGTCATGGTGCGATCGTTCAATGTCTACCCAGGTTCTATCGTAGCTCGAATGTCTCACACCACGAACGGTAGAAGCAGGGTATTCATCAGTCCATCACGCCATTGTTCCTAACAGCTTGACCCACCAAAATCAAACATCCAGACACCAAAATTGAAATACTAAGATGGCAAAAATGTTGTTAGTTTGCGATCGCCTAGACACATAACGCCGATCGGCTGAAACCCGCATTCTTTCGTTCTAATGTGTCTACGCCAGACACAGCAAGGCTTTCAGCCCACAGATCTGGGCGTCGGCCCCCTGTAGAAGCCTGCCAAAATGCTAATGTGTCTTTGTAGGGGGTCAAAACCCCCTGCCCATCTGGTCTCCAGATCGGCGCACCCAACCGAATGGGTTAATTCGGAATAGTTGGAAACAAGCCCCGCTGCATTGCCAATGGCGCAGCACGCATCACGTCCGCGACGCCCAACCGAATGGGTTAATTCGGAATAGTTGGAAACGGTGATTCCATCGCCGCCGTACTGGACACCCAAAATCCCGTAGACCCAACCGAATGGGTTAATTCGGAATAGTTGGAAACGTTCGTAGGGGCTTAACCTGTCGCCCATGCGATCCACCCAACCGAATGGGTTAATTCGGAATAGTTGGAAACCTAATTAAACCTTCTTGTAAAGCCATTCCAGTAGTATTAGCCCAACCGAATGGGTTAATTCGGAATAGTTGGAAACGAGGACGCGACGCTGTTCGCATGGGCGACGGCAGCGGCGATCGCCCAACCGAATGGGTTAATTCGGAATAGTTGGAAACACGACAGTACGAGAAGCACACGAACATATGAACTTACCCACACCCAACCGAATGGGTTAATTCGGAATAGTTGGAAACTCGCCCAAACTTGGGGCACAAACACGTCGATTTGACCCAACCGAATGGGTTAATTCGGAATAGTTGGAAACCTGAATGTTACAGTATTGAACAGTCGCTTAAACACCACAATGGGGTTGCCCAACCGAATGGGTTAATTCGGAATAGTTGGAAACTCTCGTGCGGGAATGTTTTGTAAGTTAGGTTTGCTTGAACCCAACCGAATGGGTTAATTCGGAATAGTTGGAAACTGGAACGAGTAATCAGTTCCATTCGGAAAAATATCAGCACCCAACCGAATGGGTTAATTCGGAATAGTTGGAAACCCTCTCAGCCACTTCTCAAGGGTGGCGAGATCATCGATCCCCTCCCAACCGAATGGGTTAATTCGGAATAGTTGGAAACTAGATGGTATCTGGGGTGTTGGTTCATGAGGTCGATCATATACCCAACCGAATGGGTTAATTCGGAATAGTTGGAAACTCCCCCCAGTTCTGCGAATGGATGATGGGGTTTCCGATCGGATTCCCAACCGAATGGGTTAATTCGGAATAGTTGGAAACAGAGTTGGGAAATTTGCCATGCCTGTCGCGTAATAATCAACACCCAACCGAATGGGTTAATTCGGAATAGTTGGAAACCAGCCAAGTTTTTTGAACTCGATAGAGCTGAGAACCAAACCCCCAACCGAATGGGTTAATTCGGAATAGTTGGAAACCCTTCAGACAAAAAACGTAGATCAATTGTGTTGCCCGCTGCAACCCAACCGAATGGGTTAATTCGGAATAGTTGGAAACCCTTAGACAGAGCGACGGCAGAAATTCCACGAGCGCCCAACCGAATGGGTTAATTCGGAATAGTTGGAAACCTTCTCCGCAGCATTTTTCATGGTGTTTTCAATTTGTTCCCAGTCGCCCAACCGAATGGGTTAATTCGGAATAGTTGGAAACCTTCTGGAGAAATCTTGCGCTTGGAGAGACTCCAACACCTGCTCGCCCAACCGAATGGGTTAATTCGGAATAGTTGGAAACCCTTACGGGCAACGTTGCCCTTGAATTCATCCTCTTCAGATAGGCCCAACCGAATGGGTTAATTCGGAATAGTTGGAAACTGTTGGTGCTGGTACTGTGGGCTGTGGGACAATGTAAGCCCAACCGAATGGGTTATTCGGAATAGTTGGAAACCACAGTCGAGTAGTTTGTACTCGATGTCTTTGTCTACGCCTATGCCCAACCGAATGGGTTAATTCGGAATAGTTGGAAACCTGAGCATCCTGAGCACCTATCACAAGATCGAGCTGAACACCCAACCGAATGGGTTAATTCGGAATAGTTGGAAACTATGCGATTAGAGAATCAAACCCAGAGACACCTTTTTCTTGGATCCCAACCGAATGGGTTAATTCGGAATAGTTGGAAACCAATAGCTTTACAAACTCTTGAATTTGTTGAACGGTGAGATTCCCAACCGAATGGGTTAATTCGGAATAGTTGGAAACTTGGAATGAGTTATTTATACAATCATTTTTACCTTCTTTATACCCAACCGAATGGGTTAATTCGGAATAGTTGGAAACTACGCATGGCTTTATCTGTTGGTAGTTTATTCTTACGTCTCGTATACCCAACCGAATGGGTTAATTCGGAATAGTTGGAAACGCGGCAATAACAGCTGGAACAGCTGTAACAAATAGAGTAGCAGCCCAACCGAATGGGTTAATTCGGAATAGTTGGAAACAACAAAATTGAGCAACCTTTATTACCAAACGTGCTACTCCCAACCGAATGGGTTAATTCGGAATAGTTGAAAACTTGGTATCAGATCTGCGACTTCTCAAAGAAGGTATTTGTTTAGCGTCGGGTCTTCGTTTTCTAACGCGAGAAGGATGCGCAAACAGATAGTGGGCTTATAGGGTTTAGGCGGAACGTTACCCCATCCACCGATTGATACCGTGTTGTCCCCTTGTGA
>JADEXA010000045.1 GCA_015207365.1 Vacuolonema iberomarrocanum LEGE 07170
GATGGGTGGGGTGGTGGCGCTGGTGAGGATAGCGGCTTTGTTTAAGAGCTGTAATGCGTTGTCTAGGGCTGTTGCTTTTCCGGTGTTGGCGGCGAGAGGTGGCGCGATCGCCAACGGCACAGGGACATAGTCGCCCAGAAGGCAACCCCATAGTGTAGCGAGAAAGTCGGGGCGATCGCCAATCTGTAATACAACAGGGGTGCCGGGTGCAAGCTGGCTGGCGGCTAACCCTGTGGCGGTGCGGTATGCCTGGGTGTAGAGATCGGCGTAGGATTGCGATCGCTCTTCCCCGTTGGCCAAAACATGCGTGATGCCGTTGGGCGTCTGCGCGGCGCGGCGCAGGATATCTGCCCAGGTTTGTGTCCAGTCGAACTCTGAGGGAAACGGTGCTCCATGACTCAAGCTGGGTGGCAGGACGATGCCATCGGCAGGCGTCGCTGAATTTTGAGCTGGATCCAGTTGTGAAGCAGGGTGCGGCACGTAGCTGCTCCCATTACGTTGGCTCAGGTTCTCCCTGGGAGAATCGCCAATGGTCATTCTGTTTCACTCCTCACCAACAAGCCAAAAGGCTTCGGTGTTGCCACTCACAGAAAGTAGTGTATAACACCCGTTCCTCCCGGTAATCACTCCGGTTGTAGATTGCAACGTTTCTCCGGTAAGGCCGGAAAGCACCTTGGCAACGAACGTCGAGGCTATAGGATTCAAGTTTGCCGCTGCGGACTCCGGAAAGTAAACGCGTAAACATCTGGCGATAGTTGCGGTGCAAGCGTTTGAATCTGGAGGTAGAGGGGAACTTCAATGCTATCTGACGGGTTTGAGTTACTCGTTCTTCCTGGGTTCCGCTAGTCCATAGGGACGATCGCTCAACCGAACAGTTCCATTGCACTCGTGCGTCAATTGTCTGGTTGAATGATCGCAAGCCAATGTCGTCCCTATTTTCCATCGCCCAAGCCATGAAGGATGTGGGCGATCGCACGCATCGAAACCCAAGTGCTCTAGCTTCGTCTATCTCCCTAGCGTTCAACATTTACAGCGTTAGGGGCTATTGCCCATCATTGCATCCCGAGTTCATTGATTCCTTGCCCTCCATGGAAACGATTACCCTCACCATTTCTGATGAAACCCTACGCGACGGCCAGCAGCAGGTCGGTTTATTCTTTGATACCGAGGTTGAGCATGAACTGGCGTTTCGTATTGCCCGCACCGGCGTCCAGCAGATGGCGCTGATGCCTGCGGTGCATGCCAGCGAAGCCAGCCTGGTGCAGCGACTTATTGCCGAAGGGTTGGGGCATCAGGTGATTGCCTCCACCATGCTAAGTCGAGAAGCGATCGCCCAATCCCTGGCCTGCGGTGCACAGCAGATTATCCTCTTCCATGCGGTAAGCGATCGCTTGCTAGCCTTGCGTGACCCCGATCTGCGCCGCCACCCTGACTACCGCCATAAAATCTTGGACGATGGTATCCCCGATGCTCTGCTCGACCAGGCCCGTGAAGCTATGCTGAAAAAGGTGCTGCAACACCTGCAATACGCCAAAGACCAGGGCTTGCAGGTCTGCTTTGCCGCTGAAGATGCGAGCCGTACCGATACCGACTTTTTGGTCGATTGCATCCGTAAGTTCGAGCCCTATATCGACCACTTTCTGCTCTGCGATACCGTTGGCCTTCTCACCCCCGAAACGACCCGCCGTTGGATAGCAGACCTGCTCGATCAGACCCACCACGCCCGCCTCGCTGTCCACTTTCACAACGACATGGGCATGGCGCTAGAAAACACCATCCAGGCGGTATGTGCTGGAGCCTGCGGCATTTCGGGAACCTTTAGCGGAATTGGTGAACGCGCTGGAAACGTGGCGCTGGAGCAAGTATTGCAGGGGCTGAAGTGGCGCTTTGGTTGGGAAGTCGAAGGCATCGACTATGACGCCCTCCCTGCGGTGACGGAGTATCTGGACACCCTGGGAGCCCGCGCCCACGCCCCCTACTCCCCTGCGGCCCAGCGCCACGAAAGTGGCGTCCATGTGAATTCCTTGCTGCGCGATCGCCAGAGTTACTGCATCTTCCCCTATGTGGAACCAGAGATCTGGTTTGGCAAATGTAGCGGGGTTAGCAATTTACAATCGCTGTTTGAGAACCCGTCGGAGGGGTCGCAGTCTCCTCTTACCCGCCAGCAATATGAGCAACTCCGCACCCAGTTGAAGGCTTGGGCGATCGCGCAAAAACGCTCCTTCTCCGCTGCCGAAGTTCTGGCTCTCATAGACCAGGGTGTTTTGAAGCTATAGAGCCCCCTAAAGGCTTGGCTGCAAACGGTCAGGAATCGCTGAAAAAAAGCCATGATCTCACCCTCTCAACGTCCGGATTTTAGCGAGAACATTTGTTAAATGAGACAACCCCTTTGCCTCCGTTAAGCAACCTCCACCCGTTACTCTCAACGCACCCTAGCCATGGTTGATGGACCCAAGTTGGTGTTGATGATCCAGCCCAATCGACTGCAAGGATTGATCTGGCAAACTGTTCTCAAGTCTCAGAAAATTTCCGCCATTCAAGAATCGCCCGATAGTGATTTAATCAGCAGTCTCACTGAATTAAAACAAGCGGGGCTGACGTTGCCGAATGTATTGCTGATCGACATTAACCAGATTGGATTTAATCCTTACTCTTTTTGCCGTTGGTGCCGTGACAATCATCCCGAAGTGAAAGTTGTGCTAACCAATGGCACCCAGGCTGACATCTCGCCTCCCGAACGGCAATGGGCACAGAATCAAGGCGCGGCTGACCTCCTTCCTTGCTTCCAAACCGATAATTTGGTTAGCAGCGTTGCGACCAGCACCAAACGCCTTCTCGCAGTTCTGAACTGTCCTAGGTTTGACAATGCTGCGCTAATTGGCACGTTGCTGAAGATGAAGCGCGAATTGGATGCCCGACGCACGAAAGACACCAATGGGGCGATCGCCGATTCCATGTCCTCGGTGGCTGAAGCGGCTACATCGTCGCTCAAACAACCTCAAGCTGCACCTCAGAATGGGCATTCCTCCTCCCAGGCGTCTAAGCCACCGAGTAGCACCCCATCCCCAGAAGCAGCACCTGCTCCGGCAAAGCGCCGCTATCGGGGCGTGGTTTATTAGTCCCGATTCCATGAGAATTAAAACCGGACGCGTTTGCCGGATTCGATTTGTTCGGTGGGGTGGAGGATGACGGTGTCATCTTCGCTGAGGCCGTCGAGAACTTGGGCTTGGCTGGGGTTGCGCTGCCCGATCGCCACTTCGCGCTGTTGGGCTTGGCCGTCTTCGACCACGAAGACACACCAGCCGGGGGCATCGGATTGCTCGGAGTCGCAGCGGAGGAGAGCGCTGACGGGAACTTGTAAGACGTCTTCCTCTTGCCAAACGACGATTTGAGATTCGACGCGGTAGCCGTCACCCAAAGGCACACCGTTTCCTTCTAGGGTGGCGATGATGTTGACCCGCTGTTCTTCCACGCCGAGGGCAGAGACTTCCGTGAAGGCGGAAGGTTCGATGGTGCTGACGGTGGCATAGAGCGTTTCGTCGCCACCCCATTGGGTAATCCAAACGCGATCGCCCTCCTCCACCTGCACGGCATCGGTGGAGAGCACATCAATTACCAGCTCTAACGCATCGGGGTTGCCAATTTCCATCAAGGGCGTTCCGGCGGCGACGAAGCGGGCACTTTCCTCCATGATCTCCAAAACGGCTCCGCTACCGGGGGCATTGATGTCGGTACGGGCAGCATCATCGGCAAGGCGTACCAGTTGGGCTTCCAGGCTAGCGATTTGCGCGGTGAAGGCATCCTCTAGATAGTCTGGGTCGGATTGCTCGGCTTGTAGGATGGCGAGGGCATCTTGGGCGGCAGCGACTTCGGCGGCAGCGGCCTGGGCTTCCCGACGCGCTACGTCCAATTCACGGGCGCGGGTGGTGGCTTGCAGGGCGGCATCTTCCCGGGCTTGCTGGGAAATCGCCCCTTCGGATTGCAGGGTTTCCGCTCGCTGGCGATCGCGCTCGGCCTGAGCCAATGCTGCCTCGGCCTGCTGGATGCGAGCTTCGGCCTGTTGTTGAGCAGCCTGAGCTGCACGGATGCGCGCCTCGGCCTGTTGGAGGGCTTCGGTCTTGGGGCGCTGGGTATCGACGCCGCGCCGTTGGGCTTCTAGTTCCTGCAACTGTGCCTGAGCTGACTGCACTTCGCTGGTGAGGGGGAGTGGGTCGATGCGGGCGACAAGCTGCCCTGCATCAATGGTATCTCCTGCATCCAGGTCAATCCGCAACAGCCGTCCATCAACGGGAGCGGCCACCACGTAGCGCGATTGCACCCGCGTTCGGCCTTCTTCGGTGACCGTGACCGCCAGTGTGTCCCGTTCTACCGCTGCCACGGTGACCAGCAAAGGGGCAGGACGTAGCACCAGTGCTAGCAAGATGGCGATCGCCAATCCTGCCAAAAGGTAGAGAATGCGTTTAACCGTGGGGGTAAATTTGAACTTCATGGAGGATTACTCCCGTGTTTTAAGGACAGCGATCAAATCCAAATGGTTCAGTTGGCGGCGAATCATCCAGCCAGAAATCAATGCGGCTACGAGTACGACTCCAGTGGCAAACATGTAGGTCGTGCGGTCGACGAAGAAGGGGAAGCGATAGAGTTCGGAATCATAGGCCACAACGAGGGCCGTGATCAGCCCCCAGCCGACTCCAATTCCCACAGGAATAGCCAGTAGGGTGAGAATCGCCTGCTCGCCCAGCAAAATGACAGCAATTTCTGCACGGCTGAAGCCAATGATGCGCAGGGTGGCTAGCTCGCGTCCTCGCTCTGACAGGGCAATTCGGGAAGCGTTGTAGACGACCCCAAAGGCGATGATGCAGGCAAAAATCACCAGCACTGTCGTAAAAACACCGAGGCTGGTACCGATGGTTTCTTCGAACTGGTCGATGGTGGTCTGGCGGATGGCGATACCGGCGATCGCCGGGGTTTGCTTCACTTCGTCATAAAGTTCATTAATGGCAAGGGAATCTACCGCCAGGTAAGCCCCAGAGATGGTTTGCCCTTCCTGCATCAAGCGGTTGAGGGCGTGGATATCCATGTAAGCGGACACGCCGATCAGTTCATCCACCAACCCCATCACCTCGACGGTGAGGGTGGGTCGAGTGCCTTCCAGCACTTCCACCGTGAGGGAATCTCCCGGTTCTACCCCCAGCATGTTGCCCAGGGTGCGGGTGAGCAGCACGCCGTCAGGTGGCAAGGAGATAGTGCACAATTGTTGATCTAGCAGATGGCGTAGATCGCTCTCCGGTTCCAGCCCTGTCAAGCCCGTGCGGTGGGTGCGATGCTCGTAGCGCAGGCGGGCGGCGACGCTGCGAAAGGGCTCGGCCTGCATCACACCAGGGAGATGGGCGATCGCATAACGGGCACGGGCAGGGCGGGGTTCGTTGAAGACCAGGGTCACATCTTCCCGCTGCGCCTGCCGAAACTGCACATCCATGATGTAGTAAATCGCATCGCCCATGTAGCGCCCCACCATCAAAATGGCGACGGCAAGAGCAATCCCGATGATCGACAAGGATCCTTGGATAGGCTTGCGTTCCAAGTTTCGCAGAATGATCCGTCCAGAGGCGGAGAAAAAGCGCTGCAAGCCCCAGCGCTCCACCAGGGTCGGGCGGAATTGGGGGGGCGCTTCAGGACGCATGGCTTCGGCGGGGGGCAAGGAAACCGCTCGGCGCACCGAGGAGAAGGCTCCCAACAGGGCTGCACCACTGCTGAAGGCGATCGCCGTGACAATCAACCCCGTCCCCGCCTCATAGCGCAACACAGGAAAATGGAAAAAGTTGGTGTAGTACTGCGTAATGCCAGCGCCAAACCATAGCCCCATTCCGGTTCCGATCGCCCCGCCGACCAGGGTGATGAGCAACACCAGCTTGAAGTAATGCGTCCCCACGTCCCAATTGCTGTAGCCAAAGGCTTTGAGGACGGCAATTTGATCCCGCTGGGTGCTGATGATGCGCGACAGCACGATATTCAACAAGAAGGCCGCGATGCCGAGAAAGATCGTCGGCATGAACACCGCCGTCACTTGGAGTGACGCGATCTCCTGAGTCAGGAAAAAGTTAGAGACCTGATCCTCTTGCCCGTAGGCGACCAAACCGCCGTAGCGCTCTAGCTGCTGATCCAGTTGAAACAGCACTTCCGGCAGATTGGCCTCACGGGATAGGGATAGCGCCACATCATTGAACGCCCCCTCCATATCAAACGCGGCGGCCAGAGCCTCGCGACCCATCCAGATGATGCCAAAGCGGCGATCGTCCGGCACAATGTCCGTTGGGCGAATGGCATAGACATACTCCGGCGACAGCGCCGTCCCCACAATTCGCAGTTCTTCCCAGCGGCCGTTGATTACCGCCCCGATGGTGTCGCCCAGCGCCAGGTTGTTGGCCGCAGCAAAGGCTTCGCTGACCAGCACCTCATCTCGCCGATTAGGTTCAATATAGCGCCCCTCGCGGATGAACAGGTCGTTCAGCATGGGTTGGGGTGTGGTTGGAATGGAAATGATGCGTCCAGTGGCTGGGACATCCAAGTCCGGTACATCCAGCGTCACATCCACCACCACGCGGGTTTGCACCTGACCCACGCCGGGAATTTCGGCCAGCCGAGGCGCAAGGGACTCCGGTGCCCGTTTCAAAGACGCAAATACATCCGCGAACCGATATTCCGCATAGTAAGCAGACTGGGACAGCTTCAGGGAATCGTAGGCGCTCATCATCGTCACCATGGCGGTGATGCCACAGGCGACAATCAGCAAAATCGCTAACACCTGCCCCCGCATATGCAGCAAGTCCCGCACCAGTTTTTGATCCAGTGCCCGCATAGCCTTACCACTCCAACTCCGATGGGGACACTTTTGTATCGTTCACCTCGATGTTGGAGATTTGCCCACTCCGCAGGGAAATGACCCGATCGGCCATCGCCGCAATCCCCGCGTTGTGGGTGATGACGGCGGTTGTTGTGCCCAATTCTCGGTTCGCCCGCGCCAGCGCGTCGAGCACTAGTTTCCCGGTGCGAAAGTCCAACGCCCCGGTGGGTTCGTCGCAGAGCAACACTTCGGGCCGCTTGGCGATCGCCCGAGCAATGGCCACCCGCTGCTGTTCCCCACCAGAAAGCTGTGCCGGGAAATGGTCGAGGCGATCGCCCAAACCTACCATTTCTAATGCTTCCTTGGGTGAAAAGGGATGGGACGCAATCTCCGTCACTAGCGCCACATTCTCCCTCGCTGTCAGACTGGGAATCAGGTTGTAGAACTGAAAGATGAATCCCACCGCCTCTCGCCGAAACCGAGTGAGGATGGCATCGTTGGCCTGGGACAGATTGCGATTGCGAAACCAGACCTCGCCGCAACTGGGCACATCCAATCCTCCCAAAATGTTGAGCAGGGTGGATTTGCCGCTTCCCGATGGCCCCAGCAATACCACAAATTCCCCTTCATACAATTCCAGATCCACCTGGCGGAGGGCATTCACGTCCACCTCGCCCATGTGGTAGGTCTTGCCTACATCCCGCACTCGAAACACGGCGGCGGGTGATGCGATCCCCGCCGCTCCGGAGGCATTATATTCCTGGGCGCTCGACATCGGCGTTCCTCAGTTCGGACTAATCTCATCCTAAAAAACAAGATTTGAAAGTCCGAAAAGCTTATTCTTTTTTCGCAAAACCCTGTTACAAACTGATACGTTCAGCGGGCGGTACTTCCGAACTGCTCCCAACCCCGTGTTATTCTCCGATGCTCTGAACCCCCTGCTGAAACGCTTTGACGGCCTCCAGTCGAGAGGTTTGCCCCAGGATGATGCAGCGGGTGAGGAGTTCAATGTCTAGTTTCACCAGGACTGGTAATTCACTCTGTCGAATCGGTTGATAGCCGTCTTTGCGCAGGTGATAGAGTCGCAACGTCTCATTTTCCCAGAACCACACTTCCGGTACCCCCAGAATCGGGTAGTGCACTAATTTATTGATGCCGCCGCTCGTAAACACAACTTCGATAGACAGATCCGGGATGGCGTGAGATCCACCAAAGCAGTAGGACTGATCTGCCTGGACAAATGCTTCGCCCGTCTTCTCTTGATCCATCGATCCGGTAGGTTCAAACTCAATCTCGTTCTCGATGAAGAAGAGACTGAGCAATAGGGCGATGACCGCACTCACCCGTTCATGCTCTCGTCCTGGCATCAGTATTTCGAGGATTCCATCGTAATACGACAATTGCACGCCAGGGGAATTGGCAAAGCCTTGCCGAATCAAGGCAAACTGCTCCCAAGTGCGATCGGGTTGGATGATGCGCTGGTCTTGTGTCGGTTGCTCTTGTAGCTGAACCATTTCCCTTACCAGATTGCCATCTGGTTTTAGGATATCGCAGTACCAAGGAGGTCATGAGCGCCAAGGTTCGGGTTCTTGTGTCATCTCCCAACGATGCCCGTAAAACGCTTTAGCTAGGACACCGACCCTACCTCCTGAGCCTGTTGCGAAGCTCAGCAGAGAAAAGATTCTCCGACGTCTTATGTTGGGTGGCAAGAATCTGGATTTCCCGACAGAATACCTGGAAGATTTGGGGGAGAAGTACACTGAAACTTAGAGCTGAGAGAGGCGGCAAGGGAAATGACGGTTGCCAAACCTGCATCACTTACCCTGGATGAGTTTTTGGTATTGCCAGAAACCAAACCTGCTAGTGAGTATATCGATGGTGAAATTATCCAAAAGCCCATGCCCAAAAATCGCCACTCAAGACTTCAGGCAAAGCTAATCGATGCTATCAACAAAGTCGCAGAGGCGCAGCGGATTGCCTATGCATTTCCAGAATTACGCTGCACCTTTGGCGGACGCTCCATTGTGCCTGACATTGCGGTGTTCTGTTGGTCGAACATCACGCTGGACGAGCAGGGAGAACCTCTAGATGATGTTGTGAGTGCTCCAGATTGGGCGATCGCAATCCTCTCGCCGGATCAAAGCTCCAATCGGGTGACGGGAAACTTGTTGCATTGCCTGACCCATGGGTGTCAGTTGGGGTGGTTGGTGGATCCGGGCGATCGCTCTATCCTCGTGTTCAAACCCCAACAACAACCCGAACTCTTCAGCCATGAAGAACCATTGCAGGTTCTCGATGGGATTGAGCTATCTCTTTCTAGCGCGCAGATCTTTGGCTGGCTCCAAATGAACGCATGATCGCCTTTGAATGTATGGAGCGAGATCAGTCTGTCATCATCTCTTCGTTAAGTAGCTCGGCATGATGAAAAACCAGACCCTAAAAACCTGTGCCGCCCGCAGCGCGGGCGGCACAGGTTTTTAGGGTCTTAGGTTTAATTGCACCTGCCGACTTACCAAGAGGTGAGTAATGCGCTGGTCTTGCGTGTTACATTCTCTGGGTGAAGCATTTCATCGCCAGATTGTGTGCTTGTTTTGGATTAGAGCGGTAGAAAATGAACCCGATTCTCAAACTCCTCGGGCTTTCCTAAAGTCGCAATTAGCTCCAGATCTCTGATGCAACTGCCGATTGAGACACGAGACTGTCGGGCAAACACAACGCCTGGAAAATATACTGCCCTCATCTGCCTTGTCTTGGCTTCTGCTAATAGGTCATCGTCTTGAGAAAACAACAATCGCTGCAACTCGGTTGCCCGATCGAGAACTTCAGGGTCAGAAATGCCACTGCGGTTGTCTTCCTGCACACTCAAAACATCCACATTGCGCTGACGTAATCCGTTGATAATCGCACCATGAATGTTTTCATCCATGTAGAGAGCAAGGCTCATCTCAAGAGTCCTTGTGCTCTGAGCCGAGCGACAAAAGGAGAATCCTGAGCCTGTTGCTCTAAGTCTGCAACGTAGGCGTCCCGTCGCTGGATGTCTTCGTCTAGGCGATCGCGGTGATCCCAGTAGTAAGCAAGGGCTGCATAAATTTGCCCCATATTCAAATGGCGATGGTTAATTTGGAGTTCTTCAGGAGTCCATCCATAGGCTCGCTGTGCCATCACTAGCTCAACGACTTTGAGCGTCGTCCCAAGGATAATCGGCACATTGTTCTGATTAATACCAATGTGAGGATACTCCGTCGGAGTAAGGCTTTGAGCATTCTGCATGATGGGTGATCAGCTACGTCTACTTAGCATGGTATCAAGTCCAATCTTGCACAAGAGGTACACCTTTCCCATTTTGTAGATAAAAACTGTGGCGCTTCATGGAAAGCTGGGTTTAAATCAGTGGAAACACCAGCAATAAGGCGGCGATGGGCGAGCAGGGCAAATACCACGGGCAACGGCTGAAGGCACGGGATGTGTTGCGACTCTATGAAGCGGGAGAGCGCGACTTCCGGGGCACCATTTTGCGGGGCTGCAACGTTCGGAGAGCCGACCTGTCGGGAGCCGACTTTAGCGGGGCAGATATTCGCAGTGCGCGATTTGTGGAGGCGACACTGCGAGGAGCGACGTTTTGTCATGCACAGGCAGGGCTACAGCGCCGCTGGTTAGGTCTACTAGTGCCTGGCATTGTGGCTTTTGTACTAACGGGTTTTTGTCTAGTGATTTCTGGGGCAAGCACCGTCTCAGCCTTATTTGCCTCTGAACTATCCTTTGTCGGAATTGGAATTATGGGGGTTATTATCTTCGCTGCTTTTTTCTATGTAACCTTGCGTCGAGGCACATATGAGCAAGGAGCGAAGCACATCGCTTTGATCCTCGGAGGTACTGTTGCTGTCGCTATCATTATTTTTGTTAATACAGGTGGAACCTTTACTTTTGCTAGCGCGGGTTCTGTTGTTGGTGCAATCACATCTTTATCACTTTATGTCTACATAAATTATCGCAATTACAGACGTAGATCCGTCTTTGAGAAAATTTCTGGAAATCATCTTAATGTTATTAAGCGTTTCGGTACATCTTTTAGCGGTGCAGATTTGACAGAGGCCACCTTTGCCTATGCTTGTCTCAAAAGCACTAGTTTTGTTGATTCGCATCAGCGCCCCACAATGCTTACTCGTGTGCGCTGGCGTCATGCCCAAAAGCTCGAGTATGCTGACCTTAGAACCTATGCCCTAAGCGATCGACGCGTTTGTATTCTGCTCACTACTCTCGATGGCATTGACCAGGATTTATCCAATATCGACTTGCAAGGAGCAAACTTAGCAGATGCAAAACTCTTTCGCACCAACCTTAAAGGAGCCAATCTTAGTGGTGCAAATTTAAGTGGAGCAGAGCTACAGGGTGCTAACCTGACCCAGGCTCAGTGTGTAGGTACTGATTTTACAGGTAGCCACTTGACTGGAGTATGTTTGGAGTCTTGGATCACCCACGAAACTACTATTTTGAGCAAGATTGATTGTCAATATGTGTTTCTCAAGGAAATCCCGAACGAATTTGGATGGTGTGACCGTCTACCGCATGATCCTAAGCAATCTTTTGAGCCAGGTGACTTCGAGAAATTCTTTAAAGAAATGCCCGACACTGTACAGATTCTTATTCGTAATGGCATTAACCCAGACTCGTTTAAGGCAGTACTGCGTGACCTTGTATCCAATTATCCCAGCATCAATGCTGACTCCCTCCAAAGTTTCGATAGAAAAGGAAATGATTTGTTAGTCAAGCTCCAGGTTCCAGAGGGGATAGACAAAAGTGAAATTAAGAGATTTTGGAATCATGAAGACGTATGTACAGCACGACTCCAGACAGAAATTGTTCGTGCTCAATTAGAAGCCGAGAAGCGACGTGCGGATGATGTGAAAGAAGTGGCACTGGGCTTTAGCAAGTTTCTGTCCTCCATTCAAATCAACAACATGAATAATCCCATCAGTACAGGTGATGGCAGTTTTTATGCGGGTGGTGAGGTTAACCTCACGGGCAGCACTCTTAACTTGGGCAAAATTAGCGGTCAGGTAAGCAACCAGATCAACCAACTGCCCGATGGCGCTCCCGAATCGGACAAGCCTAGCCTCAAAGATCTGCTGACGCAATTGCAAGCGGCTATTGAAGCCGACAAAGAACTCAGCGACATCGAAAAGAAGGAAGCCTTTGGTGAAGTGGCAAAGCTGGCAGAGGCAGGGAACACGCCTAAGGAAAATGCGATGCAGCGGATGGCAAAGCGGGCGGCGGATAATCTGAAATCTATTGCCGAGCCACTGACGGAGGCATCTAATTTGGCGGAGGCTTGTAAGAACCTCCTGCCGCTGATTTTGCCGTTGTTTGCGCTGCTGTAGGTATCCCAGGGGTCGGGTGCCTTGAAGGCACCCGACCCCTGAACGTATCAAAATAATTTCGCTGTGTGGTTTTTGGCGTCGAACTCAAACCGCTGCTTAAAGTCCGTTACGCCATAGATGTTGAAGGTGATGGCGGATTCGTCGCCTAGGGGTTCGACGCTGTGGATGGCGTTGGGCAAAAAGCTGATGAGGTCGCCGGGGGATAAGGTGCGATCGCCCACTAACTCAATGCGATCGGGGTGCTCCGATGTTGGAGCCTTGCGCCAAAAGCGATTCTTTTCCTGGCCGTTGACTATGGCCACAATGCCCCAGGTGCCGTGGTTGTGGATGGGGGAGGGTTGCCCCGGTAGCCAGGCCACCATCTGCACCGTCAGCGGAAACTGGTGGTCTTGGTAGAGGAAGCGCACCGACCAGCCGGGGTTGGGCTTGGGTTGGACGAACTCAAACTGGAGCCAGTAGGAGCTGTTGAGGAGCTTGCGAACTAAGGGGGCGATCGCCTCAATGCGTCTTCCATCATCGGGTTCTGCCGCCAAAATATCTTCGACTTCAGTCAGGAAACGGTACATCCGATAGGGCGTTTCAGGAATCTCTAATTCCGCTACATCTAACGCAATGCAGTTCCCATTTTCTTGTACCAACCAGTCCTGGCTGATTTCTAATTGCTCTTTCTCCACCGTCAACATAAAAACTTATCCAGAACAATGACTAAGGAATAGCGAACCTAAATAAAAAAATGGGGGCGATCGAGATACAGCTTTTTGAGCGATTTCGATCTCGACTCATCCTAATCTTAAAACGACTAAATCGCTGTTCTGGATGTTTTGTAAGTTGCTTTAGGGCAGCGTAGTGTGGTGCTTCTGTAAGTGGGATATGTTGCAGCGCATTACTTGTAGCGAGTTAATCAACTTAGAAAAATTTTTGCCGAGAAGGATAAACTCTACACTCACCTTAAATCTCTTTGTGCTGAGATCAGAGTCTTGTGCTGTAATTCTCTGATCGTTACTGGAAAGGGGTTTCGGAGGATAGGACAAGAGATTTTCTGATAGTTAAAACCTCTTAAGTAGCTCGGCATGATGAAAAACCAGACCCTAAAAACCTGTGCCGCCCGCAGCGCGGGCGGCACAGGTTTTTAGGGTTTTAGGTTTAATTGCACCTGCCAACTTATCAAAAGCAGTTACAGTGAAATCTTTGATACCTGGAAGTATAGAGTGAACCTCAAATATCTATCACCTATGCATGAACATGTCATTTAGACAAGCACAATTTTGTTGAGATGAATTTCAAAAAAAATTCGGATTTCTACATCCAATTGAAACCGTTAGTCGTATCAGGGGCAGCGCGGCGCAGCCAAGGGGAAAATCGTCTTTTTCTCGAAGCTATTTCATGCCTGATGCTGAGGCCAAGCGTGTCGTAAGCCATTTAGTTTTGTGCGGAGAGATTCATGAAAGCGAAGTATCTAGTTGCTCTTGCTGTAGCATCCGTTTTGACCGTTGGACTGGCTCCTCTAGCTAGTAATTTCCGTCCGGCGCAAGCCAACCCCTGTGCGAGTGTAAATCCCTGTGCCGGAGCAAATCCTTGTGCTGGAGTGGATCCTTGTGCAAGTGCCAATCCTTGTGCTGGGGTGGATCCTTGTGCCGGAGCGAATCCCTGTGCTGGAGTGGATCCTTGTGCTGGGGTGGATCCTTGTGCAGGTGCCAATCCTTGTGCTGGGGTGGATCCTTGTGCAGGTGCCAATCCTTGTGCGGGTGTTGACCCCTGTGCTGGCGCGAATCCTTGCGCTGGAGTGGATCCTTGTGCGGGTGCGAATCCCTGCGCGGGTGCAGGGTCTGAAACCACAGGTGCCACGGCTCCTGAAGTCTACACGGCTCCGAATGGCCTTGCGATTCGTGGCGCTGACCCTGTTGCTTACTTCACCGAAGGCGCTGCTGTCATCGGAAGCAGTGAGTATCAGTACGAATGGCAGGGTGCAACCTGGCAATTCGCCAGCGCTCAAAACCGCGATTTGTTTGCCAGCAATCCTGAACAGTATGCTCCCCAGTACGGCGGTTACTGCGCTAAGGCTATGAGCGAAGGCAATTTGGTTTCCGTTGATCCAGAGGCATGGCGCATCGTTGATGGCCAGTTATACCTCAACTACAGCATGGATGTGCAACAGATTTGGCTACAGGATGTTCCTGGCAACATCACCCTCGCCGATGCCAATTGGCCGGATGCTCTGGTGGGTAACACGGTCTTTGAATAAGGGTTCTTGAGTAATGGTTTCGTTGGGCGTCATCAGATGTCGGCTTTCGTGAAAATCGTGGGAACTGTGGGCGGTGCCCACTCTATGGGAGCGGACTTGAAGCGATCGCCCGAACCAAATCAAACTCACAACCTGAATTCAAACGACCAAGTTTAGCGTTGCCGCTTTGCTCGCATTCTCCAGCCCCTCTTCCCATTTGCGGAAGGGGGGCATTGAATTTTATGGGCGCAGCCTCCAAACCCAGCGGCAAATGTTAACTTTTCTGAGGAGACTGTAAATGGACGTTACATCTCACTTCACGGGATGCAGTTTCCCCATATTCTGTTAAGCAGATGTCTTTTGACCGCTACGCATTCAGTCAGATGTCGAATCAATCATGCTGGATGGGTCGCATGGTTTATTTGTGATTTTTGGCGTTTGCATTTAATTCTCTGCAAGAACTGGGATACGTCCCGCGCTTTTTCTATCCGGTCACGATATGTCTCTCACTTTGAAAAACGCGATTTAACTGGGTTTGCCAAGTATGGAAAACGATCAGAAGCCAGTCGTTATTGTTACTGGTGCTTCCTCTGGAGTCGGGCTGAACGCTGCCAAATCCCTTGCCGACCGGGGATGGCATGTCATTATGGCCTGCCGCAATTTGGATAAAGCCAAAGATGTGGCACAGTCGATTGGGATGCCCGTCGAAAACTACACTGTCCTTCACCTCGACCTTGCGTCCCTGGCTAGCGTTCGCCGCTTTGTTGAAGACTTTCGTGCGCTGGGGCGTCCGCTGCACTCGGTGGTATGCAATGCGGCGGTTTACTATCCGCTGCTCAAAGAGCCGATGCGCAGTGAGGATGGCTATGAATTGAGCGTTGCAACTAACCATTTGGGTCACTTCCTGCTGTGCAATCTGTTGCTGGAAGACCTGAAGAACTCGCCCGCTGCTGACAAGCGCATGGTGATTTTGGGAACGGTGACGGCGAATCCGAAGGAGTTGGGTGGCAAGATTCCTATCCCTGCACCGCCGGATCTGGGTGACCTTCAGGGCTTTGAGCAGGGTTTCAAAGCGCCGATTTCGATGATCAACGACAAAAAGTTTAAGTCTGGTAAAGCCTATAAGGACAGCAAACTCTGCAATGTGCTGACGATGCGCGAGTTGCACCGTCGCTATCACGACGAGACGGGTATTACCTTCAATTCGCTCTATCCAGGTTGCGTTGCTGATACGCCGTTGTTCCGCAACCATTACTCGCTGTTCCAAACCATTTTCCCCTGGTTCCAGAAGAACATTACGGGGGGCTATGTGTCGCAGGAGTTGGCGGGCGATCGCGTTGCCCAAGTGGTTGCTGAAGATGAGTTTAACCAGTCCGGGGTGTACTGGAGCTGGGGGAATCGCCAGAAGCCCGGTCGCCGCTCGTTTGATCAAGAAGTGTCGAACGAGGCGCAGGATGATGCGAAAGCTCGCAAGCTCTGGGATTTGAGCGCAAAGCTGGTTGGCATGGTGTAAGGCTGTCGCATATTCCCTGCGCTCTTTTTGGGCGAAGGGTGGGTACTGCCTGCCTAAACCCTATATGCAAACCGTGAGCCTTGGGGGGTGCTTCGCCCCCCAAACCCCCTGCCTGGGGGAACGAAGCTTCCCCAGACCCCCTTCGGCAAAGGAGCTTTGCATTGGTGGCGTTAGGTCGCTTCGCATCGGTGGGGGCATCTGGTTTATGCTGTTGCCGTTCTCTTGGCCTGTGGTTCTATTTGCTTAGATAAAACCAGTCATGGCTTGAAAGCTGTGTAGTTCAGGGCTTTTAGGTCAAATTCTGGGATTCGAAATCTAAGACCTAAAATTGGCTTGGGTATTAATAGTCGTTGCAAACTTGGGCGATCGCTAAACCTAGCCATTAGAATCGATATGTTTTGACCGTGGGGAGACCCTCATGGAAACGGTTTACTGGCTTTGCTTTGCGGTAGGTGGCGTTTTTGTCTTCCTGGCGGCAGTCGGTGGTCTGGACGGGGCAGACATTGCCGACCCTGACGTCGACCTTGGAATGGAGGTCGAGGTTGATGAAGAGGCGGATCTGGAGCTTGTCGATCCGGGGGATGCAGCGCAGCGCAGGCGGCGCGTTCGTCCTCCTCGTCCCCGCTTTCCGCTGCTTTCCCTGCTCGCGAGCTTTAAATTTTGGACATTCGGTAGTTGCTTCTTTGGATTGACGGGGCTTGTTTTGACCTGGATGGGGGTCAGCCCTCTGATGGTGGCGATCGCCGCTGTCAGCATGGGTGTTTTCTGTGGCATTAGCATCGCCTGGACCCTCCGTTCTCTCCGCCGCCGCCAAGTAAATAGTTTGGTGCGAACGAACGACCTGGCTGGATTGGCGGGTGTCGTCGAAATTCCGCTGAGTCTCGATAGCCGAGGCAAGGTGCGTCTCAATGTCAAAGGCAGCATGGTTGATTTCATTGCCTATACCAATGAGGAGCGGGTATTGGAAGCGGGCGATCGCGTGTTCGTCGTCGGCACCGAACAGAACTGTCTCTGGGTCGTTGCTGCCGACACCCTGGAATCTCCTAATTCTGCCTCGCGGAAAAACTAAGCGGGCAATTGTAGGTGGATGGGTAGATGAGGGGATGAGGGGATGGGTGGATCCCTTTGGTTACGTCCTCCTATCTGCGCCTGATCTCGCATGCGTCTCCCACCCTCCAAAGCATTCACCCATCCACCCATTCACCCCTCGACGCATTCACCCATCCACCCGCAACGCATCCACTCATTCACCTCCCCTATCCCTTCCGTGCTGCGTGTTCCATTGTGTAGTTGTTCATTAATCCTCACTAACCTATGACTTCTTCTCTACGTCTGGTCACGCCTGTCGACCGCCACGAAGAAAGCGAAATCACAATCTCTGCTGAAACATCAGAACTGGCTCAGCTTGAAACGACCTCTGATGCTCTACCAGTTCAGGCCCAAGTTATCTCTATCCCCGTTACCCCGATCGCCCTCACTATCGTCGGAGCCTTGTTTTTGACCTGGTTCCTCAAGTCGTTCCTCAAAATCTGTAATCCGAACGAAATTCTGGTGCTATCTGGACGTAAGCATCGCACCGAGTCGGGGCAGGAAGTGGGCTATCGTGTCATCTTTGGTGGGCGGGTGATCACGATTCCTATCCTAGAAAATGTGCGCCGCATGGATCTCAGCACCATGCCCGTACCTGTGGAAGTGACCAATGCCTATTCCAAAGGGGGAACACCGCTCGATATTCAGGCGATCGCCAATGTCAAAGTTTCCAGTGATCCACAGACGGTGGGCAATGCGATTGAGCGTTTTTTGGAGCGCGATCGCTCTGAGATTGCGCGGGTTGCACGGGAAACTCTGGAAGGCAACCTGCGGGGCGTCGTCGCGACCCTCACCCCCGAGCAGGTCAACGAAGATCGGTTGCAATTTGCCGAACGCATTGCTTACGATGTCTCACGGGATTTGAACAAGCTGGGGTTGCACCTCGACACCCTGAAGATTCAAAGTGTGGCGGACAAGATGGACTATCTCCGTTCCATCGGGCGCAAGCGGATCGCCGAAATCATTCGAGATGCGGAGATTGCCGAAGCGGAGGCGATGAGTCAGGCCAATCGGACTGAAGCGGAGACGATGCAACAGGCAGAAGTCGCCAAATCCCAGGCTCTTGGGGTCATTCAGCAACGGCAAAATGAGTTTCGCACCATCAAGGCGGAGCTAGAGCAACAGGCCAAATCCGAAGAGGAACGTACCGACGCGGCGGCCAAGGAAGCCCGTGCCCGTGCTGAGCAGCAGTTGCAAACGGTGCGAGCAGAACTGGAGCGGCTGCGGCTGCAGGCGGACCAAGTGTTGCCTGCGGAAGCGGATCGGGAAGCTCGCACGTTCTTTGCCAAAGGGCAGGCGGCAGAGCTGGCTGAAAATGCTAAAGCGGCGGCGCTGGTTAATGAAATGCTGGCAGATGTATGGCAGCAAACCGGATCCGATGCGTCGGAGCTGTTCTTGATTCAGCAAATTGAGATGGTACTAAAAGAAGCGGCCAAGGTGCCCAATCGCCTGCATTTGCATAACGTGAATGTGATTGACAACGGGGATGGGCGATCGCTGACGGGGCTGATGAATACCTACCCAGAAATGGTAAAACGCTTCCTCGACCAGGTGGAGCAAACCCTGGGCATTGCGGTCAGCCTCAACTTGGAGCGGGGGGGCAACGGCAAGGTCGAAGTCCCCCTCGAAGCGACGTCCGTTTCATCTCCCGAAATGAGCCACTAAGGATGATTTGAGGGGGCATTGAGGTTCGCATGGGCGATCGCCACAAATGTTTGAGCTTCAGGGGTCTGAGTTTCAAGACCCAACCGCAAATCTGCAACCTCGAATCACAACGCAACACACAATCCATGACGAATTCAGCTTTTCTCCAGGAGATTTTCCAATGGAAGCTATTTTTGCCCTTTTCGTACTGCTGGGCCTGGGTGCTAGCGCTGGCACCTTCATCATCCGCAACCTCTATTACATCTGCCAACCCAATGAAGTATTGATTTTCGCTGGCCCGACGCGCAAATTGGCGGGCGATCGCCAGGTGGGCTATCGTCTGGTCAAGGGTGGGAGCAGTCTCCGGGTACCATTGCTCGAACGGGCATTGCAGATGGATCTGAGCAACATGATCATCGACCTGAAAGTGTCCAACGCCTACTCCAAAGGTGGCATTCCCCTGATGGTTGAAGGGGTGGCGAATATCAAAGTTGCTGGGGAAGAGCTAGCGATTCACAATGCGATCGAGCGCCTGCTGGGGAAAAGCCGGGACGAAATTGAGCAAATGGCGAAAGAAACCCTGGAGGGGAACCTGCGGGGGGTGCTGGCTAGCCTGACGCCGGAGCAGGTGAACGAAGACAAGATGGCCTTTGCCAAGAGCCTGCTGGATGAAGCAGAAGACGATCTGGTGAAGCTAGGGCTGGTGCTGGATACCCTGAAGATTCAGAACATTTCCGACAACGTCCACTATCTCGACTCCATTGGGCGCAAGCAACAGGCCGACCTGCAACGGGATGCCCGCATCGCTGAAGCCAGCGCCAAGTCCCAATCTGCTATCCAGACGGCTGAAAACCAGAAAATCACAGCCCTCAGCCGGATTGAACGAGATTTGGGCATTGCCCGTGCTGATGCCGAGCGTCGTATCACCGATGCCCTCACCAAGCGCGATGCGGTTGTTGCTGAGGCGGAAGCAGAAATTGCTGCCGAGCTGGCCCGCATTCAAGCCGAAGTTCCGGTGCAGCAGGAGCGCATTAAGCAGGTTGAGCAACAACTGCAAGCCGATGTGATTGCGCCTGCCGAAGCGAATTGCA
Organism: Vacuolonema iberomarrocanum LEGE 07170; assembly: GCA_015207365.1. GTDB lineage: Bacteria > Cyanobacteriota > Cyanobacteriia > Elainellales > Elainellaceae > Vacuolonema > Vacuolonema iberomarrocanum. Next base: position 19,781 of record JADEXA010000045.1, read on the forward strand.
AAAAGGCCATCTCTCAAGCACAGGGTGCAGCCGCCAGCATTATTGAGGATGGTAAAGCCCGAGCCCAGGGTACGTTGCGGTTGGCCGAGTCGTGGAAGTCTGCCGGAAGCAGCGCCCGCGATATCTTCTTGCTGCAACAACTGGAACCTCTGCTGCAGATCCTCACGGAATCGATTCCCTCTGTCGAGGTGGACAATGTCACCGTAGTGGACAGCGCGAATGGCACAGGGGCAACCCGTACGGCGGCGTTCATTGAACAACTGCGTCAGACCACGGGGATTGACCTCGCAACTGCAGTCAAACGGTTCAGCGAAGGTTCATCGCCTGAAATCCCTGAAATCATTGAGGACTGATAGCAAATCCGGTTGAAGACCCCAAATAGCGTTTGTGCCCGCTGTTTTGCAGCGGGCACAAACGCTATTTGGGGTTTGACATAACTTACTGCACAGTCATGGCGCTGCCGCCGCCCCGTCGCACGGGTTCGGCAACGGCGGTGAAGGCGCGATCGCCATCCCGATAAATGCCTGTGGCCGCGCCGATTTCATCGGTGGGGTTGAGTTGGTGGCCAGCGGCGATCAGGGCTTGGCCAAGCGGGGTTGTCTCGAAGCCTTGGTCAACGGTAGTGGAGCCGCCGTTGCGCTGGGAAATACGGGGGGCGGCGATCGCCGCATCCAATGGCATCCCAAAGTCCATCACATTGACGGCGATGCCCAGCACGGTGGTGATAATGGTGGAACCACCGGGAGAGCCAAAGGCCAGCACGCCGCCGTCTGGGGTCAGTGCCAGAGTCGGAGACATGCTACTGCGGGGGCGCTTGCCGGGTTCGGGGGCGTTGGGATGGGGCAGGGCAGTGTCGAAGTCAGTGAGTTCGTTGTTGAGAATAAAGCCATAGCCGGGAACTACTATGCCCGAACCACCGGTGGATTCCAGGGTCAAGGTGTAGGAGACAGCCATGCCATCGGCATCGATCACGCTGAGGTGAGTGGTGGAGATACCACCATCGTCCGAGTGCAAGCCGACGGCTGGGGGTTCGCTGAGGCTGGGGCTGGGGTCTTCCTGGTAAGGCAGCGGATTGCCCGCTGTAGCGCGATAGTTGGCCTCATCCTCCGGAGCCGTAGCGGGGAGTGCGGCTCGGCGGCTGGTAGCATAGGCGGGGTCGAGCAACCCTGCGACGGGCACATCCACGTACTCCGGGTCGCCCAGGTAGGTGTTGCGATCGCTAAATGCCAGTCGTTCTGCTTCAATCAGCCAGTGCAGCGCCTCGGCCTGCTCCATTGCCCCCAAGTCGTAGCCTTCCAGCAGGTTCAGGGTTTGCGCAACGGTGATGCCGCCGCTGCTGGGCAAGCCCATGCCGTAGAGCTGATAGCCTCGATATTGGCTAGCGATGGGCGATCGCACCCGCACCTCGTAGCGATCCAGGTCGGCTTCGGTCATGCGCCCCGGCCACACTGGGAAGGGCAGTTCCACGACGACTGGAGGGTTTTGCACAGTCTGGGCGATCGCCGCCCCAATTTCCCCCCGATAAAAGGCATTCACGCCCTCATCCGCCAGTAACCGATAGGTGTTGGCTAGCTCGGGATTGCGGAAAGTGCTGCCCACTTCCGGCACGCCGTTGTCTGGCAGATAGAGAGGTTGGGTGCTGGTGAAGGCTGCAAAGCGTTCCTGGTTGGCGTCGATTTGGGAGGCAAAGGTTTCATCCACGGTGAACCCCTCGTCAGCTAGGGCGATCGCTGGTTCCAATACCTCCGCCAGGGTTTGGGTGCCGTAGCGCTCTAGGGCCGTGGCCCAGTTCAGCGGCGTACCCGGTACGCCCACTGCCAGCCCACTGGAGATGCGGTTGGGGAAAAAGGGCAGATTCTCCCCCGTGGGACTGTCGGGGTCGCGGAACATATCCGGTGTGGTTGCAGCAGGGGCTTCTTCGCGCCCATCCAAGGTCACAACGGTGTCGCGATCGGGCTGGTAAATGACCATGAACCCACCCCCGCCAATGCCCGCCGAAAACGGATCGGTCACGCCCAGCGCCGCCGCTGTGGCTACCGCCGCATCCACTGCATTGCCTCCCGCTCGCAACACATCAATGCCAACCTGGGTGGCGCGAACATCGACGCTGGCAACCGCGCCGCCAGTGCCAACGGCGGTAGGTGTGGTGAGCGATCGCCCCGGCCAGCCCCACAATGCCCCAACCACCGCCACGCAAACCGCCAGACCGATCGAGAAAACACCCTTCACAACAACGCGTTTCATACGACGAACACAACTCCACAAAAAGAACGATTAGGGTTCGGAAACAATCATTCGTTCAGTGTCTTGCAGCTTGTGGCCATCCTAGAAATTTCTCAGAAAGCCTTCAGACTGCTAGACAAAGACATCCGATGTTTATCGAACATCGGATGTCTCACGATTCTTAGGGGCATGGAAAAAAAACTACAGCAGTGGCTGTTGGGTGGAGGGTGACGATCGCCCCTGTTGCCGCATCAGAAGATAGCCTGCGACCAGCCAAAAGACCAGCAATCCGCCAGTAATCAGCAGTGTTGGCCCTAAGCCCAAACGGGCAATCAATGCGGGTGCTGCCGCTGTAAACAAGCCACCTCCGACGATCGGTTCAAAGAAGAGCTGCTTGTAGGCAAAACTTTCGAAGGCACCGGATTGGTTGTTGGGATCGACCATGCGCAGCAGCAGGATGCCTGTTGCCGTGACCCCCATCGACTGCCCCATATCCCCAATGCCCTTTTCAAACCAATGGTCAGGGAAGATGCGCGGGGCGTAGTACAGGAAGAACAGGACATTCCAGGCAATTCCCACGACGCTGAGGATGAGGAAAGTGGCTAGATTACTGCCGATCACCGTGAGAGAAATCGACGCCAGTGCTGTGACGACCACCACATCCAGTGCCATCCCGGCAATGTTTTTCATCAACGGTTTGATAATCAGCGCCCTCAGCCCTAGACGCTCCACAGACAACTGCACCAAAATGCCGCCCACCAATGCCATCGGAAACAGCGGCACATACTCCATTACCGTAAATCCAGTGCGGCCCCAGGTCAGCGCTTCGAGTAGCACCAAGCCTCGTAGAATCAGCCATCCAAAAATGACAGCAATGCCCACAAAGCCAAAGTTGAGGGAGAGCGGGTCGATCAGCAGACCACGCATGAGGCGCTGCCGCCGTTGCTCGATCTCTGGGCTTTCTGTTTCGGTCAGCTCTGGCAAATCCTCTGGTTGGTCAGCGGGAGCCTCAAATGAACTGATGTGCCGCCGTTTACGCCCCCATCGTGCCAGCGTTGTTCCTGTAATAATGCCGGAAACGATGCCGACGGTTGCTAAGCCCAGCGCTAGGTCGGCTCCTGCCTCAAAGCCCAGCTCACCAAAGGTTTCAGCCATCCCGCCAGCCGTTCCATGCCCCCCTTCAAAGCCAATTTCAATCAGGGCTGCCGAAATGGGGTGGGCACCAAACAGCGGCATCAAAATGATGAGGGTGACGAGAATGCCAATGACATATTGCCCCCAGGCAAGGGATTGCCCAAAGATGACTTGGGGGGCGGCTTTACGCCAAATATCGCGGGGCCGGGGAATGGATTCGCCCAGAAACAGTGCGGCAAAAACAATATTGATAAAAATGCTGGGGGACTGCGACCAAACTGCCCGAATGGGTTCGGCGAATAACCCTTGAGCCAAGAGGGCGTCTTCCCCTGAGACAGACGTGGCGATCGCCCCCAAAACCTGCGGCCCCAACAACAGCGCTAAGGCTCCTGCCACAATAGACTCCGGCAAATAGAGCGACTGAATCCATCGCACCTTTTGCTTAATCAAGCGGCCAGCCAGGATCAGCAGCGCAATCCAAATAAAAGCAAAGAAAACATCGCGAAGCGTAAACATATCGCTCGATCCATGATGAGATGCACACCAGACCTTTGGAGAAACTGGTTTGTGTGAACATAGACCCAAAGTCTATTTCTTGCCGTATCCAAGTTGACTGACGGCTGCAGCAAGATGCTCTGAGCCAGATACCGCCAACCTTACAGAGAAACTTGATACAAAATATCCACCCGGAGGATAGGCTGTGCTTCCGCTACGCTCAGGGCACAGTTGGCTGAGCGCAGCCGAAGCCAGCGGATTCCCTCAATATCAAATCCGGTTGAAGAACCCAACGATCGTTTGCGCCCGCTGCATTGCAGCGGGCGCAAACGATCGTTGGGTTTTACGGCTGTTTAACCGGATTTGATGTACGATCCACAACGGCTGTTTGACAAGCCTTTCTATCGAGCTTAGGGATCTAGTAGATGGAAGGACTCAGCCTCCCAAAAATGTGCTGCGTTTACCCGATCGCCCGCGATCGCCACCCCTTCGGCCAAAAGTACCGCCCGCTGATCGGGCAAATGTTGGGTAAACAAGCGCCCATCGGCTGCAACGATGCGATGGACGGGCAGCGTCGGATCCGATTTCTTCAGCATCGTTGGAATGGTACGGGCATAGCTGGTGGTCAGCCCCAAGGCAAGCAGCAAATTCTTGGTGGGAACCACCTTGCCAGGGGGAATGCGAGCGACGAACTCTGCGAACTTGCCCCGCGTGGTTTCGGGAATGACAGGGAAGCGATCGCCCACCATCCACACCGGATCCCCCAGGCGCACCGTGCCATCGGCCACAACCAAACCCAGCATTCCTCGCTTGCCATGGATCTTGCATGACAGCCCTGGTTTTAATCGCTCCAGCGAGGCACAAGGCTCACACAGAAACATCAGCCGCACCCGTGCCGTTGCTCCCAATTGCAATACCGTTCCCGACTCCAACGATTCCACGGCCACATCGAGCAGCAGATTCTCTTGCAAATCCCCAGGCTGCAACCCAAAGGCTTGAAGTGAGGGCGTTCCCGCAAACAAAACCTGGCGCGGACTCCCCACCTGGGCGTTGGCATCGCCCACAATGCCACACCCCCGCTTGAGTACGAGCTGATCGGTTGGCTCAACCCATGCACCTTGGGCGGGTTTGTAGAAAAGGGCTTGAAGCGTTGCAACAGGCTGCATCCGGGCGTACCTCTAAAGCGTGTGCCATTCCAGAAACATAGACAGGGTTCACTGTAGGTTTGCAAATCCTTCAATTCTCCGTAAATTCATCGGATTTTCTAAAAAATCATGTGAATTTTGGGAATGATTATATCTGGGTGCTGTTAGGTGTCATGTTGGGCATGACCGAGCCGTTCTCCTTATGCGCAGCGGACATGGGTGTTGCGTCCTCCTCCCATGCGGTTGCTTACGGGCTGTCTCGGTGTTGTGTTATTTCCCCAACAACCTAATCCCCTCTAAATTGATCAGTCGCATTCTTTGATATTCAGTAGGAGAATCCTATGAAGCGCTTTTTGTCGTACCTCGCAACTATTTCCATGGGTGCGGTGGTAGTGATGGGAACAAGTTCTGTGGCCACGCTCGCCCCTGCGATCGCCGCGCCAGATCTCACTCAAGCAGAGAAGCAAGAACGGCAGCGGATCGTTGTTCTGGAGTTTGACTATTCGGCAACCAGCGATGCCAACTACTACCGAGGCTACTGGGGGCGTGGTAATGCCTCCGGTGTCAGCGATTTGGTCGTTAGTGCCCTAGTCGATGAAGGCACCTACACCGTGATCGATAGCAGCCTGGTGGGCGAACGGCGGGACGATTACTATGGTACCGATATTGCTAGCGCCGTTGAACTTGGGCGCGAGCTAGGGGTCGACTATGTCATCATTGGCTCGGTCACCGAATTCAATGTCGAAACGGAAACCTCAAGCGGCGGCTTTATGGGTATTGGGGGCAGTGGCAGCGAGACACGGGCAAACGTGGCTCTCACCGCCCGGATGATCAGCACCGCAGATAGCGCGATCGTGGCAACCATGAGCGGCGAAGGATCGGCGGCGGATGGTTCTGGTAGCATCTCCATCAGTGGAATCGGCAGCGGGAGTTCTGGCGAAGACGGTGCCGATGAACTGCTCAGTGAAGCCGTTGAAGAAGCGGTAGAAACGCTGGTTGAGGATATGGACTAAACGAAGGCAGTCTGGTGACTCGGCTAGCCAAACTGATACCGCAATCAAGGGAGCGCTTAGCAGGCGATCGCCGCCCGACTACGCGCTCCCCCATAGAACATCGATTGACAAGAGACTCAATTGACAGAGCATTAATCCACGGTTTCTCTCGAACGATAGTAGCGCCCAACAATATTGGGGTCTGGCGTCAAGCTGATGCCTCGGCGCCCTTTCCCCTCATAATCCAGCGTCGATAGAACATAACGCATGCTCTCTAGGCGTGCCTTTTTCTTGTCGTTAGCCTGCACAATGATCCAGGGACTGTAGGACATATGGGTTCGGCTAAACATTTCATTCTTGTATTGGGTGTACAAATTCCAGTTCTGTTGTGCCTTATCGTCAACGGGGCTGATTTTCCACTGCTTTAGCGGATCATGGCGGCGAGACTCAAATCGCTCCGCCTGAACATCCTTAGAAATTGAAAACCAAAACTTCACCAGTTCCAGATCATCCTCATAGAGCATGTGCTCAAACTCTGGAACCTGCTGCATAAAGATGCGGTACTGCTTTTCGGTACAAAAGCCCATCACCGGCTCTACGACTGCGCGATTGTACCAACTGCGGTCAAAGAATACGATCTCACCTGGATTGGGGAGCTGTTCAACATAGCGCTGGAAATACCACTGCCCTTTCTGCAGATCGGTCGGCTTAGGCAAGGCCACAACCCTGGCACTGCGGGGATTTAAGTGCTCGATAAAGCGACGAATACTGCCGCCCTTTCCAGCCGCATCGCGGCCTTCAAAAATAATGGCAACGCGTCGCCCTTCAAGTTGAACCGAGCGCTGCAGCTTCACAAGCTCGATCTGCAATTGCTCGAGTTCCTGCTCATAGTGCAACTTGACGAGAGCCTTCTTAACATTGACATTCTTGGCCGACAACAATTGCAACAGCCCACGTTTGGTATTGACGACAGCCAGCTCTTCTGCCGTTAGCCGTACGTTTTTCTTGAGGGTTTTGCCAACAATCTTTTCTTCTGGTGTCAGCGCATTGCCTTCACCCGATTTGGGGACACGATTTTGCAATTTGTAACTAGACTCTGTGGATTCTTGTACTTTGTCGTCGATAGTTAAAGAATTTTTATTGTTTAAAGAATCGATATTATTCAAGTTAGTCATGTTTCTCTACCAAGCCCGTAAAAGTCTACATCAGAGAGAATGAATCTTGTCGCTGAGATAACGAACTGCCTAGATTCGTCTACAAAAACAGTAATGATCAAAAATACCTGAAACACCTCATTTTCAAAACCCTATGTTTGGTTTTGTTAGCTTATGAAAACATATTCGCCATGGTTACACACCGCTTTTCTGAAGACTCATAGCCTCTGATTTAAAGCTTCTTGAGTGAAAGCATGACCGCCTTGAAATACTGCTAACGGCTTGATTCAGGTTGTGTTTGATATTCTAGAGCATACGTAGAAAAATCGATTTCTGAAGCTTAAAGAAATCTGATCTCATGATTCTCTGACATAAGAACCTTCGTCTCTCTCCCCCTGAATTTCATCACTATTTTCTTAGCCTGTTCATCTTTTTTCCTGAAAAGACTAAGGCTAGGATTCCCACTTGCCTCCGAGCTGGAGTTGTAAACATGGTATTCAAATACTCCCAAGTTAGCAGGTGCAATTAAACCTAAAACCCTAAAAACCTGTGCCGCCCGCGCCGCGGGCGGCACAGGTTTTTAGGGTCTGGTTTTTCATCATGCCGAGCTACTCAAGACTTACGCATTTGATTGATTTTGTAGGCAAGACGCAGCCCTAAAATCAATGAATTCACTCAAGATGACACAAGGTTTTCGTCAGTCCTGATCCCGTTAATTTGTGACAGAATGCTAAGTCGATGAGTGTAAATCAGCCGCGACGTAGAGGGGCGTTAGATGTGACCTTAACGTACTAGTTGTCGGATGCGGATCGATCGCCATCGATCCGCAAACGTCTTGCTTGATGGCGATCGCTTGCTCAGGTTTTCGCTTGTACGGTAATCTGCAGGCTACTCTTATCACAACACCTGAAAACTTACAGAATTCGGAATCACGCAGTATGACGCTCAATGTTGGTGAACCCGCCCCTTCCTTTTCACTCCCTGACGGCAACGGCGACACCGTTAGCCTGGCTGATGTCCAGGGCAAATGGGTCGTGCTCTATTTCTACCCCCGCGACAATACGCCCGGTTGCACCAAAGAAGCCTGCAGTTTTCGTGACGCTTACCCGACCTACGAAGCCCAAAATGTTGTCGTACTGGGGGTGAGTACAGACGATGCCAAAGCCCACACCAAATTTTCAACCAAATATAGTCTGCCGTTTCCGCTCCTTACCGATGCTGATGGCAGTATGGCAACCACCTACGACAGCTATGGGTTGAAAAAGTTTATGGGTAAAGAATTCATGGGTATCTTCCGTAAGACCTTCATCATTGACCCCGACGGCAAGATCGCCAAGATCTATCCCAAAGTGAAGCCCGACGGCCATGCCGATCAGGTCTGGGCCGACCTCGAAATGCTGATGGCCGGGTAAGTTTTTGGACCGTTCGGGCGTGAGCGATCGCCCCACCCCACTGGATTCTCGTTTCGGCTGACTGTGCTGTCCCATCGTTGGTTCTCCCCATGCGTCAAGTCTGGCGATATGCTCAAGCGGCTCTCGGCATCATCTTTCGCCATCCCATCACCGGAGTCACCGCCGTTCCGGTCTTAGAGGATGGGCAGATTGTCTTGGTGCGGCGGCGGGATGATGGGCGCTGGAGCCTGCCGGGGGGCATTGTGGATTGGGGCGAAGATGTGCGCACGGTGCTCAAGCGAGAATTGGCTGAGGAAACGGGTCTGGATGTGATTTCGGTGGGCCGACTGGTGGGTGTTTATTCTTCGCCCCAACGGGATTCGCGCTTTCACTCCATCTGCATCACCATTGAGGCTCAGGTCAAGGGTTCGTTCGAGATTCAAGATGTGCTGGAAGTGTCGGAAGTGAAGGCGTTTGCGCTCGATGCCCTGCCGCCGTTCGGTGAACTATCCCAAGACCACGGGCAGCAACTGCGCGACTACCTTGATGGGAAAACGGTCATCTGTTAAGTTGGCAGGTGCAATTAAACCTAAGACCCTAAAAACCTGTGCCGCGCGGCACAGGTTTTTAGGGTCTGGTTTTTCATCATGCCGAGCTACTTAGCAGGAAGTTGTTAGCACAAATTGTGAGCGGAAGGCATAGCAAGATTCCCGCATTCGCGGAAACAACGAGGCTGTTCGTGAATCTCTAATAAATGAATAGGCTATCTCAACGGCCACGACTACAGCACTGCTGTTTGGAGTCGGTGGTGCGGTGGAGTCCACCCCTAGGTGGTGAGGTCTGTTCGAGCGATCGCCCCAGGATCGTGAATGCAGCTAAAATCTAAAGCTTGGTGTTGAACTGTGGCACAGGATGGCTTAAAACCCGTCAATGTCTACGAAGGCGGTTGCGGTTGCCTTGTTGCGAGCGTAACGGCTCCACGCGGTTTCCCTGACATTGCCAAGCTGTAGCGGTGACAGACGCTGTCTGTGTGTTTTTGGGCAGGGATATTTTCGACAAGCCTGCCGGTAATTCTGCTCAGATGCCATCCCAAGTAGTGAACTCTTGTGAAGTGTTTGTGTATTCCTCCCCAAAAGATTGGGTAATCTACCATGGGAACCTCCAATCCTTTGCCGCAATTGTTCGTATGGGTGGTGGCAGGAAAGCGCTCTGTCCGGTGTTAATGCCGAAATCTTTGTGTGATTTCCTGCATTTTCCTAGAAGAAAAGCTTAAGGTGTGATCTAACGTCCGTCTTGAGTATGAGTCGTCAACATCGAATTTAAGCGCCAGACTCAAGGGAAATTTCTCTGAGGGACGTTGGCATCTGAGATGTTGCAAATATGTCGGTAAAGAATTGGTTTTCGGTGCTCGTTGTCCCATGTAGATTGCCATGACCGTTGCTTTAACAATAGGAGAACGTAAGATTTCGGCAGAAGAGTTGATGCCACTGCTCTCGAGCTATGGCATGTTGCCGAATCTCATTCAAGAACTGATCGTGGATCAGGCGATCGCCCAGTGGGAAGCTACGTTGCAAGAACCCGCTATCAGCGAAGAAGAAGCGCAAGCGGCGCGTAAGCAATTTCTGGCGCAGCAGCGGATCGACTCTGAGGATGCCTACAAAGCCTGGTTGACGCGCAATGCGATGACGCAGCAGCAGTTTGAAGCTCTCGCTGTGCGGAGTTTGCGGCTCGAAAAATTCAAAACGGCGACCTGGGGGCCGAAGCTTGAGTCCTATTTCCTCAGCCGTAAATCCTCTCTAGATAAAGTCATTTATTCTCTGATTCGTACCAAAGATGTGGGCATTGCCCAGGAACTTTACTTCCGCATTCAAGATGGGGAACAATCCTTTGCCGAACTGGCACGGGAATATTCCCAAGGGCAGGAAGCCCAGACGGATGGCCTAATCGGGCCGGTCGAACTGAGTGTCCCTCACCCCACCCTGGCAAAGATGCTCGCGGTCAGCCAACCGAGTCAGCTTTGGCCTCCCACTCGCATTAGCGACTGGATGGTGATTGTGCGGCTAGAGCGCTACGTTCCGGTGCAAATGGACGATAATACCCGTCAGCGCTTGCTCAACGAATTGTTCAATACCTGGTTAAATGAGCAACTGACAGCGGTGACAGGGGCGATCGCCAACCCTGACGCCCCTGCACCCGATGTGTCGGCTCCGTTGCCCACCGACGAAGAACCGAGCGACGAAGAACCGAGCAACGAAGAACCGAGCAACGAAGAACCGAGCGTTCAAGCCACGAGCGATGAAGTCACGAGCGATGAAGCGTCTCCCTGGGATGACCCAACGCCATCCAACGATTCATCCACTTCCCAAGCCCCCTCCACCTCTAAGGATTCCCCCACGGCGGTAGACGTATGACCTACACGAAAGACGCCATTCTCGAATTTTTGGGCACGGTTGAGCCCTTCAACCGATTGCCAGAAACCACCCTACAAAAGTATTCCAGTCAGTTTCGGATGCTGCGCTACCGCATGGGGCAAGCCATTGTGGTGCGCGATCGCCTGCCGGGGCAGCTCACCATTCTTTATGAGGGCAGTGCCCGTTTGTTGGGCTACGACCCCCGTACCAAAAGCCCAGTTACCTTGAAGCGGCTACAACCCGGCGATATTTTGGGATGGTTGGGATTGGTGCGCGAGGTGCCCTGCGAGACGGCGATCGCCTCCGATGAGTCCCTTTGCCTGGTGATCTCAGCGCAGGATTTCCTCAAGATGCTGGAGCAAGAGCCCAGCCTCAATGCTGCTTTCCAGGATCGCTGTGGTCATAACGAACTGTTTGACCTGCTCGGCGAGGAGCTGAATCGGCAAGCGGATGGTACCGCCAACCTCAAGGTTCTGGTTGAGGATGCCATTTCACAGGCGGTAGTCAAAACGCTGCCATCCGGGTTGGCAGATGCGAGCCAATTTGACCCCAACTACCTCTGGCTGGTGAGCAGTGGCACCGTCGACAACTTCCCCATTGGTAGTCGCCTCTACGTTGGGCAAGCGCTAGCCACAGTACAAATTACGGGCAACAAACCTGCACGCTTCGTTGGTGTGCCGCGATCTTTGCTGGAGCGATCGCCAGCTCCGGAACCGGTGTCCGTCGAGGAAGCGGAAGATCTGGCGGTTCCCGTGGATGCGACGGTGGAAGTGCCCTATGCGCCCGATCGCCCGTCAGAGTACGAGCCCGTTGGTTTTGTTGAAGCGGACAAGGTGCCCAAATATCCCTTTGTTAAGGGGCGGGGAGAACTGGATGAGGCCATGGCCTGCTTCCAGATGTTGTGCCAACACTTAAACTTGCCCTTCCGGCGGGATATTGTGCGGCGGGTGTTGGCCGCTCAGATCGAGCGGGCGCCCGAGCTATCGCTGGATGTGTGCGGAGCCGTGTCCGAAATGATGGGCTTGACGGCGCAATTGGTAACAGTACCGGCTCGGGCGATCGCCCGGGTCGAACCGCCTGCCCTTGTCCGCTGGCGCGACCAACTGGTGCTGCTCTACAGCATTGACGACAAAGAGATGCTGGTGGCCATCCCCGACCGCGGCATTCGCAAGATCAAGCCTTCCGAATTTGTCGAAGACTGGGGCGAGCAGGGCGATGTGCTGCTGGTGCAAACCAACAAGCAATCTCCCCAAAAGCGCTTTGGGCTAAATTGGTTTCTTCCTTCTATCAAAAAGCATCGGCGGGTGTTGATTGAGGTGCTCCTTGCCTCTTTCTTTGTACAACTATTTGCCCTGGCCAACCCGCTGATGATTCAGGTCATCATCGACAAGGTCATTCTGCAAAATAGCGTTGAAACCTTGCAGGTGTTAGGGGTGTTCCTGCTGGTGCTGGCCTTGTTTGAGGCCGTGCTAGGCAGTTTACGAACCTACTTATTTGTCGATACCACCAACCGGATCGACATGACCCTGGGCTCAGAAATCATTGCCCACCTTTTGCGACTTCCCTTGCGCTACTACGAAAAGCGACCTGTGGGGGAACTTGCAACCCGAATTAACGAGCTAGAGAATATTCGCAGCTTCCTGACTGGGACAGCGCTAACGGTGGTACTGGATGCGGTTTTCTCCGTCATCTATATCGTCGTCATGTTCATCTATAGTTGGTTGCTGACGCTGGTGTCGCTGTCCACCGTTCCCCTGTTTGTGGGACTGGCAGTGGTGGCGTCTCCCATCATTCGGAGTCAGCTCCGCACTAAGGCCGAACGCAACGCCGAAACCCAGTCCTATCTGGTGGAGGTCGTCGGCGGCATCCAAACGGTAAAAGCCCAAAATATGGAGATGCGGGCTCGATGGCAATGGCAACAGCGCTACGCTCGCTACGTCAGTGCGGGTTTCAAGACTGTGCTTACCTCCACCACAGCGGGTTCAGCCAGTAATTTCCTCAACCAACTTTCGGGGTTGTTGGTGTTGTGGGTGGGGGCGTACCTGGTGTTGCAGCAAGAGCTGACTCTGGGGCAGTTGATTGCCTTCCGTATCATCGCTGGGTACGTGACGAGTCCGCTGCTCCGACTGGCGCAACTGTGGCAGAACTTCCAGGAGGTCGGGCTGTCGATCGAGCGACTGAGCGACATTGTGGACTCTGCTCCTGAAGCAGATGAGCAGGATCGGAACAACATTCCGATGCCGCCGGTGAAGGGCGCTGTCACGTTTGAGAATATTTCCTTCCGCTTCAACCCTACGGGGCCTTTGCAGTTGAGTAATGTCAGCCTGGAGTTTCCAAAAGGTCTATTTGTGGGCATTGTCGGGCAGAGTGGATCGGGTAAGAGTACTTTGATGAAGCTGCTGCCTCGGCTATACGACCCGGAAGCCGGGCGGATTCTGATTGATGGCTATGACATCAACAAGGTGGAACTGTACTCGCTGCGTCAGCAGATTGGGATTGTTCCCCAGGACACGCTGCTGTTTGATGGCACGGTGCAGGAGAATATTGCGCTGAATGCACCCGATTCCTCGGCAGAGCAAATTATTGAAGCGGCAAAAATTGCCGTTGCCCACGATTTCATTATGAGCTTGCCCAATGGTTACAACACGCGGGTGGGCGAACGGGGCGCGTCTCTTTCGGGTGGGCAGCGGCAGCGGATTGCGATCGCCCGCACGGTCATGCAAGATCCTCGCCTGCTGATCATGGATGAAGCGACCAGTGCTCTGGACTATGATTCTGAGCGGCGCGTTTGCCTCAACCTTGCTGAGCATTTCCGGGGTCGCACAGTCTTCTTCATCACCCACCGGCTCAGCACCATTCGTCATGCGGATATGATTCTAATGATGGATCAGGGATCGGTCGTGGAAATGGGAACCCACGACGAGCTGATGGAAATGCGGGGTCGCTACTACTGCCTGTTCCAACAACAGGATCTCTCTAGCTAAAGCAAGGCCTGTTTCTACGTTCGATGCAGATATCTCGCTGCGGTTGACGAGCAAAGGCTTAAGCCCCCTTGAGCCGATCGCGACTGTCCGTGAAGAGATGATGTCCGCTCTGAGGTTTAAGAAGTTCACACGCTAGACTGATGTCAGCCGTTTAACTTTTTGCCCCGTTCCCACGAGTTTTGTACCTTTCTACCCTTTTCGGCAACCTTCCCCCATGAAGCAACTGACGACCAAAAATGGGCATAACAACAATGTGCCTAATGGAAGCAACGGTGCGCCTTCGCCCGACGATCCCGTTCTCAGTGCCGGTACCCAAACCGCTGCCGACGAAAAGGCACTTCAGCCCAAGCAGCGTCACCAGCAATATGATCAGGCGGTCATCCTTCAGCAGACCTCACGCTGGTCGCGAGGGATCGTCTGGACTATTGTCGGAGTGACGGTTTTCACAGTCGGATGGGCGGCGATTGGCAGGATTGAGCAAGCCGTCCCCGCCCAAGGGCAACTGGAGCCCCAGGGGGCTGTCCAGAATGTGCAAGCCCCTGTTGGTGGCGTAGTCGAAGAAATTTTGGTAGAAGAAGGCGAAGCGGTGACCGATGGACAAGTCCTGATTCGCTTTGATCCCACCGCTGCCCAGGCACAAAAAGAATCCCTGGAGCAAATTCGCGACTCGCTGATTCAAGAGAATGCCTTTTACCGCAGCCAAATGCAGGGAGCCGATTCACCGGATTCAGCCCCCCCGGCCAATGCGTCACCGCAGATCCTGGCACTTACCACGAACCGAGCGGCGTTGGTGGAAGAAAATCGACTCTTTCGGGCTCAGTTGGGGATAGCACCGGGTGAGAATTTGACGGCGGAGCAAGCGGCACGGCTACGGGCTGGGCAAGCAGAAGCGAATACTCGGGCAGCGGCGGCTCAGTTGGAAGTGGCTCAACTTCAGCAACAGCTTGCACAGGCCGAGGGCCAATTAGACGTTGCGGAAGAAACTCTTAATATTGATAATCGGATTCTGTCAGACATTGAGCCCTTAGTAGAAGAGGGTGCCCTGGCACGGATTCAGTTTCTGCGACAGCAGCAAGAATCGATGCGGGGTGAGTCGGAAGTGACGCGCTTGCGGCAAGAAGTCTCGCGGCTGCAGTTGGCGATCGCCCAGGCGGAAGAACGCCTTTCCAATACGCTGGCGCTGACCAGCACCGATATCCTCACCCGCATCGCCGACAACGAGAAGCGAATGGCGGAGATCGATAGCGAGATCAACCGGGCGATTGTGGAGAACGAAAAGCAAATTGCCGAAATCAATAGCCAACTCAGTCAGGCCAACCTGAACCTGATCTACCAGGAACTCCGTGCCCCAATTGACGGAATGGTATTTGATATTCAACCCAGTGGACCGGGCTTTGTGGCCAATACCAGCGAACCCATTCTCAAAGTCGTCCCGTCTGATGCGCTGGTTGCAGAGGTCTATGTCACAAACCAAGACATTGGCTTTATTGAAGAGGGAATGCAAGTGGATGTGCGCATCGACTCGTTTCCCTTCAGTGAGTTTGGTGACATCGAAGGGGTGGTGACCCATATCGGGGATGACGCGCTCCCTCCCGATGAGCTGTATCAGTTCTACCGCTTCCCCGCCAAGGTGGAGCTCGAAGAGCAAATGATCGAAGTGAATGGGAGAGAGGTGCCCCTCCAGTCGGGGATGTCGGTTTCTGCCAACATCATCACGCGCGATCGCTCCATCTTGAGCATCTTCACCGGGCGCTTTACTCGCGGCTTCGACAACTTCCGCAACGTGCGGTAGCGGCCGCGCTTACCCAATAAGCTGGAATTGACCGCAGGGCAAGTATCGTCCTGCGGTCAATTTGTATCTCTCACTCGGGGTTAAAAGCGGTGAAGGTACCGCCCAGGTTTTCGACGATTGCTCGCGTGTTGGACGTCATCATATCGATGTAGGTTTCACCATCGCTGCCGGGTGCGCCAATGGAGTCGGAGTAGAGTTCTGTCTCGGCAAGGGTAACCCCTGCCTCCTCGGCAACGGTGGTAACCAATCGGGGGTTGATGGTGGTTTCAGCAAAAATTGCGGGGACGCCGAGTGCTTGGATGGTATCGGAGAGTTGCTGCACGGTCTGGGCGCTGGGTTGTTCCTCCGTGCTGATGCCGATCAGGGTGCCTGCCGATTCCAACCCATAGGCATGGGTGAAGTATTCAAACGCATCGTGGGTGGTCACCAGTTTGCGCTGCTCAGGGGGAATGGTGTCAATTTGCGCGCTAATCCATTGATCTAAGGCTTCAAGCTCAGCGATAAATGCCGCCGCGTTTGCGTCAAAGGTTGCGGCTTGGTCGGGGGCTAAGGCCGAGAGTTCTGCCTGAATCACCTCCACCATCACCACAGCGTTCTCCACATCGCCCCACACATGGGGGTCGGGTACGCGCTCCCCAGCATAGTCGGTATCCAACGGCGAAACAGCCTCACCAACCGCAACCTTGCGAGCCTCCACACCTGTGCCGTTAATCAGCCGAATCAGGCTTGGCTCTAGATCATAGCCGTTGTAAAAGATCAACTCTGCTTCTTCCAGGGCAATACTGTCTCGGGGCACAGGCTCGTATACATGGGGATCGGCTCCGGGCTCCAGAATTCCCGTCAGGTCGATCGCATCGCCGCCGACCCGTGCGGTCCAGTCGGTAATCATGGTGCTGGTGGTGACAACATCGGGGCGATCGCTATCGGGCGCTTCAGCCGTGGTGTCGCAGCCAGCTAGAAGGAGGGCGATCGCCAGCACCCCCCCTGAAAGATAGGGTTGGATTCGGTTGGGTTTTGGCACGCACATATGTGAACGCTCCTTTTCATATTCCTTTCATTTTTTAACGATACTACAGTTTCATATTTGTTTCATTATTGCTAGAATAGGTTTTCATAATCATTTCACGTTGTTCTGAGTGGGCAGGGCTGTGTCGCCATGGAGTGGTTCGGCTGTCAACCAGGAATGAGGAATGCCTAATGCTGTTAGAGGAAGGCGATGACGAATTTCACAATGACGGAGACTGCGCCGATTGCTGTTAACCACCTCAGCGTCAACTACCGCACGACGCAGGCGCTGCGAAACATCAATGTCACCATTGAGCCAGGGAGCCTGATCGGTATCTTTGGCCCCAACGGAGCCGGCAAGAGTACTCTAGTGCAGGCCATGCTGGGTTTGATTCCGGTGGTCACCGGACAGGTATCCTGGGGCGATCAACCCCTTGCCAGTCAGCGCGAGCGAGTGGCCTATGTGCCGCAGCGATCGCAAATCGACTGGAGCTTTCCGGCTACCGTTTGGGATGTGGTCATGATGGGGCGCGTCCGACAAACGGGTTGGTTCCATCGCTTCTCGGTGCCCAGTCGGCGCATTGCAGCGGCAGCTCTGGAGCGCGTGGGGATGTCAGAATTTCGCGATCGCCGCATTGGTGCCCTGTCCGGTGGACAACAGCAACGGGTCTTTTTGGCACGGGCATTGGCGCAACGGGCGGATGTCTTTTTCTTCGATGAACCCTTCGTTGGGGTCGATCAGAAAACAGAAGCGGTGTTGTTCCAAATCTTTTCGGAACTGGCCGCCGAAGGCAAAATTGTGTTGGTTGTGAACCATGATCTGGGGGAGTCCATCACCCATTTTGACCAGCTCTTGCTGCTCAACCGCGAACTGATTGACTTTGGATCCCGCGATCGCGTCCTCACCCCTACTAACATGACCCGCGCCTACGGTGGCCATGTCCAGTTTTTCTCGGCAGCGTAGGGAGTAATCGGCGTGGATTGGTTGCTAGAACCCTTGCAATATGCCTTTATGCAGCGATCGCTCGTGGTCGCCATTTTGGTGGGGGTGATCTGCTCAGTGGTGGGCAGCTATTTGATGGTGCAGCGCTTAGCATTGTTAGGCGATGCCATTAGCCACTCGCTGCTCCCGGGGTTGGCGATCGCCTTCGTGCTGGGCATCAATATCTTCATCGGGGCCTTCATCGCGGGGGTGATTAGTACCGTGCTCATTTCCTTGATTCACACGCGATCGCCCGTCAAAGAAGATGCCGCCATGGGTATTGTGTTTTCCGCCTTCTTTGCCCTTGGCATCACCCTGATTACGGCCATCCAAAAAGATAACAAAATCGACCTCAATCATTTCCTCTTCGGCAATATCCTTGGCGTCAATGCCAGCGAGGTGCGCGATACCGCCATCATTGCAGGGCTCGTGCTGCTGAGTGTGGCGTTGCTCTATAAAGAGCTGCTGTTCTATAGCTTCGATCCCCTGGGGGCACAGGCCAACGGCTTACCCATCGGTTTGCTCAACTTTGGGTTGATGGTTCTCATTGCCCTCACCGTTGTTGCCAGTATGAAGAGCGTTGGAGTCATCCTCGTGCTGTCACTGCTGATTACGCCTGGAGCGACCGCCTATTTACTCGTGCCGCGCTTTCATCAGGTAATGCTTTTGGGAGGGGTAATTGGGGTGATATCCAGCATCAGTGGCATGTACCTCAGCTACTACTACGATCTACCGTCTGGCCCGGCGATCGTGTTGGTGGTGTCGGGGCTGTTTACGCTGGCATTTCTCTTCAGCCCGACCTCGGGACTATTGACCTATGCCCGTACCCCCTCCGGCGAGTCGCAGGTTTTGCAGAGCTTGAAGCGGCTGCGGTGGTGGTGAGGGAACCACAGTAAATTTGTTGATTTTGTGGCCGCGTCGCGGCCACAAAATCAACAAAATGCGTAAGCTCTAATGGTCAAACAGTAATGTAGCCTTCCAGATAGGTTACAGCCTCTCCCGACATTAAAACGCGTGCCCCCAAATCTTCACAGAACAGCTTGCCAACCCGTGGCGATAATTGCAGAGCCAGCATGGATGTCTTGCCAAGCTTCTCACTCCAGTAGGGAATTAACGAGCAATGGGCTGAACCCGTCACAGGGTCTTCAAAAATACTCGATTGAGGAGTGAAAAAACGGGAGACGAAATCTACCTCTTTTCCTCTTGCCGTCACAACCACACCCCCCGGATCTAGGTTGATTTGATCCAAAATACTTTGCTGGGGCTCTAGATGGCGAATTGTCTCCTCATCATCGAACACAAGAACGTAATCTCTCGATTTCAGGATCTCGACAGGTTTTTTCTGAATTGCGTCCAAAATCACCTGGGGCGCTTCAGCAGGCTTCGGTTTTCGGGAGGGAAAATTTAAGGTTAATGTCGTTTCCTCGATGGTTACGGTCAGCTCTCCGCTTTTTGAGTGAAACTCGATGGACGATGGCGCAGGGCGGAGGTGTTTTGAAATAACATGAGCGGTTGCTAAGGTTGCATGGCCGCACAGATCCATCTCAATTTCTGGGGTAAACCATCGTATTTCGTAACCCATGTCGAGCGGCACAAAAAATGCCGTTTCGGCAACGGCATTCTCCATCGCGATCCGCTGCATCACATCATCCGGTAGCCATTGTTCGAGCGGGCAAACCGCCGCCGGATTACCGCCAAATACTTTGTCTGTAAACGCATCAACTTGGAAAATGGGCAACTTCATGATGAATCTGAAACCCCAAAAATTAATTTGCCGAGGGCTGACCTATCCCTAATCTGATTGGCAGATGCCTACTCTCTAGCCTGTTCAACCATCGTCTCACGCAAAGCCACTGGGTTTTGTATCAGGCCACTTCTACCCGATCTAAGTTGGCAGGTGCAATAAACCTAAAACCCTAAAAACCTGTGCCGCCCGCAGCGCGGGCGGCACAGGTTTTTAGAGTCTGGTTTTTCATCGTGCCGAGCTACTTATAGCGGTGTGCAACCGCATTAAGCACAGCAACGGTTGTGTGGGGCGCGCCGCGCCCCACACAACCGTACTTAATGAACGCGCACAGCGCTATAGAAGCGGTATGACTCATACCAACTCAACGAAAACCAAAACCAGATAATTTTTTGAAAGCCGCGCACTGCGCGGCTTTCAAAAAATTATCTGTAGTGGATCCTTAGCGAATTGGTATGAGTCCTAACTCAGCTTAATGCGAGGATTGTTGGCCGAAGAGGTTCATTTGCAGGTAGTCACCTGCATGATCCTGATTGGCGTTTGATTGGCGCGATTTGCGGCGAGCCATGGGCCGCTGGGGGCGGATGTCGACATGGGCGACGAACCAAGTGCGAAGGGCTTTGGCCTGGGTTTCGTCGAGGGTATCCAGGTTTAGGGGATCAGGGAAGAGATGGGGGAGTGGCGCCTGCGCCCAGGCAACCTCGCTGGGATGGCGATCGCTCCCCAGGGGCATAACCGACTCTGGCATCCGCGCCAGGAACGGTAGAACGTTGGATTGATCCAAGAATTGCTGCCGCTGCCGCTCCAGTTGCTTGACGCGGCGCTGACGGGCTTGGCGGTAGTCCAGAATTGGGGGTGGATAGTCGCGCAGGCGCGGCGGTAGTCCTAGGTCTTCGGGTGGGAGATGGGCGACTTCAGGAACCCAGCGTTTGATGAACGCGCCCTCTGGGTCGCAGCGATCGACCGCCGTTTGCTCGGGGTTATAGATGCGGGTCCAGGTTTTGTCGGCACAATGGGTCACCCCAGCCTGCATGGCCCACTGATAATGGTCGATGGGGCAGTCGCCGTCGATCAGGTGCCGCATGAAGTGGAGCGCTCCATAGCGCCAGTCCATGCCCGCTAGATTGCTGAGGAAGCTAGCGTAGATGGCACGACTACGGAAATTGAGTTGCTGCCAGCCGCCTGTTTCCTGCAGACAGCGGGCGGCAGCATCAATGATAGGAAATCCGGTTTGGCCGTCTTGCCACGCTTCGTAGAGCGCTTCGTTAAAGTCCCAGCCATCCTCGTCAAAGACCTGGTAGAGCGATCGCACCTCTAACTGCGGCAAATAGCGGAACCGCTGGGCAAAACCACTGCCCCAGCGTAAGCGCGCAATCAACTGCTGCCGACTGCGCTCGGTTCGTCCATCCGGACAGTCCCACTGCTGTGCCGTCTGCACACATTCGCGGATAGAAATTGCCCCAAACTTTACATGGGGGCTGATGCCCGTTGTGGCTTCTGCACTGGGGTACGACAGTTGCCAATAGTAGCGCTCCATCTTTTCGTCGTAAAACCGTTGGAGCAGATCGCGGGCGGGGTCGGTGCCACCCGGAGGAATGGGTTTGCCATCCGATTCCATATTCAGATCGGCCAGAGTGGGAACGGGTTCGCTGACAAGGGTGTCGGGCACATCCACCTGGGATGGCGTGGGGAGTTGCGACTGCGCCATGTGGAGATACCACAGATCCCGGTAGCGGGGATAGGCCATCAGCTCGGGGGTAGTGCCCGGTGGCTCGAACCAACGGATTTTCATGTCCGCCTGTGCCAACGCTTGGTTCACCCGTGCGTCACGCACCCGCCCATAAATCCGCTCGAAGTCGATATGGGCATATACCCCTTCTGCTTCGCTGTCGCGCACCAGTTGCGGCAACACCTCCGCCGGATCGCCATAGCGGATAATCAAGCGTCCACCCCGATCGCGCAAGTCCTGGTCGAGCGATCGCAAACAATCCAGCATAAAGGCCACCCGCGCTACCGAGGTTTCGGGGTGCCAGAGCAAGGCCCGATCCAGCACAAACACGGGGATGACCGCGCCCCGCATCGCCGCTCGATGCAAGGGGGCATGGTCGCTCACCCGCAAATCTCGCCGAAACCAAACCACCGTGCGCTTCATAACCGCTGGGAATCATGCGCCTGTTGTCGGCATCGCTGCCGTTGGGTTAACCAAGACGCTTACCCAAAATCCCCCACGCGTTCTCAAAAAACATTTCTCTCTCTAATGTAATGAAATATGAAGCTGCGTCCAGGAAGGGGGGCGCGATCGCCCGTTCAAGGCTCGATCCCATCAGCCTCAAAAACCCTCACACGGCAGGATATTGCTGATCCAAGTGCACCGCATTTTCCATCGCCCGCCGCTGCTTGACCCGTTCCACATAGGGACTGAGCAGCTCCACTGGGTGCCCGGCCAAAAGACTTAGTTCCTCGGGGCTCAACCCGCGCATCAGCATCTCCACCCACCAAGTAACCGTTGCTTGCGGCAAGAGCGGTGGCTGTCCCAGGGGCGTGATCAGGTCGCTAGTCCAGCCTTGCCAGCGCTGCAAAATGCCTTCTGGCATCAAAGGATTTTTATTCTCGTCAATGAATAAGGCAGACACATCGTCGCTTCGGTTGGCCAGCCACCGAGACAGCGGATTGTCCGGGTGATAGCCATAGCGTTGACCCAAAATCCATTGGTTAAGGGGAACTTGGCGGATAGCCCCCACCGGAATCTGTAGCCAGTCATGTTGCTCATCACTATAGGCGTGCGATCGCTCCAATCCTGCGATCTCGTCGATGCTCAAGCCTGCCCCAAAAAGCACATAGGCCAGCGCATAGTCTTGATCGTCCTGCATCGCAGCCCGTCCCAAGATCTCGTGAACCATGCTTGTCGGTAACTCGGAGTAGACAGTAGGGCTAAGGACGTCGATAGAGGTGCCAGTCTGGAGCGGTACATCGTCGGGGATGATCAAGGCCCCGTAGAGAAACAATTGCACCAGCCCGTCAACAAAATTTTCTCTGTCTTGCCAGAGTTCATGGAACTCGCTGCTAAATTCCAGCACCGCGTACCCGAGCAACAGACTATTGAGCAAACTCGCAAGCTTTTCGGGTGGCATGCGAATTTGGACGTGTTGCTGACTCAAGACGTTGGTAAGATATTGTGCGGTGTAGCGATTGGCTCGGGAAAGCCCCTGACCCAATGCGCGTCGATTTTCTACCGAGTAATGTCCGGCTTCACCGATGAGCGATCGCACAAACTCCTGAATTTGTGCCAACGCCTGCAAATGGACATTGGCATAGCTCTTAAGAGCCTGAGGAATATTGCTGATCTGTGAGGTCGATTGCCCGAGAGCCATTCCGAGTTGAGCGAGAACTTGTGGATCTTCCATCATGGCTAAAAGCAAGCCGTGCTTGCTCCCAAATTGTCGAAACAGCGTTACTTCATTCACTTCTGCTTGATCGGCGATTTGACGAGTGGTTGTCTCCGCAATCCCTTGAGCAATGAAGAGCTGCGTTGCTGCTTGAATTAGGCGTTGTCTTGTGGGAGTGCGTTGATGAGCCATAGAAATATGCAAGTCAAGCTTGCATCAGAATTCCAAGGACTGTTATCCTCAAGCTGTAAGTAACACTTGCATCTCTTCTACTGTAGCGGTCTTTATTTCTTAACGCAGTAGGGAATCGGCTTGGAATGATCCATCTTGGGTCTTTGGAGGAATCCAAGCTTTTTTTATGTCTGATCGCAACTTTAGCGAAAAGTCTTTGGTTCTGTTTAATCAAGATCGCGCAGCGGAGGGTTCTGGTTCTTGCAAGTTTTCGAGAGGAAAGTTTTTTATGTCTCTGAGTTCTGTTGAACCAAAGCAGACGGAGCCACAGCAGCAAATTGATGCTCAGCCCCTCAAGCTGAGTTGGTGGCATGTCGGATTTTTTGCGCTGTACCATGTGATGGCGCTGCTAGCCCCTTGGTTCTTTTCCTGGTCTGCATTAGGTGTGTTGCTGGTTGGTCACTGGATAACAGGTAGTATCGGTATCTGCCTGGCTTATCATCGGTTGCTGACGCATCGCAGCTTCCAAGTTCCAAAGTGGTTGGAATATACCCTCGCGATCATTGGCTCGATGGCGCTTCAAGGTGGGCCTATCTTCTGGGTTGCGAGTCATCGTCAGCACCACGCGTTTACCGAGCATGTTGATAAGGATCCCTACTCCTCTACTCGTGGCTTCTGGTGGAGTCACGTACTGTGGATGGTTTATCCCCGCGACGAATATTTCAAATACGAGCTTTATAGCCGCTATGCTCCGGATTTGGCTCGCGATCCCTTCTATCGCTTCCTAGATCGGTACTGCATTTTGCTTCAGGTGCCTATTGCCCTTGGCCTCTTTGCCTTTGGAGGCTGGTCTTTTGTCATTTACGGGATCTTCTTAAGAACCATCCTGTTGTGGCACTGCACCTGGTTCATCAATTCCGCCACGCACATGTTTGGATATCGGAATTTTGATAGCGAAGACAATTCTCGCAATCTCTGGTGGGCCGCTATCTTGGCCTATGGCGAAGGGTGGCACAACAACCACCACACCTATCCTAATGTTGCTCCTGCGGGCTATCGTTGGTGGGAAGTCGACATGACCTGGTGGGTGATTCGTGGGTTGAAGACCGTTGGTTTGGCTAAAAAGGTTGTGATGCCGCCTCCACAGGCGATCGCCAAACTCTAGCGCAAGACGAGTTTGCTCCTCCGCTTGCATACCAGCCCCTCCACTGAATCTTGTGTAGAGCTTTGCGCTCTGATGTTTGATTGCATTTAGTTTGGTGCAGCAAAATTACATCAAAGGTACCGGGAAGTGCTTCATTGCAGAAGCGTCCCGGTACTTTTTATGGGCATCCATTTTATGAAATCGAAACTCGATAATTTTCTAAAATTCTTGCGCAACAAAGGGCTCAGATAATTATCCGATTTCGGTTCTTCATGAATTGTCCTGAAAATAACTCTTGCCACTAGGAACCCGTCCCCGGTCGCAATGACGGCACCATCGAGAACAGGACAAAGGAAGTGGGTGCTTCAAACCTCAGCGATCGCCTCCTCAGTAGGAGGTTACCAAGACCTCAGTAATCTTGCCGCGACGCTGAGTATTGGCATTGATGGCACGGATCGCGGAAATGGTGTGGATATTAAATCCGGCATACAGCTCTCGCACGAACGGACAATCGGAATTGGAGAGCATGACCGGAACTCTCCGATGTGCCAACGTGGCAAACACATCTCGCAGGCGAATGTGGTCCGCTTCAGTGAAAGCGTCGCGGTTATAACTTGTGAATTTGCTCGTGGCACTCAGGGGATAGTAAGGCGGGTCGAAGTAAACGAAATCATTGGGGTTGACGACTTGATCGACCAGGGTTTCGAACGATCGCTCTTCGATATCCGTATTTTTGAGTGCGAAGGAAACAGCTCTTAGCAGCTCTGTATGGCAAATCTGAGGATTTTTGTAGCGCCCCATCGGCACATTGAAATGGCCTCGGGAGTTTTCGCGATAGAGCCCGTTGAAGCAGGTACGGTTGAGATAAATCAGCCGAGCCGCCCGCTCGATTGGGGTACCGTCGGGGCGCGATCGCACCTCATAGTAATAGGCTTTGTCATGGTGGAGTTTGTGGTGTTGAAGTAGCCCAATCACCTGTTCCACATTGTCCCGCACCTGCCGATAAACATTGGCGAGCTCTGGATTAATATCCATCAAACAAGCGCGACGGGGCTGAAGATGGAAGAAAATAGCTCCCCCGCCCAAAAAAGGTTCGTAATAGGTCTGGAACGTGTCAGTAGCTGGTAAAAACTGACGATACTGTGGAATTAATTTCCCCTTTCCCCCCGCCCACTTTAAAAACGGGCGTGGTGTTACATCAGCAGAAACCTGGGACGGTGCGAGACTGTACAAAGCTCGGATCTCTTAGAATACCTATCAGTGAGTGTGGGAAGATGTCGGTGAGTGCAACGTACGACATCCGCTATGAGCTGTACTAGCCACGTACTAGCGCCTGCCGTCATTAAAGAATAGTTCAGATTTGCAAGATGAAAGACTTTTTTCAAAACGTTTCGCGTTACCCCAGATATTTCATCACCTTTACGCTGGGTGTACTGTATACGGCTGCTCAGCCGCTCCTACCACTGTTCGAGCGGCGCTCGACGGCGATCGCCACCAGCCTCCTCCTGCTCTCGGCCTTTGCATTCCTTGTCTTCACCCTCCGCGCTATGCTTGGGTTGAGTGCGGTTTAGCTTGAGCATGTTGGGTGGCGTTGCTGAAAAGCAGTATGAATCGAAACTTCGTTTCGATTCATACAGTGCCTCTTTCCTGACCAGAATCAGCAACGCCTGATGGGTGGGTTGAGGCAAGAGCCAGCCAGCTAAGCTGCCGCAGGCATCGTCACGTCTGAGAGGGAACGGATATGGCAACGGATCGGAGGGTCGCTCGCGTCGCTGAACTGATCAAGCGCGAAGTCAGCCAAATGTTGCTCAGCGACATCAAGGATGATCGGGTGCAGACGGGTATGGTCAGCATCACTGATGTGAAAGTATCTGGCGATCTGCAACATGCCAAGATTTTTGTCAGCATCTACGGCACCGAAGACGACCGTAGCGAGACGATGGCGGGGTTGCAGTCGGCAACGGGCTTTGTGCGTCGAGAGTTGGGGCAGCGCGTTCGTCTGCGCCGCACACCAGAAGTACTGTTTCTGGAAGATCGATCCATTGAGCGCGGAACACGGGTGCTGTCGCTGATCAATGAGCTCAGCGAGACGCGCAAACAGCAACCTGAAGCGGATGGGGCGATCGCCGCTGACGATTCTGACGACTAAAATGGCTATCTTTTGCCGAATGTGCTGCCGTAAACTCGGTTTCCTATCGTGACGCAACGGTTCTTCCCACTCTCTATCGCGATTCTGACGATCGCCACGGCAACGCCAGCGATCGCCCAGCATGGTGTGTTTGGGTCTGACGGCGGGTTCGACATCTTTTTCAACACCCCCCGTCGATTACTAATTGAGACGGGTCGGTGCCCGCGTTGTGACCTGATACGGCTCAATCTGCCCGATGCCGACCTGCCCCAAGCGGATTTGACGGCGGCTGATTTACGCCATGCCAATCTACGCGGTTCCAACCTGCGTGATGCAAGCTTCCGTTTCGCGAACCTTGCCAATGCCAATCTGCGCGATGCCAATTTACAAGATGCCAGTTTCCGCGAGGCCAATCTGGAAGATGCCGATTTGCGCAATGCCAATCTGGAGTCGGTGTATTTGGAAGACGCGAACTTGACGGGAGCTGATTTAACCGGAGCCAATGTGAATTTGGTCAACCTGGATAATGCCCAGTATTGTGAGACGATAATGCCGGACGGATCGCTGCGCAACGATGACTGCGATCGCTAAACGACGCGCTCACTATGCCTCTTTTACCCCCGATTGATTCCCTGTCGCTCCCGCAGCAAGTGGCGCAAATGGTCGTGGTGCGGGCATCGGGCTATTTGTTTGATCGGCAGATTCAGTACCCAGCCTGGGAACCAACCGCAGACACCCTAAAAGAATGGGTCATAGAGTGGGGGGTCGGCGGCGTCATTCTATTGGGGGGCAGTGCTGCCGAATTGGCGCTGCGATCGCAGCAACTCCAGGACTGGGCGACGATTCCGCTATTGGTGGCCGCCGATGTCGAGGAAGGCGTCGGGCAACGGTTTGCCGGAGCGACTTGGTTTCCGCCCCCGATGGCGCTTGGCGCGATCGCCCAGACCGATCGTGACCATGCCTGCCAACTCGCGACCGCCATGGGGCGGGCGATCGCCCAGGAAGCCTACGCCGTGGGGCTGAATTGGGTGCTGGCTCCTGTAGTAGATGTCAACAACAATCCTCAGAACCCGGTGATCAATGTCCGAGCCTTTGGTGACCAACCAGAGCAAGTCGCGACCCTCGCCACCTCTTTTTTGCAGGGCATGCAAGCGCACCCCATTCTGGCCTGTGCCAAGCACTTCCCTGGCCATGGCGACACGGCAACGGATTCTCACCTGTCCCTCCCGCTGATTCCCCACGATCGCGATCGCCTACATCAGCTGGAATGGCATCCATTTCGTGCCATGGTTGCGGCGGGCGTCGATGCTGTCATGAGCGCTCACCTGCTGATTCCCAGCCTGGATCGGCTCTACCCCGCCACCCTCTCCCCACGCATTTTGGAGGGGGAACTGCGGCAACAGATGGGGTTTGATGGGCTAATCGTGACGGACGCGCTGGTGATGGGGGCGATCGCCAATGGCTATGGAGCCAATGAAGCTCCGGTGCTGGCTGTAGAAGCGGGTGCCGATATTTTGCTGATGCCCCTAGACCCGGTCGGAGCGATTCAGGCCGTTGTTGAAGCGGTTGAAACGGGGCGGATTGAGCGCGATCGCATCCATGCCTCCGTCGAGCGGATTTGGCGGGCCAAGCACAACGTTGTCACGACCTCCCTCAGCGGCGACAGTTCTCACGCGTGGGAAACCCTTCCCATGCCTCGCATCGATGCAAAATCGCTGACCACCCAATTGGCACAGCCCGACGCGCTGGAACTCGGTGCCTCCATTCTCCAGGCTTCCATGCAGGTGCATGCCGTGCCGTCGTTTGAGCTACCAGAAGGAACGCAAAATCTATTGATTGTGGATGATGCCCTCAGCTGTGACTTTCTCACCCATCAGAGTCCGGCGATCGCCTTGCCCCGAAAATGGGGCTGTACCTTGCAGATCTGTGACGCTACAAGTTCGATAGAGGCGATCGCTCAATCTACAAATATCAGACCGCCGACCCTTTTACAGCTCTTCATTCGAGGCAATCCATTTCGGGGCAGCGCCGGGTTAAATCAGATGGCTCAACGCTGGGTTGAGCAACTCCTACGAGACAATCGCCTACAAGCAGTGTTAATTTATGGTAGCCCCTATCTACTGCAGGAGTTTCAACTCAAACTGCCCCCCCAAATTCCCTGCGTGTTCACTTATGGACAAACCGACGTTGCCCAGGCGCTCGCTCTTCAAGCCATCTACCGTGAATGCCAAATGTCTCCTGTAGAGTAGGTCAAAATATTCACAGCATCCGCGCGACTTTTCAGCGTAACTATCTAAAAACTGGCATAGAAGTTGTCGACTACCATCCCTATAAGAGGCGGCTCAAAACGTCGATCTTCTGGGTTATATGCACGAGAAAAAACCCGTTTTGGTTATCCTCGAACAATTCCTAAAATTGCGGCTTCTTGTAGCATATGTAACGCAATTATCCCATATGTTTTTAATGGGAACCTGGAGTGGGAACCAACGGTCTTTGGAGTAGGGATAAAAGCGGCTCGGTTACACCAAGACCACACAAGGCTACATTTATCGAATCTTCAAAATCTCGTGAACTTCAGTCGAACATCTTTCATTTTCTCCTGAAAGGGAGTAGAGAACTGATAGTTTTTATGCAGCTACCCTCATGCCTTACAACGTTCTTGCGTGAGTTAAGCGCTGAAGAGTCATATTAGAGTGTTTGCCGCCACGCGGCCCTGGCCTCAGTGCAATACTGTTAGGCTGCTCTGTGGCGCAAACCCATCAGTAGCCGATGCTAAGCTGAGTTGTAATTTTTGAAGGATTGGGAGCTTTAAATACTGATGCGAATCTTAGTGACTGGTGGCGCAGGATTTATTGGGTCACACCTTATCGATCGCTTGATGGGTCAAGGGCACGATGTCATCTGTCTGGATAACTTCTATACCGGACACAAACGGAATATTTTGAAATGGATGGATCATCCTTATTTCGAATTAATCCGACATGACATCACCGAACCGATTCGTCTAGAAGTTGATCAGATCTATCACCTTGCCTGCCCAGCTTCCCCCGTTCACTACCAGTACAATCCTGTCAAAACGATCAAAACGAACGTGATGGGAACATTAAACATGCTTGGTCTGGCTAAGCGTGTGAAGGCTCGATTCCTCCTAGCCTCAACCTCTGAGGTTTATGGGGATCCGGATGTGCATCCGCAGCCGGAAGAGTATCGAGGAAATGTGAATACCATCGGAATTCGGAGTTGCTATGACGAAGGTAAACGAGTGGCCGAAACGCTCGCTTTCGACTACCATCGCCAAAACAATGTAGATATTCGAGTCGCTCGTATCTTCAATACCTATGGTCCCCGGATGTTAGAAAATGACGGTCGAGTTGTCAGCAACTTTATCGTTCAAACACTGCAAAACAAACCGCTCACGGTTTATGGGGATGGCTTGCAAACTCGAAGTTTTTGTTTCGTGTCTGATCTCGTTGAAGGGCTAATGCGATTAATGAATGGTTCTCACTTGGGACCTGTCAATTTGGGCAATCCTGATGAATACACCATCCTTGAATTGGCACAAACAATTCAGGGCATGATTAATCCAGATGTGGACGTTAAATTTGAGCCCCTTCCTCAGGATGATCCCCGTCGTCGTCAGCCTGATATTACTCGAGCCAAGGCTTGGCTAGATTGGCAACCTACGATTCCCTTAAACGAGGGGCTGCAGTTGACCATTGAAGATTTCCGGTCACGGTTGGGTGAGACCTCCCGCCCGGTTTCTTCGGCCCATGTTTAGCGTTGCTGAACGATAGGCCGTTTTAATAGGCAAATTAGACTCGGCTTTTTGAACTGCTTCACATTTTGATCGTCGTCGTTTTTGCCGGTCGGGCTGCAATACGGCTACACACAGATTTAGTACTGTCAAGAGGATGAACTTATGCGTGTTTGTGTTATTGGGACAGGCTATGTGGGTTTGGTGACAGGCGTTTGCCTGGCTCACATTGGGCATCAGGTTGTCTGTGTAGACAACAACGAAGAGAAAGTAAAGCTGATGCAGTCTGGGCAGTCGCCTATCTACGAACCAGGTCTATCTGAATTGATGACGGAGGCCATTCGTGAAGAAAAAATTTCCTTCACGACGGATCTAGAAGCGGGCGTGCAGCATGGAGAAATTTTGTTTATCGCTGTTGGTACGCCGCCCTTGCCAACGGGTGAAAGCGATACCCGCTATGTTGAAGCGGTCGCACGGGGTATTGGTGAGCATCTAACGGATGGTTACAAGGTAATTGTCAATAAATCCACAGTGCCCATTGGATCTGGGGATTGGGTGCGTATGATTGTGCTGGATGGTGTCGCAGAGCGTCAGAAAACCCTGGTCCCTTCCGGCGGTGGCACCGCAACAGAAATTGCCGTTGACTTCGACGTTGTCAGTAATCCAGAGTTTTTGCGGGAAGGGTCGGCGATTTTTGACACCTTCAACCCCGATCGCATCGTTCTTGGGAGCAACGGCGATCGCGCGATCGCCATGATGAAGGATCTTTACGCGCCCATCGTATCGCGCCAGTTTTCCGAAGATAAATCCGGCCCCACCGTGCCTGTGGTTGTCACAGACCTGAACTCGGCGGAAATGGTGAAGTATGCATCCAATGCATTTTTGGCCACCAAGATTAGCTTCATCAACGAAGTCGCCAACATTTGCGATCGCGTCGGAGCCGATGTCACCCAAGTTGCCCAAGGGATTGGTCTGGACTCCCGGATTGGTAGCCGCTTCTTGCAAGCGGGCATTGGCTGGGGGGGGTCCTGCTTCCCGAAAGATGTGTTGGCGCTGATTCACACGGCGAGCGACTACGGCTACACTACCGACCTCCTCAACGCGACCGTCAGTGTGAACAAGCGTCAGCGGATGATCGCCCTCGAAAAGCTGCAGCAAATGCTGAAGATCCTCAAGGGCAAAACCGTTGGCTTGCTGGGGCTGACCTTCAAGCCAGATACCGATGACATGCGCGATGCTCCGGCTCTCGATCTGATTGACAATCTCCATCGTCTGGGAACCAAAGTCAAAGCCTACGATCCGCTGATTTCCCAATCGGGTATGCGGCATGGGTTGTCCAACGTCATTGTTGAGACGGATCCTGAATTGTTGGCCGATGGCTGCGACGCACTGGTGTTGGTCACCGATTGGAAGCAGTTCAAGGGTCTGGACTATGCCAAGATGGCGAAATCCATGCAGAATCCTGTCATGATTGATGGCCGCAATTTCCTCGACCGAGCCGCACTGCAAGCCGCTGGCTTCCAGTATGTCGGTGTTGGGCGGTAGTCAACGCGCTATATCCAGGTTTCCCATGGCTCCGGCTATGCCTGGTTAGAGGCTTTCAGATACCTCACCATAAACGTGGAGATGAATTCCTTCATCTCCACGTTTTTAAGACTTTAAAGGGAATTCTGATATAGCCTTACGCATTTTGCTGATGTTGTGGGCGCGGGCGCGGGGCTTTCAAAAAAATAATTGGTTTTACCTCAGCGCGTAGCGCTGTATCAAATAGGGATGAGATGCGTAGCGGTCGGTTCCCGCTGCCACCGCATTACTTTAGAATCTCTTCCAGGGCAGGTTTCACCGTTTCATATTGGTAGGTAAATCCGCTGTCCTGGGTTCGTTTGGGAAGGACTTGTTGCCCTTGCAATACCACCTGAGAGGCATCACCCAGGAGCGCTTCCAGGGCGATCGCCGGAACCGGTAGCCACGAGGGCCGATTCATCACCTGACCCATATTTTTGGTGAATTCTGCCATCCGCACCGGATTGGGAGCCGTGCCATTGAAGACGCCATCCATCTGCGGATCCGTCAATGCTTTCACCATGAGGTTGACCAAATCATCTCGGTGAATCCAGGAGAACCATTGACGTCCGCTGCCAAGCGGGCCTCCAGCAAAGAGTTGGAAGGGGAGTAGCATTTTCTCGACCGCCCCGCCCATGCCAAGAACAATACCTGTACGAACAATCACCAAACGGGTGCCTGTGTCTCTGACCTTTTGGGCTTCGGCTTCCCATTCCTGGCAAACCTGCGCTAGAAAATCGTCTCCCTTGGCGCTTGTTTCGTCGAAGGTCGCTGTTTCGCTGGTGCCATAGAAGCCGATCGCCGATGAGTTGACCAAGACCGACGGTTTGGGATTGGCCTGGGCGATCGCCTCCACAATTTTTTGGGTGCCAATCTTGCGGCTATCGAGGATTTCCTGCTTGCGTTGGGGCGTCCAGCGTTCGTCGGCAATGGACGCACCGGCCAGATTGACCACCCCATCGCATCCGGCGATCGCCCCTTGCCATTCTCCCGACTCTAGGGGCGTGTAGCCGACTACCTCCACTTGAGGAAAGGCTGTTTTGGGAAACACCCGCTGGCCCCGAACGGCATCCCGCGTCAGAACGACTACGCTATGCCCCTCTTCCTGGAGCCGTTCCACCAGACGTGTCCCGACAAATCCGGTTGCTCCCGTCACTGCGATTTTCATAAGTCGATGCTCAATGTTTCAACAAACGGTCATGGCTCTCTTTTTCATTATCCGGGATGGCAGAATCCAAGGATGGATTTTTTCTGAGAAGTGCCGCTATCCGCGCTCGCCATATTCCATGCCATTGGCTTCGGCATAGCGATGCATGAATCGCATCAACCGCTCCCAATGCTCGTCGCGGTCGATGTGAATGCGACAATCAACCCGTTCCAAATCATCTCCATCGAAGCCACCGTAGACGATTTGCAAAGAGGACGGGGTAAGGTTGATGTCGCCTTCCTCGTCGCGGAGGCGGAGGGTTTTGTTGAATTGGTGGGTGTAGCTGTTGAACCGCTCCAGCGCTTTGAGTTCTGCAAACGAAAAGACCACCACATAGGTGCCTGTGCGATCGCGCCGCAAACTGACATCACTCAAGGATTCTGTGACGCCATCGTAAAACTCAATGCGAGGGACAGCCTCTGCCATAGTGTGCAAACAAGAAGGACTGTCTCTATTCTAGAAGTTGGAGATCTGGCAGGAGCGATCGCGACAAAGAACGTTAGGCAGCGTTATTCATCTTCAAGGTGTCGATCGAGCAAAATACCGAGAATACGCCGATTTTCTAACCAAAGCCCCCGGATTTCTGTTGGCATGATGTCCATCTCCATAATCCGGCTATTGAATCCGTCTGTGTCAATGCCCTGAGTACAGGACAAAACCCAGAAAACCCTTGATGTTGTGCAGCGCGGGTATCGCCCGCGCTGCACAACATCAAGGGTTTTAGCCAGGGTTCAATTTTTTGTTCTGTACTTAGGTAAATGCCATTCCTTGGACAAAACCCGTTAAGATTCCAAAAGTCGTGTTACGCACTTGGGCAGAGTCGGTTGCAAGCATTTCTTTCGGTTGGGGACTCCTTCGCACTATGGCAAACCCTCTTCATTTTGGGGGGATGGGTTGGTGGCGTAATTGTGTTAGCCGAGGGGCTGAACCGTCTAAATCTGGCGGATGCTGAGGTCATTCGCAAGATTGTACATATCGGTATCGGGAATGTGATTTTGCTGGCGTGGTGGTTGCAGATCCCAACCTGGCTGGGCGTCGCTGCCTCTGTGCTGTTTGGTGGTGTCACCCTGTTGTCTTATCGTTTCCCTATTCTGCCGGGAATTAATAGCGTGGGGCGCAAAAGCCTGGGAACATTTTTCTACACCCTCAGCTTTGGCTGTTTAATTGGCTTTTTCTGGCGATCGCACCCCTACATTGCCGTCCTCGGCATCTTGGTGATGGCCTGGGGAGATGGTCTGGCCGCCCTGATTGGGCAGTCGTTTGGTTCCCATCCCTACGAGGTTTTGGGCATGAAGAAAAGCTG
Source organism: Vacuolonema iberomarrocanum LEGE 07170 (assembly GCA_015207365.1). Classification (GTDB taxonomy): domain Bacteria; phylum Cyanobacteriota; class Cyanobacteriia; order Elainellales; family Elainellaceae; genus Vacuolonema; species Vacuolonema iberomarrocanum. The sequence continues at coordinate 53,889 of JADEXA010000045.1, forward strand.
GGAAGGCTCCTTTACAATGTGGTTGGTTAGTTTTCTGGTCAGTGGGCTGGTGCTGGGACTGGTGATGGGAAGTAGTATCGGGTGGGGCGTTGCAGGGCTAGTGGCGACCGCCGCAACTGCCCTCGAAACCTTCTCCAAATTCGGCATCGATAACCTCACAGTGCCGCTAGGCAGTGGAGCGATCGCCTACCTCCTCGTCCACCTACTTTAAAGTTGAAAGACTGCCGCACGACATCCCGTCAACAACCTTAAAACCAAGGGCGATCGCGCACGCCGCTACCATAATCACAGTGGTAGATAAACATTCGGAGGCAAGCACGATGGGCAAGCCACGCATTCTCATCGTTGGTGGTGTCGCGGGTGGAGCATCCTGTGCCGCACGAGCGCGGCGATTGTCGGAGGAGGCTGAAATTGTCATCTTTGACCGGGGGCAGTTTGTCTCCTTTGCAAACTGTGGATTGCCCTACTATGTCGGGGATCTGATTTCCGATGAGAAAAAGCTGCTGGTTGCCAATGCCAACCTGTTCCAGAGTCGCTTCAACATTCAGGTACGGTTAGAGCATGAAGTGATCGACATTGACCCTGCTGCCCAAACGATTCAGGTCAAAAATTTGCAGACTGGAGATGTCCTGAGCGAACCGTATGATGCCCTCGTCTTATCTCCGGGAGCCGCTCCCATTCGGCCACCCTTCCCAGGATTGGAGCTACCGGGTATTTTTGCCCTGCGAACAATTCCTGATAGCCGTCGGATTCGCGAATGGATTGAGGTAGATCGGGTGAAACGCGCCGTTGTGGTAGGTGGCGGTTTTATTGGCATGGAAATGTCAGAAAACCTGATGCGTCGCGGAATTCAGGTAACGCTGCTGGAGAAACTACCCCAGGTCATGCCGCCCTTTGATGCCGAAATGATGACCGCTGTGCATACCCATTTAAGAGAAAAGGGCGTTGACCTTTGCCTCAGTAATGGGGTCAAAGGGTTTGTTTCTGATAAAGCAGATGGACTAATTGTGCAAACGGAGTCTGGGGACGACTACCCGACCAATCTGGTCATCTTGGCGATCGGGGTGCGCCCAGAAACCACTCTGGCCGAGCAGGCAGGCTTGCAGTTGGGCGATCGCGGAGGAATTCGCGTCAATGCCCAGATGCAAACGAGCGATCCTCACATTTGGGCTGTCGGAGATGCGATCGAGGTGCAAGATATTGTCACCAACGAATGGACATTGGTTCCCCTGGCTGGGCCTGCAAATCGCCAGGGGCGCACGGCTGCTGACGCCATCATGGGGTACGATACCCAGTTTCGGGGGGTTCAAAGCACGTCTGTGTGCGGCATCTTTGATATGACCGTTGCCTGTACAGGAGCCAGCGAGAAAGCGCTGAAACGGGCGGGTATTCCGTATGCAAAGGTGTATTTGCATCCCGGTCATCACGTCAGCTATTTCCCCGGAGCCCATCCCATCGACATGAAGCTCCTGTTTTCGCCAGATGATGGACGAATCCTGGGGGCGCAAGCCGTCGGGTATGAGGGCACAGAAAAGCGAATTGATGTCATGGCGATCGCCCTCCAAGCGAGCCTCACTGTTTTTGATCTGGAAGAAGCCGAACTTTGCTACGCTCCCCAATTTGGTGCGGCCAAAGATCCGGTCAATTTCGCTGGAATGATTGCAGCCAACGCCCTGCGCGGAGATGCCCCAATCGTGTATTGGGAACACCTGTCCGCTGAGCAAGTGATGTTACTAGACGTGCGCAATCCCGATGAATTTGAGGCCGGCCATGTCGCTAACGCTGTCAATATCCCGTTACCAGAGCTGCGCGATCGCCTCTCCGAGCTACCTGAACAGCAGGACATTTGGGTTTACTGTCAGGTTGGGCAACGAGCTTATTATGCGACGCGTGTCCTCCGCCAGTGCGGGTACAACGCCTATAACCTGACCGGGGGGTACAAAACGCAACAAGCAATGGATCAGGCGCTCGACCCAACCCACACCTTGCACCCAGAGCACCCCCGTCCTTGAAGCGAGCAGAGCTTGTTAAAGGGCGGGTAGAATCCAAGGATGATTTTTTTTGAGAAGGTGCGTACCGCCTACCTTCTCAAAAAAATCATTCCCTCAATCAGCGATGCTTGTTGAACGATGGAGCCCTGAAGGTCTGGGATGGCAGGAGAGAAGGTAGGACTTACGCAAAACTTGCGTAAGTCCTGTTCATATTGTTTATAGCGCTATGCGCGTTAGTTAAGTACGGTTGTGTGGGGCGCGCCGCGCCCCACACAACCGTTGCTGTGCTTAATGCGGTTGCACACCGCTATAGATCGATTGTGTAGATCAAATCACTATATGATTATATCTTGAGTTCATGACTGATCTTGAAGTGATGCTCATGGATGTCCCTCTCCAAACCTCGCCTCGTATGAGGCGGCTACAAGAAATGGCAGATCGATTTCGAATGCTGTCGGAACCGAGTCGTCTCCGCATTTTGGATGCCATTGGCGAGGATGAGATGAATGTGCAGGACATTTGCGATCGCACGGGTTTCAAGCAAGCCAATGTCTCGCGCCATCTCCGGATGCTGCGGGATATCAAGGCGATCGCCTGCCGCCAAAATGGGCATTTTCACTACTACCGAGTCATTGACCCCATCGTGCTGCGCTGCTGGCACTGCACCAAAGCGTATTGCGACGAAGCCGAATAGGAGAATTTACGAATGCTGCCACGTTTGTTATCGAGATATGGGTCGAGCTCTCGCGGTTGGAGTTCAAGGCTTAGCTATTGGTCGGAGGTTGGTTTGGGTTGGGCGATCGCCTTCTTCCTATGCCTTGGGTTTTGGGGCCTGTTCAATGCCGCGCCTGTGGTTGCGGCTCCCACAATCCCAAATCCAGAAGCACTAGCAAACGCTGTCCGGGAAATTGAGTCCTTAGATGCCATGCGATCCGAACTGGCATCGAGCTTAGACGGGATGACCACCGAACCCACGATGCAGACGATGCAGCAGGTCTGCCGTCCCGTCGGCATGAGAGCAATGCAACTTAGCCAGGAAAAGGGTTGGCAGGTCAAGCAACTATCCGACAAGTATCGCAATCCGGCGCATCAGCCCGACACGTTGAACGCCACGATCGCCCTCACCCGCTTCAAGCAAAATCCTGATTTGGTTGCTTTTTGGGATATGGAAACGATTGATGGGCAACCGGGTACGCGCTACTATCGGCGCATTAATGTTGAGGCCAGTTGTCTGGCCTGTCATGGGCTGCAGGCCAACCGACCCCAGTTCGTGAAAGAGAACTATCCCGGCGATCGCGCTTACAACTTCAACATCGGCGATCTACGAGGCATGTATTCCGTCTTTATCCCCGATGATCTGGCATCTGAAATTGCGGAATCTACAAAATCGTGAGGTAAATCAGGGCAACAAAAATCAAAACCACAAGACTTATATCAAATCCGGTTCGATATAAGAAGATGGTGTGGCCGCATCGCGGCCACACCATCTAAGCAATGTGGAAGTCCTTTTGATATGACGTTATACCAACGGCTCTTTTCAAACCCCAGGTTGCCCGTCTAGATTTGAAGGACGTTAGCCGATTCTCATATTCGGTCATGGAACATCATTCACCGTTTACGTCCTCTGAACACCGCATTTCTCAGCTTTCGACCGGAAAACTCGTCAGTATTACCGCCGGAGTATTGCTGGCGATCGCCCTCTGGGTCGAACCCGGGCTGAATTGGCGATCGCCAAGAGCCATTGCCCGTGTGCTCTTTGAAAGCTTGGATACGGTGGCGATCGCCGTAGCGGTTTTGCTGTATGCCAGACATGGCACAGACCGAAAGGCCCAAAAACATTGGGAGGCATGGCAGGCTATTGATCAAGCGGCAGCAACGCCGCTCACCCTGCACTATTCTCGTAACCAAGCGCTCCAGCTTTTAGCCGAAGATGACATTTCCCTGGCTGGGATTCGCCTGCCCGAAGCAGAGTTGGCAGGTGTTTCACTGGAGGGTGCGTATCTCAGCGGCGCAAACTTGAGTGGAGCGAATTTGCGAGAAGTTAGTTTTCAGCAGGCAAATCTAAGTAGTGCGAACCTCAGCGGCGCAAATTTGAGTGATGCCAACCTAACGAAAGCGAGCTTTAGTGGAGCTAACTTAAATGGGGCCAATCTTAGCCATGCGGACATGGGAGATGCCAAGCTCAACCATGCAAACCTGAGTTTTGCGAACCTGCATAGTGCACGTCTCAGTGAAGCGAATCTGAACCACGCCAATCTCAGCGAGGCAACCCTCAATGATGCGCGATTGATTGGTACAGATCTCAGTTTTGCTAATTTAAGCGGTGCCGATCTAACCAATACAAACCTGAGTTTTACGAACCTTTGTCGCACTAATTTGCAATGGGCAAAAGGAGTCACTCAAGAACAATTGGAAAAGGCGAAACTTTGTCAAACGGTTCTTCCAGATGGGATGAGCTTAGATTGCGATCGCGATTGTAAGGAACTTAAGCATCGCTACCCCTGGATTTTTGAAGAACTTCCTGAGCCGAAGGATAAACTGATTTTCCCAGCTCCAAGTCTGGAATTAAAGGGAAAATCATGATGTGGAAATGGTCAGTTTTTTCTTCAAGCTATCTGTGATTTATGGTGCGAATATTGCTCATAAGTTGTCAGGTGCTATTAAATCTAAGATTATAAAAACCTACACCGCCCGCAGCGCGGGCGGTGTAGGTTTTTATAATCTGGTTTTTTATCGTGCCGAGCTACTTACTTAGCTCTGTTGAACACTTGGAAGATGGGTGATTAGTGTGAGTGACAGAATTTACTGACCATATATCTACTGACCATACATGTACCGACACTGACAAATAAAAGTATAAGAAGTCTGGGGTTTTTTCGAATAGAAAACCCCAGTTTTTTTGGCACATTAAAGAGCGATCAGGGCTGTCTAAGATGCATCTTACGCAAAAATGGCGCGACCTTCGGTTCCAGTAGGAATTGAGCCGTTTGCCTTAGATAGCTTGGAGAAATAGCAATGGGATTTGTCCCAAATGATCCGCTTTTTGCGGACCAGTGGTACTTGCGCAATGGGCAGAATGGACGGCGATCGCTTCCCGCTTCCGCCCATATCAATGTTGCATTTGCCTGGGCTCAAAACATTACAGGGCAGGGTGCTGTCATTGGTGTGGTTGATGATGGGGTCGATTACCTGCATCCCGATTTGTCTGCCAATTATCGAGCAGATTTAGATATTGATTTAGTTGATCGCGATGATAGCCCTCTAGTTGAGCCAGGGAGCAACGATGGGCATGGAACCGCTGTGGCAGGCATCGCAGCCGGGGTTGGTGGTAATGGCATGGGGATTACTGGCGTCGCACCCAGAGCAGAATTTACAGCCATTCGACTGCTGGCAGGGTCGTCGAGCGATCGCCAGGAAGCCCAAGCTGTGCTCCACCAAAACCAGGCCATCGACATCTATAACAACAGTTGGGGGCCGCCCGATGGGTTTGGCTTGGTCGGACTGGGTTCCCAGCTCCAGGCTGCCCTGCAAACGGGCGTGCGGCAGGGGCGAAGTGGCCGAGGAAGCCTCTATGTTTGGGCGGCAGGCAACGGTGCAATGCAGGGAGACAACGTCAACTACGATGGCTATGCCAACTCGCGCTATGTCATTGCAGTTGGGGCCTTGACCCGTCGCGGTACCCACGCTCGCTACAGCGAACCCGGTGCGGCCCTATTAATTTCGGCCTATGGCGACGACGAGGTTGCTTCGGGCATTGCTGCCACAGATCTGCGCCAAACAGGGGGCTATAACTTCAATGCTCAGGGCCTATACGGTACGAACTATCGCGACTTGAACTACACCAACGACTTTGGCGGCACCTCTGCGGCGGCGGCAATGGTATCGGGAACGCTGGCGCTCATGCTAGAGGCCAATCCCCAGTTGTCTTGGCGGGATGCTCAACAGATTTTGGTCAATACTGCGCGTCGCAACGATCCATCGCACGCGCAGTGGCAACGGAATGGTGCTGGACATTGGGTCAACCCCTACTTTGGATTTGGAGCCTTGGATGCAGGCGCGGCTGTTTCTCTGGCGCAAGACTGGCAGTCGGTTGCCCCTGAACGCACGGTTCGCAGCCGTCGCGTCCGTGTACGCCAGGCCGTGCCAGATGGCCAACCCATGGGGCTGTCATCACAGGTCAGTGTGGATGCGAATCTCACAATCGAGCGGGTTGAGGTTATTTTTGACAGCAGCCATGCGAATGGACGCGACCTGACCATTACGCTCACATCTCCCGACGGCACAACCTCGGTGCTCGCGGACGCCAATCGCCTGCCGCACTTCGGTCGCTATGACCGTTGGAGTTTTACCTCAACCCATCATTGGGATGAGCAAGCCGCAGGAACCTGGACTTTGCAGGTGCGGGATGAGCGCCGAGGCAACAGTGGCAAGTTGAACCATTGGCAACTGCGATTTTACGGGACGACAACCCCAGAGGCATCACCACAAGCGGGTCGGCAGGCGGGCACGGCAGGCAATGACACGATCGCCATCACCCGTGGCCACGATCGCCTCATCGGCTTGGGCGGGAACGATCGCCTACATGGCGGCGATGGCAACGATCGCCTACATGGCGGTGGCGGCAAGGATTCCTTATGGGGCAACACCGGGAACGATCGCCTCTTGGGTGCTGCTGGACGGGATCGCCTACATGGGGAACAGGGACGCGATCGCCTCCGGGGTGGCGGCGGAAATGACGTTCTGCAGGGTGGCGGCGGTATCGATAGGTTGTGGGGGGGGCGAGGGAACGACACGTTTGTCCTAGAACGGGGTGGGGGCGATCGCATTCAAGATTTTGAGACGGGGGGCGATCGGCTCCAACTGGGGACAAACCTGCGTCCTCAGCAACTGACCTGGCAACAACAGGGCAATGATGTTCTGATTGCGGTTGGAACGAAACCTCTGGCACGACTAGAAAATCAAAACGTGACGAATCTCAACCCACAACAGCTACTCATTTAAGGCAGGACTTACACATTTTGTTGATGGTGTGGCCGCTTCGTGGCCACACCATCAACAAATTCAATTAGGCTTACGCAAAACTTGCGTAAACCCTACAAGATCTTTTGAGCCAAAGGCTCAATCGTCTGAGTGTAGGTGTTTAAGGGGCGCAAAGGCTTTATTTGCAAGAGTTAGACAGGGTTTTCTGAGCGTCTTACCATGAACCTCTTCTGGGCTGATTTTGTGGGAATCGTTTGTCTTGCGATCGCCCCTCTACAGCCAACCCTTGACCAAAACTGGAGAAAGTTGATTCTTTGGACGGACTATCGAGCCGCCAATTTTCGATAGAGTTCGATAGATTATAAAAATAGTTACATTCATTGTGGCCAGAAGCGAAGGCTTCAAGGCGCATCTTCCAGTTAATCGCCGAGTCACAGTTCGAACCTTTATTCCTCTTCATCCATGCGTGTAATCCTCATGACGGGCAAAGGCGGTGTGGGTAAAACCTCCGTCGCAGCAGCCACCGGACTGCGGTGTGCTGAGTTGGGCTACAAAACCCTCGTCCTCAGCACCGATCCTGCCCATTCCCTGGCCGACAGCTTTGATATGGAGCTGGGGCATGAGCCCCGACCTGTACGCCCGAACCTTTGGGGGGCTGAATTAGATGCGCTCATGGAACTGGAAGGTAATTGGGGAGCCGTCAAGCGCTATATCACTCAGGTGTTGCAAGCCCGTGGATTAGAAGGCGTAGAAGCCGAAGAACTCGCCATTTTGCCAGGTATGGATGAAATTTTTAGCTTGGTGCGGATGAAGCGACACCATGATGAAGGTGACTTTGAGGTGCTAATCATTGACTCTGCTCCTACGGGGACAGCCCTGCGCCTGCTCAGCTTGCCGGAGGTTGCGGGGTGGTATATGCGTCGCTTCTACAAGCCGCTACAGTCCGTTTCGGCTGCGCTACGTCCGCTCGTGGAACCGATTTTCCGCCCGATCGCTGGTTTCTCTCTGCCCGATCAGGAAGTTATGGATGCGCCCTATGAGTTTTACCAACAAATCGAAGAACTAGAGAAGGTTCTCACAGATAACACCACAACCTCTGTGCGCTTAGTCACCAATCCTGAAAAGATGGTGATTAAAGAGTCTCTTCGGGCTCACGCTTATCTAAGCCTCTACAACGTGGCAACGGATATGGTTGTTGCCAACCGCATTATTCCAGACTCTGTATCGGATCCCTTCTTTCAACGCTGGAAGGAAAATCAAAAGCAATATCGACAGGAAATTCACGATGACTTTCGCCCCTTGCCCGTGAAGGAAGTGCCGCTTTTTTCAGAAGAGATGTGCGGATTGGAGGCGCTCAATCGTCTCAAAGACACCCTCTATGCAGACGAAGATCCATCCCAGGTCTACTACAAGGAAACCACGATGCGAGTGGTTCAAGAACAGGATCATTACAGCCTGGAGCTATATTTACCTGGCATACCCAAAGACAAAGTTGAATTGAGTAAGTCTGCTGACGAACTCAACATCCGTATTGGCAATCATCGTCGGAACTTGGTTCTACCTCAAGCGCTGGCCGCTTTGCAACCCGCTGGAGCCAAGATGGATGAAGACTACTTGCGCATTCGCTTTGCTACCCCTGCCAGAGTCTAGCCCTGCATTCTCTCGAACAGCTTCTTTTCTGTAGCGATCTGGAATCATATCAAACCCGGTTAAATATAGCGCTGTGCGCGTTGGGTAAGTACGGTTGTGTGTGGGCGCGTTGCGCCCACACACAACCGTACTTACCCAACGCGCACAGCGCTATAGCCGTAAAATCCACTATCGTTTGTGCCCGCTGCACAGCAGCGGGCACAAACGATAGTTGGGTTCTTCAACCGGATTTGATATAACTTGCGAAATCG
>JADEXA010000046.1 GCA_015207365.1 Vacuolonema iberomarrocanum LEGE 07170
CTGCGACTGTTGCCCGCAGGCTGGAGGATCCACCGAGCGGGACAACCGTTCCAGCGGCCACGGATTGAGGTAAGCGGAAGGAGGTTTGCGGATTGGATGCCTGGGCACTGGTCTGAGCTGTTAGACCATCGTGCATCTGAGCAGCAACCCGCGCTTCGGGAACGGTTGCCAGTGCCATCAGCACAGACGAGAGCCCGATGACAGCATTCTTCTGGAGCTGGCTCAGGGAATTGGAGGCTGGTCGAGGTTGATTCATGGCGATCGCCTTTCTCTGGAGAAAGTTGGGGGCAGCGGGGAGATCGTGGAGCAATGCAATCTGCACCCATCTAAAAACTGGTTTAACGCATGTGTGACGAGAAGATGTGGGGAACTCTGGGGAGTTTGTTGATGCTAGTGGCGGGTGATAGCGAGCACCAGCTCCACCTCTGTTTCGGGGAGATCGGCATGGCAGAAAAAGGCGGCGAGGGTGGTGGGTTCCAACACGTTAAGGGTAAGCGTGTCGTCGTAGCCATTGAGCGAACACCAGGTCGCATTGACTTCCACCTCGGTATCCTGGTTGATCAAGCGCCCGCCATACAGCCACAGTAACGCTACGGGCTCGGTGCGATCGCCCACCCCTTCGTCTTGCAAGCGCAGGGTGTAGGTGCCCGGTTGCAGCACTTTGGAGACAGCGGCTTGCTCTAGCTCCTGCATGGCCGAGGGTTCAACCGCAAAGCAGTTGTGTTTGCTATGAACCGTGAGATCAACAATAGCGGGCGTCGGGGATGGTTCGCTCACCTCCGTAGGTGGAGGCTGGAGCGCTGCGGTTGTCGCCTCGGGGGCGGGAGGATTGGTCAGTCAGCCACCGGGCGGCTTGATGCGCTGGCGCAACCGCTTGGCGGCGGGAGTGGCATTCCAAATATCTTGGTTGTAGTGCTGGATGGCGCGATCGCTGGAAAATCGCCCCATGCGAGCAACGGCGAGGATGGAATGGGTGGTCCAGGCAGCATGATTCTCGTAGCGCCGACCGACATCGTCTTGGGTCGCAACATAGGCGGCATAGTCTGCCAGCACACCATAGGGGTCATCGGATAGCAGGGAGTGGATGATGGGCTGGGCGATCGCCTTGGTGTCGCCCAATGACCCATCAGTGAGCGCAGTGAGCGCGTGCTGTAATGCCGGATTCTCGTCGCAAATGGCCTGGGGACGATAGCCTAGCTTCCGTTGTTTTTCAAGTCCTGCCACCGTCAGTCCAAATTGGAAGACGGCATCGTCGCCTAACACCTCCTGCAACGCCAGATTGGAGCCATCGGGGGTGGCAATCAACAGCGCGCCATTGAGAGCTGCCATCATGTTTCCGGTATCGCCTGCTTCGGTACCTGCCTGAGAAAGATGCTCCGACACATCCAAGGCTGGGTAAATCTGCTCTGCGAGCTTGAGGGTGAAGTCTGGCAGGAACACGACCTTCAATTGCCCGCTGGTGTCAGGATCCTGATTGACGGTAGCAGCGACTTGATGAATCAACTTGATTAGCCGTTTAGCGATGTCATAATCCTGGGAGGCTTTGCCGCTGAACAGAACCGTCCGCGATGGCCGCTCTCGATTCGGATGGGTCTTGATCTGCTGATACAGGGTGATGACATGCAGCAGGTTGAGCAACTGTCGTTTGTATTCGTGGATCAGCGTTAGCTGTCCGTCGAACAGAGAATGGGGATCGACGGTTTCGCCCAGGCGATCGCGCAGTAGCAACGCTAACCGCTCCTTCGCCGCCAGCTTGATGGTGTGCCACTGATGGCAGAACTCCGTCTCGGTTGCTAAATCTTCTAGGCGGGCGAGTTCGTCGGCGGCGTCGATCCAGCTGCTGCCGATGTGCTGGGTGATGAGGGCGGCCAGGGGCGGATTGGCGACGAGCAGGAAGCGGCGAATATTGATGCCGTTGCTCTCGTTCAGGAAGCGATCGGGGGTGAGGGCGTAGAAGTCCCATAGCAGTCGCTCCTGTAGCAATTGGCTGTGGAGCGGTGAGACGCCGTTGATCGCGTGGGTGCCGATGCAGGCGAGGTTTGTGAGGCGAATCTGCTGCACATCATCATTAACCAGAGAAAGACGCTGTATCTGTTCGGTTTCGACGAAATATTGCGATCGCACCCCATCCAAAAAGCGCTGGTTGATTTCGTAGATAATCTCCAGGTGACGGGGCAAGTCTTCGGCGAACAGGTCGATGCCCCACTGGTCATCCAGGGTTTCGGGCAAGAGGCTGTGGTTGGTGTAGCTCAGGGTGTGGTTGGTAATGTCCCAGGCGTTGTCCCATTCCAGCCCATGCTCATCGACCAATAGGCGCATCAGCTCGGCGATCGCCAGCAGGGTATCGGTATCGTTCAGTTGTAGCGCCAGGCGATCGGGCAGGGTATTGAGGGTGGTTTCTCGCAGGAGGTGCAACCGCAGCAAGTCCTGCACGGTGCAGGACGCCAGAAAATATTGCTGTCGCAGCCGTAGGTCAGGCGCTTCATTGACGGGGTAAAGGACTTTGCCCAGGCGATCGTCCGTATCTGCCCGCCACAACCGTAGCAAGCTCACGGTGTCGGTTTGGTAGCCGGGAATCGGCGTGTCGAAGCACTGACCCCGCACCGACTGCGTGGCATTCCACTGCACCCGATAGCGTCCATCCGTATCGGTATAGGCTTCGGTGTAGCCGCCAAACTGCACGGTGAGGGCGCGATCGGGTCGCTCAACTTCCCAGGGATTTCCGGGAAGGAGCCAGTCGTCTGTCACTTCCACCTGCCAGCCATCCTGGATGTCTTGGTCGAAGATGCCATATTCATACCGTAAGCCATAGCCAATGGCTGGCAAGCGCTGGGTCGCTAGGGAATCCAGATAACACACCATCAGCCGACCCAAGCCGCCCCGTCCTAAACCGGGTTCTTCTTCCTGCACCATCACGGTGGCGAGATCCTGCCCCATGGCTTGCAGCGTTTGTTGCGCTATTTCCAGAGCACCCAGGTTTACCAGGGCGTTTTTTAGGTGGGGGCCAGGGGTGTATTCCGCAGCCAGCTCGGCTACCAGTCGCAGCGAAGGATCAGCCGTTAGCAAGTCTTCCGGAGTACGGCGATTGAGCAATACCTGGCAAATGCTGGCCGCGAGAGCCATGTAAAGCGCATTGGGGGTTGCCGTCTCAACCGTCTGACCTTTGGCCACAAGGTGGTGGGCGATCGCATCCTGCAACCAGTCCGCCGTGATGATGCCGCCTTCGGGCATTTTCAAAATAAGCGGTTCGGGTGCGGTCTCGACCGCCATTGTTTCCTCCTGTTCCTCTTCAGAATCAGGAGGAGCCATAGTTTCTGGCGGGTTCATTGCCGGAACGACTTCGCCGTAGACTGGTGACTCAATGCGTTCCTCGGCATCAACCTGGACTACAGAGTTATCCTCATCCGCGTTCGCTTCGACGGGCCTCACCGTCGCTTCGACAGGCATCGTCGATTCTAGCGGTGGCACAACGGGCGGAACGACTTCGCCGTAGACACCTTCCTCAACCACTGCGCCATTAGGTTCCGGTGGTTGTGTGGATTCTTCGGCGGATACTTCTTGCTCAAGGCCGTCTGGCGCAGCAGAAGGCTCTGCCTCTGTTGAGGCGACGGCATCATCCAAATCTGGAGCTACCGGGAGCGGTGTCGAAGGAATAGCGTTCTCTGCTGGAGCGATCTCTGGTTCTGAAGCACGCAAATCCTCTGGCGCAATGTCTTCCAGCTCTGCATCGCTCTGTTCATTTCCATTGTCTTCCGCCGGAGGAACGGATGGCTCATCTACCTGTGGAGGAACGGGAATCGTGATGGAAGGACTAGCATCGGTTGCTGCCACATAGGTTTCAGGGGTGCGATCGCCACCCTCATCGCTCTCCTCCGATTCACCCTCCGATGCAACGGTTTCCTCGAATTCAACATCGAGAACCGCATCGGCATCGTCAGGTACGGTGGGAGCGGTAGGTAACTCGGTGATGTCGTCATCCCAATCATCCAACTCATCGGTTGTCCCGCTGGTAGCTCCTGGAGTTTCCAAAACCGCTGTGGTGGGCTGTGGCGTCCTTGGTTGAGGCGATCGCGACGGAGTGGGACGTCGGGGCGGAGCAGGGCGTGTCACCCTGCGGGCACGGGCTTGCCGCTGTCGCCACACCAAATAAATGGGAATGGCGATCGGAAAGATGGGGATCAAGAACCAGGCCCAGGTGGGAATTTGGCTCAGATCAAAGCCTGTACTGGGTGTCTCGACAGGCGCGATCGCCACGGGCGTCTCAACAGGTTCCTCAGCCACAATGGGTTCTGGCGGTGGTTTGCTCGCAATCGCAGCTTCTGCTTTGCGCGCGGAAGCGATCGCCGCTCGTCCCGCTTCGGTGGAGGTGAAGCCCAAAAAGGACTCGACTCGCGAGTTGGACTCGTCCCGGTAGGCATAGCCCCGCATTTGGGAGTAGGGGTAAAGCGCATCACCAGGCAGCGTTGTGCGAATGATGGCAATCTTGATCCACTTCACCGTCGGGTCATTGCGGACTTGATTGGCGATCGCATAGCCCAGGCCATTCCGTCCTAGAGCCTGCACGACTGACGCTGTCTCATCGGTCGGCAGTGTTTTCACCATCGCTGTCGGAGCGCTGGCGATCTCACTGACCGCCGCACTGCTTTCAGTCGGTTCACTGTCCTCAGCGATCGCCGCAGCATCTGGCTCCGACTCCGATTCATCGGGCGGTTCATCTGCAGGAATGATGCCGTAGCGTTGCAATGCCTGCCGAGTCTCACTGTTCGCCGGACGATCGACAATCTCGATGCGCCCCGGCGATCGCCCCAGCTCTGACCAGTCCGTAAGGGTGCCCCGAAAGATTTGTCCCAGTTGCTCGATAGTCAAACTGGCGTTGAAGGGATTGTTTTTTCCTGTGAGGATGGCAATTTTGTCGAAGCTGACGGGGACTTCCCGCAAGCCAGCCGCCTGTTCTTCGGGGGTGAGCGATCGCCCCATCGCCACTAGATCAATCTCCCCATTTTGTAACGCTTCTAGGGCGGTATCGGTGTCAGTGAGCTTGCCCTCTAGCTCCACCGCCGTTCCCGGAAATTGCTCCTCAAACTGGCGCTTCAATGCCTGGTTGATGGGGTTCATCGTTGGCGAGCCGCCAATGCGCACCTTGGTGTTGTTCGTGACCGCTGAAGGGACGGGAAAGACAACCGTTGGGGTTTCTGTGGCATCTACCCTGCGTTCCTGGGCGGCGATCGCGCTGGAGTGGAAAAACGCCCATCCACTCGCCAGCATCACCGAGAGCACAATCACCAAGGCAGCTTTGAGGACATACATAACAGGAGGTAACGGGCCGTTACGCGAAAGAGCAGAATGGGCAGAGGGTGCGACGGAATCGCCGAGAACCCTTACCCATGAACCAGGGAAGCATTAAGCAGGGGTTGAGGCAACCTGCTTCTCTGTCTTCACCTCGTTGGGGCAGTCCCGTCCTTGCTCGACATCATTGATGTTGTTGAGGGTGGTTTGGGCGATCGCCTGCAACGCATTTTGGGTAAAAAATGCCTGGTGCGCCGTAATCACCACATTGGGATAGGACTGCAATAGTTGAAAGGTATCATCCTTAATCACCGTGTCCGAGAGGTCTTCAAAAAATAGATCGGCTTCTTCTTCATACACATCGGTTCCCAGGTAGCCAATCTGCCCAGACTTGATTCCGTCAATCACTGCCCGCGTGTTCACCAAACCGCCACGGCTCGTGTTAATCAGCATGGCCCCCGGCTTCATTTGGGCGATCGCCTCATCGTTGATGATGTGGTGGGTGGAAGGCAACAGCGGGCAATGGAGCGAAATAATATCGGCGTTGGCCAGCAGTTCTGGCAGATCCACATAGCGAGCATCGCCGATGGCCGTAAAGCGATCATTGGGGAAGGCGTCGTAGCCCAGCAAATGACACCCAAAGCCCTGCATGATCTGGGCAAAGATGATGCCAATTTTCCCCGTGCCGATCACACCAACGGTGCTGCCATGCAGGTCAAATCCCAATAGACCATCCAAGGCAAAATTGTCTTCGCGCACCCGGTTGTACGCCCGATACAGCTTGCGGTTTAGCATGAGCACCAGACCTACGGCATGTTCGGCCACGGCATAGGGGGAATAGGCGGGGACTCGCACCACCTTCATCCCGAGATTAGCCGCCGCTGCCAAGTCAACATTGTTGAATCCGGCAGAACGCAGCGCAACCACCTGGGTGCCGTTGTCCGCCAGAGTTTTTAGCACCTCCTTGTCTAAGGTGTCGTTGATGAAGACGCAAACAGCCGGGTAGCCCGCTGCCAGACTCACGGTTTGAGGGGTCAGGCGGGGCTCAAAAAAGGTCAACTCGTGGTCATGTTCGGCGTTTGCTTCAGCGAAAGATTGGCGATCGTATCGCTTGGTGCTAAAAAATGCGACTTTCATGGTCTTGCCTCGTTGTGCTGCTGTCCATGTCAATCCACGGAGACTCAAGTGACTGACCTATAAAAAACTACAAAGGGTGCGTTAGGCATCGCCGAACACACCTGACGGGAACTATTTATGGATCTGGCTCTCGACTCAGCGATCGCCCCCTAAAACCATTGATCGCTACGGTAGGATGCCTGAGCGATCGCAGAATACAGCGGCCATGCATCTACCTGCCGAGCATTCCCATTGCTCCCTCGACTCTGGAACAAAACGGGGCGGGTAGGCCAGCCTACCCGCACATCGTCACCGCCCTAGTAGGGCCACCTCCAGTTCACGATCTCATCGCGATCCATTCCATACTTATAGGCATGGTTGCGGTTCTCGATGATGGCGTTGTTCATCCGCTCCCGCACATGGGCGGCACGGGAACCGAGTGTTTCCACCCGGTCAATCACATCAATCACGAGGTTGAAGCGATCGATTTCATTGTTAATCGCTAGCTCCAGCGGTGTGTTGATGTTGCCCTTCTCCTTATAGCCGCGCACATGGATGCGCTCCTGATTGCTACGGCGATAGGCCAGCTTGTGGATCAACCAGGGATAGCCATGGAAGTTGAAGATGATGGGCTTGTCGGGGGTAAACAGATTGTCGAATTCCCGGTTGCTGAGCCCGTGGGGGTGCTCCTCTTTGGGCATCAGCGTCAACAGATCCACCACGTTGATGAAGCGCACCTTCAGGTAGGGGAACTCCTCGCGCATGATGGCGGTCGCCGCCAGGGCTTCCTTCGTGGGAATGTCACCGCAGGAAACCATCACCACATCCGGCTCATCTGGTTCGGTGCCACAATCATCGTTACAAGCCCAATCCCAGATGCCGAGACCCTTGGTGCAGTGCTTGATGGCCTCTTCCATGCTGAGGTACTGCAAGTGCTTTTGCTTGTCTGCCACGATGACGTTGGTGTAGTCGGTGCTGCGGAGGCAGTGATCGACCACCGACAGCAGACAGTTGGCATCGGGTGGGAAGTAGATCCGCACTACATCGGCACTCTTGTTGGTCACCAAATCGACGAAGCCGGGATCCTGGTGCGAGAAGCCGTTGTGGTCTTGCCGCCACACCGTGGATGACAGCAGGATATTCCAGGAGGAAACCGGAGCCCGCCAGGGCACTTCGTTCTTGCAGATATCGAGCCACTTCGCATGCTGGTTAAACATGGAGTCGATGACATGGGCAAACGCTTCGTAGGTATGGAAGAAACCATGCCGTCCTGAGAGCAGATAGCCTTCCATCCAGCCGACCAGGGTATGCTCGCTCAGCATCTCCATCACCCGACCGTCGGTCGCCAGTTGGCTGCCATCCAGGTCTTCGGCAAACATCTCGGCCATCCAGGTCTTTTTGCTGACTTCGTAGATGGCTTGTAGGCGATTGGAGGCGGTTTCATCGGGGCCAAAGACGCGGAAGTTGGTCATGTTCATCCGCATCACATCCCGCAGGAACTTACCCGCAGGGCCGGTATTGCCAACTTCAGTGGTGCCGGGTTGCGGGACATCGATCACATAATCCAGGCTCTTGAAGTCGGGCATCCGCAACTCTTTGCGAATCAAGCCGCCATTGGTGATGGGGTTGGAACCCATCCGCAGGGGACCAGTGGGAGATAACTCTTTCAGTTCGGGCAGCAGGGAACCGTTTTCATCGAACAGCTCTTCGGGCTTGTAGCTACGGAGCCACTGCTCCAGCAATTGCAGGTGAGCTTCGTTGGTGTGCATGTCGGACATGGGCACCTGGTGCGATCGCCAGAAACCTTCAACCTTGTGCCCGTCGATCGAATCGGGAGCCGTCCAGCCTTTGGGCGATCGCAGCACAATCATTGGCCAGCGGGGGCGCTTCGCCACACCCGTTGAGCGGGCTTCCTGCTGAATTTCCTTAATTTCCTTGACCACCGTCTCCATCGTGGTGGCCATGGCCTGGTGCATGTAGGTGGGATCAGAACCTTCCACAAAATAAGGCTTATAGCCATAACCTCGGAACAGGCTCTCCAACTCCTCATGGCTGATGCGCGCCAGAATGGTGGGGTTGGCGATCTTGTAGCCATTCAGGTGCAGGATGGGGATCACTGCCCCGTCCCGGATAGGATTGAGGAACTTGTTGGAGTGCCAGGCGGTGGCAAGGGGGCCTGTTTCGGCTTCGCCATCTCCAATCACCGCGCCCACAATGACATCGGGGTTGTCGAAGGCGATCCCATAGGCATGGGAGAGGCTGTAGCCCAGTTCGCCACCTTCATGGATCGAGCCAGGGGTTTCGGGGGTGCAGTGGCTACCAATGCCACCGG
Source organism: Vacuolonema iberomarrocanum LEGE 07170 (assembly GCA_015207365.1). GTDB lineage: Bacteria > Cyanobacteriota > Cyanobacteriia > Elainellales > Elainellaceae > Vacuolonema > Vacuolonema iberomarrocanum. Next base: position 8,735 of record JADEXA010000046.1, read on the forward strand.
GGAAAGAAAACTGCTTGAAGAACCGATGCATCCCCTCCGCGTCTTCCCCTTTATCGGGATAAACCTCAGAATAGGAACCTTCCAAATAAACCGGAGCCAAAACACCGGGCGCACCGTGCCCTGGTCCCGCCACATACACCATGCTCTGGTTGTACTGTTTGATGATGCGGTTCATGTGGAGGTAGATGAAGGACAAACCAGGGCTCGACCCCCAGTGACCCAGGAGACGAGGCTTCACATGCTCGGCCTTCAAGGGATCCTTTAGCAAGGCGTTGTCTTTTAGGTAAATCATGCCCAGAGCTAGATAGTTGCAAGCTCTCCAGTACGCATCGATCTTACGCAGCTCTTCATCCGATAAGGGATTGCCAGGAACCGTTAATCTCTCTGGTGTTGTTACCATAATTTGCGCTCTCAAATGAATATAGTTTGAGGTGGATAGGCAATAGACTGCCGCTAACGGTGGCACTATCTCACAATAAAACCCAGCTAGGTTTTTGAGCGGAGGATAGTGTTTCGAGCGACTTGATGTCACTGCTTTGGCTGTATCGCTACTCCAAAGACAATCATGCACGTTCGCTACAGCAAGCTTCCCGCTCTCTCAATGCTAAAACCCTGTCTTTTAGTCAAGTTCAATACCAAAATTAGCTAGGGGCCTCAGTAGAAAGACTCGATGTATAGAAAGACTCGGCCTACACAAATCTTCCCAATGCAAATTTAGGCCACTTTTAGCAAAACAGTTGGTGCTATTGAATACTTTCCTTAATTTGTCTCAAACTCTTTTGTATCAACCGCTGCGTCGCCCAATATTTGAGTAAGATAGATAACAAAATAGGTTGCAAATTGCTCCTAAATAGAGTGAGTCGGAACTGAAAAAAAGGCTTTCTTAAGTGTGTTTAGAGCGCTGAAAAATGTCTGACTCCCGGGCTGTAAATAGTCAAAACAAATCGCAAAACTTGTTTGGATTTTGTCATTTTTGGTAAAGATTGTGCTTTAGCCTTTCTTAAGGTTTGCGGAAAATTGCTATGTCTTTTTCTGTCCTGAGGTGTATCTTTGTTTCACCCAGTTGGGGTTAGACAAAAGACGAATTTTAGAATGTGATTTTGAAGATTTTATAACAATTGCCATAACTCTATTGTGACAATCATTATGACTCTATCGTTTTGCAATGAGACATCAGAGATGCGCGAAGTTTAGAACGTTCTCAAGTCATCTCCTACACCCAACCGTCGAACCAACGGCGGATCTGAATACCCGTTGGCGAGAGGGGTAAACCTAGAAAGAACGGGAGCCAGAACAGAAACGCTAGCAGGATCAATAAAATGACCGTCAGACTGAGCTGGACGAAAACAGGTCGTCCGCTGCGCAACCCCCACTCTAACCAGAGAGCGATCGCCAGCAGGGCAAAGACCGACGCACCCATGTAGTGGTAAAGAAAGGTGCAACGGGTTACCGGGACCCAGGGTAGCCAGTTGGTCGCCCAATTCACGGTGAGAAAGAGCAAGGTCCATAGGTGCCAGCCTTGGGGCGCGACTCGCAACCGGGTCATCGTGGGCACGGTGCGATCGCCCAGGGCTGGCAGCTCGAAGGGCTGGCGCGTCGACTGCCAGAAACGGATTCCCACTATGGCAACCAGCGCCAGGATGCCAACGGCAGACAACCACCACAGCACCGGGTTTCCCATTGCATGGACATCGTAGATGGCCTCTGGAAGATGAGAAGGAGCAACGTTGGCCAAAACCGCTGGGGGTGACTGGCCTTGCTGCCAGGTTTCATAGAAGTAGGCGATGGGCCGCAGCATAAACAGCCAAGACCACCAGGGCGAGCAATAGGGATGAGCCTCTATGCCGCCGACCCGCTGGTGATAGTCCAGCACCTGGATTTGCCATTGCCAGAAGCTATTCATGGGGCTGAGTGCCATATGGGGGAGCCAACTGAGCCAGTAGGTGATGGCCGGAACCACCCCAAAAACGATCAGCAGATGCCCGCCATGCAACCGTGTCAGGGCAACCAGGGGAGAAACACTCGGAGGCGCAACATTGGGTTCGCGCTCTAGCCCCAAATAGCGCAGCAGTCGCCTGCCCCAAGCGAGCGCCCACAGGATGAGCATCCCCAGCCAGAAACCGGCTCCATTCCACTTAATAGCGATCGCCCCACCAAACCCGACGCCAGCCAGCACCAACCACAGCCAGAGTTGCCAGGTATAACGCTGAATCGCTTTCGGCAAATCGGTCGGCAAACGGGCATCATTTTCCAACAGCGTTGAAGACATTGCATTGGTCTGGGCGGCAAGTTGGGCGATCGCCCTCAACCGTTGCTGCAATGTATGGAGCGCCATTAGAAAGAACAAATGACCTAGCAACCCAAACAGCACTAAATAAATGTTGTTGAGGGCATAGCGCGATTCCACCAGAAACATGCCATCTGCCGTTGCCAGCAGCGCTGCCAGCAAACCATAGCTGCGCCGCCGGGTCAGTTGAAACGCCAATGCCCCCACAATCACCGGATACAGCGCTCCCACCCAAGCATTGAGCCAGCGATAGCTGATGGTGGCAAGCGGAACTCCGGTTAGGGTGTTGCGGGATGCCTCGTCGCCCAGGTTCAGCCATTCCCCTATCCAAATGCTGAAAGCAATTAGGTAATGGCTCAAGGGAGGATGGCCCCCAAACTCTTGCTGTCTATTGAGAAAGGCGACGGCAAAGTTGGCATAGTACACCTCATCAAACACGAGAGTGTTGAACCGCTCCAATCCCCACAGCCGGAGCAGGAGGGCGATCGCAAACAAACCCACCAGCCCAGCCGAAAACCAGGGCACTTTTCCTTTTCCTTGCGCTGACCCGCTTAGCATTGGCTCATTCCCAACTGCATACCACTTGCCGGGTGTCTAAACCCCTAGCGTCTAAGATAAAAGCATTCGGCATTGAGTGTAGGGAGAGCGATCGTCTCACGTCTCATGGATCTCGTTTGATTCGCTACCTTTATAAGGATTTGTGCTGTCTACGTCAGTCGAAAAATCAACCACACAGATGGTTCTGAGTGAGGTTTACACCCCTAAACAGACGGTTTTCTCCTCTCAACAATCTATCGATAATTTGGAATCATAAGAATGTTGATTGCGAGGACAACGAATGACGTCTCCCATACAGAGTTTATACAGCTGGTATCGCGCTACAATCCGAAATCCAAAATATCGCTGGTGGATTGTCTTAGGAACTTTCGCTTATCTAGTTTCTCCGTTCGATTTGATTCTAGATTTCATTCCCATCATTGGTGAACTAGACGACGCCTTGCTTATCACACTGCTATTTACAGAGATATCACAACTGGTGATCGAGCGTCTCAAAGCAAGGAGAGATATCAGCGCAGATACTTTTGCTGAATCTGTGCAGGAAGATGGCGACTCTGTTGATGTGAATGCAGTTGTCGTTGAATAAGAATTTTTGAGTTGAATAAACTTGGAATCTATCTTTCGGAAGCATAGTAATATCGCACATCCAAAAGATTAAACTCTGACTCGTTCGATCCACGTTTTCAGCATCATTATCAGATGCTAAGGTTTATCCCTGTTGAATATCTTCTATTCTCCAACCTCTTCTGACAGTTGGAGTTTTTTGTTTTTTTTTAGGCTTTAATATCCTATATACCCGATTGGATTTCTTTATGAAAAATGGAGTATCTTATTTCATTTAGGAAGATTTGCTTGATCCCCCAGCACTACAACACATCTTAAAAAATTGGGATAATGACTAGACGATCGCTAAGTACAGGACAAAAATCCAACCCCGGTTAGGATCCTTAATTTTGTGTAGCGTGGGCGCCCATGCTACACAAAATTAAGTGTCTGCTGGTTTTTTCTATACTGAGAGGCGATCGCCATCAATCACCTTGTCGACGACTTTGAGGGATTGGATATTAAAGCTTTTCTGTTGCATAAGTTGGCAGGTGCAATTAAACCTAAAACCCTAAAAACCTGTGCGGGCGGCACAGGTTTTTAGAGTCTGGTTTTTCATCGTGCCGAGCTACTTACATTCATACCCATTACTTTGAGAAACATATTTCTCAGGGCGATCGTGTACTGGAGATTGGAGCCGGGGCGGGTCGCTTTACTCAGGTGCTTGCAAGGCGTCTGGGAGCGAGGATTCTTGTTGCAGATAGTTCATCCGAACAACTGAAGCTCAACAAATGCCTTTCAGTTAAATATAAATTTAGTCAGTCAATTGGGGGTTGCTGATTGGGGGGATGATTTTTTGAGAAGGAGCGCGTAATACGCGCTCCTTCTCAAAAAATCATCCCTGGATTCTGCAATGCCGTCAATTGAAGATTGGCAACAAGTAGATATTTGTGATTTGTCTTGCTTTTCAACAGGTAGTTTTGATCATTTAGTTGCCTATGGTGGTCCCTTTAGCTATGTGCTGGAAAACCGTGATGTTGCATTACGCGAGAGTCTTCGCGTCATTAAACCAAACGTAATACTGACGCAGCTAACGTGATACTGAGCTGCCACAGTTGGCCACAGGCCATGCCATCAGCGAGTTTAGTGCTCTAAGAAACTTTAAAGAGCGTGTACTTGCTGTCAGTTATCGCGAGCAAAGCGTAATACACTAATAATGAGTTATTGCAGCACTAGCAATCGTCTAACGCGCCGATCGCCAGTGCTGCAATACGCGTAATCTGCCTGACAAATTTCCTTTAATGTTTTTTTAACAGTCTATGATGGTAGCCATAAGTCTTTATGGCTTAACCCCATAGCTGAAGAATAATATGGGGTCATTTGTAGGGTGCAGTTCTAACACACTGTATCTAGGTTCGGACAACCATTTATTCTACTCTTCCTGTTGGGTTTATGCCATCTGCGCAGACCTTTTCTGACGCCAATCTTCCATTTGAACAGGGCTCCCAGTGGGTCTGCTTCGATTATGCCTTTGATCCGATGCTGGCGCTGGCAATGGATGGCAGATTGGTGCGCCTAAACGCTGCGGCTCATGAGCTGTTGTCGGGAACGGTCGATACCATGCCAGAAATATTGGTTGATCGTCCGTTTCATAATTACTTAAACGCTATAAAGGCGACGCAATACAGCTGGGCGACGTTGGCTGCAGGTACGCGCATCCCCATCGCAGGGGAACTGCACCCGCTCAGCGGAGACGGTTGTATGGTGTCGGGAGTGGTCATTGCCCATGCCCTCGACCCTCATCATTTGGTGATTCTGCGACAGACGGATGCTAGTTCTGTTGCATCCCCAGCGCAATCCACGCTCACCCCAATGGAAGCTGCCCTGCGCCTCAGCGAGCATCGCTATCGCGCTGTGGTCAATAGCCAGACTGAGATGATCTGCCGCTTTTTGCCTAGCGGTGTCCTCACCTTTGTGAATGCGGCCTATTGTCGGATGTTTGGCAAAACCGAAGCGGAATTGATTGACGAGAACTTTCTGACGCTGGTTCCAGAGAGCGATCGCCCTTGGGTCGAACAGCAAATGGCAGAATTGCGACAGCTGACGCCAGAACGACCCGAGGTTTTGCATGAGCATCGGGTCGAAACGGCTGCAGGAGCGATGCTCTGGCATGAGTGGTCTAATCGTGGCATCTTTGATGATCACGGGCGGTTGATAGAAGTGCAGGCGATAGGTCGCGATATCACCCGTCAACGGCAGTTAGAAAACGCCCTCAAGCAAAGTGAGCTAAAGTACAAAACCCTGTTTGAGACTTTGCCGATTGGCTTATCCATCACGGATCCAGATGGAAAATTGGTGGAGGTGAATCCTGCCTCTGAGAAGATTTTGGGCCTGCGGTCAGATGAGCATATCAATCGCACCATTGATGCCCCCCAGTGGCATGTCATTCAACCCGATGGCAGCCTGTTGGCATCCGAGGATTATGCTAGCGTGCAGGCTTTGCGTGAAGGTCGCGTAATCCGCGATATGGAAATGGGGGTGCAGCGCCCAGACGGTCAGGTGGAATGGCTAAGCGTGACGGCGGCTCCATTACCCCTGGATGACTATGGTGTGGCGATCGCCTTTGTCCCCCTGACGGCGGCCAAAGTAGCTCAGTCTGCTCTTCAGCAACAAGAGCAGCAGTTTCGCGCCCTGATCGAAAATGGCTTCGGCCTCATTGGCATTCTAGATGAGCACTTCTGTCTACGATATATCTCGCCGACCGCCCAACGGTTGGGCTATCAGCCGGAAGAAATGCTCGATCGTCCGGCACTGAACTTTGTTCATCCGAGCGATCGTGCCCACGTACAACGGATACTGGAGCAATCCGCTGCGACGCCTAATCTGTGTTTCACCGTCGAGTTCCGTGCCCAACATCGCTGGGGTAGCGATCGCGTTTATCAAGCTGTGCTCATGAATCTTTTTCAGAACCCAGCGGTTGGTGGGTTGGTGTTTAACTGTCGCGATATCACAGACCTGAAGGCGACGGAAACCACGCTGCATCACTATGAACGGTTGGTGTCTCTTGTGACCGACGGCATTGTGCTGATAGATCGCAGCTTCACCTATCGCATGGTCAACCCGGCTTATGCGGCCCGCTTCAACAAGACCCCCGCTGACATCGTTGGTCGCCATGTTTCAGAGTTAGTGGGGCCAGCGTTTTTTGAAGCGGAGATCCGTCCCAGATTGGAGCGCTGTATGGGTGGGGAGTCTTTACAGTTCGAGGCTGCTTTGAGCTACGGGAGTCCGGATCCTCAACAACTTAGCATCACCTACTCTCCCTATCGCGAGATGGATGGTTCTATCTCTGGTGTCATTGGTGTGTCGCATGACCTGACGCCTCTGCGACAGGCCGAACAGGACATCCAATCGGCACAGCAACGATACTTCCGTTTGCTGCAGTCGATCGATGGCATTGTGTGGGAACTCGATGTGACGAGCTGGCGCTTTACGTTTGTCAGCCAGAAGGCGGAACAAGTGCTGGGCTATCCCATTGCGGATTGGTTGGAGGAAGACAATTTCTGGGACAACCATCTGCATCCTGACGACCGCGATGCCGCAATTGCATCCTGTCTGGCCAGTATGAACCGGGGGGAGAGCCATGTGCTGGAGTATCGCATGGTGGCCGCCGATGGGCGATCGCTCTGGTTCCGAGACCACACCTCAGTAGAAATGCAAAATGGCACTCCGGTGCGGATGTGGGGATGGCTCACCGATATTACCGAGCAAAAAGCCCTCGAACGTCACCGCGATAATCTCATCAATGTTCTGGAATCGACCCCTGACTATGTATCGTTGGCAACAGCCGATGGCCAGTTGACCTATTTGAACCGGGCGGGACGGCGGATCATTGGGATAGAGCCGGATGCTGATATTCGCACGGTGCATTACCTTGAAACCTTGCCATTCCAGCATCGTGAGCGGGTCGAAACTGAATCAATGGCAGACCTCATCGCCAACGATCGCTGGATGGGTGAAAGCGTTTTGCTCGCGTCGGATGGCGAAGAAATTCCGATCCTACAGGCCATTTTGGTCCATCGGGATGACGACGGGAATATTGAGTTTTTCTCAGCGATTGGGCGAGATATTCGTGCCCTGAAGCAGGCGCAGGAGTCGCTTTTGCTGCAAGCGGAGCGGGAACGGTTGCTGGCAAGCATAACCAAACATATCCGCCGAAGCCTTGAGCTAGAGCAGATTTTGCAGGCTACGGTGGATGACGTGCAGGCGTTACTGGAGTGCGATCGCGCCCTCATCCTCAAACTCTATCCCGATTCTATTGGCAAAGTCGAGGCAGAGGCGCAAGCCCCTCATCTGCAAACCCTTCGAGGTCACTTATTCTCGACCCATTGCATGGATCACTGTCTGTCCACGGCCTGTCCCCTGACACCCGGCATGACCGACGATGGCCAGCGATATCCTCTGACGAGTTGTGCTGTGACGGGCCTCCTCGGGCTAGATAACTGTGCTCACATTGCGGTGCCCATTTTACAAGGGGCTACTGAGTCTCAGGCCAAACTCTGGGGGCTGTTGGTGGTGCATCAGCAGGTCGTACGCCATTGGCAACGATGGGAAGTCGAGATATTAGAGGCGATCGCGGATCAGGTAGGCATTGCGATCCACCAGGCCAACCTGTACGACCAGCTCCAACGTTTCAATCTGTGTCTGGAAGCGGAGGTTCAACGGCAGACGGCACAGTTCCGGCAATCGCTCAACTTTGAGGCCCTGCTCCGACGCATCACCGATAAGGTTCGCGATAGCCTTGACGAGGACCATATCCTTCAGGCCGCCGTGGAAGAATTGGCGATCGAGTTGGAGGTAGAGTGCTGTGACACGGCCCTCTACAATGCCGATCGCACCACCTCGACCATTGCCTACGAGCACACCCGTAACCTCGCACCTGCCCAAGGAACGACCTTTGCCCTAGCCGAAGCCATCCATCTCGATGTTTACCCCCAACTGTTCGAGGGGCAACCCGTGTTGTTTTGCAACCGCTTCACAACCCAGCCCTTGCGGGCTGGGGAGGAGGCGATGTCAATCTTGGCTTGCCCGATCCGCGATGAGCATGGGGTTCTGGGCGATATGTGGCTTTTCCGGCCACGAGGCTTTGTCTTCTCTGACCAGGAAGTGCGTCTAGTAGAGCAGGTCGCCAGCCAATGTGCGATCGCCCTCCGTCAAGCCCGCCTCTACGAAGCGTCTCAGGTACAAGTGCGCGAGCTGGAGCGGCTCAATTTACTGAAAGACGATTTTCTTAGCACCGTTTCCCATGAACTCCGCACTCCCGTTTCTAACGTCAAAATGTCGGCGCAAATGCTGGAAGTGATTTTGCAATCCACCAATATGCTGTCGACTCATGAGCGCCTTGCAGAATACTTGCATATCTTAAATACAGAGTGCGATCGCGAAATTCGGCTGGTAAATGATTTGTTGGATTTGTTGCGGTTAGATGCCGAAGCGGATCCGTTGATGCCGCTGGATATTTCGCTGCAAAGCTGGATTCCGGCGATCGCCGAGGCCTTTGAACAACGCATAGCGGAGCAGCACCAGCAGCTAGAATTGGCGATCGCCCCCGACCTGCCCCCGCTGCATACCGACCTGGGCTATCTGGAGCGCATCCTTTCCGAACTTCTCACCAACGCTTGCAAATATACCCCTGCAGGCGAGCAGATCAGTATCCGCGCGACCCTTATTCCCCATCATGCCGAGAGCCATGACCTAAAGCGGGTCAAGAGTATCCGGCAAGACGAAATCCAGATTTGTGTCAGCAATACGGGTATTACCTTGCCCCCCAATGAACTCATCCACATCTTCGACAAGTTTTACCGCCTGCCCAACGCCGATCCCTGGAAGCACAGCGGCACCGGCCTCGGCCTCGCCCTAACCCAACGCCTCGTTCAGTACCTGGGCGGTACAATCCAAGCAACCAGCACTGACAACTGCATCACTTTTACCCTCCGGTTCCCCCAAACGAGCCGCACTCCATTGGAGACAAAGTCACTGACGGCAGGCCATAAAACCTCGCGCTGACGTTACCAAAAGCCAGGGAACGCATAAAAGCCCCCTAATCGCGATCGCCGACCCATAGATTTCGATTTCCTTGGGAATGATGATGGCAACCTGTCCCCATAAACATAAAGTCGACAGGATTGTCGGCAACATCAACAAATGCCTCAGACTGATGGATTGACAGACCTCCAAAAGGATTGAGGCTTTACGACCCCGCGAGTCTAGCTTTTTCCGTTGTCTAGAGTTTCAAGCACCCTAGAAAGTCGTCACCTAAACGTACTACAAATATGCTACAATTCTTTGATGGCGATCGCCCAGGAAGCCATAAACATCTCATCGCCATAGCTTTCAGTCGAATTTTTAGCACCGTTACTGTACGAGCACAGTACTACCAGGGAGCAAGTCATGCATGCGAAACGGACGTCCGGATTTCGCGATCTTCTCGGTTATTTTGCGCCTTACAAGAAGCTGGCGCTGCTGGGAATTGCGTTTAGTAGCTTTTTTGAACTGACTGATCTAGTAGTGCCCTACAGCACAGGGCAAATTTTGAACGTTCTATCAGGGCAAAGCATCGACAATGTTACAGCAACCCTTACTGAAAGCGTCGCGGCGGTTCTCTCTCGCCCTGTCACGTCTGGGTTGACGCTAGCTATCTTGCTAACGGCGATTGGTCTGGCAACCGTTGGGCGGGCACCTCTTGAGCAATGGCTGGGGCATTGGTTTCACTGGTACGTCCCCCTGATTGCACGACGCGACCATGGCGCCCAGACCATCTCGCAAATCCTGCGCCTGCCGCTGGAATACTACGATGAAAACAACCCCGGTCGAATTGCTGGCCGCGTTGCGCGGGGGTTAGAGAACCACACCTGGAGTTACCCCGAAATTGCCGGACAACTGATTCCCAAAGCCATTCGGGTGGCCGGTATTTTTATCATCATTGCTCTGATTGAATGGCGCATTGCGTTATTTTTTCTCGCCTCGTTTGTCTTTGTGATGAGCTTTACCTTGAAGGGCTTGAAGCGCTTGATTCGTGCCGAAGAAATTATCGATCGCTACATCGAAAGCACCGAAAGTCGGACATCAGAGCTGGTCAGCAACATCAAAACCATCAAGGCCTTTGCCACCGAAACAAAGGAACTGAAGCGGCAACAAACGCGGCTCCAGCGGGAATGTGACATGATCATCTATCGCATCCACAAAGGGTATGTCCATCTCTTTATGTGGCAGCGACTGACGACCCAAAGCTCGTTGTTTCTAGTTTTAGGGCTGACGTTGTGGGCCACGGTGCAGGGGCAGCTATCGCTGGGGCATTTCATTACAGCGTTGACGGTATCGAGCATGGCCTATGCGGAAATCGAGCCGATTAGCGCAGTCGCCGAAACCTTTGCCCGTCGATATGCTTCGATGATGCGCTACCACGAATTCCTTAAGCTGCCCGTCGGGCAAGATGCTGCGGTGCTGGAACATCCTGAGGGCATTCCCAGCTACGCGTTTTCGGGGAAAGTGCATTTTGACAAGTTGTCGTTTGGCTACGAGCGCGATCGCCCCGTCCTACAATCCATTGACCTGTTAATCGAACCGCGCCAGACGGTAGCTCTGGTCGGACGTTCGGGTTCCGGCAAATCCACCCTGGTGAAGCTGCTGTTTCGCTATTTTGAGCCTGGCTCTGGACGCATCCTGATCGATGGGCAAGATATCCGCCAGTTGGATATCACGGGCTATCGGCGGCGGCTGGCGATCGTGCACCAGGAGGTGGATGTGTTCAACGGAACCCTGCTGGAAAATCTCACCTACGGCAACCCCAGTGCGACCTTGGAGGAGGTCGAGGAAGCCTGTGCGATCGCCCGTGTGGATGAATTCATTCACCTACTTCCCCAACGCTATTACACTGTCGTCGGGGAACGGGGCGTGCGCCTCTCTGGCGGACAGCGGCAGCGGCTCGGCATTGCCCGCGCCCTGTTAGTCAATCCCGATGTGCTGGTGTTCGACGAAGCCACCTCCAGCCTAGATTACGAGTCGGAGCGATCGATTCAACTGGCCATGCGCAACCTCCTAGGAACCCGCACCATGTTGATCATCGCCCACCGCCTTAGCACCATCCGCGAAGCCGACAAAATCGTGGTGCTAGATCAAGGCCACATTGTCGAGGTTGGAAGCCATGAAGAACTCCTCGCCCACGGCGGCATCTACCACCGCCTCCACGCCCTCCAGGAAACCGGAGAGCTAGTGGAATAAAACAGCGAGAAGAGAGACCGCAATTAGGGGGCTGTTATGTGGCAGAAGCCCTTCTCTTGTAGGCAAAGTATCGATTTAACTCTTTGCTGCGAATCATGTAATTGGCAATCAAAGCGTTGATCAGCGCCAGGATTAAACTGCCAATAGTCATGACCAAGGATAGTCGAGAACTCAGCGCCACAACCACCAGTATGAGCGCTACGACCATCAAGCTACAAAGACCGACCAGAAACCACTTTGCCCATTTCTGCCCTTGCAGGGTGAAGTACATCACGACGATAGTGAGGAGAATGCGCCCGATCGCCCAGCGATCTTGTATTGGGATGACCAACAAAAAATCCAACGTGCAGAGCATCACGAACATGACAAGCAAATTCTTGCGAGCGTTCAATGCAGATTGATCGAGTGGGTTCATAGGGGCAACCTTCAACTGCAACAGAAAACCGATGGTTTTTAGGACATAGAAAATACCTCTGACCAGAGGGGAATGTCTTCATTGGGGCGGCGGGCATAGAGGGCGACCGTGGTGAGGTCGGGAGCCACTTCGGGGAGTAACTCTTGGAGGATAGTCGTGGTGCGATCGCCATCCACATCGTCCCCAACGAGCAGCACATCCAGGCGGGCATCGCGCTGGCGAATTCTGACCTGCAAGCCGGGTTGGTTCAGTTTGTTGCGGAGTTGAGAGGCGATCGCCTCTGCCAATTCACTGGTGTTGGAATTGGCTGGGACAACGGGTGGGGCAGGCGGCGGCGTTTGCCAGTGGATGGGGCTGCTGCGCCGGGTCTGAGTGGGCATATCGTCGGCTACCAGGGTTGTCAGCTTTTCGTCTTCCAAGTTGGGCATTACCGCTAGGCGATTGGCTTGGTTTTCCAGGGTTTTCTCGAATAGGTTCCGCACCAATCGCCCATTGCCAAAGGAAGAATCGCGCTGCTCATACAATTGCGTAAACTCACCCTGCAAGCGCTCCTCTGCGGCTTCGGTGAGGGTGAAGTGGCTCTTTTTCGCCATCATTTTATAAATGGCAACCAGTTCATCAGGTTTGTAGTCATTGAAGTAGAAATAGCGATTGAAGCGGGACTTTAATCCAGGGTTGGACTCGATGAAGTGCCGCATTTCGTCGGTGTAGCCCGCCACGATGACCACGAGGCGATCGCGATAGTCTTCCATCCGCTTCAGCAGCGTATCCACCGCCTCTTGCCCAAAGTCGCGCCCACCGCCCTCACGGGGAACCAGCGCATAGGCTTCGTCGATGAACAGCACCCCATCCAGGGCTTTCTCTACCATCTCATCCACTTTCTTGGCGGTTTGGCCGATATAACCGGCCACCAGACCCGACCGATCCGTTTCTACCAAATGGCCTTTTTTCAAGAAGCCTAGCCCTTTATAGATGCGACTCATCAGCCGAGCCACCGTGGTTTTGCCCGTTCCGGGTGGGCCACCAAAAACCGCATGTAGCGACACTGGAGTCGCGCCCAAGCCGCGCTCCTGACGGATCTTCTGCACCTTCAGGAAATTGGTCAGGGTTTGTACTTCGGTCTTGATATTCTCTAGCCCCACCAGGTTGTTGAGTTCCTCTAGCGACTGCTCCAGAGTTTTCTCCAGGTCTTCGGGACTTGCAGGTGGGGGCGGTGGCGGTGGCGCGGCGGTGTTGGCTTGGGGTTCTGCTGGAGTTGAGGTGGCCGGGGTCGAGGCGAGCGTTGGAGCCCGTGCGGCCAAATCCTGCTCATAGTTTTCGACAGACTGGAAGTGGTGCAACTGCTTCCAAATCTCCGACACCGCCTCCATGCCCGCCATGCTGATGACGCCATCGGCCTTGACCAATACCTGGGCAAACTTGTGGATGCCGTTGGTCGCTGCATCCAGGTAATGGGTGCCCCGATCATCATCCAGCTTGTTGAGCAGGGTGGGCAGGTTGAGTTCGTCCCCCGGTTGCTGTTTGGTCAGATCCAGTAAAATCTTGAGCGTTTCCTTCTGATACTTGAGGCGATCGTTAGTGGAAAATTCCCATGTTTCCGATGCCTTCAGCATTTCTTGATTTTGCTTGATCAACCCATAGATGGTGAGATAGGCCAGCAATTCACTTGAGCTAATTTCCTTATTGCTGCGCCCACAAATTTTGACCACCTTCGCCAAATCCAGCAGCACCAAGTCAACGTAGCGCGGATCGAGTGCCAGAATGGGTTGCAGAGTCTTGTGGAGGAGCTTTGCTTCGTCTTTGACCTGACGGAACCCAACAATTTTTCGGAAATCCACGGACGACTCCTTGAAAACGAATGAAAGATGGCAAGCAGCAGGATGGCGCGATTAGCAGGATGGCGTAATTATCAGAATCGCTACCATCTTAGCCCCTTCACTTTGGGCAGTGAAATCCTCCCGACAGAAGACGTTGCGTCAGGGTTGTAGAGACCCCCACCCATACCGTACATTCAAGCAGTGGAGCCGTTGCCGCGATCGCCCCCAACGCTCCAATTCCATAGGATACGTTCGCGAATGCGTCATCCCCCATCCCCAACTCAATGCTTCACCAAAGTAAGGGCGATCGCCCGATTAACCCCCCTTTTAATTCCGTTACGAATTTCAAGCAGAACCCATGAAAGACAAAGCCTTGCGCTGGTTAAATACCGCTTTAATGTTCAATCTGTTTTTTGTGATGGCTGGAGCCGGATGGTTCGCTGCCGCTGTGGTGGGGCGATCGCTCGACCTCAACCTGGGTCTAGATCTGTTCTACAAACTCTGGCAACCCGTCTTCAATCCGGCGATCGGGCTGCTGATTCTCGGGTCAGTGGTCAGTGGCATCTCTGGCTGGGTAAGCCGCAAATTTGGCAGTACGAACTCTTAAAAGTCTGCTAAATCTAGGTTGGCAGGTTGGGTTGAGCGAATGCGAAACCCAACAGCAGAAAAGACTTCGTTAGGTTTCGCTTCGTTCTACTCAACCTACGCAATAGGGATTAACGCAACAGATATTGTTCTTGTAACTGTAACTTGAGTCACCAGAGCTTTATCCCATGCCAGACTACATGATTCGTACGATGACGCGCCGTAACCTCGATATTGCGGTGCGCTGGGCAGCCGCAGAAGGATGGAATCCGGGACTGCATGATGCTGATTGCTTTTATGCGACGGATCCAAGCGGTTTCTTGATGGGATGGCTGGATGGTGAGCCTATCTCAGCAATTTCTGTCGTCAAATACGGTGCGTCTTTTGGCTTCCTTGGTTTCTACATCGTTAAGCCAGCATTTCGTGAGCGGGGCTATGGGTTTCAGATCTGGCAAGCGGGACTGAACGACTTGGAAGGCCGCACGATTGGCTTGGACGGTGTTGTAGCCCAGCAACCTAACTATCTGAAATCGGGGTTTGAACTTGCCTATCGCAATATCCGCTACGAGGGCTTTGGGCGCGATGTCACCTCCCAACCGCCCGCCATCCAAACGGTACCCTTATCGTCTCTGCCGTTGGAAAGCATCATGGCCTACGATCGCCCCTTCTTCCCTGACGATCGCCAAACTTTCTTGCAAGCTTGGATAAACCAGCCCGATAGCACAGCCCTTGGCATCGTCGAGAATCAGACGCTCTTGGGCTATGGCGTCCTCCGCCCCTGCATTCAGGGTTATAAAGTTGGGCCACTATTCGCTGAAAATGCAGAGATTGCAGAAGCATTGCTGAACGCGTTGGTCACTAAAGTTGAGCCGGGTCAACCGTTCTATCTTGATGTACCAGAGGTGAATCCGGCGGCTGTGGCGATCGCCCAAAAGTACGGCATGACCAGCATGTTCGAAACCGCCAGGATGTATAGTCCAACCATCCCACAACTCCCAATCCACAAAATCTTCGGCGTCACAACTTTTGAGCTAGGATGAGTTTTTAGGAACCACGGGTGTTAGGGCGATCGCCTCCTCATCCCGACTGTTTTACGATGAAAGAGCGATCGCTCTCGTTCAGAACACGCTTATGGTTAGCCCCCCTGCAATTCCTCCTATCGTTGCGCAACCGATTGCTAAGCCCATTGGTGAGCGGCGAGTGGTCTTTCGTTCTCTCGACTGGCAACGCTATCAAATAATTCGGCAGGCGTTAGGGGAGAGCCGCATTATGCGGTTTACCTATGATCAGGGAATCTTGGAAGTCACCATGCCGCTTGAAGACCATGAGTTTGCAGTACGTTTAATTGAACGGTTTATTTTGATTCTGGTTGTTGAGCTAGGCATGAAGCTGAAAACGATGGGGTCAACAACGTTGGATCGCGAGGTATTGGATCGATCGGCGGAACCGGATAATGCCTACTACATCCAGAATCAGGCATTGGTTGCAGGGCGCAACGTCAACCTGGCGCAGGATCCACCTCCGGATTTGGTGGTCGAAGTGGATATTACGCACACGGATATCGACAAGCTACGGTTTTACGCCAGCATGGGTGTGCCTGAGTTTTGGCGCTACAACGGGGAAACCTGGCGTATCTATCAGCTTCAGGGCGATCGCTACACCGAAACGGACACCAGCCCGACCTTCCCCAAGGTGCCCAAAGTCAAGCTTTACGAGTTTCTTGCAGAGGCTCGTCAGGATGAAGTTGCCGCCGAGGTAGCGGTGCGGAAGTGGGTTCGTAGCGAATTGGTGTAACACACTTCATGGGGATTAAGGCGTTGCCGTCCCTCCATCCACCCATTTACTCATCTACCCATCTACCCATCCCTTCACCCTCACATCAGACCCGATCGCGATAACTCGACGCCTGGAGCTGGAACATTTCGGCATACATGCCGCCTTTCTCCATGAGGTCGTTGTGGCTGCCCATTTCGCGGATGGTGCCATGCTCCAGAACGATAATGCGATCGGCCATGCGGACGGTGGAGAAGCGGTGGCTCACCAGAAACGTCATTTTGCCACGGGTGAGTTCCTGGAAGCGTTGGAAGAGGTCAAATTCGGCGATCGCATCCAAAGCGGCGGTGGGTTCATCCAAGATCAGAATCTGGGCTGGGGTCATGAATGCCCGTGCCAGCCCCACCTTTTGCCATTGCCCACCGGAGAGTTCGGCACTTTCCTCAAAGGTTTTTCCGAGGATGGTTTGGTAGCCATAGTCCAGTTTGGCAATCAGCCCCGATGCCCCGGCATCCTTGGCGGCTTTGTCGATGCGATCGAAATCCTGGTGGTGTGCCAAGTCCCCAAAACCGATGTTATCCTGCACGCTCAGGTTGTAGCGGGAAAAGTCTTGGAACACGACCCCTACATTGCGCCGCAAATCGGTCAGGTCAAAGGCATGTAGCGGTACGCCATCGATGGTGATGCTGCCCTGGCTAATGTCATAAAACCGGGTCAAGAGCTTGAGCAGCGTTGTTTTGCCTGCACCGTTCATCCCCACTAGGGCAATGCTTTCCCCTGGTTTTACCGACAGGTTGAGGTCGCGTAGGGTTGGCTCTGATGCCCCCGGATAGGTGAAACCCACGTTTTGCAGCACTAGCCCCTCGCCCATGGGGGTGGGGAAGGCAACGGGATGGCTCGGGGTGACGACTTCTGGCTCTAGATTGAGAAACTCGAAGTACTGGGTGACAAACAGGTTGTATTCATACACCAGAGCCACACTGAACAGGATGTTCTGGATCAACATCTGGGATTGCTGGAACGCACTCGTGTACATCGTCAGGTCGCCGATGGTGACGCGCTGTTGCAGGGTAGCGACAATCACCCAGGCATAGGCTCCATAGAAGCCGAGCGTTGACATCAGCCCCACCCCAAACCGCAGCCAGGCTTGCTTGCTTGCCATCTCGGCCAGTTCTCGGTTGAAGCGATCGCGAATTTCTTGCCACTGCCCCAACAGGTAATCGCCCAAGTTGTAGAGGCGTACCTCTTTGACAAACTCCTGGGTGGTCAACACCTTTTGCAAGTACTCCGCCAGCCTGCCGCTCTGGGTCTGGCGACGCATCAACCGAAACCGCACCCCCGAGAAGCGAAGGCCCACCCACAAGGCCGGGAGCGAAGCCCCCACTAACAGCAGCACAATCAGTGGATGAAAGCTAAGGAGCAAGCCGAGCAAGCCAGCAAAGGTAATTGTCTGCCTCGCCAGGTTGATCAATGTGTCCAGAATCCGCACGGGATAGGAGCTACCGCTCTGCTGGGCCCGGCTTAGGGTGTCGTAAAAGGCGGGCAACTCGTAGTGGGCCAAATCCAGCCGGATGGCCTGTTGCAATAGCACCCGATTGGCATGGAGGGTAAAGCGATCGCTCAACACCTGCGACAAATAACTGCTGGCCTGTTGCAGCCCGCTCTGCGCTAGCATCAGCGACAAGCCTGCTCCCACTAGCCACAGCAGTGGCGTCCAATCCACCCCCGGAGTCGCAATATCCGTAATGATGTGATCCACGATCAACTTATTCACATAAAGCAGCGTCGCGGGAATCAGGGCGATCGCCACAGTCACGGTT
The DNA here is from genome assembly GCA_015207365.1 of Vacuolonema iberomarrocanum LEGE 07170. Taxonomy (GTDB): domain Bacteria; phylum Cyanobacteriota; class Cyanobacteriia; order Elainellales; family Elainellaceae; genus Vacuolonema; species Vacuolonema iberomarrocanum. The sequence goes on from JADEXA010000046.1 coordinate 26,810, forward strand.
AATGTCATTACCAACACGCCGGGGGTTGCATCCCATACCAGCCGCAGCAGTCGGGGGGTATTGGCAACAATTTGCAGAAACCGGGCTTGAGGAGGAGGAGGGGGCGATCGCCGACGCATGAATCAAAAAATGAGAGCACTTGTCCTAGTCTAGCAACGGAAAAACACTGAGTGTAACGAGCGATCGGCGTTCCGTGGGAATAATGCCAATTCTACGAAAACCAAAACCAGATCATTTTTTGAAAGCCCCGCAGTGCGGGGCTTTCAAAAAATGATCTGTAGTGGATTCTTAGCGAATTGGTATAACGCCCATGAGTAACGCCCGCGAATGAATTGCGGGCTACCTGGGAAAGTCCGTTCCAACGGACTCCACTCCCCTCAGAATGCCTTCAGCCCACTTAAGTGGGCTTCCTCGATTAGCCCGCAATTCATTTGCGGGCGGGTGCACAGCGAAGCCACGGCTAATTGAGGCTACCTGCTGCAGCTTCACGTCCTTTTAGATAAACCAGCACAGTAAAGATGGCAATCCCTGCTTCGGTTCCTATCAAGTCATGCAAGATATGAAATAGCGCGTTCAAACTAACGTTAGGATCGGTATAAGGATCGCCACCATATGCCTGCAGTAAAAAAACAAAAAACAAATTCACTCCAACTGAGAAGAAAGGAAAGAGAAGAACGCGCAAATCGTCGCCCAGCAATTTATATCCACGGTAAACAAGCACAGTAAAGTTCAACGTGAGTGCAATGTAGATGGGAATTTTATAGCTACTGTTTGCTGTTATATCTCCTAGGGGATACAGAATCGAAACAACCAATAAACTCAGGGCAAAGATAAGATTGAGTAAGCGATTTCCTCGCGTATTGCTAACAGCAAGTCCATCACCCCAAAGAGCAAAGGCTGAAAGCAAAAAGAAATAAAACATGAAATTCAGCATGGTGAATTCATTTTCGTAATACCAACACTGAGTCACATGCGCACCCATTTCTGAGGCGACCGACACCATGATCAGCGACAAACCGAGTTGAGACGCAAAAATGGCACTGTTAGACGCTTGCAGAACCGTCAATGTCCTGTAGAAAACGTTCATGGCGATGGGGATCAAGACAAAGATTAAAATGTGGGTCAAGATCAACGCCAGTTTCCAAGATCCAGTAATACAGGTGCGATCGCTGAGGGGGCTGGCTATCTCTGGCAGCGTACTTAAGATATGGCCTAATCCAAGCAACGCGATCGCTAAAAACACACCGATGCGCTGGAATCGACCACTCAATAGCTTTTGATCTGATTGTCCTGTGGTTTCAGTGCTCATGGCATTGCCTCATCTCTAGTAGACTCGTCCGGAAATTGAGGTCTAGTTATTTTGCCGTTTACGGCTCTTGCTGGGTGCTCAGCCACTAATGCTTTGATAGAACTTACGCATTTTGTGGATGTTGTGAGCGCCCCGCGTCCACAACATCAACGAATTTAGTGAGGATTACGCGAATTTTGCGTAAGTTCTTTTGATAAATCTGTCAGTCCTGTTGAAGAATTGATGTACTGGTTTCGAAGACTGACGGATGCGCAAAGTGTGGAGAGCGTATCGTCGCTCATTTCGGGGGCGTATTGGATGTAAATAGATTGAATTTACGATGGATGAGTCTTTAAGATGATGATTTGCTTTGCTGCGGTGTATTAGGACGCCCAACTCGTTGCATCTGGAGTTTGCACTCCAAATCCATCTGGATGCGATGGTGTAGTGATTTGTTGAGGTGATCGCTCACCTCTTTCAGCACCACATTATTGAGCTGTTTCAGTAGCTGTTGGCGTTGCTCATCTGTAATTTTGGCTTTGCCAGGAAGCAGATGTTTCTTGATGAACTCGATGATCTTGTCGAGGTTTCCGGTCAAATTGGCGATCGCCGCTGTCGCCATTGCCAGCACTGCAAAAATAGCAATCCCCCAACCGAGATAGGGATTGCCATTCATAAACTCCAGAGCTTGATCGAGTTTGGACGGCTCTACTTGAGCATCCGCAGATGCTGCCAACAGCCATAGCCAGGGAACAAATGCTCTGATCACGCTAATACTCTGATCATCCTCATCATTAATAATAGTTATCGACCAATTCTGCGTCTTTCCATCCTACGATACTGGGAAATTAGGTGATTGCGGCGTAGGGGCGTGTGGATCAGCAGGGTGACCAGGGGGAGAGCGGAGAGGGCGATCGCCAGTCCGATGCCCCAGTAGGCGAAGGAGAAGGTGAGCCCGGAGGCCAGGCTTGTCGCCAGGATGGTGGTCAAAATGGCGAGTCGCATGGATAGGGAAGGGCTGGCATCTCCTCCCGTCAGCTTTTCGGTGACCATGCCGTTGAGGAGTCCCGCCACCCAACCAAAGCACAGCCCCAGCACGCTCGACATCAGCACCAACATCAGCACTCCGGTGAGGATGCTGGAACTCAGCCACACCGATAGTCCTAGAACCAGGCAGATTACGCCTGCAATGCCACTGGCGATCGCCCCCACTCGTGACCCGGTTGCCCCCAGTGTCCAGGCCGAGGCTTCCAGCCCTATCCCCAGCCCAATCAAATTGCTCAAAACTGCCAGCGGCAGCGTATCGATTGTGGGGCTAAATCCTCCGGCAATGCCGAAGTTGATGCGGGCAAGGAGCAAAACGGCGACAAACAAAAGCCCCAGTGCTTGATAGGAAATCACTTCCGTTTGAATGGGCAATGGAGCCGTTTGCACGGTCAACGAGATTGGGGTTTGCTCTGGATTGGCATTGGTATGCAAAACGAGCGTTTGTTCATATCGCTGGTCGGCGCGCAACTGACGGGTATCCACTTGAATGTGGAAGGTTGTCTCGTTCCCCTCAAACTGTTGGGGTGAAACCGATACCCAGGGCGTTGAAGCGGCTCGTTCCGATATGGATTTGATGTCCCAATGGCCTTGGAGGCGCATGTCGGAAATGGGATTTTTGACCGAAAGCGTTTGAACCAGTGTTTCTCCGATTTTGGTTGCGTTCAGATCAAAGGCGACCTGACTCAATTGCAGTTCTGGCGGACGGATGGAGGCGGTAGGTAATGCTTCGTGGGCGGCGATCGCATTGGCATAGCGATCCTTTGTGCGCGGCTCCACCATTTTTCCTAGCCATCGCACCCACTGAATGCTTAGCTTTGGCACCAAATGTTTGAATTTCACTTGATAGCTAATGTCAACTAGGTTGCCAATCTCGTCGGCTTTCGTTCCCGTGACCAAGCAAATCAGTGTCATTCCCAGGCCGTAGAGATCTGACGCTTCTGTGAGTTGACGGTTAAACAACTGCTCCGGCGGCATGAAGCCCAGCGTTCCCTTCACAACGCTACTGACCCCGACTTCCCCATCGCCAACGCGCGCAAAGCCAAAGTCCACGAAAAAATATGGTTATCCTTATCAATCAAAATATTGTCGGGTTTAATGTCGCGATGAATGACCGCAGGGATTCGATTTTGTAGATAGACCAAGATGTCTAAAACCGATACCGCAATCTGCCGAATTTGCTCAGGGTCAAAGCTCTGGCTTTTCGATAGGGCACCGCATCTTTGTATTCCTGAACCATGCAAAACCCTTTCGCTGTTTGAAAGGATTCTAAATATTTCGGAATGCCGGGATGCTCTAGCCCTTGCAAGACTTCTATTTCTCGATGGTGGGCATCATAGTCCGACCATCCATTGTCTGAGGTCGCAAACTGAAAATGCTTGATGACAACCGGTAACTGATCGGTCAACCGCTTGGCCAAATAGTTGCTTCTCGATATAGTAGCCATGTTCCGCAAATTCGTTGGTTTGGGTCTTCATAGCCAAGTCAGTGAAATACGCGTTAGAAATAGCAGTGATAATTTAACGGTGACAATTTCTATAAACTCAATAATTTTATCGAGGCTTGGTGTCGATCGATCGCCCTGCCTTTTAAAGCTTGCGTGTTATTTCGTGGGAGTAATATATTTCCGTTACGAAATCAGCCGCGTCTGGGACAATGAGCGCAGCGCGAACAACACATGATCGACGATGACCTTGGGCAGAGAGGTCAAGACCCTGGGAATCAAGGCTGTTGAGCACGTTGATTGGGAGTATGTCAGTGATAGCTAGCCTAGCGCGATCCTTATATCAAATCCGGTTGAATAGCCGTAAAACCCAACTATAGCGGTGTGCAACCGCGTCAAGCACAGAAATGGATGTGTGTGGGCGCGTTGCGCCCACACACATCCGTACTTATAGCGGTGTGCAACCGCATTAAGCACAGCAACGGTTGTGTGGGGCGCGGCGCGCCCCACACAACCGTACTTAACTAACGCGCATAGCGCTATATCATTTGTGGCCGCTGCATTGCAGCGGCCACAAATGATAGTTGGGTTCTTCAACCGGATTTGATATTACCCTGCAGTTTCTCAAGGACTATGCCCGTTGGATGTCGCGTGAGATGACGTTAGCCATTGGTGGAGCTTTGTTGTCAACGACTGGGTTTCGGTGAAGAGGTCGATCGCCGAAAGGCGTTGAGAGTCCACTAGCTTGTTGGCGCGATCGTTGGTGCGATCGCCCCAGACGGCCTGGGCCAACACATCTGCTGTGCGTCCGCTACCACCGATCACTAGCACGGGGCGTTGTTCTCGAACGCTGTTTTCTACGTCCTGCCAAGCGATCTTGCCGCCATTCACCAAAATCGTCAGGGACGGTTGTGCACAGGCGAATCGGGATGCGACGCGGGCAATCCAGGGCGCTTCGTCGCCCCACACCGCACCGGGCACTAAAAAGAAATGGCTGTGGTGCGGTTCCAAATGCGCGCCATCCTTTGGGGGCGGCTGATTGGGCAAGATGATCGTGCCGATCGCCGCGACTCCCAGGAGCGGAAACGTTCCTCCAATGCTCTGACGAGCTTGCCCCATCAGTTGCATTACCCCGGCATCGGTGCCCCCATCAATCACCAGGAGCTGGTGGGCTTCGGCAAAGGGCGCAAGAATCGTGGTGAAGAGCGATCGCAAGTGCTCCATTGCGTCTGCCGAGCACCCGCTTGCCCCACCGACTAACACCAGCGTGGGACAGGGAATCGTCAGATCGAGTTGTTTCAATGTTGCATCCAGCTCTTCTCCCCGTCGCAAACGGACGGTCGTCGCTTGGTGTCCATTGGGAAACGTCAACCGATCAACCTGAATCATGAGTGAATTGATGACTCCTGTATGGGGAGTAGGAATGTCAAGGGTAGCGACTCACGCGCCAGAAATGACGTGAGCTGAGATGCACATTTAGATGAAGAATCAGCCTCTATAGGACTTACTAACGACTTAACATTCCCGGAATCAGGGAAGAATCAACAGGCGGCTGACGCTTTCAGGATAGGTAGGATGCAGCGTTCCAGTCAAACCAGTGCCTGGAGCAATGCTTTGAAATGTTGAACTAAACACCCTGACAGATAGTCTGCAAAACCTTGCTAGAGGGGGCGTTACAGCTATGCTCTATAGCCCCATCCACTGTTACTGATCGCTGGCTATGGCCATCAATGCTGAATTGACCAGCGATGCTACTACACCCACTTAGGGGGTTGGGTTCGTATAAGCCGTCGAAGGATTGGTATAGGCTTCGATCGCAGACTCTTGGCTGTCGTTATCCTCCTCGCTTTCATCCACGACCTTGGATGCATAGATTTCAACATCGCGTTGAACAATGTCTTCGACTTGCATCGTGAAGGCACGAAATGCATCGTTATGGGTCTTGTAGTTGCCGTAGATGCCCGTTAGCTGTGAGAATTGCCAGCCCTGCGTTTTGAGCGACTCAACACTACGACGATAATGCCGCCAGCGCTCGCCATAATGAAAGAACTCTTCGATCGCGGAGCTAATGGCGACCACGCCCCCCAACCCGATGGTGACTGCCCGAACAGCCGTCGATAGGTTGCGCTGGTTTGCGCCCAGGTTGAGGCTCACCAGAATCGGGATAATGACACCACCAATGATGGTCGTTAGCCTGAGGCGATAGTACCAGTCGCGGGCACGAACGGCGCGACCTTCCATCCACAACACCTGATCCATCCAGCGCCCTTTCATATATTGTTTCTGGTTCTCTTTCAACTCAATCAAGTCAAACAAGGTGCTGAGTTCATTTTTGAGTTGTTCGCGGTACTCCCTGTGCTTAGACATGGTTCATCCTTAGGTCAGTAGATACAAGTGAATGGCTAAATGCGACTGGCAGATACACCCAAGCAACCAGATGGTGTCAATACAAAAAGATGCCATTCTAAAAATAGAAAACTTGCGCTAACGAGGGGCGCATCGTTAGGGTTGCCCATCATCCAATGCTACACCGCGAATAGCCTTCGGAAAGACGATTTCGGGCGATTGGGTCGAGCGATCGCAGGATTTTCTCTCGCAAAAAACCATTGGACAACGGGTTCTGCCCTTCCACAAAATTTTTTAAGCCTTTCGTCAGCAATTGTTGCGGTTTACATACGTAAAGAAACATCTCATTCTTGGAGAATTTGTTGAGGGTACGAGTGTCCATTTATATGCCACTGTCCATCAGAAGCCTAACGACTGCTTCATGCCTGCAGCTTCATCGCTGAATTTCATGGCACAGTGATGTCAGCAGGGTTTCTATCCTGATGGGTCGGTCTCAACCTTCACGTCATCGCTCAAGCGTCGTTGCTCAATATAGTTGTCTCTTAAACGCAATCTTTTATCGCCATGAGTCGCGAAGCCCTTGTTGTCGGAATCAATAGCTACCAACACTTGCCCCCACTCAATGCATCGGCTGGGGATGCGGAGGCGATCGCTCAATTCCTAGAACGACACGGTGACTTTCGAGTGCGACGCCTGCCGCAATTCCAGGATCCGTTTGAGCACAATGCGCAGCGGGTTGCCCGCAACCAGGGGGTATCTCTGGTGCAGTTGGAAGAGGCGCTGGTGCAATTGTTCCCTCACCGAGCTATGGAAACATCGGCAAGACAATAGCCTGACGCTCTACAGCTACACCCGTCTGGGGGGCATCTTAGGAACGCTGCGGCAGCGAGCCGATGCTGTGTATGCGGCCTTTGACCCGCAGGAGAAGGAAGCCGCTCGGGACATCTTTTTGGCACTGACCCAAATTAATCAAGATATGGAAGACACGCGCCGCCGGGTCGCGAAAGCAGATTTGGTAACACCTCGCCATCCGGCTGACGTGGTTACCAGGGTGCTCCAACAGCTCACGGCTGAGCAACTCGTGGTGACTAGTGAACTCGTGACAAAAGGAGATGAAAGCCGCATTGCCATGGTGGAAGTCGCTCACGAAGCGTTGATTCGCCATTGGCCTCAGCTTCGCGCCTGGATTGAGGAGAATCACGATCTGCTGCGGATGCGGCAAAAGTTGGAAACGAAGGCGGAGGAATGGCGATCGCACAAACAATCCTCTGACGATCTGCTGCGCGGACGCCCCCTGCGAGAAGCGCAAACCTTCCAAAAGACCCATGGCAAAATCTTTCCCCTGTCGAACGAAACCCAACAGTTTGTCAAAAAGAGTAGGAGCCAGCGCACCCGCACTCGCCTTTTGCAAGCGGGAGTTGGTGTGGTTGCAGTCGTTGCGGTGATGCCCTTAGTATTGTCGTTGCTGTCTTGGGCAACTGCTCCCTTGGTCTTTCGCCAGCAAAGGCGACAAATGCTGACCTCATTCCATTTCTATCCCAATCAATCTTCCCTGATATTGATGGATGGACTGGGGACGGTGCGCAAGTGGGATACGCAAACAGAAGACTTAGAAACGCTCCTAGCACCTAACTCAATGCAACTGGGAAGAGGTAGTAACCCATATATGTGGCTCTCTGCACTCCAACTCAGTGAGGATGGCAGCGTTGTGGCCAAATCAGAGCTGGACAGCGTTCGTTATTTACAAGCGAATCAACCCGAGGTTCTGCTTCAAGATGAAGCAGGGAAAGCCCAGGCCGAAGCACTCGGAACGCCAGGGGTAATTAGCCTGATCGTCGGCTTAGCGCTAGGTCCGGAGGGAGACCAGGTCGCCTTCCAAAATAACTTCAGTGGCATTTATCTGTGGAATCCGAGCCGCGATCGCCTCACACAATTGCTGGAGGAAACGATGGCGATTTCCTATCCAGCGTTGAATGCACCAACCTTGGCCTTTAGCCCGGATGGAGAGACGCTGGGGGCGATCGCCAACAATTCCCTATACCTCTGGACGATCGATGGCACGCCTATCAATCAGCAGGCTGTTGCAGACCCAGCGACCCCGGGCTTCCAATCTGGATTGACCTACTTAGCCTTTAGTCCCGACGGTCAACGCATCGCTACGAGTATGCAAGGAGACATCACGCTTTGGGATACGGAGGGACAGCGCATCGCCACCCTGTCTTTGCCCGATACCGACGCCGATGCAGCGAATTCAACTCCCGGCTACGCTGGAGTCTCCAATGTGACCCTGAGTCTGTTTGCGTTTTCTCCCGATAGTCGCCAAATTGCGACCTTCACCAACAACACTCTCTTGCTTTGGGAGGCCGATACAGGAACCTTGATCACAACAGTGGCGGATAATGATGCGTCGGAAACTCAGATAGAACATTCCTCCTACCCACTACAGCCGAGCCATCTCAGCTTTAGCCCAGAGGGCAGCATTTTGGTAAAGCGCAAGGATGAGGAAATTCTCCTCTGGAGTGTCACCGGAGACGAGATTGCCGCTCTACCAATATCAACAGCAGCCTCTGATCCTCCCAGTCCCTTCGGTATGTTCATTCTTCCACACTTTACCAGCTTCGACTTCCACCCAACTGAGGCGCAGCTCGTCACGAGCCAACTCGATGGAACCGTTAAGCTCTGGTCGTTGCAGGGCGAAGAATTGGGGATTTTGCAAACCGCGATGGCTCCTCCCGAAGCACCTCCATCCTCCAATCCGCTCAATCCGAGAAGTTGGCAACCCAACTTCCAAGGCACCTACGATGTGCGGTTTCGGTCTGATGGAGAGGCGATCGCCATTCTCAACTCAGGGAGTCTACGGCTCGTGACCCCCGACGGCATGGAAATTCTAGATATCCGGCCTAATGGACGCCCCATTCCGTAACCGGATTTGATAGGACATCAGGAGGCGAGAGGGGAATAGTTCGCAAATGAGCGGGTGGTAGGTTGGGCAGTGAGCACACTGTCTTTTTCGGGAAAGACTTCTTCTGAGAAGAGCCCCTGCAAGCTGTGGAGATAGGGGAGAAAGACGCTAAAGCTTTCGGGCGTGAGGCGGGTTTGTAGTTCGTAGGTAAGGGCTGTGACCAACTGCCGCACCAAAGACCAACGAACCTTGAGTGGGGGATACAGCATCACACACAGCGGGAACAGCTCTTGCTGGATAGCCGCGATGTTGTTCTCCAGCACACAGAGGCAGAGATAGATTTGGAACATCTCGATATCGCGGATGCTAGAGATTTTCACATTCGGTGCGTTTAGTTTGCCGCTGTGGCAGCGGTAGGCAGGGTTGTTTTCAGCAACCTGGGCAGCAATGAACTCCGCGATGTGGGTGGAAAGGGGTAACAGCTCACGAGTCGCAACGAGTTCTGGCGCTTCATAAGGCAACTGCGCGGCTGCATCATACAGTCGTTGCAGTGGCATATATAGGTGATCATCCATCACCTTGAAATAGTCGGCAATCAGGACACGCTCAACGGCGGGCAGGTCCTCCAGCAAAAACGTCCCAGTGTAATGAAACTGCATACTGAGGAATCCCAACAAACGTGAATCAACAGCTGTGTGTTGATGCCTAAGTTGACCGCATTGCGGCGAGATGGTCACTGAAAAACGTTCAGGTGTCACCTGATTCTGGTAGCTCTCGCAGGCTTGCTCAAAGAGCTTGTGGGAGTCTTCGGCTACTTTCCAGGGATTGATGAGCTTAGTATCAATCCGATGTTTGGGAAGCTCTTTGGCCAAAAGTGCATCGGTTTTGGTCCAGGCTTGCGAGCTGCTAAACCGCAATCGTTCCATCAAACGCTCGGCGATCTGATCGCGGTCAGACAATGGAGAGGTGCGATCGCTCGTTTCTTCGTTAAATGCCAACTGCTTTAAATATTTTTTAGCCCAGAGATTTGCCAACAAATTATTAGTGGAATTAAAACTTGATTGCATTAGGACACCTGCGTATCAAAGCGAAAGGATCGTATAGTCGCGCGCGGGAGCTATTTAGCGGGCCTGTTGAGGATCATACAAGGATTGGCTGTGACAGAGGTCACAACCATTCATGCTCTTCAACAAAACTTAAACTTTCGTTTGATGTCGTGATGTAAGGATGAACGATTTGTTTTAATCCCTTGATAGCGATCGCTGCGTCTTTGTTCGCATTGGTGGAAGGCTGTGTGTTGGGATCGGGTTGATGGGATGAACCCTTGACTAGCAGCCAGCGCTGATCCAGGGTTAAGGGCTGGAAATGGCTGGAACTGTTGCTTTTCAGGTATACCCAGCGTTTACCCCGGCTGAACTAACCCTGTGAAGCCATGACTTTCTTATTTTTTAATTTTTTTTAAATCCGATCGGCAGGCTCGTGCATATCATAGCTATCCGACGAAACCACCCCGGGGTTTCACCATGTTTCGACGGACGTAACTCTCTCATCTAACCCTTTCACATCTGAGTAGGAGCAAAGATTTATGGATGTTCGTCCATCATTTTCGGCTGCCATGAAGCGGCTCTGTGTCATCGGCCTGTTGGCTGTTGCACTGCCGATTGCCGCCTGTGCATCGACCCCAGACGAGACCGCTACCGATGGTGCCACCGAGACTGAGCCGTCAGAGGCAGCTCAGCCAGAGACAGCTCAACCAGAGACAGCTCAACCAGAGGTCGCCCAGGCCGATGCCACCGTCGTGGATGTGGCAGTAGACAGCGGTTCGTTTCAAACCTTGACGGCTGCCATTCAAGCGGCAGGGCTAGAAGAAACGCTGCAAGGGGCTGGCCCTTTTACGGTGTTTGCGCCCACAGATGAGGCATTTGCGGCGCTACCCGAAGGGACTGTAGAGGAACTGCTGCTTCCTGAAAACCGCGATCGCCTCGTTCAGATTCTCACCTACCATGTCGTTCCTGGAGCCGTTGCCTCCAGCGACATTCTCCCTGGGGAGGTCGCAACGGTAGAAGGGACATCGGTGAATCTGGTGGTTCAAGATGGCACCGTTCAGGTCAACGAAGCAACGGTGATCCAGGCAGATGTGCCCGCGAGCAATGGCGTGATTCATGTCATCGATAGCGTGCTCATACCTGCTGAGTAGGCGTCATCCCAAAGGTCGGGTTTCTCGGGGAACCCGGCTGATTTTCAATGGCATCGATGGGTTGCACAAGCACGGTTTGGATTTGAACGGGTCTCATTGAGGGTTTAGAGACTGTTGGTTTGACAGAATCAGGGATGTTCTGAAGACGTGGATGTTCACGTTGCGGTTTTCAGTGACTCCCAAATTGAAATTCATCATTGTGGAGGATAAACGCTGTGTCGACGAGTAATGTTACATCCGTTGCCTTGAGTAGTGAGTTCGTTGATGCCCTAACGTTGCTAGACGTTGAGGCATCGGGCTTTGGTGGAACTGAAATTGTGGATGGCGTGGCCGACTTTGGGATTACCGGAGGCGCAATCGATCTGGATGACACGAGTCTGGAAGTGATTCACAGCGGGGGATTGACCTTCCAGGCGGGTGAAACGGCGGTCGACCTGACGGATTTTGTGATTTCCAACTTGGGCGATCGCGCCCTTCTCTCTGGAGTCATCGCTGTAAACGACAATGTATTGGCGCGGCTCCCTTTATTTGAATTGGCCGGGGGAGATTTGGCAGCAGCCGAAGAGGGCGATCTAACCACTATCGATCTGACCGATGTGGATGTGAACCTGACGCCAATCTCGGCGATCGCCCTCAATCTGGTCTTTGGCGTTACGGCCTTTTCTTCGGGATTTACCATCGGCACGGCGGCTGTGGATACGGCGGTCGACACTGCAACCGAGGACATCCTGCTGGGGGCAACGGCGGCAGCGGAGCAGCCTAGCGGAGCGACAACGGTTGCGTTTAGCACCGCGCTAGTAGAAGCCCTGGACAGCCTGGGTGTGCAGGTGGAAGGCTTTGGTGGCACGGCCATTGAAGACGGTGCCGCTGCGTTTCAAATCACAGGGGGTGCCGCCGATTTAGAAGATACCCAGGTAGAAATTACCCATGCAGGCGGCTTGACCTTCTCTGCAGGTGACACGGCAGTGACCTTGAGCGACTTTGTTGTATCCAATCTCGTCGGGGGTGCCGGTCTAACCGGACTGGTGACCGTGAATGGCGATTTGGTTGCGCGGGTTCCCCTGTTCGCCTTGGAAATTAGCGGTGTAGCCGCCACCCCAACGGATGATCTGACGAATTTGGATCTGACCGATGTGAATGTCACCCTGACCGACATCGCGGCTGGGGCACTGAACGATGCCTTTGGTGTAGACGCCTTTCAGGGTGGCTTCAGCATTGGCACAGCAGTAGTCGATGCGTTTGTGGAAACGGCGACGGGCGATGTCTTGGGCGTTCCCGCAGCAGCACCCGAGCCGATGGAGCCCCCAACGGATCCGATGGGGGCAACGACCGTGGCGCTGAGCAGCGACCTCGTGGATGCCTTGACAGCCCTGGGTGTGGAAGCCTCTGGGTTTGGCGAAAGTACCATTCAGGATGGGGCGATCGCCTTTGGCATCACAGGTGGCGCAGCGGATCTGACCGACACCGAGGTCGAGATCATCCACAGCGGAGGGCTGACGCTGACCGCTGGCGACACCGAAGTAACCCTGACGGATTTCGTCATCTCAAATGTCGGGGATGCGCCGACGCTCAGCGGCTTGGTGACCGTCAACGGCGACCTGGTGACCCGCGCCACGCTGTTTGACTTGCAAATTGGCGGATTGGAGGCGATCGCCACCGATGACCTCACCAATCTCGATCTAACGGATGTGGCGGTGACCCTGAGCGGTGATGCCGCAGAGGTACTGAACCAGGTGTTCGAGGTCACGGCGTTCACCGAAGGCTTCAGCATTGGCACGGCAGCGGTCGATGCGTTTGTGGAAACCGCCACAGGCGATGTCCTGGGCATGCCGACCAGCACTGACGCAACGGTAGCCGATGCACCCGAGATGGATGCGTCGCTGTTTGATACCGACATGGATAGGGCGGCAACGCTGGATGTTGCCCAGGCTGGCGATACCTCGGTGGATCTCAGCAACGACTTGCTCCATGCGCTGCGATCGCTGGGGGTTAATGCTTCCGGCTTTGGTGGCACCGAAATCACCGATGGCGTTGCGGATTTTCTGATTACGGGTGGTGCCGCCGATCTGGCACAAACCGAAGTCGAAATCATCCACAGCGGCGGTCTCAGTTTGCAAGCCGGGGACACAACGGTGAACCTCTCAGACTTCATCATCTCCAACGTCGGTGACGATGCCACGTTGTCTGGTCTGGTGACCGTGAATGGTGATCTGCTGACCCGTGCCTCTCTGTTTGATTTAGAGGTCGGCGGTGTTGAAACCAGTGCAGCGGGCGATCGCACCAACCTGGAGCTGGATCATGTTCGCGTCAGCCTGACCGGTGACGCAGCCACAGTGCTTAACCAGGTGTTCGATGTCTCAGCCTTTACCGCAGGCTTTAACATTGGCACCGCTGAGGTGGATGCCCTAGTCGGTTAAACCCCAATAGAGAGCTAGGTGCCCTAAGCCCAGCCTATCAGCGCTCGTCATGCCATCAGCCCTCCGGTGTTTTGAAGACACCGGAGGGCTTTCCTCACGCAAGCCTTATATCAAATCCGGTTGAAGAGCCCAACTATCGTTTGCGCCCGCTGCCGTGCAACAGGCGCAAACGATAGTTGGGCTTTATGGTCATTTAACCGGGCTTGGTATAAGCACGTAGCGCTGTATGCGACGAAGATCACTCTAAAGATGCTCGCGAATCACAAGAGAACCCGCATCCAGACTGGGTTTGAGGTCGTATTACTAGTGAATCGACACTGAGGCACATGACTTACACACTTTCACACAGGTCTCACACACCAAATGCCTCAGTTCTCGCACATCTCACACATTGACTCATACACCTCACACTCGTACACCTCACACTTAAAAGGATACTCATCATGAACGTTGCAACCACTGCCCTTTCCCTCGTTATTGCAACCACCGCTTTTGCTCCCGTTGCTGAAGCTGCTGAAACGACCAAAACGCTGACGCCTTTCCAAGTCACTAGCTTGGCCTATCGCGGTAGCTTCAATGAAGCAGGCATCCCTGGCTATGGTTCGCTGGAATCGGGCATCGCTACCGGCGATATCGTCGCTGAAGATGTGATTGAAGCGGCGATCGCCTCCGGCCGTCTCTCCGCTGAAGCACTGAACAATAGCGCCTTCGTTAGCTCTGTTGACAACCAACTTGACAACTTGGTCGATCGCGGCAACTAAGAATCGCGTTTGTTAAATTCCAACGTCCAACGCAGTCATGCATAATTTCTCCTCGCACCAGGACTCAGAGCATCACGTCTGAGTCCTGTTTCTTTGTAATCGGCTGAGGAAGACACTGGGGTCTACATCAACCGAAATCTGCTCCGCAATTAAGCGAAGTCGGCTGCACTAATGTCACCAACGTTGGTGTTTTGCAACAGCAGCAAGCGCTCGTTCTCTTTGGAAATCAGCACGTCATCGTTGCGTTGCTGAATCGAGAGCTGACCGAAGTTGATGCCGCCGAGGACAATGCGGTCTTGCCCATCCGTAAAGTCGGTCACGCGGTCGAAGCCCTGACCCGAGCGGATGACAATGCGATCGCGCCCCCCTCCGGTTTCAATCAGGTCATCGCCCAGTTCACCCGCGATGCGATCATTGCCTGCGCCACCGCGCAACACATCGCTCCCAGCCCCACCTCGAAGGGCATCGTCACCACCCTGGCCATTCAGGGTGTCATTGCCTGCGCCGCCCAGCATCCGGTCATTGCCTGCACCACCATTGAGCACATCAACATCCAGATTGCCCCGCATCAGGTCGTTACCTCCGGCTCCGAGGAGGCGATCGTTTCCGGCTCCACCAATCAGGGTGTCACCGTCGCTACCACCGAGTAGGGTATCGACGCCATCACCCCCAACTAGGCGATCGGTGCCTGTATTGCCGACTAGGCGATCATTGCCTGTGCCCCCCAAAAGCCGGTCGTCTCCTGTGCTGCCAATCGCTGTATCGTTATCGTCGCCACCAAGCAGGCGGTCATTATCATCGCCTCCGAAGAGTCGGTCGTTGCCTGCTTCGCCCGCGAGGCGATCGCTGCCGCCCAGGCCACGCACAATGTCGTTTCCGGCCAGGGCAAAAGCCACATCGCGTCCTGCTGTGCCCGTGAAGTCATCATCAAAAGGAGTGAAGTCTGGTATTGCCACAACAACAACATCATCGGCGATGGTGACGGTATCTCTAGTAGCCATACTATCCAGTTCATAGTCAACGGTATCGGTCAATTCCACTGTGACCGTTTCAGTTCCTTCGACCTGATTGTCATTGATGGGAGTCAAGTCGAAGGTGATCGAGGCTTGCCCAGCAGGAATCTCGATGAAATCGGTTAGGGCGATGAAGTCGTCGCCGCTAGTGGCGGTGGAGGACGTTGCCACAGTGTAGGCAACCGTAAGGGGAGTGGTGGTGAGCCCCGTACGGGTGACGGTGAAGGTACCGGGGTCGGTGCCCGCTTCGGCCGCATCGGCATCCGTTGCCACAAGGCTAACTTGGGGCAGTGGGGCGCGACCAAACACCACATAGCTTTCTCCGGCAAAAGTACCACCAGAGGCGTTACCGGCTGCACCGATGAGGAGGTCATTGACCCCATCGCCATTGATATCCCCCGCTCCGCTCACCGAACGACCGGAGGAGTCACCTTCATCGATACCATTGAGGATAAAACCATTGCTCCCATCCAGGTCAGACAAATTCAGGCTCGTGGCAAAGCCCTGGTTGCTACCAAACACCACATAGCTCTCCCCAGAGACATCTCCATTGGGGGCGGCATAGGTTGCGCCGATGATGAGGTCATCAATACCATCGCCATTGATATCTTCCACCCCGCTCACCGAACGACCGGATTGGTCACTTGCATCAATGCCATTGATAACAAAGCCATTGCTCCCATCCAGGTCAGAGAGATTCATACTGGCACCAAAGCCCTGGTCGCTGCCAAACACCACATAGCTCTCCCCGGAAAAGTCGCCATTGGGGTCGGCACCTAAGGCACCGATGATGAGGTCATCAATACCATCACCATTGATATCCCCCGCCCCGCTCACCGAACGACCGGATTGGTCAAACTCATCAATACCGTTGAGGACAAAGCCATTACTCCCATCCAAGTTAGAGAGATTCAGGCTCGCGGTAAAGCCCTGGTTGCTACCAAACACCACATAGCTCTGTCCAGAGAAGTCTCCATTGGGGTCGGCACGGTTTGCGCCGATGATGAGGTCATCAATACCATCGCCATTGATATCTCCCGCCCCGCTCACCGAAAAACTGGATTGGTCAAACGCATCAATGCCGTTGATAACAAAACCATTGCTCCCATCCAGATCAGAGAGATTCAGGCTCGCGCCAAAGCCCTGGTCGCGACCAAAGACCACATAGCTCTCCCCAGAGTAGTTGCCATTGGGGTCGGCACCGGGTGCGCCGATGATGAGGTCATCAATACCATCGCCATTGATATCCCCCGCTCCGCTCACCGAAACACCGGAGACATCAGACTCATCAATGCCGTTGATGACAAAGCCATTGCTCCCATCGAGATCGGAGAGATCAAGACTGGCGCCAAAGCCCTGGTCGCTGCCAAAGACCACATAGCTCTCCCCAGAGTAGTTGCCATTGGGGTCGGCACCGTATGCGCCGATGATGAGGTCATCGATGCCATCGCCATTGATATCCCCGACGCCGTTGACTGAAGCACCGGAACGGTCACCCTCATCAATGCCGTTGAGAACAAAGCCGTTGCTGCCGTCGAGGTCGGCGAGATTGAATTGTGCTGGAAACGTCATGAGAAATCCTTGGTGGATGTGGTAGTTGCAGAAAAGTAGTAATGGGGCGATCGCCCTCCTGACAATCCAACGATGATCAGACGGCAGGAAAAGCGATCGGGGCTTTGGCTTCAGCCCAAACGCAACCGACAGATTGCCCAAAGAAATAGCCGTTCTAACAGCGATCGCTACAAATCCACAGACGCTTCAATCGGTTGCTGTAGCGGATAACAGAGAGACGGGGCGATCGCCAAACCCCCGATAGATTAGAACTATCGGGGGCTTCGAGACGGGGATGATATTAGGCGAAGTCGGCTGCGCTAATGTCACCAACGGTGGTGTTTTGCAACAGCAGCAGGCGCTCGTTTCCTTGGGAAATCAGCACATCGTCATTGCGTTGCTGAATCGAGAGCTGACCGAAGTTGATGCCACCGAGGACAATGCGGTCTTGCCCATCGCTAAAGTCGGTCACGCGGTCAAAGCCTTGACCCGAGCGGATGACAATGCGATCGCGTCCCGCGCCCGTCACAATCAAGTCGTTGCCCAACTCTCCGGCGAGGCGATCGTTACCTGCACCCCCGCGCATCACATCTCGGCCAGCGCCGCCGCGCATCACATCGTTGCCGCCCTGGCCGTTGAGGCGGTCATTGCCTGCGCCACCAAACTGACGATCATTACCAGCACCACCATTGAGTACATCGGCACCTAGGTTGCCGCGCATCAGGTCGTTGCCCCCTTGGCCACTGAGGCGATCGTTTCCAGCTCCGCCAATCAGCGTGTCATCGCCGCTGCCGCCGAGCAGGGTATCGACGCCATTGCCCCCGATTAGGCGATCGGTGCCTGTATTGCCGACTAGGCGATCGTTCCCGGTGCCGCCCAGCATCCGGTCATTGTCAGCTCCACCAACCAGATTGTCGTTTCCGGCTCCACCGACCAGACGGTCATTGCCTGCGCCCCCAAACAGTTGGTCGTTGCCTGCTTCACCGGAGAGGCGATCGCTGCCGCCCAAGCCCCGCACAATGTCGTTACCAGCCAGAGCAAAGGCCACATCGCGCCCTTCCGTTCCAGTGAAATCATCATCGGCAGGGGTAAAGCCGGGTGGGACGGGTGCCGTATCATCGTCGGCAATGGTAACCGTAGCGCTGCTCGCCGTGCCATCTACCTCATAGGCGGCGATCGCGCTCAACTCCACCGTGACGGTCTCGGAGCCTTCCACCTGATTGTCGTCGATTGGGCTGATGGTTAGGGTGGTCGAGTCTTGCCCAGCAGGAATCTCAACGGTGCCCGTAAGCGTGTCGTAGTCGTCACCGTTGGTGGCCGTCGAGGTCATCGCCACCATGTAGGCGACAGTGAGAGCAGCAGCAGCGTCACCTGTGCGAGTGATAGTGAATGTTCCGGGTTCAGTTCCCGCTTCGGCAGCATTGGCATCGGTTGCCACAATACTTACGGTAGGACGGGGAGTTCCAAACAATACATAGCCCTGTCCCAAGGATGGGGTAAAAGGGCCGTCGAGCTCCTCGCTCAGATCGCCATTGATGTTCTGCGCACGAGCTACCGCAATACCGGAGAAGGCAAAGGGTGCACCGATGATCAGGTCATCGCCGCCATCTCCATTAATATCTCCCGCTGCGCTCACCGAAATACTAGAGAAATCAAATGCATCAATGCCATTGAGGACAAAGCCATTGACCCCATCGAGGTCAGCCAAATTCAGGCTGGCGTCAAAGCCCTGGTCGCTGCCATACACCACATAGCTCTCTCCCGAGGAGAGGTCATTAGGGATGTCGTTGAGTTCGAACATCTGCTGATATTCGCTGTCACGGTAGGCGCCGATGATGATGTCATCGAACCCATCGCCATTGATATCCCCGGCTCCGCTCACCGAATAACCGGAGCGGTCATAGGCATCAACGCCGTTGAGGACAAAGCCATTGTCGCCATCAAGGTCAGCGAGATCCAGACTGGCGTCAAAACCCTGGTCACTGCCAAACACCACATAGCTCTGTCCGGCATCACGGTTGCCAAAGGGTGAGTCGTTGAACTCTTGGATGGCGAATTCATCGTCATCACTATCACGACCGGGCTCAGCACCCGCTGCACCAATGATGATGTCATCGATGCCATCGCCATTCACATCTCCCGCACTACTCACCGAACCACCAGCGAAGTCAAACGCATCAATGCCGTTGAGAACAAAGCCATTGTCACCATCCAAGCCAGCCAGATTCACATCAGCGTCAAAGCCCTGGTCGCTGCCGAACACTATATAGCTCTGCCCGGCAGCCTTGGTGCCATTGGGGGCAGCACTGGCTGCACCGATGATGATGTCATCGATGCCATCCCCATTCATATCTCCGGCATTGCTCACCGCATAACCGGAGAAGCCAAACTCAGCCATACCGTTGAGGGCGAAGCCATTGCCACCGTCAAGATCCGCCAGATTGAAATCGGCATCAAAGCCCTGATCGCTGCCAAACACCACATAGCTCTTCCCAGAGTCGCTCTCGTTGGGAGCATCATTAAGTCTGGCAAGAAGGCGATTAGAACGATAGGTGCCAATGATGATGTCATCGATGCCATCGCCATTGATATCTCCCGCATTGCTGACCGAATAACCAGAGCGGTCATAGGCATCAACGCCATTGAGAGTAAAGCCATTGTCGCCATCGAGGTCAGCGAGATCCAGGCTGGCATCAAAGCCTTGGCGGCTACCAAACACCACATAGCTCTCCCCGGCTTCAGGGCCGCTATCGGGCTCGAGATTGAGTTCATTGACATTGAGTTCATTAACATTGAGTTCGTTGATACCGGGCCACTCATCATCATCGCGACCGGGTTCGGCAAAGGCTGCACCGATGATGAGGTCATCAATACCATCTCCATTAACATCTCCGGCGCTGCTTACCGAACCACCAGAGTAGTCACGGCGATCAATGCCGTTGAGGACAAAGCCATCACTGCCATCAAGGGTGGAGAGATTTAGACTTGCGTCAAAGCCCTGATCGCTGCCAAACACGACATAGCTCTGTCCAGCATAAAAATTGCCATTAGGAGCGGCCCCGTCTGCACCGATGATGAAGTCATCGAAACCATCGCCATTGATATCCCCCGCTCCGCTCACTGAGATACTAGAGTAGTTACCTGGACCTCTGCCCCTAAATACCTTGATACTTTCTTCCTCAAGCGCCCAAATGTCGGGGACGTCACCCACACCGATGCCGTCTAAGATAAAGCCGTTATTACCGTCGAGATCGGAGAGGTTGAATTGGGTTGGAAAGGTCATAATGTGAGTCCTTGTTGGATATAAGTCGTGGTTGTCGGAAAGAGTGGGTGGGCGATAAGCCATCACGAACCATGCATAGACAGCAGGCCGCGCTACACCCAGCAGAATGCCGCCCAACACAACGCATGCTGAGTAGACACCGTGTCGTACGGTGTGCTGGGGCAAAAGCTATGATCTATGGCGTCCGACAAGGCTCGATGGATGGCATCGAGAGTATCGGATATAGACTTGGTGCCACTAATTGTGGGAATAAACTTGGGGGAAAGCCGTGTGTGTAATCAACGCCAGGGGTCTTCCGTCCCTTGCACCATCCGTAGACAAACGGAATCGCTTTTTGGTGGCTCTGCTCGGCTGGCAAAGCATGTAAAAAGAAGCCCTGGTGCGCTTTACCCGAAAAGCGCTAGAGCCAATACGTAATTCGAACAAGCATAGGTGTCAATTGTTATCTTTCTGGCTGTAAGATTCCCCGATTGAGGGCTAAGTGCAACAGATCTGTGCAATTTAATGGTGCGCCTTCATCGTTTGGACATCGTTGTTTTGCAGCACCTTAAAACAACAGCCATAGCCACAGACTGCCCACTTTAACTTCATCCTTTTTAGAGAGTATTAGAACTGCATCCATCTGGGGATTTGCGGTGAAACTCAGAGCAGTCGGTAAAAAATCCGTGGATTATACGGAGGCGGATGGAAAGGGCGATCGCCAGAAACCCCCAGTGTCGCTGTAACACCAGGGGTCTGCAAGCATCTGTTAGTTTTGATACTCAGCAAGGTCGGCTTTGCGATCAGGCAAAATCTGCTTCGCTAATGTTATCGACCAGGGTATTTTGCAACAGCAGTAATCGCTCGGTGCCAAGAGAAATCAGCACATCATCGTCGCGCTGTCGAATTGAGAGCTGGCCGAAGTTGATGCCACCGAGAACAATGCGATCGCGCTCATCTTCAAAATCGGTGACGCGATCGAACCCTTGTCCTTCACGGATAACAATGCGATCGCGTCCTGCACCTGTGACAATGCGGTCGTTGCCCAATTCACCGGCCAGTCGGTCGTTGCCAGCGCCCCCGCGCAACACATCGCGGTCGGCACCGCCTCGTATGACATCGTTGCCGCCCTGGCCGTTGAGGCGATCGGCACCCACAGCGCCAAACAAACGGTCACTGCCTGCGCCGCCATTGAGCAAATCGTCACCCGGATTGCCGCGCATCAGGTCGTCGCCACCCTGGCCATTGAGCTGGTCATCGCCTGCCCCGCCAATCAGTCGGTCATCATCAGATCCGCCCAGCAAGGTATCGGCACCATCGCCGCCTAAGAGGTTGTCTTGCCCTGTCCCCCCAAGGAGGCGATCGTTACCTTCTTGCCCGGCCAGGCGATCGTTACCACCCAAGCCACTGACGCGATCGTTGCCCGCCAACGCAAAGATGACATCGCGCCCATCCGTTCCGATCAGAAAATCGTCTTCTGGCGTTGCGGTTCGCCGACCGAAGACCACATAGCTCTCCCCAGCATCGGGATTATTAGGGTCTCCATTGGGTGCACCGACGATGAGGTCATCCAGGCCATCGCCATTAACATCCCCAAGCCCACTCACCGAACGACCGGAAAGGTCTTCCGCATCGACGCCATTGAGGGCAAAGCCATTGCTACCATCAAGGGTTGTCAGATCGAAGCTGGCATCAAAACCCTGGTCGCTGCCAAACACCACATAGCTTTCCCCGGCATCCTCATTACCATTGGGGTCGGCACGGAATGCGCCGATGATAAGGTCATCGAATCCATCCCCATTAATATCCCCTGCCTCGCTAACCGAGATACCCGCGTAGTCTTCTGCATCGATACCGCTGAGAACAAAGCCATTGCTGCCATCTAGATCATCGAGATCCAAACTCTCTTCAAAGCCCTGATCACTCCCAAAGATGACATAGCTTGCCCCTATATCCTCGTCATCATCGGTATCGGTAGAACTTGTACCAATGATGGCGTCAGCGATACCATCCCCATTGATATCCCCAGCCTCACTCACAGCAGCAACAGCGAGAGCGCCCGTTCCATTGATGACAAAGCCATTGCTGCCATCAAGGTCGGCAAGTTCCACGCTGGCATCAAAGCCCTGGTCATTGCCAAACACCACATAGCTCTCCCAATCATCTTCCTCGCTATCGGGGTCAGTTCGGCCTGCACCGATGATCAGATCGTCGATGCCATCGCCATTAACATCCCCCGCTCCACTCACCACCTCTCCGGCGTAGTCAAATTCATCAATGCCATTAATGACAAAGCCATTGCTGCCGTCGAGGTCGGCAAGTTCCAGGCTGGCATCAAAGCCCTGGTCACTGCCAAACACCACATAGCTCTCCCCTGCCTGATCCGTATCATTAGGATCGCCACCGGCTGCACCGATGATGAGGTCATCGAAGCCATCCCCATTGACATCCCCTGCCCCACTTACCGAATTGCCCGCGAGATCGAGCAGATCCGTGCCATTGATGACAAAGCCATTACTGCCATCGAGGGCGGCGAGTTCCAAGCTGGGGTCAAAGCCCTGGTCGCTACCGAACACCACATAACTCTGCCCAGTAGCATCATCGCCATTAGGGACAGCAAAGCCTACACCGATGATGAGGTCATCGAAGCCATCCCCATTAATATCCCCCGCTCCACTCACCGAACCACCAGGAAAATCTGAAAAATCGCCAGTAATGCCATTAATGACAAAGCCATTACTACCATCGAGATCGGAAAGTTCCAGACTGGGGTCAAAGCCTTGGTCGCTACCAAACACGACATAGCTCTCCCCTGGCTGATCCGTGTCATTGGCTCCAGCAAAGTCTGTGCCGAGAATGATGTCGTTGATGCCATCGCCATTTACATCCCCTGCTTCACTCACTGACAGACCGGCTAAGTCTCCTTCATCAATACCGTTGATGACAAAGCCGTTGGTGCCATTGATATCGGACAGGTTGAATTGGGCTGGAAAAGTCATGATGCGTCCTTAAATTCATATGAACAGTAGTTTTTGTAAAGAGGTGATAGGGCGATCGCTATTCTGCAGTTTCGCTATAGGGGGCATGCAACCAGAGCCATGCTCGAAAGCATTGGCTCAAAGGCAAGACAGGCGACAGCCTATCACTCTTTAACGTCTTTCATTGGACAAGAAGTAATGACTATCTTTTCTCATTTGATTAGTGTTTAACGAGTGCAATTATGTACAACAAATCTGTGTTTTAGGTTTCATTTGAGTAGAATTAATCAAAGCCGTTATTCTTCTTCATTCTCTTTAATAAGCAATAAAAAAATGATTATTTTCCCTGATCATTTTAGCGCTCTCGACAAGCATTTTTTACAATGGATTATCATTCTATTTTTCATCTATTCAGAGTTAGTAAAGAGTGGCAACGTTCTTTCATAGTTTTCAGCAGATAACATTCAAGATGCTTCTACCCTTGAATATGAAAGGCGCTTAGCAAGTTTCGTTTTCGAAAAGAACTCTCCATTTTTCCAAAGATTCTCATCGCTTCATAGATATTCTGGGGTTTATCATGAGCGTTCTATCCGTTTGCTTAACACTTATTCCAAAAGCATCATTTGATACGAGATAGTTTTAGTTCTCGCAGGCACAATCGTATAAAAATAGCGGTTCTAGCAACGCATCGGACTCACCTCAAGAAAATTTTAGACATAGTATCCACAGAGTTTATATGTCTTCGTCTAATCTTGATAGGGCCTACTGCTCTGGCCGCAACGCATGCACAACATCAACATAATGCGTGAGTTTTGTGGCGATCTCAAATGATTTGTGAATCGGATGTGAAAGGTGGGGAGAGCAATGCCCTCCCCACCTTTCACATCCAATTTTGGATGGCTATATAAAAGTTTTTTGAATGGATATAACGGCGATCGCAGCAACAGAAGAGGAGTGTATCCGAACTTAAAACAGTGATACGGATCACCAGATTTGCATTGATGTATCACCGGAAAAATCACATCCAGAAATTGCCCTCAAGCGTATTACAGGTGAATCGACGCTGAGGCACACTTCACATACCAAACGCCTCAGTTCTTCCATATCTCACACACTCGTACACTTCACACTTAAAAAGGACACTGATCATGAACGTTGCCACCGCTGCTCTTTCTCTCGTTATCGCGACCACTGCTTTTGCTCCCGTTGCTGAAGCCGTTGAAACCAACAATTCTCAACTGACGCCCTTTCAAGTCACCAGCTTGGCCTATCGCGGTAGCTTTGGTGAAGCGGGTATCCCTGGCTATGGGGCACTAGAGTCTGGCATCGCGACAGGCGACATCGTGGCGGAAGATGTGATTGAAGCGGCGATCGCGTCCGGTCGGCTCTCGGTTGAAGCACTAGAAGATGGCGCATTCGTTAGTTCTGTAGACAACCAACTCGACAACTTGGTTGATCACGGTAACTAAGGGCGATCGCCACATACTCGATAGCTCCAAGGCCTCGGGTGTCTAAAACGTTACTCCTCATAAGCGGGACTCAGATGCCATACGCTGAGTCCCATTTTCTATGCTGCGATACATCGGTTAGCAGAGTGCTAGCAAGCTTTCTACCGAGGGCAGGGTATGTGCCCAGGCTAGCTCATAGCTAAACACCAGCGGCGGGTGTTGCTCTAAGACCGAGACGCCTGGATAGGTGAGACCCGGTACGATCGGGGCATTTCCCACGCCGACACCGCCAGCGACCATCGCAAAGGTATCGGCCAAGGTGGAAACATCGATCGCAATGTTGGGTTCAAACCCAGCTTCAGCGGCATATTGTCGATAGGTGTCGTAGATAATGGGTTGGCGATCGCGCGCGGGCAGGATGATAGGATAACCGGCCAAATCGGCTAAGCTCACGGGTTCCTCTTGCTCAAGGGCATGCCCCGTTTGCACCAGCACCGCCATGGGTACCGTGCCGAGACGATGGCGATGGAGTCCAGTCGGGATAGAGACTTCCCAGGCGATCGCCACATCAATGTCACCATCCGCTAGCGCCGAGCCAATCGAGCGTTCATCAATCTGACATAGCGTTACCCGCGTTTCGGGGTGAGCCTGCCTGAATCGGGCAATCAGCTCACCCACAGCGGGTTGAGCGGTTCCAATAATCATGCCTACGGTCAGCGAATCAATGCCGTCAACCGCTCCGGCCTGCGCCGCTCGAACCGCCATGTCGGCATAGGCAACCGCTTTCTTGGCCGATTCGAGAAACCCTCGGCCAGCCTGGGTCAGGGAAACCTCACGAGACGTGCGACTGAGGAGCTTAACGCCCACTTCGATTTCCAACTCACTGATCAGGCGACTCATTGCAGGCTGTGAGATGCCACACTGTTGCGCAGCTCGACCAAAGTGAAGCTCTTCGGCCAGCACGATAAACGAACGGAACGTTTTGAGATTCATCGATACCAAAAAGGATATGAAATCATTCTAATTTTATATTTGTTTAATAATTGATGCCGTGTTAATTATGAATAAGTGTAACTTCCATGCCAATTTCTGCAAGGGTGTCGAACGGTTGGCGTCTCAGCCCCATCAATCAGCAGGTATCGCTGACGCACCGCAGTATAAAGGCTACAAGCTTTTGGTCGCCATGTTTGGGCTGACCTGTTTATGACATTTTTCGAGAACTATTCATGATGGAGCTGAATTTCACATCTCAGTCGTTCGACTTGCTCGACGGTCTGGCCGACAACAACGAGAAGGCTTGGTACGACGAACACCGCAAGGAGTTTGATGCTTACCTGCGAAAGCCGTTTGGCCACATGCTAGAGCTGGTGACGGATGGTCTTGCCGAAACCGATGTGCCCTTGATTGGCAGCGCGAAAACGATGTTTCGCCAAAACCGCGACATCCGTTTTTCCAAAGACAAATCGCCTTACAGCACCCATGTAAGCGGAGTGCTGACGCCAACGGGCAGCAAATCCGAAAAGCAAGGATTGCTCTATGTTCAGCTCGATCGCACAGGTGGCATGATCGCCTGCGGATTCTACAAGCTGAAAGCGGGGGAGCTTGCCCCTATCCGCGACAGTATTCTCGAAGAACCCGATGCCTTTGCCCAGGTCTTGCAAGACCTCAACGATGCCGGTTTATCGCTGAGTGATGAGGATACGCTCTCCGCTATGCCACGCGGCTATGAGGACTATGACCAGCACGACTACGCCGACTATTTGAAGCTCAAAAGCTTTATTGCACAGACCCCGCTGTCCAAGAGTGCTTGGCTTGAGGCCGATATGGTCGATCGCCTCGTCCAGTATGCCAAAGGCTGTGCCTCGCTCCTAGAGTTTGGTCGTGCCGCAACCGAGGCGTGAGGGACTAAAACAAGAAAATTCCGGGGATGTGAGCCCTGCGCCCCAGGCACCCAGTCCCTATTGAGATGACTGCAGCCTTGAGAACTTGGACAAAGGGACCGGGTGCCTTGTCACGCCGCCCCGTCGAAACATTGTTATCTTTCCCCCCTGCAACGCTCCTGTGAGCGCGCGTTTGAAACGCCCTTCCGTTTATTCCTTTTACCCATTCCCTATTCCTTGGAGAAACTCGGATGTCTGACCCTTGTGTGCCTGAAGACAATCAACTTGAAGCGCCCATGACCGAAGAAACGGTTGACGCATCTGCTCAACTGAGCAAGCTGAGTCAACTGAGGCAGGTTTTGTCGCAAACGCCCCGTTGGATGCTTGGGTTGGGGGCGGCTGGAGTGCTCTTGGCCATCGGTGTACCCATGGCACAAACCCAGCTTTCGGCTCAAGAATCTGAGACTGCTGAAGCTAGTGAAGCAACGACGTTGGCTGTTGAAACCCTTACTGTTGAAGCCGTTAGCAGCTATGAGGTCGCTCGCTCCTACACCGGAGAAATTGCCGCTCTGCGCAGTAGTGATCTGGGGTTCAACCGGGGCGGTGAACTGGTGCAGGTGTTGGTGGAAGAGGGCGATCGCGTCGTGGCCGGACAAGCCCTGGCGCAGCTCGATATCCAAAACCTCCAGTTCCAGCGACGCCAACTGGAGGCACAGGTGGCCGCCGCCCAAGCGCAACTGTTAGAGCTAGAGCGCGGGGCACGCCAAGAAGATATTGCGGCGGCGCAGGCTGAGGTGCGCGACTTTGAAAGCCAGTTGCAACTGCAGGAACAACAGCGATCGCGCCGGGAGTATCTCTACGCCGAGGGAGCTATTTCGAGGGAACAACTCGATGAATTTGCGTTTGGTGCCGAAACAATAGACGCGCGATTGGATCGGGCGAGAAGCAACCTCAACGAACTGCTGAACGGCACGCGCCCCGAGCAAATCGCTGCCCAGCGAGCGGTGGTGCAACAACTACAAGCTAGCCTCGGCAATCTGGATGTCGATCTTCGTAAAAGTACGCTCAATGCACCGTTCGACGGCATTGTTTCTGCTCGCCCTGTCGATGAAGGGGTTGTGGTTGCATCGGGGCAGTCCATTGTACGGTTGGTCGAAAACGAAGCGCCAGAAGCTCGCATTGGCATGCCAGAACAGGCCGCTAGTCGTTTGCAATCGGGAGCGGTGGTGACGGTGAATGTGAACACCGAGAGCTATAACGCGGTCGTCAAATCTGTCTTGCCCGAAGTGGATCCTGAAACTCGCACCCAAGTGGTTGTGTTCCAACTGGAGCAGGCGGCTTTGGCTCAGGTGAATCCGGGGCAAACCGTGCGGGTGGAGCTGACCGAAACGATTCCAGAAAGTGGCATTTGGCTACCGACCCAGGCACTCACCCAGGATGTGCGAGGGCTGTGGAGCGCATATGTAGTAGTTCCGGCAGGGTCAGAGGACAGGGCAGCGGAGGAGGACGTTGCCTTCGAGGCTCAGGCTGTGGCGTCCGAGATTGTGTCCGAGGCCATCACTGGCGAAGCGGATGCCTACACCGTGCAGCCCAAAGCCGTTGAGATTTTGCATCAGGAAAGCGACCGTGTGCTGGTTCGAGGGACACTCCAAGCGGGCGATCGCATCGTGACGGCGGGAATCCATCGGCTGGTTCCGGGGCAACAAGTCCGACCCGCTCAGCCATTTTGAATTCAGAATTCAGAATTCAGAATTGATGCACCTCAGAACTCAAAACCCAAAACTCAAAATTCTTTCATCCATCGACCCATCCATCCATCCACCCATCCACTCCTATGGTTCGCCCATTCTTTACCAACATCCGTCTGTTGATTCTGACGCTCATCCTACTCCTGGGCTTTGGACTCAGCAGCTATCAATCGCTCCCGCGCCAAGAAGATCCACAACTGGTGTCGCGGGTGGCGATCGTCACAACCGCCTTTCCGGGTGCCAGCGCCGATCGCGTAGAAGCGCTGGTTACAACCGTACTGGAAGAAGAACTGTCCGCGATTGAAGAGATTAGTGTCATTTCGTCGGACTCGCGGGTCGGCTTTTCAACGGTGTCACTTGAGCTGGCCGATTCGGTTAAAGATGCCCAGCCCATCTGGTCGAAAGTGCGCGACGAGATGGACGATGCCGTTGTACGCTTGCCCTCTGGTACCACAGACCCCGAGTTGACGGAGGTGTTGCTCAAGGCCCATACCCTCGTTGCTTCCGTGACCTGGAATCTGCTAGAGGAGCCGAACTACGCGATCTTGCGCCGCTATGCCGAAGAACTGGGCGTGGTGATTCGGGGGCTGGATGGCACGGAGGAAGTCGATTTCTTTGGCAACCCAGACGAAGAGATTTTGGTGGAAATCGATGCGCCTTTGTTAGCGGGCGTTGGGCTGTCGCCCCAGGAACTCGCCAACCAGATTAGCCTCAGCGATGCCAAGGCCAGTGCCGGGCAGCTTCGTACTCCAGAGCAAACCATTGCCATTGAGGTGGAAAGCGAACTGGAAACCACTGAGCAGGTGCGGCAACTTCCAGTTCAAACCAATGGAGGTCAGTTTACCCGCCTCAGCGATATTGCCAGCGTCAGCCGGGGCATTCGCTATCCCTTTACCGACCAGGCCATCATTAGCGGCAAGCCTGCGATCGTTTTGGGGGTGATGATGCAGTCGGGACGCCGGGTGGATCAGTGGGCGACCAGCGCACGGGCGGCGGTGGATGAGTTTCGCGATCGCCTGCCCGCAGGCATCAGCGTTGACCTGATCTTCGATCAAAGCGCCTATGTGGAAAACCGCATCAGCGGCCTCATGCTGAACTTGGTCTTGGGTGCCGTTTTGGTGGTGAGCGTTACGCTGCTGACGATGGGTTGGCAATCGGCGCTGATTGTGGGAATGGCATTGCCTTTCACCATCTTTGCGGTATTTGGTTGGATGACGTTCCTCGGGATTCCCATTCACCAAATGTCTGTAACGGGACTGATTATCGCCCTGGGGCTACTCATCGACAATGCGATCGTGGTGGTTGACGAAATTCAAATGGACATTCGCGAAGGGGCGGATCCGCTCCACGCGGCCACCAAAACGGTGAATTACCTGAAGGTGCCGCTACTGGCTTCGACGGCCACAACGGTGCTCACCTTCTTGCCGATATATCTACTGCCGGGGGCGGCTGGGGAGTTCGTCGGATCCATTGCCCTGGGGGTGATCTTGGCGCTGATCTCATCTCTGGCCATCTCGCTGACCCTGATTGCCGCTCTGGCCGCCCTGATGCTGAAGGATACCTCTCGCCAGCAGGCGCTGCTCCGGCATGGGCAACGTCGCAGCCTCCGCAGTCGGATTGTCGGCTTTTTGCTGCTGCCCGGTTCCTGGTGGAAAGAGGGCGTTTCGATTCCCTGGCTGGCGCGACTTTACCGCTGGTCGACCGGACGCACGGTGGCACGACCCCGCTTGGCCGTTGCCATCACCCTCGCTATCCCCCTCATCGGCTTTATCTCGGCGGGAACCCTGGACAACCAATTTTTCCCGCTGCTCAATCGTGACCAGTTTCACATCGAGATGGAGTTTAGCTCTCAGACTTCTATCGAACAAACGCGCGAGCAGGTGCAGCAGGCCAGCGATGTCATCCTTGACCATGAAAATGTGGAGGATGTGTATTGGTTCATCGGCGAGAGTGCGCCGCGCTTCTACTACAACCTGCAGGGCGATCGCGAGAACCAGCCCTACTACGCCCAGGCCATGGTGCAACTCACGTCTGGGAAAAACCTAGATCCGCTAATCCAATCGGTGCAGCATGAGTTGGATGAACGCTTTCCCGCTGCCCGAGTGATTGCCCAGAAGTTCCAGCAAGGTCCGCCCTTCGATGCCCCCGTTGAACTGCGCATCTATGGCCCCAACCTAGACGAGCTACGCCGTTTGGGGATGGAAGTCCGCGCCATGATGACGACGATTCCTAATGTCCTCCATGTGCGCGACAACCTGACGGAAGGCCAACCCAAGCTAGGGCTGTACTTGGATGAGGAACAGGTGCGGCAGGCGGGTTTGACGAATACAGCCATTGCGCAACAACTCGATGCTTACTCCGAAGGGGTTGTGGGCGGAGCAATTCTAGAATCCACCGAAAACCTACCCGTGCGGGTGCGGCTCACCAATGCCGATCGCGCCAGCCTGGAAGAACTGGCATCGTTGGATCTGCGACCCCAGCAGGCACAGGATCGTGGCTTTCGTCCGACCTCAGCGCTGGGGGAATTTGAGCTAATGCCCCAGCTTGCCAATATCGCTCGCCGTAACGAGCAACGAGTCAACACCGTGCAGGCGTTCATTACCGCTGGAGTGCTGCCCAGCAAAGTCCTCGCAGATCTCCAGACCCGACTGGCAGAGGCCAACTTTGAACTACCCCCTGGCTACCGCTATGAATTTGGCGGTGAATATGAGGAGCAAAACTCAGCAGTCGGCAATCTGCTGCTCTTTATTCCCATTCTGGTGCTGGGCATGGTGACGGCGCTCGTGCTATCGCTCGGGTCGTTTCGGCTGGCGGGCATCATGGCCGTAGTCGCCATCGGCTCCATTGGCATGGCGCTGCTCTCCCTCAAGATATTTGGGTCGCTGCTAGGATTCATGGCGATCGTTGGCACGATGGGCCTCATCGGCATCGCCATCAACGATTCCATTGTGGTGCTCACGGCCTTTAACGAAGACCCCGAAGCCAGTACAGGTGCGCCCCGAGCCGTGCAGCGGGTGTTGCTCAAAGCAACGCGACATGTGGTGACCACAACTATCACGACCATCGTCGGTTTTGTTCCGTTGCTGCTGGAAGGGAATCCCTTTTGGCAACCGCTGGCGATCGCCATCGCTGGCGGTATTTCTGGTGCAACGATACTGGCGCTCTACTTCGTGCCTGCGGCCTATATCCTGCTCAAACAAACCCAACGCAAACCAACTCGTCGGCAACCCACCGCTTCGGCGGGTTCAGAGGCAGAGGCAGAGGCGATCGCATCCTCACAACTCTCTCCTCGGTAAGCCTGCGCAGCGCTGGAGCCTGTCGGGGCGATCGCTCCAGTGCTGTTTTCCCCTATCTCAATCACATCCCGAATCAACCAGACTCTAGACACAACGCGTCCCGCTCACCCTCTGCCCACACAAGCCTTCATCCGACCTATGCCGAGTACAATCTCTTCCCAATATTCCACTCATCAATCCCCTTTTCTCTTACTGTCCGAGCGCGAGCAAGAAGTGCTGTCACTGATGGTGGAAGGGCACAACAATAGTGAAATCGCTCGCCAACTCTATGTCAGCCCAAACACCATCAAAACCCATGTGCGCGGCATCCTTAATAAGCTAGGTGTCAAAAATCGGATTCAAGCCGCGATTCTTGCCGTTCGCTATGGACTGGTCTAGTTCTAATCTTGTCGAGAAAAACACGTGCTGTTGTGGACAGGCGGTACAAGGGGGGCGTCTTGTCCATTAGTCTTCGGTATCGCGAATCACCATAACAGGACAGGTGGAATGGCGGATGATGCCTTCGGACACACTGCCTAGTAGAAGCTTCTGCCAGGGCTTGCGGCTATGGGTACCCATCACCAAAACATCAGGTTTGAGAGTCTGCATCATGGCCAAAATCTCCTTCTCTGCCCGCCCTTCTAAAACAAACGAGGTTGACGTTACCGCATCGGCATAGAGGGTAACGAGTTGCTGGAGCAATTTTTCGGCTTCCAGCGTCATTTTTGCGTTCAATTGAGCTGCCGACATGCCCGAATCCGGGGCGTACAAAAGCGCAGAAGGATTGACATGTACCAGCACCACTTCGGCATTGAGGGCGTTGGCAAGGGCAAAGCCAGTCTCGGCCACTTTGAGAGCAAGTGGTGGTTTTTCGACGGCGATCATGAGCTTTGAAAAGGGCATCGCTGATTCTACCGGAACGTCTAGATGTGGATTTTATGGGCGATCGCCCCGTCGAATACATTCCATGCAAATAGAGAATACCGAGACCAACAGAATTGCTTCGACGCCCAGTTGTATCTTCAGCGGTGAGGTGAGTAGTCCTGCGATGACGAATGCAGAGCCAATGAACATGCTGACGATCAGCAGCACTTCGTCATCAAATAGTTTTAGCCCTGCCCAGAGGGTGCCGAATCCGAGAATCCAAAGAATGATAGGGTTCATTCACGTTGCGGTGTGATGTGGAACATCTCGGAGTGTAGCAACGATAGCTACTGTTTATACTAAATCTCGATTAGAAGAAGCATTTATATTTTTAGTGAAATGCTTGTTCAGCAAGCATTTCACTAAAAATATATCGCTATGCACGTTAGTTAAGTACGGTTGTGTGTGGCGCGCCGCGCCCACACAACCGTTGCTGTGCTTAATGCGGTTGCACACCGCTATATATCGAGGATTTGTGATTCAAATGCGATACGAGACACCCGGTGCCTCTTGGGAGACACCGGATGTTGTGTTCATCAGACGAAATCGGCTGCGCCGATAGTCGCAACGTTGGTGTTTTGCAGCAGCAGTAGGCGCTCGTTTTCAAGGGAAATCAGCACATCGCTATCGCTTTGCTCAATCGAGAGCTGTCCGAAGCTGATGCCATTGAGGACAATGAGGTCTTGCCCATCGCTGAAGTCCGTCACCTGATCCAAGCCTTGACCCGCACCAATAACAATGCGATCGCGCCCTGGCCCGGTAACGAGTAGGTCATCACCCAGATCTCCAATCAAACGATCATCACCTTTGCCACCGCGCAAGATATCCCGGCCATCGCCACCCCGCAGCACATCGTGTCCAGCTTGCCCGTTGACGCGATCATCCCGTACGCCACCAAACAGACGATCCGCACCGGCCCCGCCATTCAGGGTATCGTCGCCTGCGGCACCTCGCATGACATCTTCGCCGCCAGCTCCAAGGAGGATGTCACTGCCACCACCACCAAGCATGGTGTCATTGTTACTGCCACCAATCAGGTCGTCGTTGCCAATACCACCAACGAGGCGCTCGTTACCAGCATTACCCACCAGGCGATCGCTACCTGAGCCACCCAGTATTCGGTCATCGCCAGCACCACCGATCATGGTGTCTTCACCGTCACCGCCAAGCAAGCGATCGTTGCCGTCACCACCTAAGAGGCGATCTTCATCTTCCTCTCCAGCAAGGCGATCGTTGCCCCCCAGGCCACGCACAATGTCGTTGCCTGCGTCAGCAAACACCACGTCACGACCCTCAGTCCCTGTAAAGTCGTCGTCCCCTGGAGAGAGGGTAATGAAGGGCGAATCTTCGATGGTAAATACCAGCGGATCAGAAAGTCCACTTGTATTACCATCTGCATCGAACGCTCGTAAAGTAATGCTGTACTCACCGTCTGGGAGCGGTGCCTCCGGAGTAAAGCTCCAGGTGCCCGTATCATCGACAGCGGCTGTACCCAGCACAGTGGTTCCATCCAACACTTCCACGGTGGTTCCAGGGTCTGCTGTACCGGTAAAGGTCGGTGGATTGGCATCCGTTGGCAGATCTGGATCAAAGGTCGGAATAGAGAGGAGAACATCATCATCAATGGTTGCGACACTGACACTCTGGGGAATCAGATCATCAAAGGCATCATCGCTTTCTTCAGGAACGACACTCACTATAATCTCGCCAAATTGATCCCCATCAACAAGCTCATCATCAGTGCCTGTTACTGTAACGGTCTGGGGCTGATTCCAGTTATCGGCTGTAAAGGTCAGCTCCGCGGGATCAACCGTTGCGACAGTTGTATCCTGACTTGCAATCTGAAAGACGACGTTGCTGGATGGTTGACCCGTAAGCACGACCGTAAAGCTGCCAGTACCCGACTCACTGACTTCTAGCACGATGGGTTCCAGGGTGAAGCCCGGCGTACCCACCACCACATCGTCATCAATCACGGTGAGCGTGATGTCATCGGGATTGGCATCCGGGCCGTCGTAGTCCACATCCGTACTGGTGGGGTCGCCTGTGACGATGTCCACCGGTTGGTCCCCAT
>JADEXA010000047.1 GCA_015207365.1 Vacuolonema iberomarrocanum LEGE 07170
CAGCAACAGGCGATCGCCCTCTTGTCCCAGTGGTTGACTTCAGACGATTGGCAAGCCTTGGCTGATGTCGCTGCACGCTCGGTCTCGTCCCACGTATTAAAGGCAAAGCAAGCTGTCTCAGATGTCGTCTAAAAACCACCGCACGATCGCTCTCGCTGTTCCCCAGATGAAACCACTAGAGATCAGCCCTATGCCCTCGAATCACGCCCATCGCATGAAACGATACGCTTCATGCCCCCTCGCTATAGCGAGAATCAACCCCATTCCTTGTAGCAACCTCTTTGCAAGAAGTGCATAAGCAGTCTTTTTGTACTATATTGCCAATGCAGGAACAGAGAATGATGATGTGGACATCTGAGCAGGTGCTGGCGTTAGCGCCGGATGCAAATTCTGCAAAAAGGGGGAAGTCGCTAGCGAATGTGTCGCAGTGGCCGCTGTTGGGGCGTTCTGAGCAGGCTGTTTGGGGCGAATGTAAAGGAAGCGGCAAAACTCCTTACCGCACTCAGATTGACTTGGCCGAACCCGCGTTTCGCTGTAGCTGTCCAAGTCGTAAGTTTCCCTGCAAACATGGTTTAGGACTGTTTCTGCTACTGACTGAGCGAGCCGATGCCTTTCAGGAAGCGCCACCGCCGGATTGGGTAACCGAATGGCTGGAAAAGCGATCGCACTCTGCCCAGCGCAAACAGACGAAAGCAACCAAAGCGGCTGCCCCAGAGGCTCAGGCCAAGCGGGCGCAACAGCGAGCGACCAAGGTCGCAGCGGGGCTGGTCGATTTAGAGCAGTGGCTGCAAGATATGGTCAATCAAGGATTAGCGCCCTTACCCAATCAACCTTATCGATTTTGGGATCAGGCCGCCGCACGATTGGTCGATGCCCAAGCACCGGGACTCGCACAGCGAGTACGGTCGCTGGCCAGCATTCCTCATTCTGGAAACGATTGGCCCAAACGGATGCTACGATCGCTGGGATTGTTGCATTTACTGGTGCAAGGTTATCAGCGGATAGAGACGCTATCGCCCGCGATGCAGGCTGAGGTGCGATCGCAGATTGGTTGGATCCAAACGCAGGACGAGTTACGACGGCGGGCAGAGCAGGGCGATCCTTCAGTGAACGGCGAAAAAGATATCTGGCAGGTAATGGGCAAAGTCACCTTTGAGGAAGACAATCTGACGGTGCAGCGCACTTGGCTATTAGGTTATCAAACCCAAAAGCCCATACTGATACTGAACTTTGCCCACGGTAGTCAGCCGTTAGATATCAGTTTGGTTCCAGGCACTTGCTTTGTCGGTGAGTTGATTTTGTATCCGGGGACGGGAATACGGCGAGCCTTTGTGGTTTCGCGGGAAGCCGCTGTGCCGCAGCTTGCCGACAATGTAGTTGCCGACCAAGTTGAGGTCGCCTTCAGTCGCTATGCCCAGGCGCTGAGTCAGAATCCGTGGTTGGGGTCGTATCCAATGATACTAGGCCAAGTACAGCCCGTCCAGCAAGACATGTGCTGGTGGGTGCAGGACACGACGGGGCATGTGCTGCCGCTGTCGGCTCAGTTTCAGAATCCCTTCGAGCTGCTGGCCATTAGCGGAGGACATCCGCTCACAGTGTTTGGTGAATGGAACGGGGCGGAACTGTTGCCCCTGAGTGTGCTGACCGAGACGCAGTTTCTGGCGATGGAGAACTAAGGCATGGAACCGTGGCAAACGCTGGTGGCGACTGCACTAGTTGGGACGGGGCGACAGACGCCCACTGCACCTGAGGGAGAGGGAAACCTCAAGCATCTGTTAGACCAGCTTGACTGGAGTCAGCCGGAGCAATCGCTGCTGGGAGCGGCTGGGGCGATCGCGCTTCACCAGCAGATCGGCCAGCAACCCGCAAAAAAAGATTGGCCTACCGTTGAGCCTTGCTCACTGGAAGATCGGCGCTGCATCCAGATGGCTACAGCGCGTCATTTAGACACTGCATTGAGCACCTATCCAGAGGTACTGCCGGAGTTGCTGTCGCTGATCATCGAGGCCGGTCAGCGGGTGCCCGAGTGGCAGCTACCGAGGCTGTTGCAAATGGGCTATCAAACGTCTGAGCTGCGGCCTTATATTGCGGCGGCGGTCGGCAAACGTGGACAGTGGCTAGCCGCCCAGCAGCCGAATTGGGGCTATGC
The DNA here is from genome assembly GCA_015207365.1 of Vacuolonema iberomarrocanum LEGE 07170. Lineage (GTDB taxonomy): Bacteria > Cyanobacteriota > Cyanobacteriia > Elainellales > Elainellaceae > Vacuolonema > Vacuolonema iberomarrocanum. The sequence continues at coordinate 2,150 of JADEXA010000047.1, forward strand.
TCAAGCCGGTGATGCAAACACCTTTTTATCCAACTCGTCGCAAATGCAAGCGGTTTGGCAGAATGGTCGTCGCAGCGATCGCGTTCTGGTGCTGCAGCGTTGGCGTGAGGCTGACCCCAATGCGGCCCGAGCCGCCCTAGAAGCCGTTTGGTCAACGGAGTCAGCAAAGGATCGAGAAGCCTTTATTGCTGTGCTGCAAACAAACCTGACGATCGCGGATGAGCCGTTTCTAGAAACCGCGTTGAGCGATCGCGCCAAGAGCGTTCGTCAGATAGCGGTCAATCTACTGGTCCAACTGCCGCGATCGCGCCTGTGCCAGCGGATGGCACAGCGCATTCAGCCCTTGGTTCAGCTTTCAGATGAAGGCGACAGCTTGCAGATCGACGTGACCCTTCCTAGCAACTACGATCCTGACTGGAAACGGGACGGCATACAGGCAGAAGGGCGTTCGCCTGAACGTCAGCAGGGCGGATGGTTAGAACAGATAATAGCTGCGACTCCCTTAGATATGTGGGGGGATCCGGTCGTGGCTATCCGAGCCATCAGCGGTCATCCTCAGCAGGCGATATTAATGCCAGGATGGGGACTCGCTGTACATCACCAGCAGCGAATCGATTGGGCCGATGCAGTTTTGAACAACCCGATGTCTCAACTCTTAGACGATGTAATGGTTGGCCAATTGCTAGCTTTGCTCACCCCACAGCGACAAGAACGCTGGTTGAAAGCGCGTCTACCCGACAATCCTAACGAAGAGGACATCACTCACTGGTTGCTGCTCTTAGTGCAACGTTTGCAACCCTGGGATCTTGCCTTCAGCCGATTGATTTTTGAACAAACAATGGCGCTGGCCAACGATAGCTCACGCAACGCCTACAGCTTCACCTCCGAAATCCGTAATTTGCGGCTCACATTGCATCCAGACATTGCGGCTGAGGTGGCGATCGCAGTCGAAAACTACTCTAATGACGCAAACGCCTCACGCCATTGGAAACGTAGCCTACTAGCGCTCCTAAAGTACCTAAATTTTCGTCGAGAGATGCATCGCGTGTTTCAGGCTAGCGAGTAGCGTGAGCCTTGCTTGTCCACCCTTATTTTTACGAACCTTCTATGCCAGCCGCTAAATCTAAATCGACCCAAGCCGCCAAAACTCCGACCGACCCAGTGACCGCTATCCTGCGGCAGCATGCTGAAGAGCAATTTGCGACTGAACTAGCGGCACTAATGGAAGTGGACGATCGCCAGCGGCCACCCAACTGGCAGCTATCGCCCTGGGCCGTGGCGACCTACCTGATGGGTGGCACCGTTGGTGACACGGAAATTTTGCCAAAGTATGTGGGGCAGCGGCGGCTGATGGAAGTGGCGATCGCGACACTGGCGACGGATCGGGCACTGCTGCTCTACGGCATCCCCGGTACTGGCAAGTCCTGGGTATCAGAGCACTTAGCGGCGGCGATCTCCGGCGATTCTACCCTGCTGATTCAAGGCACGGCTGGCACCAGTGAAGAAGCGATTCGCTACGGTTGGAACTATGCTGAGCTGTTGGCAAAGGGACCCTCTCGGCAGGCGATCGTGGCGAGTCCGCTGATGAACGCAATGGCAGCAGGCAAGATCGCTCGCGTGGAAGAACTCACCCGCATGCCTGCCGATGTACAGGACACGCTGATCACTGTGCTGTCTGAAAAGACGCTGCCGATCGCGGAACTGGGCGAAGAAGTGCAGGCGGTCAAAGGCTTTAACCTGATTGCCACCGCCAACAATCGCGATAAGGGAGTGAATGAACTCTCCAGTGCCCTGAAGCGCCGCTTCAACACGGTCATTCTGCCAGTTCCTGCCCATGTGGATGAGGAAGTGCAGATCGTACAGAAACGGGTCGAGAGTTTAGGCCGCGCCCTGGAACTACCCGCTGAAGCTCCAGCCCTCACTGAGATTCGCCGTATCGTTACGATTTTTCGAGAGTTGCGCAGTGGCGTCACTGAGGACGGCAAAACCAAGGTCAAATCCCCTAGCGGTACCCTCAGCACAGCGGAGGCGATTTCGGTGGTCAGCAGCGGCCTGGCATTAGCCGCCCACTTTGGCGATGGCAGTCTCAGTGCTGAAGATTTGGCCGCCGGTGTTTACGGGGCAGTCGTCAAGGACCCCGTGCAGGATGCAGTGGTGTGGAAGGAGTATTTAGAGACAGTGGTGAAAGCGCGAGACGGCTGGCGCGATTTGTACCGAGCCTGTCGCGAACTGGGTTAGGGGAGAAGGCGCATGTCCGTCACTGTTTTTGGTATTCGTCATCATGGGCCGGGATCCGCCAGAAGCTTGGTGCGATCGCTCCAAGCCCTCCGGCCCGATATCGTTTTGGTCGAGGGGCCTCCCGATGCCGACACCGCAATTCCCTTCGCAACTCACCCGGAGATGACACCGCCCGTGGCGCTCCTGGTCTATGCCCCTGATCAGCTGCAACAGGCTGCATTCTATCCCTTTGCCCAATTTTCGCCGGAATGGCAGGCCCTCCGCTACGGGCTGGAACAGGGGGTGCCGGTGCGGTTTATAGATTTGCCGCAGACGCATCGACTGGCGCTGAAGGCGAAGGATGAGGAATTAGGGACACAGGAGAGAGAGGAAGAAGAGGCGATCGCCGCTGAGGAAGACCCAGAGAAAGGTCAAGATGATGGCGAGCCGCTACGGCGATCGCTACCGGCCGATCCGCTACGATGGCTGGCAACCGCTGCGGGATATAGCGACAGCGAGCGCTGGTGGGAGCATCTGGTAGAACAACGCCAGGACAGTACGGCGCTATTTGAGGCCATATTGGAAGCCATGACAGCGTTGCGGGAAGACCTGGAAACAACGCATCCGCCCGATTTGGAGAATGCCTTTGACCGCCTGGAAGCCCAGCGGGAAGCCTACATGCGACGGATGATTCGACAGGCCGAGAAAGAAGGTTTTGCAGCGATCGCGGTAGTATGTGGAGCCTGGCATGCGCCCGCCTTAAGTGAGCCGCTGCCCGCTCAAAAACACGACGCGGCGCTGCTCAAGGGATTGCCCAAGCTCAAGGTAAAAGCCACCTGGATTCCCTGGACCTATGGACGATTAGCGAACACGAGCGGCTACGGAGCCGGAATCCCATCGCCCGGTTGGTACGAACATCTGTGGCGGTCGTCCGATTCAAACCAGTCGGGCAGCGAAACCGCCATTCGCTGGATGACTCGCGTTGCCCGACTGCTGCGGGAGGAAGACCTCGATGCGTCTTCCGCTAGCGTGATTGAGGCGGTCCGGCTGGCAGAGACGCTGTCCGCTCTGCGGGACTCGACTGCGCCCAGTTTGATGGAGTTTAACGAGGCGGCTCAAACCATTTTCTGCTTTGGCGATGCCACTCCGATGCAGCTGATTCACCAAAAGCTGATTATCAGCGATCGCTTGGGTCAGGTTCCGCCAGAAACGCCCCTGGTGCCCCTACAGCAGGATCTCCAGCAGCTTCAAAAGCGACTGCGGCTCAAGCCCGAGGCGAATGAAAAACAGCTGACGCTAGACCTGCGAAAACCTCTGGATCTGGAGCGATCGCATTTGCTTCACCGGCTGGCGCTGCTCACCATTCCTTGGGGCACGCCCCAGTCCACCAGCGGTAAGGGCACCTTCAAGGAAGCCTGGGAACTGCGGTGGTATCCGGAACTAAGCCTCAGCGTGATCGAGGCTGGGCACTGGGGCAACACTATCCTCAGCGCCGCCACTGCATCTGTGCGGGCACAAGCATCCGCTGCGACCACCCTAGCCACCCTGACTGGTTTACTCGATCAGGTGTTACTAGCGGCGCTGACAGAGGTGGTTACGCCGTTGATTCAGCAACTCCAGGCGATCGCCGCTGTCGCCAGCGATGTAGCGCATCTCATGGCTGCGCTCCCTGCTTTGGCGAATGTGGTGCGCTATCGAGACGTACGCCAAACCGACAGTGCCGCCGTTGCTCAGGTTGTGGATGGGTTGGTGACACGCATCTGCATCGGCTTGCCGGGAGCCTGTGCTTCCCTGGATGACGACGCAGCAACCCTAATGCTTGAAGCCATCAACCAAACCCACAGTGCCATTCGGCTACTTCAGCAAGAATCGCACCTGCAAAGCTGGTCGGCCACGCTACAATCCCTGGCCGACCGGACATCGATGCACGGGCTGATCGCGGGTCGCAGTTGTCGGCTGCTGCTAGACGCTGGCACCTTCTCCCCCACAGAGGCAGCAAGACGATTGGGGCTGGCGCTCTCTTTAGCGACCGAGCCGACACAGGCGGCGGCATGGGTCGAAGGCTTCCTTCAGGGCAGCGGTCTGTTGCTCATTCATGATGGTGCTATCTGGGACGTGCTGGATAACTGGGTGACACAGCTTTCAGCGGAGACGTTCACAGCGCTGTTGCCTCTACTGCGCCGTACCTTTGCCAACTTTACCGCCCCCGAGCGTCGCCAGATGGGAGAACGGGTACGCCTAGGACAGCAGGGACAAGCGCCAGAAAACAGAGACTTTGACCGCGATCGCGCCGACAACGCCCTCCCCCTGATTGCTCAACTGCTCGGTCTTTCTACTCCAACGGTGACACGATGAGTTCAACAACCCCCGACAACTCTGAGCGCTTGCGCCGCTGGCGACTCATCCTCGGCAGTGGCGAGGCCGATGGCATCTGTGGCAATGGCGGCGAACTGGCCAGTAACCTCTTGGGAGCAGACGGCATGGCCATGGACAATGCCCTGACAGCCTTATACGACAGCAATCAAGAGCGTCGGGGAGGTTTGGAGAAATCGGCTCCCAACGTAGCCCGCTGGCTGGGTGACATTCGCGAGTATTTTCCGAGCTCGGTGGTGCGCGTTATGCAGCAAGATGCCCTGGAACGGCTGAACCTGCATCAGATGTTGCTGGAGCCCGAAATGCTAGAAGCGGTCGAGGCTGACGTTCATCTCGTGGCGAATTTGATGTCTCTCAATCGCGTCATTCCTGAGCGCACCAAAGAGACGGCTCGTTTAGTGGTGCGAAAGGTCGTTGACGAACTCCTGCGCAAGCTCCAAAACCCCATGCAACAAGCCGTCGTCGGTAGTCTCAATCGCAGTCAGCGCAACCCCCGTCCCCGCCATCATGAAATCGACTGGAACCGCACCATTCGCGCTAACCTGCGCCACTACCAGCCCGACTATCAGACCATCATTCCTGAACGGTTAATTGGCTTTGGCCGTAAGCGATCGGCCCTCAAAGACATCATTCTATGTGTTGACCAAAGCGGATCGATGGCCACGTCCGTCGTTTACGCCAGTATTTTTGCCGCCGTACTCGCCTCCATTCCCGCCGTCAGCACCCGACTTGTCGTGTTCGATACCGCCGTGGTTGACCTTACCGATTTACTGCAAGACCCAGTGGATGTCCTCTTTGGCACCCAACTGGGCGGCGGCACGGATATTCATCAAGCGCTTTCCTACTGCCAAGGGCAGGTACGCCAGCCACAGGAGACGATCCTAATTCTAATCAGCGACCTCTATGAAGGCGGATCCCGAGACGCCATGCTCAAGCGGGTTGGCTCACTCATCACGTCTGGGGTACAGATAGTGACACTGTTGGCTCTCAACGATAGTGGGGCACCAAGCTTTGATCATCAAAATGCTGCCGCCTTTGCCGATCTCGGGAGCCCCGCCTTTGCCTGCACCCCCGATCAGTTCCCTGATCTCATGGCCGCCGCCATTAACCGCAGCGATATCCGTCAATGGGCTGCACAGCAAGACATCGCGATCGCCTAGCATTCAAGAAAAATTAGGGGCGGTGCGATCGCCCGATGCCAAACCCAAAAGTACTGCCGTTGGATTGCTGGAACCTTCGGAGCAGCGCACGAAACCGCTCTCGGGGAATGACATTTCAGGTGCCCTAGAAGCAAAGGGATGGTCAAAGGCGAAATTGGCCAAAAGCCTTGGGGTGGATCGCTCGCTAGTAACACGCTGGATTAAAGGTGAACGAACCATCCAACCGAGGCATCAGATTCAGATTAAAGCCCTCTTATTGATTGCATAACGTCTGCCCAATGGGCGCGATCGCATGGGCGTTTGCAGTGCACCGATCTCCAAAGATGAGTGATGGGTAGGGGGACAAATTCAAGAAAATTTATTCATGTGCAAATCTTCAATAAGCAGGCTTCTCTAGATCTGCACGTTAATAAATTTTCCTGGACGACTGAATTTGGCTGAGTGGGGCGGAGGCGGTCGCCCTATGATGAAAAGACAGCACTTTCCCGAATGAGGAATGTATGGTGATGGTGACGATTCAGTTGCGACAGTTGGATATCCCACCCGGTCAGCGATTATTACTACACGATATCGGTTGGGCAGAGTTTGAAGCCATCCTGGACGAACTTGGTAATCATCGAGGAACGCGTATTGCCTATAACAATGGTTTGTTAGAAATCATGGCTCCCCTTCCTGAACATGAATCGGACAAAGAGGTTATTGGAGATTTGCTGAAGGCATTTCTAGAAGAGCTAGATATTGAGTTTCTGACCCTGGGCTCAACGACATTCAAGAATTCAGACATGCTTAAAGGTATTGAACCAGACCAGTGCTTTTACCTTCAGAATGAGGCTGCGGTTCGGGGCAAAAAGCGGTTAGATTTAACCGTCGATCCACCGCCCGATCTAGCGCTAGAAGTGGATATTACATCACGGACTCATCCAGAAACCTATGCGGCATTGGGAGTGCCTGAACTATGGCGGCGCAGTGGGAACCAGATTCAAATTTACCAACTGCAAGGAGGTGCTTATGCTGCGGTCGAAGACAGTCCATCCTTTCCAGGGTGGACATTGCATATGGAAATTCCGACGTATGTAAACCAGAGTCAGATTGAGGGACGGAACAAGGCAATGCGGGCGTTTAGAGCCTGGGTTAGGAGGCAATTGGCGGCTGAATCGTCTACCTAGCTGCCGCAGCCTTGGCAAAATTCATTCATGTGCAAAGTAGTTTAACTGGCTGATTTGTCAATTTGTACAGGAATGAATTTTGAAATTAGCGGATCTAATACCTGAAACCCTTGCAGGATAAGGCACCGCTATAGGTCAACAAGATTATGCTTTTCAAGGTTCAGGTGCACCCCTGTTAAGGTCAACGTTTGTTCTTTTTTCCCTTCAGTAACCTTGCCGTTGAGACATGGGGATGCTTCGGGTCAAATGTCTGTTTCTGCTTCGATTTCTTGGGTCCTCTTGGGGAAGACTGAAATCGCTTGAGGTCAACGATACTGGCCCAGTCTTTCAACGCCATCGCAAAGGGTTCAATCACCATCGATTCAAACGGTTGCCAAAGTGGTGGCGGCAGGGCAATCATCATGCCACGGAAGGTGCCCTGGACGTCTTCAACAACGTAAAAATCGATAGCGCCGCTTCAATTTTGCCGGTGCCATGCACGGCTTTGAGCGCTGCTTTGACCGTTGACAGAATGTTGAAGGCAATCACAGCCATACAAAAGACAAATAGAGCCGCTCTAGGATAACCCAAGGTATGCAGCTCACAGGAGAAGACATCGGTGATGACTTGAAACTGTCGGTACAGCGAGCTTCACCACGACACGACGGCCGGTTAAGCAGTGACCGTCATGGGAGATTCTCACAGCCTGCTCGAAGACCGCCCCGGTCGGTGAAGCCCCCACCGCCGTCAACGGTTCTAGCGCCTCCCAGGGCAGCTTCTGGTGGGCACGAATAATGAAATACCCCTGACGTTGGTCAATGCCGAGGAGCGCTGCACGGGTACAAAAGTTGCGGTCTGCTATCCACAGGTCCTTCGCGTTCACGGTGTCAAGGATCTCTGGCAGTAACGACCGCTCCTGAGCATGGTCATCTTCGCAAGGAAATACATCCCTTACCAGGAGCTGCTCCGGGTCGAGCACCGCGATGGATATACAAATCCGATACCCCGGTAGTTGCATCCCTTGAGAGAGTCCCAAAGCACTGACCACAGGGGCTAGCTCGCGGTGGCTGTAGCGCACTAACGCCTGACTCATCTTTGGTTCTAGTCCGTTGAGTTTGCCGTACAGGGCTGGTTTGGAGACACCGATCTGGTTCTCTAATGCTTTGTAGGCTGCATGTACCGACGGATGAATTCCACTCACCACCAGGCTCATCAGCCCCACCACGCTTGAAAACAAAAGCTCTCGGGTATATTGCTGCTCTGCTGTTTCCTCGAACAATTCATCGAGTTTCTCGGCCGAAAATATCCGCTCCATCAAGGCGCGAACCATCACGCTCAATGGACTGGCCTCTACAAATTGCTCAAAAATAGCGCTGATCATTGCCGACTCCGCTTGCTAAGTGCCAAGCGCTCAGGCTCAAATCCTTGGGTTCACTCGACTGTATTCGCCTTCATCGTATCGGCTGATAGAACAGGTGGTCACCTTAATAGGGGTAGGGTTTAATACTTAGCAGACGGGCTACAGGCAACGGGTTCGAGCCCTGGAACTCATTTTACGAATTGGCCTCAATGGCCCTCAGACTGCGGATAAAGAACCCCCCGATGCCAATCAGGAGCATGGCGAGGGCACACAGCGTGTACAAGACAGCCATCCCAGCCCCAAACCCACTACCAAAGATTGCACCAAACCCATTGGCTAACGGTTGTCCTGGCATCATGGCGGGTTCTAATAGGTGATCGGCCAGTGACCCAGCGAGCAATAGTGCCACAGCACTCACACCCTGTACCACCAATGAATTAGCCGCAAACACCCGTCCCTGAATTGCAGCGGGAATGGTGTCCATCCAGAGGGCGTTTTCAGAGCTGCCCAGGAGTGGGAAGTTTAGCGAGGAAGAGACCTGCGCCGGAAGCCAGACCTGGGGCGATCGCCCCAACCCAAAGATCGTTTTACTCAACCCAGCTCCGATAAAGCCAGCCAGCAGGCCTATGACCCGACGCTTTGGCCCACCCCAGACACTCAAGACAATGGCTCCGGTAACGCCACCGATGCCCGCCGCTGCTCCGGCACTGGCCAATACTTGGGCGCTCCCGTCCGTGCGAGCCAGCAGCATCGGCTCATATACTGCGCCCCCAAAGTCGTGAAAGAACCAAAAGGAAGCGGTGATGAGCAGGAGCGATCGCAGGTTAGTCTGTCGCCAGACATAGCGAAAGCCAAAGGTAAGTTGGGATAGTAACGGGTCTCGTTCAGCGCTCGTTTGGGCTTGGGGTTGAGGAATGGCGCAGAGGAGAAGAAGGGCGATCGCCACGCCAAAAGTCACGAGGTCAATACACAAAATGCCTAGCAGCCCAATGAGCGGATAAAGCAGCCCGGCTAAGGCTGGTCCTAAGATAGTTGAGCTGTAGTGAACGGAAGACAGCAGGCTATTGGCACGGGTAAGCTGCGTTCTGTCCACCATGAGAGATATCGAGGCTTGGTAGGCAAGCCTTTGAATTTGCCCAAAGCCACCGTTGAGGGTGGCGGCGAGATACAGATGCCAGATTTGTAGGTTGCCCGTAAGGTAGAGTCCGCCGATGCCGATGGTTGAGAGGGCGGCAACGCTGTCTCCTAGGATCATGAGCTGCTTGCGATCGCAGCGATCGACCACGACCCCAGCAACCAACGTAATCGGAATGCTCGGCAGTTGAGAGAAAAAACCAAATAGTGCTAATGCCGTAGCCGAACCCGTCAGCTCCCAAGCCCACAGGATCAGAGCAAACCCAGTCATGTAGCTACCGATGGTCGAAACAAGCTGACCGAACCAAATTGTGATGAAGACGCGCATAAAGGGTAGGCAGAGCCCAAGAATGATTTTTTCTTAGACGGGGCGTACCATGCCCCGTCTAAGAAAAAATCATCCCTTCAATCAGTAACGGGCATAAAAGTAATTATTATTCTCCTTCTGGGACAAGATACCTAAAAAGGTCGTCAAGGATAGCATTGGCTGCCAGAATATTGCCAAAGATCCAATAACCCGAGTCCACAACATAGACATGGTCATTTTTGACGGCATTTAGGGTTTGCCAGAGTGAGCTGCTCTGAAAAGCTCTAAAAGAGTCTTCTGCACCTGGATCGAGAGCGGCAAAAATAACATCTCCATCGAGTCGATCTAACTGCTCCAGAGGGACTGATACAAAAAATTCCTCTGGGCCACGTTGGGCTTCTGGTCTGGGAAGTTGCACATCTTCTAAAACGTTGCCAGGAAACGAAAAAATTGGACGAAACTCAGTCTTATCTGCTTCTGAATAGAACCGCACAACAGATACATTTGTCTGCTCAAGTTTCTCACCCATAGCGGTTTGAAATTCCTGGATGCGAGCTTGATACGCATCGAGCAGGGATTCCGCTTGTTGTGGTTTGCCTAAAAGCTCTCCAACGCATCGAAGTTCATCTTTCCACCCTGTATGCGTGTAACCCATGGAAATAGTTGGAGCTATTTGTGAAAAGATCGCGTAGTTTTCTGAAGAGGTGGTAAAACCCAGAATTAAATCGGGATCGAGCTGTACCATCTTTTCTAAATTCAACAGGCGCTCTTTCCCAAGGGAGGCAATGCCCTCGGTTTTCCCAGCCAAGTGCCGGGCTCGACCGCCCACCAGGTTGGGTTCTCCCGCTGCTAGCGGTTTGCTATCGAGTGCTAATAACACTTCCAAGGCAATTGCATCTGTGGCAATGAGCCGCTGTGGATTGATCGGTACACAGGTTTCGCCAAGCTCATGTTGAATGACATGACACTCACCTAATGATGGTTGTGATTCAAGGTCAGGAGAATTTTGAGAAATAACAGCGCCACAAGCCGAAATCAGACATGCTATTAAGACGCCTAATATCACCAACTTACCCACACGACTGACATTCATTCCGTTCAAATACTCCTCTATTTCGTGACAATTTGAAGGCTTGTAGGAATGTTGTTTCCTTGTGCTGTTCTCGCTGCCATTTGAGCGTTAAAAACTGACACGATAGCCAATGCTAATGGTTCTGCCTGGAGCTGCAATCCGATTCGTTAATGAAAAGGGGGTCAGGAGTTGAGAGCCAACAGGAAAATATTCCTCATCTAACAAATTCTGGATGCCAATTTGCAGCGAACCAGGGCCAAGATCAATGCTAGTGATGTAGTCGAGTACAAAATAACTTTCGATTTCAGTCAGATCCGCCCCCGACTCAAAACCGCGATCGCGGCCACCGACAAAGAGTGCTTGTAAACGATTGCGCCAGCCCGGCAAGGTTGCATTTTCCACATAAGCCGTGATTCGGATGGGTTGAATGTCTCGTGTGCCCAGGGCTTCAAAGTCGCCATCGTCGTTTTGATCGTCCTCCCCTTCATTCCAGCTAATGATGCCACCAAGGGTCCAAATTGGGCTAGGTTGCCAATCGATAGTGGCCTCGACCCCGTAAATTCGACGGGGAGCGCGCACCACTTCTAACTGTCGGCCAGGTCTTGGATTCAGGGAAACACCTAAATCAGACTCGTTATAGAACCCAGCTAGAGAAAACTGTACATCTTGCCACTGCCCACGAAACCCTAATTCGTAGTTGTTCACTCTCTGCGGCGCTGTAAAATCAAGATCATCTTCGAGCGATCTAAACCCATCGGGGGGATTCCGGAGTAGGCGCCCAAAGTCAGGGACACCAAAGCCTTGAGCAAAGCTGGCAAATATGCTCAGCTCATCCGTTAGTCCATAAACTGTGCCAATGTTGAATACCACATCGTCAGCGTCAAGACGACCGCCTTCGACATCGATGGGGGTTTCTACAAAAAGGGTTGCCGTATAGTCATCCACACTCACGCCAATGTTTTCATAGCGTAATCCCCCACTGAGTCGCCATTGAGGGGTAATGTCCCACTGAGCTTGAGCAAACAACCCAAAATTTTCGACCTCATAAGGGGGGGTGAAAAAGACATCTTCGACAAAGCGCGCCACTGTAAAATCACTTGCAATAAACGCTTCGGCGTCAATTCGCTCATAAGGTTGAGAGGCTTCTTCATAGCTGTAGTCAAGCCCCCATAACAAGTCAAACGTTTCAAATAAGGGCGTCTCAACCTCAATTCGGCCTCCCCAGCGCTCTGACTCCTGCTGACCAACAACAGCATCTCCGCTGAATTCAAACGGCTCTGCAAAACGACCAAAATTGCTGCGATAGAATCCTTGAATCTCTAGCTGACTGCCAAAAATGTTGGTGTGGCGATAGTCGAGGCTGACATTTGTGAATCGCCGGACGCCCTCATCGTCCAAACCAATAAATTCGATATCTCGTTCTAACGCGCGAGCTTTATCGGCATCGGGGTCATCATCTACAGTGGGATCATTGATAAATTCGACATCATTTTGATCATCAAAGTGATTCACACTGAGCTGTAGGCGTTGCTCATCACTTAGGCTAACGCCCACTCTACCCAAGATGTTGATGGTGCTCCCATTCTCGGGTGCATTGCCAAGGTTGGGAATGCGATCGCCCCCGCCATCGAAGGCAAATCCAAAGGTTTCCCATGAGCCGCTGAAAACATAATCGAACGGGTCTGAGGTTCCCGACAAACCATATTCGAGGTAAGTTCCAAAGCTGTCTTCAGCAAAGTCTCCACGCGAGTTGACACGCGTTTCTACGGTATTTGTTATCGCATCTTCACCGGGGCGACGGGTAATGATATTGATAATGCCACCTGTTGCTCCTTCTCCAAATGTGGCTGAGGGACCTCGCACAACCTCAATCCGCTCAATGGCGCTGGGGGCAATACTTCTCAGTTCGAGCGCAAATGCGGTGTTCTGGTTAGTACTGATAGGAACCCCATCGACTAAAATTTGAACCTCTCGTCCTCGCAAGGTTTGAGGGAAATTTCTAAAGCTTTGTGTTGGTGGCCCCAAACCAGGAACCGTTTGCCCCAGAATATCCTGCAAGTTGGTTGTGAGTTGGCTTTGTTCTTCAATTTCTTCTCGGGTAATGACAGTGACCGATCGCGGCACATTTTGCAGCTCTTCTTCTGTCCGTGTGGCAGTTACCACCACCTGAATCGCATCCTCGTCTTCTATTGCTGTGGTGGCTCCTGGTACCAGACTCAGCACGAGATTGCCTGCTTCTGTACTCACCTGAGCTTCGGGTGGTACCTCTGTTCCGGTAACAGTCACCCGCACGCCACCGTCCGGTAAGCTCGACACCTGCACAAGAGCGATTCCCTCTGCTGGGTTGAATTGCTCGGCAGCCGCCGCATCCGTTAGATCCAATGTGGCATCGAGAATCTCCGTAATTAGGGCATTGCCTTCTGATCTGGACGAGCCGACCGATAGAGCCTGATTGGATACCAGCACAACTCTCAATCCATCGGGGGTCGCGCTAACTTGCACATCGGTAATCACAGTTGTTTCAGGCACTTCAGTTTGTGCTATCCAATCTTCTACCGTTAGCGTCAGCGGGGCGAGCTGAGAGTCCGTTGTTGAATTGGGTTCCCTTGTCGTAGCTTCTGGCGCTATTGATGGGTTTGCCGATACCGCTGGGGATAGGCCCACCGTCAGCGTTCCAGCGATCAATGGCCAGAGGTAAAATTTTGTCCAAACCGTCATACCACACACCACTACTGTTGCCATTAATTCTCAACTGAGTGGAGTTTATAGAAAATCATGGGTGGCGTCAGTTCCTTGCCGGATCTTTTTCATTCCTTGTGGGATCTTTATTCAATAACTTGAGCCCCAACGCTATTGGCGGAGCGATCGCGGATTGACACCAAATTGTTTGCGGAAGGCGGCTGCAAAATGCCCCTGACTAATATAGCCAACGGCCAGGGCGGCCTGGGTTACTGTAACATCGCCTGCTAACAAAAGTTGTCTAGCACGCTCTAGCCGTTGGGCTCTGACATAGCCAAACACCGTTGTCTTAAATACTTGCCGAAACCCTATCTTCAGCTTATGCTCATTCAGTGCCACACGGTGGGCTAACGCAATAATGGAGGGTGGATGAGATAGCTCTTTTAGCAAGATGTCAGCTGCCTCATGCACATGCTCAATATCAGTTGCTTTGAGGTTGACAGAAGGTTGCTCACCTTGCTCTAAAACCAGCCATTGCTCTAGCTGGAGTGCCAGCAGTTCCAAAGCTTTACTCTCTAAAAACAGTCGCTTGGTTGTGTGACGATAGGGGCATTGCAAAATCTGTTGCAACGCGACTTGCATCGCAGGTGTCATTTTGCCGAGCGCCTGATGGAAACGGTGGGGCTGGCGATCGCCCGACTCTAGGGTTCGTCGTAGTAATGCAGGAAGAGATGCTAGGTCAAATCCTAAGGTTTGGAAGAAATTCGGTTCAATATATATTCGAAGGAACTGCACTCGCTGATTAGCTAAGCTAATCTCCTCTTCTTCGATGTTAGGTAATGCAAAGAAATAGCTCTGACCTGCGGCTTCACAGTATTCAGTGGGTACACCTGGAATACCAGGACAGAAAACTCCTTGCTTCCCAGAGAGATAGAACTTGGCCACCAACGGTATATCGGCTCCATGTTCAGTCCTGACACGTAGATTCCGATGGTAGTTATCATCAATCCACTCCAAGTGGAGACCTGACTGTAACTGTAACTCCCAGAGTTGATCACTACTATACTGATGTCGGCAATAGCTAATCCGATCAAAACCATTGGTATTGTGTGCAACTGCACCATTGGTTGCTAGACAGTTCTGCCACTGCTGCTTGTAAGCATCTTGAGTCGTAATTTCCATCTCAAACCGTCGCTTCTAGCTGAAAGGCTTTGGGGTTGACGCCAATTCTTTGGCGAAAGGCTGTGGCAAAGCGGCTGCGGCTGGTATATCCAACAGTGGCAGCAACCTCATTAATCGAAAGCTCTGAGGTCATGAGCAGGCGTCGCGCTTGGGTCAGGCGACAATCTCGCAGGTAGCCAAAGGGCGTGGTGCCATATAGTTCGTGAAAGCCTTGAGTCAGCTTGAGCCGATTGGTGCCCACCTGTCGAGCGAGGGACTCTAACGAAGGAGGCGTGGTTAGTTGCGATCGCAGGAGAGCGGCTGCCTGGTAGATGCAGTTGATGTCCCATTCGTTGAGCGGGGTCTGCAGGATGGCATTGAGGCGGAGATCGACCAATTGCAGAGCTTTGCGGGTTAAATAGGTGCGGCGAGCCATCCCGTGGTAGGGGCAGCTCAGGATTTGCTCCACCACTTGCCGCATCGCGGGTGTGATCGGTCTGCGTGTGGCGTAGTTGAGAGCAATGGAGTCGTTGAACAGCGCATCGGGTAGGATTTGCTCAATGCTGAGGTCATGGGCCGTGGCGAGTGTTGTTGACCTACGCTCGGCTGCGGCTGGGGCAAAAATTTGATGCAGCATTCCTGCTGTTGTTGCGATTGGCCCACCTTTCAGGTGGCGATAGATAGATTGCAAGATGCCTTCAGCAACCTGATGAGCCTGAGGCAAAAGACGCTCCATAAAGTACTGGGCGTAGCTAACGAGCGCTGACCCTTTGAAGAACACTTCAACTTTAAAGATGTGTCTTGGAGCCAGCTTGACGCCAAATTGTCGCAACCGAAAACAAGGAACACAAAGACTATATCCCGCATGGGGGCCTGCCAAGTGAAACTCGACCTCAATGCGATCGCCCTCCCCAACGGCATCGATTACCATATCTTGCTTGAAGGTATTATCAACAATCACAAGCATGAGATCATCCCGGAGGGGAATCTCCTGGAGGTAGCCCTGGCCCAGAGCAGGCGAACAGACCAAGACACGGTCGGCATCGTCAGCATGGAGTAGCTGTGGGTTGCTAATGCTTCCTGGCAAAAGCCAGGCACGGGGTCGGTTTGACCTGTGGGTTGCTGCCATGATGCCTACGCGTGTCAATCTGCCTGTTTGAACTGGCTGATGCGATATTGCTTCATCGGCGTCAGCTTGATCTTCTCGTTGGGCTTGGCGGCTGACTTGCCTGCACTCATCACCTCGCCATTTTCCTCAACCCGAGCCTGATAGCATCCGCTACCCTGGGGGGCACGATAGGTCACCTCAACATCGACCCAACTCGCGCCGCTAGTCCAGCGGTCTAACCAAAGCTGCAAGGGTTGAATGGGGACTCGGCGCAGCACCGGATAGAGCCAACGCTTGCGACCCGCTAGCCCTTTGCGCGTGATTTGGGTTGTTCTGGGATAGGTAAACCAATCCCACCCGGCCTGCATCCAGGCTTCGCGCTCAGCGATTTGCTCAAATTTGCTCGCGCCCGTCCAGCCGCGATAGAAGCGTCGCATTTCATGGGGGTCACCGCTGCGGTGAATCAGCTGCGGCAAAACATCGGCTTCTAAATGACCCCATAGTTGGCCCGTCGGCAAGTCAACCAAGGTGGGAGCCAGCCGATGACCACCAAAGTGAACGCTTTGCCAGACACGCAAGGGCTGGCCGGGCTGGCCATAGGTCTTGCGCAACTCGCGATAGATTGGGGTGCCATAGCGACCGCAGGCAAGATCGACCTGGGTGTGGGTACAGACCAATATCTCGCGGAGCGCGGTTGTGTCTTGCTGGTAAGGGGCGAATTGGTCAATCTCTTTGGTTCGATTCAACAGCGTGTTGAGTAGCGCCATGACCAAGGGTGACGTTTGATCGCTGGGGACGACATATTCTTGCTTGGTGTATTCGGCAAACTGCTGAGCTGGGCGGTAGTAGTAAATCACCCGAGTGTGCCCCGGCTGAGAGTATTCGGGATCGGGGGCGATCGCCAGTGGCCTCACCATGATGCCGCGCTTAAAAATTAATTTCTTGACGATTGGAGTAATTTGCTTAGTGAGCGGACTCTCAGTAAACAGAGTGCTAGGCCAAGGCAGAGGAACCTCCACGAGGATCCAATGATCGACCTTTGGTGCCGAGCCAATGGGGTCTTCTCCATTGGCTTTGGAAACATCTGAGCAATACCGACAATCTGCCACATCGTCTACATCTATGATTTGCATTACCCTCTTCCTGAAAGCTATTCTCAATTAATGCAATGCATTCTAGCGTTTTCTAAGGCTTTGTTGAAGATCAAAGTGAGGGCAAATATTCTCTTTACTTGACTTTTATTGAGCTACGGGGACGAGACCCGTGGCGGCAAAGGACAGTATTTAACGTGAGTTCGGGATAACGCCTTGGCGACTAAAGTCGCGGCTATCAGAACGAAGTCCGCCGTTGCGGACTACAAAAACTCGTAGTTTGAGAACCCGCGCAGGCGGGTTTCGTTCCGCTAGTCGCGGTTTCAACCGCCAGATTTTCTTATCTCGAACTCACGTTATTTAGCGTTTGGTTGCTGATAAATCCTGCAAGCGCGTCTCACAGTGTCTCAAAATTGCTTCGGTGTAAGGACGACGATCTGGAATGCCTATGCTGATGTGGATATGGCGCACCAGCGTGAGGACGGTATAAAGCTCAATGGCCCAAAGAGGGCCATTGCAACGCCTCTAGGCTGGAGCGTGTGTTGGGTGTGGTGTGGTGCAACCGGGCGCGTTGGTTGAGATACCCCAGGGAATGCATCTTGGCGGTGATATCGGCGGGTAGGCCATATTCTGTCCGCATGTCGTAGATGTCTGAGTCGCCATAGACCCACATGGTTTCGTAGTAGTGACGAATGGCGGCGATATTATCTGCACGTTGCCAGTCGCGCTGCACGGCAGATGGATTGTCTAAGACATCTCGCAGTCCCAAGATGCAGTGAATATGGGGCTGCGAGGCGACATACTCTAAGGTTGGATTGAGTTCGCCCTTGGCTCCGCGAGGAACATTGTCCACAATCAGCACATCGGGCTGGAAGCTTTTGACAGCGGTGCAGATGATTTGCGATCGCAATGCAATCATTTCCTCCAACGCTAAGCTCAATCGCCGTGAGCGATACTGCCCATCCGCACACTTGTAAAGGGCAGGCAGCGTCAGATAATCTACGCCCTCTGGCAGTGGTATAGTACTGGCGTTAGCCGTACCGCTAATGATTAAAATATCCGCATTGAGGCTGGACGTGCCGAGGGCTTGAGCAATCAGCAGATTTCGTCGTTTATGTCCTAGCCCCATGGTGTCGTGGGAATACAGCACAATCCGCAACCGCCGGTTTTTAGCATCAGGTCTTTCTGGGCGTGCAGGTTGTTTGGGTAAGACTCTCAACTGACAAGAGCTCGCGTTTGATCGAGATCGTGATGTCTTTGTTGGTAGCAGTTAGTGTGCTCGATTAAGTGAAAACAAGGCTCATACCTCCATTTCAACTTGGCGATTTAGATTGTTTAGCAGAAGAACTGATAGGGATATCCTTCCTCTTCAGAACCATCAATCATCTCCACCCTTAACCGATCGCAACCATCACCGCGTCATTGCATTCTCTGTCTTCCTGGGAGGGGGGATGCGGCGCATCCCTCCCCTCCCATTAGAGATCCAGCGCTTCAATGCGTATTTCATCCTCCTAAGCAGGTTTCAACATCTTGCAAGATCTGGTTTGCTGCCAAAATGCTGCGTCCGCCTGCCCAGACCGCAGTATTTACCTCACAAACTAGCCCTTGCTCCACCGCATTTAACTGTGACCAGAGTGGATCGTCAACGAAGTCGGCTTTGGCAACACTCGCCTCTAGCGTTGCGCTGTGGAGCAAAAATAAAACATCGCCATCGATTTGGGTCAAGTCTTCTCGCGATAGCCGTATGCCATAGCGCCGTCCTTCTCCCTGGGCGGGATTGCGTGCAAAGCCAATATCTCGCAGCACGGCACCCGAAAAGCTATCGGCGCTATAGGCCAACACCCCACCCGTCCAGGTTGTAATTACAGATACCTCCATTTGCTGTAATGGCTCTGATAGAGAGGTTTGGAAGGCTGCAACGCGCTGCTGATAATCAGCCAAGAGTTGCTCCGCCTGCTCCGCTTTGCCGAGAGCTTCCGCATAGAGTCGAACGTTTTCCTGCCACTCTCCATCTCGGCCATTATCTTCAGTTAGAACGGTTGGGGCAATTTGGGATAGCCGCCCGTACCATCGGCTAAAGATCGCCCGAGACCCCAAGATCAGATCTGGCTGGAGTTGCAAAATCGCTTCTAAGTTGGGTTGGGTTCCTGCACCTACCGTCGCGATCGTATTGATGTCATCTGGATAAATGGGAAAGTCCAGCAGTTCAATAGTGCCCACGGGTTGGATGCCTAATGCGAGAGCCGTGTCTAGCGGTGCGTAGTCTAAAACCACGACGCGCTCAGGGGAAAGGGGCACTTGAGTGTTGCCCATGGCATGTTCTATCGTTCGTGTGGGCAGGGTCATGTCAGCCTCAGATGAGGGGGGTGGCGTTGTTTGCTGGCAACTCATCAGCAGAACAGTGAGGGTGAATCCGGTTAGGTAAAGCCAGATTGGTTTACTCCGATTCGCTAAAAAAGTACTCCAGATCATGGTTTAGAAGCCTCGCAGTGCCAAGCGTTCAGAAAAAGCGGTTTGATTTTGGCTCTCCTTAGGCGAGTATGAAGCATTACAAGTTAAAAACGAATGGAATAGCGCAAGCTCACCGTGATTCCCGGTGCTGCATAGCGACGTTCTTCCGTGATACCAAAGCGTTCTTGAGAGCTTACAGGCAAATATTGATTGTTGAGGAGGTTCTCAATTCCAAGGGTAAGTTGACCCTGGCCAATCTGAATACTGCTTAAGAAATCTAACGTGACGTAACCATTCACTTCGAAGCCATCAACGCCATCATCAAAGGCGCGATCGCGATCGCCCACTGCCAAAAGTTGCAATCGATTTGTCCAACCTGGTGTCGTGTCATTTTCGACATACAGACCCACTTTATAAGGTTGAACCTGTACTGAACTCAAGGCTTCGAAATTGCCGTCATCATCGTTGTCATTCTCGCCTTCATTCCAGCTAAAGTAGCCTCCCAGACGCCAGATATCACTGGGCTGCCAGTCTAGGGTTGCCTCCACCCCGTAGTTGCGCTGCGGTGACCGTACCAGGTTGGTCAAACCATCTGCGCCGACTTGTAACGAGCTGCCCAAGCTTGATTCGTTGTAGAAGCCTGCGATGCTGGCTTGGACGCGGCCAAATTCAAAGCGAACCCCAATTTCGTAATTGTCAACCTGTTGGGGTTCCAGAGAGATATCATCATCTTCCTCAAAGACTTGCAAACTGCCAAACGCTTGACCAAGGTCAGGCACCGAGAAGCCCTGGGCAAAGCTGGCAAATATTCCAATTTCAGGGATGGGACGATAGAGAATACCGAGGTTGAACGAAACATCTTCAGCATTGCCGCTTCCCCCTTCCCGTTCACGGGGAAGACCAAACGCTAGTTCATAGTCGTCTACTGAAAAATCAAAGTCGTCGTAGCGCACTCCGCCGCTAATTTGCCACTGTTCCGTAATGTCCCACTGGGCTTGGGCAAAAAGTCCTAGACTGTTCAGATCGTACCTAGGAAGTTGCACAAGACTCCGGTCAGCAGCATCCAACTCTCCCGTTTCGTCGAAGGTGTCAGTATCTGAAATCAACAAAGGGCGTTCGTTATCTTCTTGGGAATAGTCGACACCCCATAGCAAGCTAGCGGAATTGCCTAACGGTGTGTCGAGCTGCACCCGAACGCCCCACTCTGAGGAATCTAAGGCTGTTTGCCAGAGTTGTGGAAAGAAGGGGGGTAAACCCGGTACTTGTCGGAGGTCGGCAAAGATCTGTACCAAATCGGTATCGCGGTAGTAGACCTGCGCGTCAAGTTGGGAGCCGAGAAAATCGGTATCGCGGTAGGTAAGGTTGGCGACATGGGTCGTTAGCGTGGGATTTTCTTCGTAGTCAATGTCCCCCAAATCTGCAGCCCTTGCCGTTTGCAAACCATCAATGGCGAAAACGATTGGATCCGAGCGAATATCAGTTTCTGTAAGGGCTTCGTTGTAGAAGCTGTAGGTCAGTTCGAGCCGTTGCTCTTCTGCTAGGTCAAGACCAAGCTGTGTAAATAAGCCAAAGCGATCGGTGTCGCTCTCTCCTGTTTCTGGGGGGACGCGATCGCCATTGGCATCAAAGCGAGCGCCCTGACTGTTGAACGAAGCGGAAATGCGAGCATCTGCTGACTCATCTGAAACGGCAATTCCAGCCCGGAGGGTATAGCCAAAACTGTCCTCTTCGATTGATGTCAGGCTTGTGTCAGCACCGATGCCAAGGTCATAGACAACGGGCTCATCGGTCGCAGCACGGGTAATGATGTTAATGACGCCGCCTGTTGCGCCGTCTCCATAGTTCGCGCTGGGACCGCGCAACACCTCAATGCGTTCTATCGCGTTAGGGTCAATGGTATTGAGTTCAGTCCCAAATCCGCTGTTCGGATTTTGAGGAATGCCATCAATTAAAACGAGGGCCGTCCGTCCCCGAAGGGACAAGTTACGAGTACTGTTTTGGAAGTTTGGTGGCCCCAGACCGGGGACAAGTGCTCCTAAGATGTCTGGCAAATTGTTCGTGAACTGCAGTTGCTGTTCAAGCTCCTCGCGTTCAATCACCGTTACCGAACGAGGTAAATCCAAGATATCTTGTTCTGTACGTGTGGCAGTAACTACGATTTGAATCCCGTCTGGATCGTCTGTCGCCGTTGTTGCTGTGCCTGACACCACGCTGAGAACCAGGTTGTTGCCGACTGAATTGACCTGCACGTCGGGTGGGCTGTCTGTGCCTGTAATAGCTATCTGGACTCCATCACCCGGTAGGCTGGTGGCCTGTACTAGGGCAATTCCGTCGGCTGGGCTAAACTGCTCGGCTGCGGCCTGATCGACCAGCTCTAGGGTTGCGTTGGAAACGTTGATGATGAAAGCATTGCCCTCAACCGTAGTTGTGTCCGTGGCCAAGGGTTGATCGGAAACAAGGACAATTTCAATTCCATCTGAGGTGGGGTTGAGTTGGATGTCAGTAATGGCTATGGGGGCTTGGGTTTGGGCTATTTGAGTTAGAGTATCTGCGCTTGCAAAACCGTCCACCACCTCTGTTTCCATCGTCTGAGCGTTGGCTTTGGCTGGGATAGAGACCCCAAGTAAAAGCAAACTTACTGCAAAGAAACGCCAATTTTTCGACATAGCCATCGAGCCTCACGTCCACCCAAAAAGATTTAAGAATTATTCTCAAGAAGATATCGCGATTGTTGGTGGGGTGAAACGCGATCGCGTCTTCGAAGAGGACTTTCTATGTCTTCGACCAGGACTTTCTGGAGGAGGTGTGATCCGTATCCTTGCAGTGCTAGTCGCCAATCGGTCGATTGCTGATATTGCCTATATTGATGCCGCAAAAGCCAACATCAAGGGATTTAAGGGGGGGTAATTTTTTGTCCTGTGCTTGGAATGGGGACTTAGCGAACCAATCTTCCATTGAATTCAAGCAGCAAACGCCGATCTACTTATCACTTCTTGAGATAGCTACTTGGTACAACATTGAACCGTTTCTTGAAGGCCGCAACAAATGAACTGCGGCTGGCATAGCCTACATATTGAGCTGTTTCTTGAACGCTCATGCCACCTTCTAGCAAAAGTTTTTGAGCTTGCTCCATCCGATACTGGCATAGGTATCCAAACACCGTCGTGCCTAGCACTTGTCGAAATCCTTGCTTTAGTTTGCGCTCATTGAGCTGGACATGTTTTGCCAATTCTTGCAGAGAGGGTGGCTGGCTCATATTTTGAATCAGAATCTCCCGCGCATGATAAATCCGATCGACATCGCTGGCCGGCAGTTTTTGAGAGGCAGAGCAGGGTGCTGTGAGGATTTGGTCAAAATGTAAAGCGAGCAATTCCAGAACTTTCGCTTCTAAATACAATTGGCGAGTAATGCCCTGATAATGGCACTGAAAAAGCTGTTTCAAAATCTTTTGCTGTGCAGATGTGATATGACCTGGACAATAGAGAAGCGCTTTCTCAGGATGCTCGATAGCATTTCTGATAGCGGTAGGTAATTCATGGATGCGATCGCTAACGATTTGCATCCACTCGCGTGAGACAGTGAACCGAACACTACGAATCCGCTGCTCGGCTGGGTAATGCTCAACTTCAGCGGTGGCGGGTAGGCAATAAAGATAGCTCTTACCTGCCGTCTCTTCATGGGTTAGCTTAAGGCCATCATTCTCAACCTGACACCCACCTGAGAGATAGTAGCTAAAGGTCAACGGCATGGGCTGTGGATGCTGCTGAATGCGATGGCGATGAATCTGGTGCTTCTCAACATCTAACAGGACTAGTTGCAGGCCAGGGTGGAGTTGGATGCTACGCCAATACCCGCGACCCAGGGGTGAGGGGAGTTCAAAAAACTGTTCAGAACCCTCTACATAGTCTGAAACCTGCCCTTGCACACGGCATTCTCGCAAGATTTCGTCAACCTCAGCTCCTGTTAAAACGCTAACCATGCAAACCTAACCCAAATTCGCTATGCGAAGTATCGCATTATTAATAATAATTCTCAACATGATCGCAAACGAGAGCTTTCAGGGTTCATCCCAAAATCACCTCCATTGCCCGAAGGTCAAGCTGAAGAGGCATCGATTCCCTGGGTCAGCCGCATCCACATGGGCATCTGAGTGTTGCCTCCAGCCTCGATTCGCTCTAGGGCCGCCATCATCTCGACCTTGACATCAAATTCAGATTCCTGCTCAGCCGCCCGGCGCAGGGGCTCAACCGCCGTCTGGTCGCCCAGTTCATTGAGGAAGCGGGCGGCTCGCCAGCGCACGAGCTTGGAGGCATCGCTCAAGGCTTGGGTCATTGTGCCCATGGCGCGATCGCTGCCAATGTCGCTCAGGGCATCGCCAGCGGTGCGGCGGACAATGGGTGACGGATCGCGTCGAACCATGTCACATAGGGGCTCAACGGCTTCTTCTAGCGCACTGGCTCCCAGCAATGCTGCTGCCCAGCGTCGAATCGTGCTTTTTTCGTCATTCAGCACCGCGACCACGGCGGCAATATTCTCAGGCGTGACATCCAGCTGTTGTAATGCCTTAAGTCGATGTTTCCAGTCGGGGTGGCTCAGGTCATCAATGAGCGCTTGTTGTTGCGCAGCTTTGTCGGTGGATTCTGTCTCTGGGCGATTGGCGATCGCAGCAGCCTCAATCTGGGCTAAGGCTGAGTCATCCAGCAAACTATCAATTTCATCAGCTACAAGCTGAGCCACGGCATCGGCTGCACCTGCGGGTGCTTGATAGGGTTCCCAGCGGCGCTCGGCTACATAATCGGCTCCGGTTGCCTGAATGGCATGCTGTAGCGCTTGCGCAAAGCGCTCGGGTAGGGCAGTACGGGCTTGCTGCCCATCCGGTGCGATCGCCCGCACCTGCACCGGAATCCCTCGAAAAACCTGCACCGCCACATCGAGCTGCCCCAAGCTTGAGCCTGACGAGGATGCACCCGCAGCCACCTCCGTTGGTTGTGTGGGCTGGGCAACCTGTGTGAGTAACTTCGAATCAGCATTCTCGGCCACACCAATGAGATCAGCCGCTTTTGCGAGAATCGGTTGCCAATCTGCATTGCCCTGGCGGGTGAGGGTAATAAAGTCTTTGATCACAAAAATAGACTGAACCGCCTCAATGCCCAGCAGTTGCTGAGCCCATTCCGGCGCATCCGGCGAGCCGCTACCTTTTTGCAGCGTCAGCGCTTTATCGCTAACGGGTTCATCTAAATTGAGCTTGATGCAGTTGGGGCTAGGGGTCGTTTCGATGGAAAGCAATCGCATAGGCTTGAAGACATCCAGCATTGCGTGAGTCAGTTGAGGTCAATCCCTACACAGGACATACCATGGGGAGGAATACTCTCATTCTGACATTCTTGTGGATATTAAGTGTGAGTCTCAAGCGCCCATATCTTGTGAGGTTTCACAATGGAAACAACGATGTTACTTGCTGGGTTGATAGTTATTTTTAGCTTGGGTGGCCCTATCCTATTGCTCAGAGCAAAAAGGCTCGCTCAAACAAGACTGCCAGGAACGGTTTACAACAATACTGAGAAATTTAGAATTGAGGTTCTTTTCTATCTTGGGCTCCTCCTAATAGCAGTCATGCTGGTTTTTCTAGCCATTATCGCCAGCGCTACATTAATCAACTCAACCTTAGTCGTGCAAAACTGAGGCTCAGAACTAAGTGTCAGAACTGATGACCTACAAGGCATTGATCATTTCTTGAAAAATTGCTCGAAGTCGCCGGATTGGAAAGTGGCATCAGGATTTTGGGGACGGCGATCGCCATAGCCGCTACGGTCAAGCCGTTCTTCTAAAAATACATACCGGCATTTAACATCTTGAAGGACGGTCGAGCTATTGATAGTCCAGTCTTTGAGGCAGGCACCGGTAAGATGGGCAGCGGTGAAGTCGGTGCCTATGCACAGCGTCTGGGAGAGATTGGCTCTCTGGAGTCCTGCACCTGCAAAGGTTGCCCCATTGAGATTAGCCCGTTTGAGATTGATACCGTGCAGCTTGGCCTTGGCAAGATTGACCCCTCGCAGGTCGGCATCGGCTAAATCAAGAGGTGACTGCCCCCCGGTACCAGAACTGTTGAGATGGGTTAGGAGTTGGCGAACCCTAGGATCCCGTAGGTTACTGGAGCCAAGGTGAGCCGACTCCAATTGTTGGACGTTCTGCCAGCGAACGCGGGTGAGGATAGTAGAGCACTGTTGGGAATTTGCAAAGCTTGTCCTGTCAAGAATGGCATTGGCAAAGGATGCCTCAGTCAGGTTGGCTCCGTTAAAGGCAGTTCCATCTATAACGGCCAAGTTGCGCAGAATCTCAAAATCCGGGTCGCCCTGGCGGATACAGCGTTCAATGTCTTTCGAGAGAAAATTATTGGTGAGAGCGAGAGCGACCGCGATCGCAAAAACTACCACGAAAGCAGTGGTGAAAACAGCCGCACTGTCGTTGCCTCCGATGGCACCGAAAACGGCAATGAAACCAGCAAACACGGCGGCAAAGGGAGCGGTGATGATAGTAACAGTGGTAGCAGTCATCGCAGCGCCAGTGCCAGTAATTATGGCTGCGCCAACAATCACCACAGCGCTAACGAGCAGCACAGCAAAAGCGAACGCAGTAACATCGAAATCACGACCACCAGCGTCAGCACTAGGAGCAGTCAACATAAGTCCGAGCACCATGATTGCCATCGTTTGGGAAAATCCGCATGCGATGACGAGCAGACCAACCAGCAGTTGTACTGCCTCCCATTGATTGGTTCGTCCTGCCTCTGCATGACAAAACTTCGTCCCTACCAGGGTTGCTTCCACAAACCGGGTACCCCGAATCTTAGCTCCGCTAAAATCTGCTCCTGACAAATCCACCCCACGAAAGTTGCGACCGTTCAATATCGTGCCGCGAAAGTCGCGCTCGCCTGCGGCATAGAGCCGCAAGACCTTTTTTGCCGTGAGCCGCTGCCCACAGTATTTCCCCTGCTCTGTCATGTCTCTTTTCCTTCAGGTGGATGGCACTGTCTCTAAGCAGGCTGGACAAGTCCATCAAAGCTCACCCCATCTTTTGGGCATATCACCCACATTCCGAACTTCCAATTGGCACATCGAATATCTACAACGAAGGGGAAATTAGGGCTTGTGGAGATGATTGCGGGGTTGCAATCTGTCGATTGACCACTGCACGACTAATCGTTGGGTGTGCAGTATGCTTCGGAGCGTAATCAATGCTGTCAGTCATCACTCGCGCTCTATGAATGACTTATGATGGGTGGATGAAATCGAAGTGAACCTCAAAGGCAAGGATACGTATCTGTATCGGGTCGTGGATTCCAGAGGTCAAACCTTGGATTGTGAAAAGTATCACACGGAATCATTGATGAGATAGCTGAACAAATCATCCAGTAAAAGGTCGAGTCCTTGAATGCCTGGAAAGCTCCAGTAGGAGTCGGGGACAACATGCACGCGATCGCTTTCCACCGCATCTAGCTGCTGCCACAGGGGATTGGCCTGGAGTTGAGAAAACATTGCTTCTGTATCCCTAAACTCCAACCCATAGACAAACATGACATCACCATCAGCTTTTTCTAACTCTTCCAGGCTGATCTGAAAACGAGGTCCATCGTCTAAGAAAACATCTTGAGCGGGAGGACGTTTGACTCCCGCTTCTTCAAGAATCTGCCCCACCAGAGAGGACTTGACATAGGCAAAAATCCCATCCGCCCGGACACGAACCACAGACACCTCTGGTTCCTGGGGTTGACTAGCTAGGGCGATTTTGAATTCACTAATTCGTTGTTCGTATTGGTCGAGGAGTTGTTGAGCTGCTTCGGTGCGGTTGACCAAGTCGGCGATCGCCAAAAAGTCATCTTTCCAAGTCTGGGCTTCCATCTTCATGGCTACCGTCGGTGCAACTTGTGACAGCCGAGAATACATCCGCTCCTGAAAATCAGCAATGATGATGAGATCGGGCTCTAGCTCTAGGATGCGCTCTGCATTCGGGCGGGTGAGGTCACCCACGGAGGCGATATTGGCAACCTGTTCGGCTAGGTATGGCGGCACATCATAGGAACGATTGGTGAAAACTCCGATACCAATGGGTTCCACCTCAAGAGCCAGGAGGTTATCGAGGGCTGGGCCGGGGGCAAGCAGCACAATCCGTTCGGGGGCGATCGGGATTTGTGTTTCTCCTAGGGCATGTTGAACCGTGCGTGTAGGACTAGCCGATGTGGGGTTGTCTGCCTCTACACTGGTCGGTGGCGCTGCGCCACTACAAGCCGAAATGACCATCACAGTCGCTATGCTGAGGAGAAACAGTGAAACCAGACGACGCCAGGATTGATTGCTCATCAACCAGTGTTTCGCATGACAAGTGTTTGGCATAAGCCACCTTCCCGAACGTTAATTACACGACTTTATTCACCGAACCCAAATCGGTTTATTATTACTTGGAAACGTGATTGTTGGTCTTTGGAAACATCATTAGCAAACAGGCATTGGCAAACAGACATTGGCTTTCCGCCTGATTCCGGCATCCAGCTTTCAAAATTCAATGGCTACCGTTCCGATGATGGTCAATGGTGCCCCAGGGTTAACTCTAAGGCGGCTATTCCCGGTACTCTCAAAATAGTCGACATCAAACAAGTTTTGGATGTTAAGCCCCACCCTCCAGTTATTGCGACGATAGAAAACTGCCGCATCTGTGCGGAAATAGCTTGGCAGTTCAAACGTATTTGCCGAGTCTCCTACGCGATTGTCAACATAGAAAAAGCCCAATCCAAAGCCCAATCCCTGCAAGTCACCATTCGGAATCTCATAGGTTGTCCAAAGGCTGGCGCTATTTCGAGGAACATTGTTAACTCGGTTGCCTTCGGGGGTTGATAAGTCATTGCCGTCAGTCACCTCGGCATCAATATAGGCATAGGATGCAATGATGTTCCATCCAGGGAGGATTTCCCCCGCGATATCCAGGCCAATGCCACGGCTCCGCTCTTCACCGATGGGAATCACAAAGCCGCTTCCAGGCGGTGCTGTGGGGTCGGGTGCAGCGACGTTGGTTCGTGTAAGGTCGTATAGCGCCAACGTAGAGGAGAGTCTGCCGCCAAACCAGTCAGCTTTAATACCAATCTCATACTGGGTACCCCGTTCTGGATCAACAAACTCTCCGTCGGCGGTGATGCTAAAAACCGCATTAGGCTGAAATGAACGGGAATAACTCGCATAGAGTGACAGCGTTTCAATCGGTTGATACACCAAGCCAACCCGTGGACTGAAAACACTCTCTTGCCCGGATACACTCTCGTCACCCAGGAATGGGCTCACTTGTTCTAAATCTTGCTCAAGCAAATCGACGCGTCCACCAAGTACCAAAATCAAATTATCGGTGAGATCAATTTGGTTTTGCAGATAGAAACCCCAACGGGTTTGTTCAACTTCGCGCGTGAGCCCGACCACCAACTCCGATAAGTCTGGGCGAGGAATGACCTCGTACTCTGGATCAAAGATGTTGATGGGTGCGGCTAATCCCTGGCTGGTTGTGACTTCGCCCGTCTCTTGAGAAAAGTCGATGCCAAACAATAGCGTATGCTCAATGGAGCCCGTGTTGAATTCGCCCACAATCTCGGTTTGCACCGCAAAGGCTTCGTTTGTGCTGTCATTACTAATGAAAATTCGACTCAAATCCCCAGTTGCTTCATTGAGCATACTCGGTTCTGCCCGCAGGTTTAATTCATCCGAAGCTGTGTACTGAAAGGCCGTTCGCAATGTCCAATCATCGCTAAATCGATGCTCAAGACGAGATTGTAAGCGATATTCGTCGTTCTCGAAAAAGTCGTCGGGTTCCCCTAGGATGCGATCGCTCGGAAGGTCGGCAACGCCATCTCCAATCGCGACGACTCCCCGATCAAACGGGCGCTCGTCGTCTAAATACTCAAATTCAACGGTTAGGTCCGTTTGAGGAGTGAGCGCCAGGCTCAAAACAGGTGCCAGAAATACGCGCTCGATATCTTGATCGAAATCTCGAAAACCATCCCCCCGTTCGTAAGCAGCGTTGAGGCGATAGAGAACGCTGTCATCATCAGTCAAGGGGCCTGAAATATCCAGCTCTGGGCGAATCAGACTATTACTTCCGACCCGCAGTTGCAGCTCGTAAAACGATTCGGATAAGGGTTGCTCCGTAACGAGGTTAACCACTCCCCCAGGCTGACCGCTGCCATACAAAACCGATGCAGGCCCTTGGAGCACCTCGATGCGCTCTAGATTTGCCGTATCTCGCAGGCTCGGGTCAACGGCTCTAAATCCATTTTGCAGAACGGTTGCGCTATCAAACCCACGAATCACAAAGGCATCCTCGGTATTGCCGAACGTATTGCCTTGAGAGACCCCACTCACATTTCGCAAGGCATCCTGTAGATCCGTGATGGCCTGGTCTTCTAGCACCTCTGATGGAATGACTTGAATGGCTTGAGGAATCTCTAGGATAGGCGTGTCGGTACGGGTACCTGTTGTTGCATTGGGTGCTCGATAGCCTTGCTCGTCCGCCTCATCGGTCACAACAATTCGCAAGGGATCTTCCGCTTCGCCAGCTTGGGCAACCCCTGGCGCGACGCTCAGTGTCACTTGGGTATCTGTAACGCTAACGTCTGCCATTGGGGCCGTATCGGTTCCCGTTACAATCACTTGCACGCGGTTATTGGACAGTTCTCGTACCTGCACCAGGGCGATGCCTTCGGCAGGTTCAAACTCTAGAAATTCTTCGGCGTCTGGCAATAACAAAACGGCATTGGGAATTTCAGCGACGAGGGCATTGCCCAATGTCGTAGGGGCTGGAGCGATCGCCTCCCCCGAGTCTGTTTCCAGGATGATCTGCAGATCGGCTTCGGTGGGTTCTACCCGAACGTCTGTAATTTGAATCGGAGTTGTTTCGCTTTGTGCCTGCCATTGAGGCCAGTTAGTTGATGGCTGATTGTTTGTGAGGTGAGCATCTAGGAGAGCGTCGGAGGTTATTCGAGTTTGGGCATTATTAGTCGTTGATGCTTGAAGCGGTTCCAATAAAGCATCACGGGTTACGGATAATGTTTTATCAGGTAATGCTTGCGCGGATGCTACGTCTGCCGTCGTAAATTCTCCAATTAAGATCAATACGGCAATAAGGTGCAGTCTCTGAAAAAGCTTGCCCATTAACAACCTCGCGGAATCAGTCGAACGTGATCAGCAGTCGAATTAGCCACTCGAATCGTTGCTGCTGCGCATAGAAATTTGGCCTTAAAGCAAATTCTTCTCAATTAGAATACAAGGCTTCCTTGAGAAATATGTTTCCTAAACGCATTTCTTTGGGTATTCGCCAGCGCTTGCAATGAGGAGAGCAACCTTTTGGAGCTATCTCTTGGCAAGGTGCATCCCACTTTTGTAACCCTCACCCTACATCCCTCTCCCAGAGCGGGAGAGGGACTTTGAATTCGGCTCCTCTTCTCCCTTTTTGGGAGAAGAGGCTGGGGGATGAGGGGGCAACTTGCAAAACTAGGATGTACTCTCTTGTCACAACTAAAAGTGGAGAGTCGTCCACTCATTAAAGAGCCTGAAATCTATATATGGAGGGGCGATCGCCAGCCTATCAGACATCACTATGATCGCTTATGCCAACCTCCTTGCACCAATATAGCGCTACGCGCTGAGGTAAAAACCAATCACATTTTTGAAAGCCCCGCGCTGCGGGGCTTTCAAAAATGTGATCTGTCCTCATCTCAATGCGTAAGGCTATACATGCGGCTTTTCTAAGGTGATGTCTTCCAAACGCATTGCGGCTTGACTAGAGTTCGATTTGCAGGAAACTAATCATGTTTTTCTACTTTCTAAAATGATGGCGACTGTAGAATTGAAAGGTTTTTGGACTGAGCCCAAACTGTTGATGGAAAGCTGTAGAAAAACTTGTTCGACTGGTGTAGCCAACTCGATCGGCTACTTCCATAATGTCTAGATCTAAGGTCAGCAACAATTCTTGTGCTTTGGCTAAACGACGAATTCTAAGATATCGATAGGGTGTGGTGCCATAAACGTGATGAAACCCTTGATTGAGCTTTAAGCGATTCAGGCCGACTTGGCGAGCCAAAACCTCAACCGATGGAGGGTTTTTAAGGTGGTAAGCCAAGATTTTTCCAGCTTGATAGATACTGCCTAAATCCTCTAAATTCAGTGGATAGGATACTGAGTTTGATTGGTCAATCGCATTCAGTTGGAGGGCTACAAGTTCTAACGCTTTTCCTTCTAAATATGTCCGCCGAGTACGTCCGCTATAAGGGCAACAAAGGATTTGATGAATCACCTGGCGCATTTCTGAGGTTAAAGGTCTAACTAAATGACTCAATGTGGACAGCTCAGAATTGCTAAATGGCTGAGTCGCTTGGGATAACTGCGCTGGCGATCGCATCATACTCAAGCAGTAGTCAAGGGCAGCTTGAGACGACGACGCTGAGCATCCAAATTGCGCGAGATAAAGGTTATTAATCCATTGACAAATAATGTTTTGATCTGGGGTTGGCAGACACTCTAAGACAGCCTGACAGTAGGTTTCAAAACTGGGGGGTTTGAAGAAAATCTCCACTTTAACCACGCGTTGTTGAGCGGGGAGAATACTCAAGCGTCTCAGGCCAAGGTAAAGACTGATCACAGTTTGGCCGCTTGTTTTCCCGGCGAGATGACTCGAAAATTCTAAACAGGCTCCTAAACCGAGGGAGTCAATGATGAGGGTATCCTGCATTTCATAGTCGAGAATGACGAGGGATAGATCATCCCGTAGCGGAATCGTTTGACTATAACCCTGCCCAATTTTGGGAGACCATATTTTGATTTGATCAGAGACATCTGAGTGAAACAGCCTAGAGTCATCGGGACTCCCAGGGTAGAGATAATCTGATTTTCGCTTGATGAATTGTGTTGCCATATCGAGATCCGATGCAAGCCATTGGTCCATGCAATTTCATGATCAAGCTAGCATTGTATACTGATAATTATTTTCAACAAAGTGGGCGTCTTTTAATCTGGATTTAGTCGTGAGAGTTCATCAAAGCGCCCGCAAGCCTCTATTCGTCCCTCATTGAGAACAATGATATGGTCAGCGCGACGTAGCACGCTGGGTCGGTTAGAGGTGATTAAGCAAGTTGGTCGCCAATCCCCAAGGAGTTGTTCATCCTCAAACAGGCGCTCCCACAGTTGCTGCTCTGTCTCGACATCAAGGGCACTGGATAAATCGTCGAACACCAGGAGTTCAGGTTGGCGGATGAGCATGCGCGCAGCGGCAGCGCGCTGGAGTTGCCCACCCGAGAGCCGCACGCCTCGGGTACCGACTAGCGTCTCTAAACCTGTAGGCATGGCCACGACATCTTGCTCGAAAACCGATCGATACAGGGCGGTCTGAAGGTCTGTGTCATACTTTTCTAGCCCCAGCAGCAGGTTGTTGCGCAACGTATCGCTGAACAAATGGGGGACTTGAGGCGTATAGGCGCTGCGGGAGGGCTGGAAGAAACTAGCCGGATCCTCAACGGGTTGGCCGTTCCAGTAAATGATGCCTGCTTTTCTGGGAAGGAGTCCTAACAGCACCCGTAGTAGCGTCGTTTTACCAGAACCTGTCGGGCCAGTAATCACGGTCAAGCTACTCCGTCGCAGCGAAAAACTAATCGCTTCAATCCCTTTTTCAGAGTGGGGATGGCGATAGCTCAGATCAACAACGGTCAGCGTTTCTAGATGAGCCTGGGGGGTTTGATAGGATTGCTCGACGGGGGGGAGGGGTGGCTGTCGACCCAATAATTTAGGAAAGTAGAGCGGTTTGTGAGCAACAAGGGCAAGGGCGGAGGACGATTGCGGGCTGTGCTCAGTGGTTGTGGCTTGGCTTTGCAGAGCGCTCAGGCGCTCGAAGGACACTTCGGTTTGTTTCACCAGAGCCAAATGCTGGCCTAGCCCCCGGAAAAAAACCGTCACGAACGTCAGATAGTAAACAAAGAGGGCAAAGTCGCCCACGGAAAGAGTCTCAGTGCCGCTCGTGCGAGCTGTAGCGATCTGTAGCAAAATCAAACCCAGACCCAGGTTAGTTAGGTTTTCAAAGCTGGAATTGAGTACCGTCGATAACAATTGGTCTTTGACCATGTGGTGTTGTCGCTCAGTGTTGATCTGCTGCAAGTAGTGCAGCACAGGCTCTTCGGTATGCGTAGCTTTGATAACTTGGACCGAGGCAAACATTTCGCCTAGAAAGCCGGTCACCGCTTGGGTGGCCTGGCGACTGGCCTGACGGTATTGCTTGATCTTTTGGCGAGCTTGCTGAACGGCTACTGAAATAATCGCTAGCGGCAGAAAGACGGTTAGGGTGATTTGGACATTGATGCTCAACAAGAGCGCGATCGCCCCCATCGCAACCAGCCCTTGCCCCACCACATCTGCCGTTCGGGCAACGGTTTGCTCAATCAGTTCTGGGTCCTCGCGAAAGTAGGCAATGACTTCTCCCGGAGAAACCGTCTGATGTTGTGAACCAGCAAGGGTTAGGGGTTGGGCGCCAGGTTGCTGTAACAGTCGCTCTAAGAGGTTGTTGCGCAAGAGCGATCGCAGGTTGAAGCGGTACTGGGTGCGCACCCACTGACCGGCGCAGATTGCAGCAATTTCGCCTACACTCGTTGCCACCAGTAGCCCCAGAAAAGCGAGGGGTGAAAGGGAAAGGGGTGTGGTTTCGGTCAGTGCGTCAAAAAATCCCTGGATAATCAGCCCTGGGATAGCTGGGAAGACCCCCGAAATCAGTAGCCACAACCCAGCATCGGCGAGGGCTAATTTGGGGGTGTAGCAAGCCAAGCGCCAGAGTAAGGGCCAGATGGGGGAAGGGTTTATGGGGAGAGGGGCGGATGGGTGGATGGGTGAATGGGTGAATGGGTGGATGGGTGGATGGGTAGATAGGTTAAGAGAGGGTGTTGGCGACGTTCATTTTCAAGAGGTGGGCAAAGCGTGAGGTTGGTTGGTTGGCCAAGTCATGGCGACGACCGTATTCGACCACGCGTCCCTGCTCTAGGAAAAGAATGCGATCGACGCGCTGGAGGGTACTCAGGCGATGGGCAATGATGATACCTGTGCGCCCTTGCATTAGCTGCTGGGTCGCACGCTCGATGCGGCGTTCGGTCATAGGGTCAAGGCGGGAAGAGGCTTCGTCGAGAATCACCAGACTTGGATCTCTGAGCCAAATGCGGGCAAAAGCCAAGAGTTGAGCTTCGCCTGCGGATAGACCACCGCTGTCAGAAGCGAGCAGGGTATCGAGGCATTGGGGTTGCGATCGCAGCCAATCGAGCAGTCCAAGTTGGGCCAGCGCTTGCTGAATCTGCTCATCATTGATGGTCGAGTCAAAAAGCCTCAGGTTGTCGCGGATGGTGGCCTGAAACAACTGCACCTCCTGGGTAACGATGCCGACCCGCTGTCGCAGGCAAGCGGTATCTATGGTCTCAAGCGATACGTCACCCAAGCGAATGGTTCCAGTTTGGGCCGCATAGAACCGCAACAGTAAACGTGTTGATGTGGTTTTGCCACTGCCAGTGCGACCCACCACGCCCAACACTTCCCCTGCGGGCAAGCACCACGACACATCCTGCAAGGCCCAGTCCTGCGGTTCGCTCGCTGCATACCGAAACCACACTTGGTCAAAGGCTACAGTCAAGGCTCCAGGTGGCAGGGTTTGCTCTCCGGTCGGGGGTAGGTGTGATGGTATATCCAACAACTCCTGCACCCGCAGGATACTGGCCTGTGCTTGTTGGAAGTCGGTCAATTCACTCAGGATGTTGGCTATTGGCTGGCGTAGCTGATTGTTGTAATAAAAAATCATGTACACCGTACCGAGGGTAATCACGGTTTGTGACCAGAGGTAGGCACCCATGCCGAGAGCAATCACATTGCCAATGGCCAGGAGTGCTACCGAGGTGCTCCAGAGAGTAGTCTGAGCCAGGCGAGCCCGATGAAAAATGGGTAGCCATTGCTGCAACATCCCATGGAAGCGATGCTTGACATAGCTGACGCTGCCATTAGCCTGCAAGTCTTCTCGGCCAGCGAGGTATTCGCCAAGAAAACCAAAAAATCGAGCGCTGAGCTGACGATAGGCGACCCAGGCCGGTAGGGCAAAGCGCAGAAGACGTGTCAACAGTCCCATGGCACCTAGGACAAATAAGGTTAAGCTCAACCCAACTCGCCAGTCTTCAAACCACAAGACCGTCAAAATTCCGATCAGCAGCAGGCCGTTACCCAAAATGGAGAGGGCAAATCGAGAAAAGAAGCGCGCCAAAGTGGTGACATCACCATCCACACGTTCTACCAGTTCGCCAGGCGTGCGGGACTGATGAAAGGAAAGATCGAGGTGCAGGCAGTGAGCCGCAAGATCCGCCCGCAGAGCGTTGGTCGCTTTCCAAGCGATCGTTTCTCCCAAGTAGGTAGCCCCCAACGTTAACCCCTGCGTGGCTAAAGCAATACCGATGAACCAAAGTGCAGCTTGTAGCAGCGATGATTTAGCTTCTTGAGTGAGGGCTGTATCGATGAAGTAACGCAGAATTTGGGGATTGATTAGCTGCAAGGCAATGCTGGCTAACAACGCCGCAGCTAGAACCACAACCCTGACCTGCTGCGGCTTAAGGTAATGTCCCAGCAGACGAGTGTAAGAATTTAACGCAAACTGGCGTAAGGCTAATTTCATCACATAATGGCAGTTTAGAGTACGTCTTACTGCATAGCGACCAAAACCATAACAAAATGATTGTTATCAACTCAATAAGTAGCGTACGGTTTGAGCATGAAAAATATTAGAGATTTTGAACCCCAGACGCACTTTTTTCGAACTTTCCACACACTTTTGCTACCAGCACTTTTCTGAAGGGCTTTGTTGGGTTATGAGGAGGAGTACAAAAAATCACTCCTTCAAAATTATTTGAGACAGGTTTTGAGTAGCTTACCGGACGTGCCAATCAACCTACAGAGTTTTTGTGTGCTAGACGGAGTCGTTTTGTGATGTAAACGGAGTTTTTTGCTCAGTTTGGGTCAAAGATATCTTGCGGTTATAGAACTCGGCAGCCTAACTCAGGCTGTAACGTTCTGTTGCACCAGTTATGAAGGGCATTGTTAAGTTAGGAGGGGTAAGACAGCGGCTTCTAAGTCATCAACCACCAGAGGAATCCCCATCGATCGCCCCAAGAACCAGTAATTTGCCGGGACAACAAATGCACGCCTCGTTTCGATCGCTTGCAGGCGTCGGAGCAATGGTTCTTGCTCCAGGAATAGACTCAACTCAGGTAGCTCATCTACCCTTTGAATATTGGGATATTGGTAGTTATAGAAAAAGAGAAGATCGGTGTCGATCAGGTCGAGACGCTCCAAACTGATGTCTGCTCTTCTTAAACCACCCACCCCCACCGGAGTAATGTCGGTTTGTTCTGAGGGTCGCGTTAAACCGATTTGCTGAAAGGCCAGATCGAGATCATGTCCGGTAACCATATGAAACTGACGTTGGCCGGGCTGGTAAGACAATGTAGTGTAGGTTGTGCCTGCAATGGACTCGCCATAGGTATTTGCCAGGGTTTCTATCCGCTGCTCGAAGTCTAAAATCCAGGTCTCAGCTCGCGCTGTTTCGCCTACCATAACACGATGCACTAACAACGACAGCGACAGTTGCCATTCAAAACGGATGCCATTGCCTGCCCATAGGGTTTCTCCTGGCCTACCTTCCGTTGCGAGTGCAACCCTTGCAAACCGCTTTATGTAATAAAGTCGGCGGCGTCAATTGTGTTAGCCTGCACACCAAGCAACAGCACTAATACATCCCCTTGTTGACGAATCAGCGTGTTGTTTCCCTGCTGAGTAATGGTCAAGCTATCGATGCTCAAATTGTTGGCAAGCAGTAGGCGATCTGGATTTCCAAAGTCTTGAATGACGCCACGCCCTGTACCAGTGGCGAGTACAAAGGTGTCGTTGCCGCCGCCACCGACTAGCCGATCATTGCCTGATCCTCCGGCGAGCCGATCACCTCCTGCATTGCCAAGGAGGCGATCGCGGCCACTACCACCAATCAGAGTATCGTTGCCACCGCCACCGGTCAGAACATCTCGATCGCCCCCTCCGATCAAACGGTCGTTGCCGCCACCGCCAATCAACCGATCGACACCGGCTCCACCCGTTAATACATCGCTGCCCGCTCCGCCAAGCAACCGATCACGACCGCCGCCACCAATCAATCGATCGTTGCCACCGCTACCGGCAAGAACGTCATCGCCTGCTCCGGCAATCAATCGATCGTTACCGCCATCGCCAGTGAGCGTATCATTACCACCAATGCCGAGCAATGTATCGTTACCGTTACCCCCACCTAATTCGTCATCCCCTGCTTGCCCAAGTAGGCGATCGCTGCCACCCAACCCAAGAATGACATCATCGCCAGGTGTCCCCGTCAACACATCATTTGCCTCGGTGCCTTCAATCGCATCTGACGGCTCACCAGGGAGTTGACTTGGGTCGTCAACAAAGTTGACAAAAACCGAATTCGCGTCTGGGCTTGACGTATAACCACTACCAGACTCTAGAGTGTAGGTTACGGCTCTGAGCCCGTCAAACATCGGATCTTCCCCCTCTGGATTGTCGAAGATGGGAGTAGAAATGCTTGCTGTTTGCTCGCGGATGGTAAGGCTGAATCCTGAAAAGTCAGCATTGGGGGAGGGAAAATCACCCCCCGCTGTAGTGATATTGGAAGTGTCAATATTGCCGAGAGACTGGGCGCGATCGCTCGTCACTGTAACCGTTACACCTGAGGCGGGTGGAGCTTCGCTGAGTTCAAATTGAAAGGTGATGACGGTTCCTTCAGACTCTATCAGGTTCGCAGGTGTGGGTGTAGCCGTAAAGCGAATAGTCGGATCAAACAACCCAGCGTAAGTTTGACGAGTCTCTTCAGAGAACGCCAGTTTATTATTGACTGTACCCAGTTGATAATCCAGTTGCCAATGGCCACCCAAAGCACCATTTCCCACAGGTTGGGTTGCGGCGGCGATCGCTGTTCCCGTCTGCTGATGCAACCCTTCCAGAAATCGATGACCCGCTTCACCGACTGCCACATTGCAGCCATAGAGTAATAACGATGCGCCTGCTAAACGTTCGGTCCAAACGGCCCAGGCATCTGCATACTGGCTCAGTGTTTCTGCATTTAAGACACCCAATCCCAGGTAAAGACACCCTGGCGAGCCATGACATACAAGATGAATCTGAGAAATCCCAATCGTGTTGAGCAGGGCCTCTGTGATCTGAATAATGCCATCTCGATCGGGGTCGAGAAGCAGAACCTCTGCTTCAGGTTGAAGACCTGAGATGAGCTGATCCAGGTGATCTAATTGGGCATCAAGAACGACGAGCGATCGCCCAGAGGCTTGCTGTCGAGGGAGCGCCTGCTGGGCATCAAGCATCTGACTGGGCTTTGAATTTAGCATGAACACATCCAAATTTATTGAAAATTTATATCAATATGGTTTTACCAGAAAATCACCCTATAAGGAATAGATTAAGGGAACTTAATGATTGTTATTGTTGTTGTTAGGTATGCAGAAATTCAATGCTAGGTAGGTCTTACACATGTTTTGAGAGGGTCTTGCCTTTCGATGTGGGGAGCGATATAATTTCGTCTTAGTTGAAAAGAAGTTGCAAGAGATTAGTGCCACTTAGAGCATTGCTAGATGAATTGATCAAAGTGCGCTTTGTGGTAACGATTCTGGCAACTTGCAAAACCTTACTGGAAATCTCAGGAACAGCGAGGAGCATTAATATGACTGTTAACGTTGATACTCCTGACGCTTTTTAAGCGTGCTCTTTTAGTGCTTGAGACTTTCCCGATTGGAGAAATCATCTCGGCGTTTTCGTCACGCAATGCCTCTCGACTTGTCAGAGCAATTGGCTGATTCGTTGACCTCGCCATCCTAAGCATTCCTATTTTCGCCCTGAAGAACTTTGTGCGCGATCGCCTCAGTATTTAATATCGAATCCAGTTAAATAGGCGTAAAACTCCAAAATCGTTTGTGGTCGCTGCAAAGCAGCGACCACAAACGATTTTGGTATAAGCTCTAAACGGAGATTATTGCGGTGTGCAACCGCGTCAAGTACAGAAATGGTTGTGTGTGGGCGCGACGCACCCACACACAACCGTACTTACCTAACGCGCACAGCGCTATATTTAGCTGGACTGGGCACAACACCTTTTGTCATGAAATCAAAGAAGGTGCCTTGCAGTGTTCCGAGAGAAATGCTGGAAGCACGATAAGCATGCCAGAGATGTCCTAATAATGCCAAAAAGCCAAAGGTGCAGTGAACGCTAGCAAGGGCAGCCCGGATGGAGGGTTCTGTTCCAAAAACGGGGCCGTAGAAGATGCTAGGATATGCAACTTCATTGACAGACACAAATACGGCGACACTGAATCCTGCGATCGCCAAGGCTCCCAAGCTGTAGGAAAGATAGGCTTCACCTGACCAAACTAGACGCTCTTTTGCCCAAGCAAAGGGGGACGTCAGAATGTGAAAAATACCCCCGGCAATGCAGAGCACACTAACCCACACATGTCCACCAATGACATCTTCCAAATTATCAACGCTAGCCATGCCTAAGATATTCCAGCCTTCAGGAGTGATGCCCAAGAGATAGCCAAAAATGCGAAAGGGACTGAGATTAGGCTGAACTAAGCGTACCTGCTCTACTAGAGGGTCGTAGATACCACCGAATTGGGTCGCTTTTAACACTAGGAGCGCTGCACCCAGACCTAGCATCACTAGATGAATACCAAGAATGCTGGTCATCTTGTTGCCATCTTCCCAGGCATACCCAAACCCATTCTCATTAAGGATTGCTGAGCCAAGTACGGCATGATAAATGCCCCCAGCTCCCAATACTGCAGCACTGATAAGGTGGAGCATGCCAATCAGGTAATAAGGATAAGTATTGACAACTTGCCCTCCGGTGTCTATGCCTAGCCCTAAGGTGGCTAAATGGGGCAATAAAATTAAATTCTGAGTGTGTAAAGGCTGGGCCAGATCGAGCCGAGAGATTTCAAACAATGTCATGGCTCCCGCCCACAACATGATCAAACCGGCATGGGCTATGTGAGCACCGAGTAAACGACCGGATGCGTTGATAAATCTGGAATTGCCAGCCAACAAGGGCGTTCTAGACCCTTGAGAGGCAGAATCCCAACCCAACGCTCGAAAAGCGGGCTGCCAAAAAACGGATGTGGCCATTCTCACAGTTCCTCTGAGCGTGACAACAAAAATGCGACGGACAATGGCTTCAAAACAATCTGAAAGGTCTGCTCTAAAGCAAGAGCAGATTGCTTTGCGACTAGGCAAGATGCGATCGCGCGCTCCCGAAGAAAATGCAATGTTCAGGTTTAAGGCGACCTCGTATTTAATGATAACTTATGTCAATACTGATTATGGGTGAGGCAGGGGAATTAAGGTCTCCTTTATTTTTTGAGGTAAATAAATTGGACTGCCGAGAACCAATGCTCTGGCCTTGCCAAAACCCGCGTCTAGCAATGACTTTTATCGATCTTTGAATGGATGTAGCTATGTCCATCGGCGATGTATCTACCACAGATTATCTTGGAGAACTTTGATTTAACCTGAAAATCATTAAGTGGGATACAAATTTTTAGCTTACTATATTGATAGTTAGTCTCAATAGCCTAGGCGAATTGTGTACTGAGTTAATTACTCTGCCGGCAGCTATGGCTCTCTCTGTGACGGAGGCACGGAAATGTTGACGAAAATGCGGGAGCGTATCGATCATGATGGATGATCAAACTTTAGGCTTAGATGATCTATTTGTTTTTCCGCGAGATCCGTGGGGCTTTAGCTGTTTGGGTGGTCTTTTGGAGCGCGAAGCACAAGCCAATAGCCAGCTAGGTCAGCCGGAATGGGGTAAGCTAGGCGACTTCAATCAGCCTCCGATCATTCTGGCGCAGGCTAGAGTGGGTGATTTTCTTGAAGTGGTTCGTTTTCGGAGCAGCCTTCATACAATGCGATACCTCAGTCAAATGGGAATTACCCCAGGGGTTGTCTTGGAAGTATCTAAACGAAGTTTTCACGGCTCAGTCGTAGTGAAGATTGACGATGCTTGTTTGGGTTTGAATGCAAGAATAGCTCGACAGGTCATTGTGAGTTACCTAGGCACATCATCTCAAGAACTTGAGCCCTACCACTGAAAGCGCTGTGAAGGAAGCATCTTACTCTTGCAG
Source organism: Vacuolonema iberomarrocanum LEGE 07170 (assembly GCA_015207365.1). Taxonomy (GTDB): domain Bacteria; phylum Cyanobacteriota; class Cyanobacteriia; order Elainellales; family Elainellaceae; genus Vacuolonema; species Vacuolonema iberomarrocanum. The sequence goes on from JADEXA010000047.1 coordinate 43,678, forward strand.
AGTGTTTTTACATAGTGATGATGGACGCAGGTTGAAGTCCCCTCAATATCAAGTAAGTTGGCAGGTGCAATTAAACCTAAAACCCTAAAAACCTGTGCCGCCCGCGCTGCGGGCGGCACAGGTTTTTAGAGTCTGGTTTTTCATCGTGCCGAGCTACTTACCCATAGCGATCGCATCCGTTACTGATCGGAGCATAATGCTGGCCTGAAGTAACTCGAACTGCTGCAAAGCCTTTCCCATCTCTATAGCGGTGTGCAACCGCATTAAGCACAGCAACGGTTGTGTGGGGCGCGGCGCGCCCCACACAACCGTACGCGCATAGCGCTTGCTGAAAAAGTCTTTTAGGCTCTTTTCCGCCCCTTTTTGCTGTGGCATCCTGTCATGCATGACAAGGACGCAGACTCACTGGTTGTCGAGACCTGCAGTTCAAGCACTGTTGGAGGACGTTCATCAGCTCAAAGCGCACCAGCGTGAGGGTAACCAGCCCCAAAAGAAACGCCAAAAGGCATCGGAGCCAGCGCTCCAAGTTGAGCACCAAGATAGTGATGGCGATGGCGGTTTGCGCCGTTTGCGCCCGTTTGGCCATGACCCGCCCTAAACTAAAGCGCCGCTTGGCTTGACCAAACTTCCCTTCAATCGCCACACAAATGGCCTCATCCTCCCATGCCTGGCGCTTGAGGGGCGCCTGAAGGGCCTCATCTTGCGCGGGACGGTCCACTCAGACGAATGCCCCGGTGTTTGCACCATCGGAGATTATCGCGCGTCCGATAAATCTGGTCGGCGTGAATCGAGGCTGGATACTGGCCAAAGCGCGCTCGAAACGCCTCCGCTTGCTGCTGTAACCAGGTCGATTCGTTGAAATTCTCCCAACTGAGATGGTCCAGGAAGACACACCCGTTCACACAACTGGCGGTGAGTTTGGCCCCAAATTCGACGGGGGTTCTGGCTTTCCCGCGCACAATAGGGCGCACATGGGGTTGACTGAGGCTGACAATGCGGTGCTCAATCGAATGGGTGCGGCGCTCATACATCTGGCGTTGTTGACGATAGACCTCCGCAATCACCAACAGCATTCGATAGTGCGCGCGCGACAATCCGCTGAGATCGGCACCCGCTTCTACCAATCGGTCGATATGCGCCAGATTGCGCCGCAGATAGCGTCACTGCTGTGAAAATTAGCGATCCTTAACTTCCTTTTTACACTCGTTTCCTATCTTTTTTTGAGGCATTTTAATTCGGCGATGCTATTTGACTAGCTTTTTCGAGGGATCAAATAGTTGAGTAAAACTAAAGTTGCGATCGCCAAAGACATACCTGCATAAAAGACGCCTCTAATTTCCCAGGCACTGAATGCTAATCCGCCTAATACTGGACCGATTGCCTGTCCCAGGGGTATTGCAATTGCCACCACTGCCATAAAACCGGCCCGATTGTGGTTGGGAGATAATTCCGCCAAGAGTGCTTGGGTTGTGGGATAGACAATTCCGTGTGCTACGCCAAAAAGGACACTGGGAATGAATAGCATCCAGATGCGATCAATTGAAGGTGTGACAATCAATGCCAATGTGTAGATCGAGAAGGCAATTTTGATCAAAGTCAGTTCAGAAAGCAATCGCGTCAACAATCCCAACTGTGATGAAGTGAAAGCAAAAAACACTGCCATACTTGCCAACAAGATCCCGATCTCGATTTCAGAAGCACCGAGTGACTCTGCCACACTGGGAATGTAGGTTAAATAAGCCCCAAACAAGAGAATGAACAGCGCGACGACTATAAACAAAAGCTTGATGACTCGACCGCGGCGAATACTGCTCCAAATACTTCTCAAATAAACCTGGAGATTGAAATCTGCATGGCGTTGTTGTTGGGGCAGGCGTAGCGATCGCAACAACCAAATCCCCACGAAAGCCGCTATTAGGGGTAATGCAAATGCATTACGCCATCCCATTGATGCCAATCCACCGCCCAGCAGAGGATACACGGCCAAACTTAGCCCAATCGCGCTGGCATTGAACCCCATCGCTGCGGTCAATTGCTTCCCCGTATATAGATCGCCAAGCAGCGCCAGTGGTATTGCTTCTAAACTCGCTGCCCCGACTCCTTGCAAAAACCGCCACACCAACAGGGTTTGAAAATTGGGAGCGAAGGCGCAAGCAACGCCCGCGATCGCAAACAGAAACAGTGACGGAACTAGAATAGGTTTACGACTAAAGCGATCGGCTAGGACGCCACTGATAGGCCCTCCGATCGCAATGGGGACAACAAATGCAGTCGTGACCCAACCAATCTGCTGTAGGGATAGTTCAAATTCACGAGCAATCCCAGGTAAAACAGGATTGATGCTCATTGTCCCCAGAATTTCCATCAGCGTAACACTAACAACGATTAGTAGATTCGCGTCTTGATAGATAGGTTTGGTGCTTCGACTTGCAGGATTCAGCTCGTTAGACATTTGCATTTTTCTTAAATCTGTATTGCTTTAAAGGTTTTTGAGATTACACAATTCCACCATTAACTCGGAGAATTTGACCGTTTACCCAACCACCTTCAGGGCTGACCAAGAATGCCACTGTACTAGCAATATCATCAGGTTCCCCTAAGCGCTCTAAAGGTGCTTTATGGGCAAACTTTTCAATCAATTCTGCCGATTTACCTTGATAGAATAGGTCGGTTGCTGTTGGGCCAGGAGCAATCGCATTGACGGTAATATTCCGCCCCCGTAATTCCTTTGCCATAATGTTGGTAAAGATTTCTACCGCAATTTTTGCGCCAGAATAGATAGCGTAACCCGGCATAGCTAGACCAATCGCACTGGTTGAGAGATTTACAATATGTCCGCTGTTGCGTAAGCGTTGAGCCGCTTGCCGTAGGGTGAGAAATGTGCCACGAGTATTGACGTTAAAGATTTTGTCGTATAACTCGTCGTCTGTATCAGCGATGTCAGTCGGTTTGGGAGCTACAACGCCCGCGTTATTAATCAAAACATCGACACCGCCATAGGTTTTTTCAGCTCGATCGAACAGTAATTCCACATCTTGTGCCTTAGAAACATCCCCTGGCACGGCGATCGCCTCTCCCCCTTTACCGCGAATTTCTTGAACAACTGCTTCGGCTTGCTCCCGATTATGGAAATAGTTGACCACTACTGCAAATCCATCTAATGAAAGCCGTTTAGCGATCGCCTCGCCAATTCCCCTCGATGCACCTGTGACGATAGCAATTTTTTGAGTAGACAAGTTCATTTTCATTAACCTCCAAAACCTTGTGTAGTGAGTTGATCGACAGCTTGATTGTCAAAAGAATGTGGCGAGTAAATAGAAGTAGCTGATTGATGTCAACGCACGCGATTACTCCCGCAGAGGCAATCGGTAGAGGTACGGGTCATCACATATTTTTGAGCGCGATATCGGACCATACCTGGTCTAAAGTTTGCTGGCGCATCCTCGGCAGGTCTTGAAGCACCAGCAAATTTTAGTAAGTCAAACTCTTTTGTCGTGAGTTCAACCAGCTGATTGCCTCAATGATGTTGCTATGGGTAGTAAAACTGGGTCAATAAACTATTAGCCTGCGCAACACGAGTGAATAAAGCTCATTTACAGACAGCGGCAAGTGTTCTATCGCCGCCATCAAAACTGGGAATGCTAGACACCGCCAGCATTTTGGGTCGCGGCTAAGCCAGGCAAGCGCACCAGCCCGTTAAATTGCTTGCCAGGATACCAGGGCATTTGCGCTAGGGTATCAAAGCCAGGTAGACCCTCCATATATCGCACCATGCGCGATCGCATCGCCTGATCTGGAAGTGGCCCTCTCATGGCCCCTAAATTTTGAGCAACGTGGTCGGGGTTGGTCGTTGCGGGGATAGCACAGGTGACAGCTGGATGAGAAATCACGTACTTGAGAAAAAATTGCGCCCAGTTTTCACAGCCAATCTCACTGGCAAAGTTGGGTAGCGGCTGTCCCTGAATAACTTCGAATAGGCGTGCTTTTTCAAAGGGCATATTGACTAAAACAGCGGTTCCCTGATCGGCTGCTGCTGGTAAGATTCGCTCTTCGACACTGCGCTCAAAGATTGAATAGCGAACTTGAACGAAGTCTAACTCGCCATTTTCAATCCAATGAGCAAGCGGCGCATTGTACAACGGGTCGTGATGCGTCACACCCAGATAGCGGATTCTACCGTCCTGCTTCCATCCCCGCAGAAATGACAGCACCATTCCTGTGTTGACCAAGCTGTGAACTTGCATGGTATCGATGCGATCGCGCGACAACCGCTGCATGGATTGCTCAAGCTGACGGAGGGCATGGCTATCATCGCCTAAATATTCACCCGTTGCCCAGATTTTGTTGGCAATAAACACCTCATCAGTGAGATCGAGTTCGGCTGCCAACTCGCCCACATTAACTTCTGACATCCCGTAGAGCGGTGAGACATCGATCATCCGCCCCCCTCCTTGCCAAAAGCGACGCATCACCTCTCGAAGATGGTCGCGAGGCTGATCCGCTAACACATCAAACGTCAGAAAAGTTCCCATCCCGACAGCAGGCACTCTTTCATTGGTGCGAGGAATCAAGTTTGTCACGACGGGCAAAGATTGAGATGAATCGACGGGTTCTACCGAAGATTGAGCGGTCTGACGCGGGTCTACCTGACTCTGAGCTGAACGACTTCGACCCGACGCAAGTGAGGTTAGTGCCGTGGTCGCAGCTCCGATCCCCAGTGCTTTGACCACAGCTCGCCGCGACAAAGATTGCGGATTTGATGAGTGAATAGATTTTTTTTGCATGAAAGTGGCTCCTGTTTAGGAGATTAGAAAATGGAGATTGGTAAACAACGGCTTGCGCAAACAATTCGTAGGACTTGCGCTTCAATTTCTGCAGATGTGACACTACAGGTGATGTTGACCGCAGAAAGCTACTCTGAAGCTCCGACTAGCGTACTAAGAGAGTTTCGTTTGTATTAACGGCACCCGCTCCTGGTTCGGTTGCTCCACCAATCACATAAATTTGGTCACCAATCGCTCCTGCCGCAATACCATGACGTGGAGTTGGCATGTCTGGTACCGAAGTCCATTGGTCTAACGCTGGATCGTAAACCCATGCTTCAGCAATAACCGCCTGTTCTGGAACCCACTGTTCACCGCCGAAGACATACAGCTTGCCATCTACAGCTGCAGCGGTTATGCCTCCTGCGGCTTGGGGTAGCGGAGCAAGGGTTTCCCAACTTTCTGCTTCTGGATCATATACCTCAAGGCTTGCGACGTTAACGCTTGCATACTCACCATTTGCTTGTTCGGTAAACTGGCGTCCGCCGACAACATACATTTTTCCATCAATAACTGCAGCCGCATGACTGTTTCGGGCGGTAGGCATATCAGGAACAGGCGACCATTCTTCAGTGATAGGGTCGAAAACTAACACGCTAGCCGTATCAAAATGGTCGTTAAAGTTTGCCGAATCAGGCGTTCTTTTGAAGCGCCCACCCGCCACATAAATTTCCCCATCGATGACCACAGCCGTATGTTCACCGCGCGGCTGTGGCAAAGGCGTACTTTCCGTCCATTCCTCTATATTAAAGTCGTAAACAAATACGGTGCTTTGAGCTTCCCAGTCAGGGAATCCTCCCACGAATCCGCCTATTCCATAAAGTTCGTCTTCAACAATAGAAACAGCAATATGATGCCGTGCTTCCGGCAGAGGGCTGAGCTCAGTCCATACGTCTCTGGTGGCATCATATTCCAGAAAATTATCGGAAACATTCTGCGCACCTTCGAACAGGCCGCCAAGGGTGTATATTCTGTCATCTCTCACATCGGCGTAAATTTCTTGTCTTTCTGCAGGGAGGGGCGATACATCTATCCACTGCAAATCTGTCTGGGCAACCGCTGTCGTAGTTGCCAAAAGTCCAGCCATTGCAGCCATTGCTGTTTTTGTGATTTTATTCTTCATGACTTTGCTCTATGTAAAAACTAGGGTTTGTATCGTGGATTTGTTCTCTCGAGCCGTGCTTAACATGGGTTCATACTAGGCCGGAAGAAGTTAGCACTAAATATCCAAAGCTGCCAGATGCTTGCCTAATCCTGCCAAGCCGCTTGATAACCGGGAGACAGTTTTCTGCGATAGGCTTATGAACGAGCTGAGTAGCTGAGGTTTAGTATGAGTACTGAAACTATCAATCATGATGCGATGGTGCAATTTCATTCCAAATCGGGTATCGCCAACCGCTGCGCGGAACTTGCAACACGCATTGCTCGGCATACCGAGGGTAAAGGCAATGGAGCTCACCCAACGGCGATCGCCCAATTGGAACTCATACGGGATGACGCATCAACCAACATCTGCAGCGTCTACAAACCAACTCTCGCTGTCATCGTGCAGGGCAAAAAAGAGTTAATGCTGGGCGAAAAAGCTTATCGCTACGGCGTCGGTCAATATGTGGTGGTCTCCGTTGATCTGGCCGTCAGGGGCTCTGTTATAGAGGCATCCCCAGAAAAGCCATACCTGTGCTTTTTACTGGAACTATCCTCTTTCTACCTCTATGATGTTTTGAACCAAATCCAATCCGATATTTTGGATCAGATTCAATCTGAGGCGGGTTCGAATCAAAGCACCGCAGGAGGTCTATTTGCAAGTGATGTCGACCTGCCGCTGCTCGACTGTGCCCTCAGACTGACCCAGCTTTTAGATACGCCGCGAGACATGCCATTTCTAGCGCCAACAATCATCCGCGAAATATACTACCGTCTGCTGACCGGTGATCGAGGCGCGTTAGTTCGTCAGATTGCCACATCCGGCAGCAGTATTCAGCGTGTCGCTGAGGTGATCAAATTGATTAAGGCTGACTTTTCCCAGTCGTTGCGGGTTGAAGCACTGGCAGAGCAAGCTAACATGTCCGTCTCTTCGTTTCATCGCCATTTCAAGACGGTCACCTCCATGAGTCCATTGAAATATCAAAAACATATGCGGTTGGTTGAAGCACGTCGCCTGATGCTGACCGAAGACGCCGACGCAACCCAAGCCGCCTATCAGGTGGGATACGAAAGCCCCTCCCAATTCAGCCGAGAGTACTCTCGCATGTTCGGCGCGCCCCCTGTCCAAGATATTCAACGGCTACGGATAGCCTGAGCGCCACGCATGTGCAGAGTTCACATTAGAGGGGTTAGGCCGTGTTTTACCCCCCCCGTATACCATCCGTTTCAACCATCGCACAGTGCAGGTCGTCCGCCTTGCGGACCCGGTTGGGGCAGCAATGACTGTAAGCGTTGCCATTGCGTATTGGCTAAGTCTCGTCGTGAAATCGGATTACGTTCTACCAAGGGCTAATCAGTTTAGGTAGACTAATCTACGTCCCAACGCTACCCCAGGTTTTAAAGCACTGCTTAGTGCCTCAGGGTGCGTATCAGTTTTACAAGGAACACAAATGATGGGGGCTCAAACCCAATCAAATCAAGAACTTTGGAAGATTATCTTAAGTTTAGACTTGCAAGACTGGGATAAACCCCTTGCGTCATCCTAAGAATCACCCTCAAGCATCCTCATTGGAGTTAGCCATCGGTCTCCCTTGTGCATCGAAATAGAGCTCGACCTCTTGTCCATTCCCTTCTACCTCTACTTCATAGAAGGTACCTAGGGGTGTTAGCTCAATTTCATACTTGGTGATGGCGTAATTTGGATATTGTTGCCGTACGGCTTGCAATACGACTTGGGGAAATTGGAATTCCTCGACTTCGTATTCCGTCTCTAGCCACTCTCCGGTTGACGAATACTCCGCTTCATATTCCTGCCCATCTTGAATAAACACCGCTTCATATCCATAGGGCATTTGCTCCCATTGCGGAGATACGTTTGGGTAAGCTGAGTTAAATGCTTGTGTAACCGCGTCTGGAACCGACGCTTGAGAAGTAGAGCCACTACAGCCTGCGATGATAACACTGACGCCTAGGGTTGCGGTCAAGACACTAAAGGATACGCTATTGGCAGAGGATTGCATAATTCATTCCACCTGATACATTCCACCTGATATCCACTCTGTTTAATCTAAACGCATGATTTCATCTTTGACCAGCGACGCAATTCAGTCTACTTTGAAGAAAAAATAAGAAAATTGTTGAGGATATCGCGCCGCTTGCAGCGTTGGGTCTTGACGCAGAGCAGCACAGAGGCTCCATCTCCCATGTCAGCGCTTCAAATGCTATCGCTTGCTGGCGTAGCCTTTCTCCTAATTTTGGGGAATTCTAGAAGCAATCGCATAACCTGCTCACCAACAGACGGATATGACCCGCACTGTCCAGCCCTTCGACCGCCCATCGATTGATCTGCCCGGTTATACCTACGTTGAGCCCATCTATCAGGGCTCTCGAACTCTCGTCTATCGCGCCATGCAGATCGGGACACAACGCTCAGTCGTGGTTAAAATGCTGCGGCAAGAATATCCTGGGTCTGAGGAAATTGTACAGCTGCGCAATCAATATGCGATCGCCAAAGATTTACCTATCTCCGGCATTGTCCACCCTCTGAGTCTAGAGCCTTGCGGCAACGGTTATGCCCTGATTCTGGAAGATTGGGATGGGGTCTCACTGGAACGATATTGCCAGTCCCCGTTTGCTGTTGCTGAGGTGTTGGCGATCGCCCTACAACTGGCGAATATCCTCGATGATCTGCATCAGCATCGCATCATCCACAAGGACATCAAACCCGGCAATATTCTCATCCATCCCGACTCGCAACAGGTCAAGCTGATTGACTTCAGCATCGCCTCCCTGCTGCCGAAGGAAACCCAAGACATTCAAAGCCCAAATACCCTAGAAGGAACCCTGGCTTACCTCGCCCCTGAGCAAACCGGACGGATGAACCGAGGCATCGATTACCGCGCCGACTACTATGCGCTGGGGGTCACCCTTTATCAACTGTTTACAGGACGCTTACCGTTTACGGCGGATGATCCGCTGGAGCTCGTCCATTGTCACCTGGCCAAGGCTGCAACGCCTGTGCATCAGGTGAATGCGGCTGTGCCAGAAAGGTTGGGGGCGATCGTGGCAAAGCTGATGGCGAAAAACGCTGAAGACCGCTACCAAAGCGCCTTGGGTCTGAAGCATGATCTGGAGGAGTGCCTAAGCCAATGGGAGCGTGCGGGCACCATCACAGATATTGAGCTAGGGCAGCGCGATGTGAGCGATCGCTTTCTTATTCCCGAAACGCTCTATGGACGCCAAGCCGAAGTCCAAATCCTACTCGATGCCTTTGACCGCGTTGCAGAGGGGGCGTCTGAGTTGATCCTCGTGGCCGGCTTTTCCGGTATTGGCAAAACTGCCGTCATCAAGGAGGTTCACAAACCCATCACCCGCCAGCAGGGATATTTCATTCAGGGTAAGTTCGATCAGTTCAACCGCAACGTTCCCTTTTCTGCTTTCGTGCAAGCGTTTCGGAGTTTGCTAAGGCAATTGCTAGGGGAATCCGATGCCGCCCTGGCAACTTGGCGGGCAAAGATTCTAGCTGCCGTTGGTACCCGTGGGCAGGTGATTATTGAGGTGATTCCAGAACTGGAGCGCATCATTGGTGCACAACCCACCGTAGCCCAGCTTTCGGGGAGTGCCGCCCAAAATCGCTTCAATTTGCTGTTTAGCCAGTTTGTCGGCGTTTTTGCCACCCAAGAGCACCCGTTAGTCATCTTTCTTGATGATTTGCAATGGGTCGATTCAGCCTCGCTGAATCTGTTGAGGTTGCTGACGAGTGAGTCAGGGTTGGGGTATTTCCTAATGGTAGGAGCCTATCGAGACAACGAAATATCCCCAGCCCATCCACTGATGTTGATGTTAGACGAGGTTGCAGCTAGCGGCAGCCGGTCGAGCACCATTACCCTCAAGCCCCTCACTACAGACACGATCACCCAACTTATTGCCGATACGTTGCTATGTACCCCTGACCTTGCCAGACCCTTGGCCCAGTTGATCGATGACAAAACTCAGGGCAATCCGTTTTTTACCGTGCAGTTTTTGCAGGGACTATATGAGGAAGGATGCATTCATTTTGATCACGCGTCGGGGGGATGGCAATACGATTTGAGCCAGGCTCGTCAGTTGGTGCTAACGGACGATGTGGTCGCATTTATGGTCAAGCGCCTACAGAAGCTACCCAAGGCCAGTCAAGACATCTTGAAACTCGCGGCTTGTATCGGCAACCGCTTCGAGCTACAGACACTGGCAACCATTTGTGCCCGTTCGCAACATGAGACTGCCAACCGATTATGGCAAGGGTTGCAAGAAGGCTTTATTATCCCTGTCACTGAAACCTACAAGCTATTTATTGGACAACAGTCGCCGCAGGAGGCCGCCTCTGACGCAACCTCTGTTGCCTATCGGTTTATTCACGATCGCATTCAGCAAGCCGCCTACAAGGCTATCCCCAGCGAGCAGCGGGCAAGCCTGCATTACAAAATTGGCCAACGACTGTTGGCAGAAATGCCGGTAGAAACCCAGGAAAGCCAAATCTTTGAACTGGTGGGTCAGCTGAACTATGGCATCACCTTGCCCCTTAATGCTCATGACCGTCAACAATTAATCGATCTCAATTTGCTTGCCTGTCGTAAAGCTAGGGCTACCACGGCCTATCAGGCTGGGCTAATGTACGCGCGCATTGGCCTGCAATTGCTGGGAGAATCGGCATGGCAAGCCCATTATCAGAAGACATTAGAATTTCACAATCTGGCTACAGCGCTAGCGTCGCTCTGTGGCGACCTTGAAGCAATGGATCGATTTGTCCAGGTGATTTCGACTGAAGCGCATTCCATCCTCGATGGCGTCGAAAGTTGTCGGGTTCAACTGCTGACCTATGCGGCCCATAATCGCATCACTGAAGCGGTTCAAACTGGGCGATCGCTGCTGAAACGCCTCGGTATAGACTTTTCTGACGACAATGTTCTAGACCAACTCCACGAAATCGTTGCAGACATTGAAAAACGACTTGCCGATCGCGAGATCGAAGCGTTGGCTGATGCAGAGATCATGACGGATGCGCAGCAAATTGCCCGAGTCCAACTTCTCAATGCGCTGATTCCCGCTGCAAAACTGTCTGGCTCGCCGACTTTTCTCATCCTGTCGGCCTTGTCAACCAAGCTGTGCATTCAGTCGGGTGCCATCGCCGATGCCGCCATGAGCTATAGCTGTTATGCCTATGTGATTGGCAATATCTTGCATGATATCGATACTGGCATTCGCTTTGGAGAGTTGGCGGTGCAGGTGATGGAGCGGTTTGATGCCGAATCTCTCCGGCCTGAGGTGACCTATGTCAAAGAGTTTTACTTATCCCATCGCAAGCACCACATCCGACAAATCTTATCTCCCCTAAAAGCTGGCTATGCATCTGGGTTGGAAGTGGGTCGCCTGGATTTTGCGAGCTATATCGCGGGTGGATTTTGCTTTTATTCATTTTGGGCGGGTCGCCCCCTCCCCGATCTCGAGCAAGAGACGCGTGCTTACTATGCCCTCCTCAAACAACTCAACCAAAATACAGGCGGCAACTGGTGTGCAATTTCTTTGCAAACGATCCTCAACTTGCTGGGTAAATCTGAGGATTGCTTGACCTTATCTGGCGAAGCGATGGATGAGGCTACCCTATTACCCAAACTCTTCGAGGCCCCCGACTGGACCAGCATCTACTACATCAAAATATGTAAGCTGTATCTCGCTTATCTCTTTAACGACCTGGAGTCCTTTGATCGCTATCAAACTGATATTACGACGCTCTTAAAGGCAGTGCAGGGGAATTTCAGCATCGCGTCTTTCTACTTTTATAGTTCGCTAGCGGCGATCGCCAAGCTAAAAGCAACACCAGAGAATGTGGACGCCATCTTGCCGCAGGTCAAAGAGTATCAAGCGATGCTTGCGCGAGATTGGGTAGCCCATTCACCGGAGAACCATCAACATAAGTGGGACCTGGTGGAAGCAGAAATCCATCGCATTTGTCAGGAACGAGCTGAAGCCATCGAGCAATACGACCGTGCCATTGCCGGAGCCAAACAAAACGGCTTTATGCATGAAGAAGCCCTTGCCAACGAACTGGCTGCCAAGTTTTATCTCGATTGGGGCAAAGAGAAAGTCGCCGTCGCCTACCTGCAAGAGGCCTACGCCTGCTACACCCGTTGGGGCGCTAGCGCAAAGCTCGCCGATTTAGACACGCGCTATCCCAACTTACTCGCACCTATGGTGCAGCCACAGCCCACCCTATCAAAACCAGAAGCGGTGTTGGCAACACCAACCTTGACGATCGCTCAAACCGCCACGACCCATGCTTCCTCATCCAGTAGTACGAGTATTGCCGCTCACCTTGATCTCGCAACCATCCTGAAAGCCTCTCAGACATTGTCTAGCGCGATTGAACTGAACAAATTATTAGCGACGCTGTTGTATACAGTACTCGAGAATGCGGGCGCGGATCGGGGTGCCTTGCTGATGTGCCACGATGATCAGTGGTGGATTGAAGCCGTTGCCACTGTTGATCAACCCGCCCATGTACAGTCCATTCCTTTATCCGAGTGCGTAGACATTCCCCAGGCGTTAATTCACACCGTTAGACGTAGCCTAGAACCAATGGTGATTGTGGATGCGACGGCGCATCCTCTGGTGGCAACGGATGTCTACATCACCCAGAAGCAACCCAAAAGTCTGCTCTGTACGCCGATTCTGCAACAGGGTAAGCTCCTTGCCCTTCTATATTTAGAGAATCAGCTCACGGCGGGGGCGTTTACCCGCGACCGGGTTGAGTTATTGAACTTCCTTTGCGCCCAAGCAGCCATTTCGCTCGAGAACGCCCGCCTGTATCAACAAGCTCAAACCTATGCCCAGCAACTTGAGCAGTCGCAACTGCAGGTTGTGCAAAGTGAGAAAATGGCAACCTTAGGAAACCTGGTGGCTGGGGTGGCGCACGAAATCAATAATCCCCTTGGCTTCCTTAACGGCAGTGTCAAAAATGGGAAAGACTACACGCAAGCTTTGCTTAGTCATCTCACGCTGTATCAGCAGCACTATCCTACGCCTGTAGATGCGATTCGCAACCATGCTGAAGATATCGATCTGGCGTTTCTAACGGGCGATCTACCCAAGCTACTCGACTCGATGAAAGGCGCAACCGATCGCCTCAAAGAGATCAGCACCAGCCTCCGCACTTTCTCCCGTGCTGACACAGATCGCAAAGTCCGTGCCAATCTCCACGATGGTCTTGATAGCACGCTACTCATTCTCAAATATCGTCTCAAAGCCAACGATCATCGCCCGGCGATTGAAGTCATTAAGGACTATGGTGATCTACCCGAAATTGAATGCTTCCCAGGACAATTGAATCAGGTATTTATGAACATCCTGGCCAATGCTATTGATGCACTGGATGAAGCCAGCCTGACCTCGGGTTCTGCTGAGATACCCGCTACTCCAAATCGCATTACCGTCCGCACAACGGTCAACCCCCAACAGGTAACCATTGCGATCGCCGACAGTGGTTCCGGAATGCCAGAGGCGATCAAAACGCAGATCTTCGATCACCTATTCACTACGAAACCTATCGGAAAAGGAACGGGCTTAGGACTTGCGATCGCCCGTCAAATTATCGTGGAAACCCATGGCGGTAGCCTGGAGGTTCAATCGACTGTCGGACAAGGATCTGTCTTCTTGATCCAACTGCCGATCTAGTTCTGTCTAAGGCCTATCGCGCTACGCGCTGAGGTGAAAACCAATGATTGTTTTGAACACCTCACAGTGTGAGGCGTTCAAAACAATAATCGACCCTAATCTATAGCGCTATGCGCGTTAGTTACAGCAGTTATTGTTTGAGTAAGCCACAATTTGGTAGCCTGAGAGCATCCCGCACGATGAGGAAATTGCTGTTTATGCCTGCGCCTCTGTCTGTTGATTTACGGCAACGCATTCTGACGGCTTACGAGGCCAA
>JADEXA010000048.1 GCA_015207365.1 Vacuolonema iberomarrocanum LEGE 07170
CCGCTCCCCCCTGGGCAGACAGCACCCAAATCCCCCCCACGGTGCAAGCCAAGCTGGAAGAGGTCGGCAGCACCCTATCCCTCGATCAATGGCAAGCCCTGAACCCAATCCAACGGTTCGCCCTGATCAAACTCAGCCGCCCCAGCCACGAAAATCGCAACTTTGTTCCTGCTTTGCGTGAGTTTGGGCTGTCGTGATTGGGGGATGATTCTGCAACTCCTGAGTTTGGGATGAGTGGCCTAGTTCACTGACAAAACTCTTGGACCTCCAATTTTGCCGTAGGCTGAGTTAGCGCTAGCGTAACCCAGCAGAAACATTGTTGGTATAAAGCCTAAAATTGCTTGGGTAAACCCGCCTGTTTCAATACGGCATTGGCTGTATGGCGTGACTTAATGGCACTGTCAACAACAAACCGTCTTTGTGTAATTGGGCTGTACCAAATATCGTGATCGCCCTTTCCTGTTCTTTCGAAATAACAGCCTGCTTCGGTCAAAATCTTCTTGAGCTTTGGTGTCAAAGACTTTGCCATTGTCTAAGCCACCTCAACGGTTTCTTGGGTATGAGTGATTAACTCGAAGGAGATGGATCCTTTGTAACCTTCCGCAAGTACCCGATTGAGCACCAGTAACTCTGGAACCATAGTCCGAAGCTTTTGCTGTAGCTCATCAAAGGATTCCGCCTCAGTCGCCAGTCCGGGAACATTTTCGCTAGTAGCAACCCAGACGGCTGAGTCGGCATCCCAGAAAACGTTGACCTGAAAAATCGGTGCTGACATTATTGGAACTTACCTGTTATGGATTTAGCGTACTTGTTAGTTTAGTCGTCGTCTAAACAGTGTAAAGCGCTCAATCGGGCGTGTGGGCTTCAACTGATTCAGTATGCGACGCAGTCGATGTCCGTTTTTGAGAAATCCTAGCCTTTGAACAACAAGGGCTGCTCTGAGACTTTGGCCAGAGCATAGGAGCAACAGTCACCCAGATTGAGCTTAGCCGGATGACGACCCTTGCCATAGCTGAAGTACGCCTGACGGGCAATCTCTGCTTGCTGAGCTGACAAAGGCACCAGGGCAATTGAGTTTTCTTGAATTAGTAGGTCTAGCTGGGCAAGGCCAGATGAGCCGTAGCGTTGACCGATAACGATGGAGGTTTCAACGAAAGACAGGGTTGAAACCAAACGATAAGAACTTTTGCTAATGAGTTCCGCAAAAATAGGTGCTTCTTCTTCACCGGAGAGAACAGCAACCAACGCTGAGGAATCGATAACCATTTATTCGGGGACACCTATATCGTTGTAGTCGAGAATTTCATCGGCAGAGCGATCGTCAAGAATCGGCAGGCTGGAGCAAATCTGGCTGATAGTCTTGATTCGATCTGCGACGGATTTACCCGTTACGGAGACAGCATATTTTTCTAGCTCAAAGGCTGTGTCTTCACTGCCGCCGATTTGTGGAGTCAGAATCACGGTTACATCCTGGTTTGCAATTTGATGCAGACCCTCGATATAGAGGGTACCGTCAGCTTCAACATGCGACTGAACGTGAATAGGACGATTCATAGTAAGCAAGTTTTGTTTTCTGAATTTAGCCTAACCCACGGCTTTGTTGTATGAAAGCAGAACAGAAAAACCTATCGTTCTGTTCTGCTTTCATACAACAAAGCCCGGTGGAACTGTGAAACCTCTCGAAGTCGTATCAACCATAAAGCGCTAACAACAGACTACACGGCAAAGCTTTTTAGATGCCTTCATTGTAAGATTGCCATTTCTACCGAGTAACGATCGCGCTAGGTATCGCCCGTCAAGTAAAGCGTGTTCAGCAACGTTCCAAAAAAACACCCCACTCATCGCACTATTTCTAAGCGGTCGCAAACTAATCGCTAGAATGATTGGCACGAAGTGAGGAGCAATCGCCCATGAAGCAAGTACTTCAGCTCATCAAATACCTGTTGCCTTGGGCTAGTACTGGGGTGGTGGTGGCGATCGTCGCACTGGCACTATGGCGAATTCCGAACTGGGACAGCCCCAATAGCGTCACAGACCCGAGGGAAAAGGCGGAGCTAGCCAACGCCAATCGGGATATGGCTCTGAGAGTGCTGCAAACTCTGGGTGGGCTGGGTTTCATCGCTACAGCGTTTTTGGCCTGGAGAAACTTGCAGCTAACCGAAGATCAGCAGGTATCTAACCGCTTTGGGCAAGCCGTCAAAATGCTGGCCGATGAAGAACTCGAAGTCAGACTGGGTGGGATTTACCTGTTGGAACGGATTGCGAAGGACTCCCGAGAAGATCACCCCGTCGTGATGGAGGTGCTGACAGCCTTTATTCGGGAAAAGACAACGGCTCCGCTAACTCAGGCAGCTTCTTTCACTCTGGTGTCGCTATTGCCTGACAACATGCCCATATCTACACCCGAGCCTGAGCCTGTGGAGCCCGCATCCTGTCCACAAGATATTCAGAGTGCCCTAACGGTTATTGGGCGACGAGAAGCAAAATATGACGTGCGATCGCTAGATCTAAACGGTGCCAATCTATATGGGGCAAAGCTACATAGAGCCAATCTGCAAGAAGCGATCTTAAACAGAGTCAATCTGCGTGAAGCTGTGCTAATAGATGCCAACCTCCAGAGGGCATGGCTATACAGAGCCAATCTGCAAGAGGCAGGGCTACATAGAGCCAATTTGCATGAGGCAGAGCTAAATCTGGCCAATCTATATAGGGCACGGCTAGGTGAAGCCAATCTGCGTGAAGCTGCGCTAGTAGATGCCAATCTCCAGAGGGCATGGCTAGATGGGGCCAATCTGCAAGAGGCAATACTAAACAGGGCCAATCTACAAAAGGCAGTACTAGACACAACCAATCTACAGGGAGCGGTGTTAGAAGGTAGCAATCTACAGGGTGCAAGACTATACAGAGCTAATCTAGAGGGAGCAAGACTGGAAGGTGCCAATCTAGAGGGAGCAAGACTAAATGGTACCAATCTTGAAGGGGCAAGGCTGTACAGAGCCAATCTACAGAGGGCGGAGCTAGACGATGCCAATCTTCAGGACATTAAATTCGACTCATCTACCCAATGGCCCGCTAAAGAGGAAATTGCCAAAGCAAAAAACATCCCACCCGAACTTATGCAACAACTGGGTCTTGAATCTCCAGCAGCATCAGAAGCAGGCGAATCACCTGTTGAAGAGAGCAACGAACCACAAAGCTAGATGAAAAAGCAGGAGCGAGAACTGACGGCGAAGGAACGAATACAGATAGAGGCGATCGCTTGATTATCCAGCTCAGCAATCTAGGCGCAACAATCGGTTTGTAGCCTTTCAGCAATCAACTCTGGAGTAATTTCGAGTGCTGCGATTTCTTCGCGCGATTAAAGCCACCAAACTACCGACTCAGTCGCTTTGTGCTTGCTCGAAGACAAACAGATGCTTCATTTCATTGGAATTCGGATCGCTAACCAAACCACAGTCGGTGAATCCAGCTTTTGTTACCACAGCCTGAGATGCCTTATGCGCCGGGTCGATGGGCGCGATCGCCCGACGTTAGCCCATATCAGCTAAAGCAAAGCGGGCGATCGCGGCGGCCACTTCAGTGGCGTATCCTTGCCGTTGGGCAAACTCAGGCTATCTATAGCCTGTCAGGGGCATGGCCAATCATCCAGGGACGGCTACCCGTCGAACTCTGAGCCCGTGATGATGAGGGTTCTTTGGTTCCTCGCTTTACCACTCGGGGTTCCTTTGAAGCGCGATCGCCCGTCGAGAAAGAACCCGAGTTTAAGTTGACATTTGGCGGCGAAAATAGGCGTCTTACCGTTGCATGACAGGTTGGGCATACCATCGGTATGTTCAGGTCGGCGAGCTTACGCCAGACTTCAAAATCTCCGCAGCTATCACAGCGATAATCGTAAAGGGGCATCGGTTGATCTCCTCTGGCGATCGCATCAGTTCAACACTCGATGGCTACTTGAAATGAAGGTGTGAATGACATGACAATCACCCACAACAACACAGGTACATCGGGTTAAGTAGGAAACATATCCTGGTCGAAAATCTCGGTGGGTAGCGCCAATGTACAGCAAGCATTGGGAATATCGACAATGCCGCTCACCCGACCTTCCACCGGAGCACAACTCAGAAGTAAATAGGCTTGTTCACCCGTGAAGCCAAACTTTTTCAAATACTCGATCGCGTTTAAGCACGCCCGACGATAGGCCACATGGGCATCGAGATAGTATTGCTCACCGGTGAATTCATCCACAGAAATCCCTTCAAAAATCAGGTATTCCGAATAACGAGGTTCCACTAGCCCTGGCTTAAAAATCGGGTTGACCATGCCATACTTCTCCATACCCCCTTTGATGATGTCGACATGCAGATCGATGTAGCCCGACATCTCGATGGCTCCGCAGAAGGAAATTTCTCCATCGCCCTGGGAGAAGTGAATATCGCCCATCGACAGCTTGGCTCCATCCACATAAACCGGGAAGTAAATGCGCGACCCCTTCGACAGGTTCTTGATGTCACAGTTTCCGCCATGTTCTCGGGGTGGCACTGTGCGGGCTGCTTCTGCCGCAACCCGGTCAAACTCCGCTCCTTTGAGGGTGCCCAACACGGCATTCTGAGGGTTCGGCAACTCCGCTAGAGCCGGAATGGCAGGCTTCCAAGGAGGGCCGCCTTTTTCAACCAGCGCTCTTTCGCGGGCATTCCAGGTATTCAAGAGGTCTTGAGACGGGGCACAGCCAATCAGGCCAGGGTGGGTAATGCCCGCAAAGCGTACCCCTGGAATATGCCGCGAACTGGCAAAGATGCCTTGCAAATCCCAGCAAGCTTTGGCGGCTTCCGGGAAATGATCGGTTAGAAACCCGCCGCCATTTTCTCGCGCAAAGATGCCTGTAAAGCCCCATTCATCGTCCGGCAGCGCACCAATATCTAGCAGATCAACCACCAAAATGTCGCCCGGTTGCGCCCCATTGACATGAATCGGCCCACTGAGGACGTGAACCACCGTCAAATCAACATCTCGAATATCACTGGGGTCATCGTTATCTTGGATTTGCCCATCCGTCCAGTCTTTGCACTCAATGCGAAAGACATCCCCTGGGTTTACCGAGACCACCGCTGGGATGTCGGGATGCCAGCGATTGTGGCCGGGCACCTCC
The DNA here is from genome assembly GCA_015207365.1 of Vacuolonema iberomarrocanum LEGE 07170. Taxonomy (GTDB): domain Bacteria; phylum Cyanobacteriota; class Cyanobacteriia; order Elainellales; family Elainellaceae; genus Vacuolonema; species Vacuolonema iberomarrocanum. Next base: position 5,147 of record JADEXA010000048.1, read on the forward strand.
TGCTCATGCATCGGCTTGGTGAGGTCAACCTTAAACAGGGTTTCAGGCATGATCTAGTCTCCTCAACGCGCAGGCTAAACTTGTTGCTCCGCTTTCACAGCCTCCGCCTAAATCAGCAATGGATAGGAGAGGCGGCGCATCCGCCATCCCAGAGAAGCCACAAGGAACGTTGCTTCTTAGGCGTTTCGTCAGCTGTATTCAGAAGCGGATCTAAGTCCTCAGTTTGGCTTAGTGTTGAGATGGAACAGTATCGGCAGCTACAGAGTTGAGCCATCAGATACAACTGTAATAATTCGTCAACTCCAGCAGTAAACGACTGATGTTTTATTGAAACCCATTGCCAGATCACTCTCTCTAGCGACCTATCGCCCTCAGGTCGCAATCGCTCCGACGTCTCTTCTGCACAAGCAACTTCGGGTTTACGCTTCCGTGGATCCATAGCGATCGCTGTTAGAACCGCTACAGCTTTGGATAATCTGTCGACTGCGTTTGGGCTGAAGCCAAAGCCCCGATCGCTTTTCCTGCGGCCTGGCCACCGTTAGACATGACAGGAGGGCGATCGCCCCAGTCCTCTTTTTCTGAAATTCTCACTCTCATTCATCAAGGATTTCCCATGATTTTCTAGCCCAATTCAACCTCGCCGATCTCGACGGTAGCAATGGCTTTGTCCTCAACGGCGTTGATGCATTGGACTACTCTAGTTTTTCGGTAAGTGGAGCGAGGGATATCAATGGCTTGGCATAGCAGACGATCGCCCTCGGTTTGCGATCGCCCCATCTTTTCCTTTCACAAGCTTAAAAAGTGATAGGTTCACCCTTCCGTGAATCTACGGCGATCGCTGATAGCTATGGCTACAACTCTGGGTAAGCTTTCGATGACATTTGGATATTCAGCCAAGATTTTGTGTGTTGAGCCTGTTGAATGGGCCGCATCAGTCTTGGTAGGGAGGCGATCGCCTTTCTGCCACGTTGCGGCAATTATCCCTTCCATTCATCTAAGGATTTCTCATGACGTTTCCATTTCCATCACAATTCAATCTCTCTGAACTTAACGGTAACAATGGCTTTGTCATCAACGGCATTGCGACAAATGACAACTCCGGTCGTTCGGTAAGTGGCGCGGGGGACATCAATGGCGATGGCATTGATGATCTCATCATCGGCGCGCCCGGTGCCAACCCTCGTCGTAACTTTGGCGCGGGGGAGAGCTATGTGGTGTTTGGCAGCACCCAAGGCTTTGCTGCAAGCCTGAATCTCTCTACCCTCGATGGCCTCAATGGCTTTGTCCTCAACGGTATTAATAGGGGGGACAACTCCGGTTATTCGGTGAGCGGGGCGGGAGATATCAATGGCGATGGCTTCGATGACCTCATTATCGGTGCACGGGATAATGCACCCGATGGCGATCGCTCCGGGGCGAGCTATGTGGTGTTTGGCAGTGACCAGGGATTTTCCTCCCGTGTGAATCTGGCCGACCTGGATGGCCGTAATGGCTTTATCCTCAATGGCATTGATGAGGTTGACCGCTCCGGTCGTTCGGTGAGCGGGGCGGGGGATATCAATGGCGATGGCTTCGATGACCTCATCATTGGCGCGGCCTATGCTGGTTCCAATGGCAGCGCTTATGTTGGGGAGAGCTATGTGGTGTTTGGTAGCGACCAGGATTTTGCTGCCAGCCTGAATCTGGCCGACTTGGATGGCCGCAATGGCTTCGTCCTCAACGGCATTGATGCGGAAGACTTTTCTGGTTTTTCGTTGAGCGGGGCGGGGGATATCAATGGCGATGGCTTCGATGACCTCATCATTGGCGCACTCGGTGCCGACCCTAATAGCGACTACTCTGGGAAAAGTTATGCAGTGTTTGGCAGCAACCAGGACTTTGCTGCCAGCCTGGATCTTTCTGACCTGGATGGGAGCAATGGCTTTGTCCTCAACGGCATTGATGAGCGTGACAACTCCGGTATTTCGGTGAGCGGGGCAGGGGATATCAATGGCGATGGCATTGATGACCTGATCATCGGGGCAGACGGGGCTGGCCCCAATGACAACAACTCTGGGGAAAGCTATGTGGTGTTTGGCAGCAGCCAGGGCTTTGCCACGAGCCTGGATCTCTCTGACCTGGATGGCCGCAATGGCTTTGTCCTCAACGGCATTGATGAGCGTGACTTCTCTGGTAGTTCGGTGAGCGGGGTAGGGGACATCAATGGTGATGGTATCGATGACCTTATCATTAGCGCAGGCGGTGCTGACCCCAATGGCGAATCCTCAGGGGAAAGCTATGTAGTATTTGGTAACACCCAGGGCTTTGCTGCCATCCTAAATCTGGCTGACCTGGATGGCCGCAATGGCTTTGTTCTCAATGGTATTGATGCGGAAGATTTCTCTGGTGGTTCGGTGAGTGGGGCGGGGGACATCAATGGTGATGGCATCGATGACCTCATTATCGGTGCACGCTTTGCCGATCCCAATGGCAACTCTCTTGCTGGGGAGAGCTATGTGGTGTTTGGTCGGCAAACACCAACTCCAGAAGACGATGTGTTGTTCGGAACGGTTGAGCGCGATGTTATCTTCGCTTTGGCTGGCAACGACTGGGTCAGTGGTCGTGGCGGCAACGATCGCCTCGCTGGACAAGCAGGGAATGACCAACTCTCGGGTGGCAGCGGTAACGATGCTCTGACCGGTGGTGTGGGCAATGATCGATTGCTTGGGGGAACGGGAGCTGACCGCCTCAGTGGGAATGCAGGCAATGACCGCTTAGTGGGTGGAGATGGTACCGACAATCTCTTAGGGGGTATTGGTGACGATACTCTGTTCGGGCGAGCGGGCAACGACACCCTGCGCGGCGGTAGCGGCAATGATCAACTGCGCGGCAGTGTCGGCGATGACCTGCTTACTGGCGGCGCAGGCAATGACCAGATGCTAGGTGGCATAGGAGATGACACCCTGAATGGTCAAGGGGGTGACGATGCCCTCCGAGGGGGTGCAGGCGATGATGTGCTGCGCGGCGGCAGTGGCAATGACCGACTGATCGGGGAATTAGGTAATGACGTGATTGAGACCGGCGGGGGGCGCGATCGCATCGTCATCCGCCCCGGTCAAGGCTTTGACCGCGTCACCGACTTTACCGATGGGCAAGACCGCATTGTCCTCAGTGGCATCAACTTCGGACAGCTCTCGATTCAACAGAGCAACGATGACGTGCTGATTTCCCGTGGCACCGAGCGCTTGCTGCTGTTGCAAACCACCAACATCGGGGATATTAGCGCAGCCGACTTTGCTTAACCGCAGAGCTGATGCAGCTCCCAGTGTCTTTTTCAGCAGGTTTTACGAAGAAATAGGGCTCAGACGTGATACTCTGAGTCCTGCACATGAGGCGAAGCCTTGTAGATACCCAATGTCTGGAAGGCGTCGGGTGTCTGGCGATCGCCCTACTCGGGAAGGGGGCGGTAGTCAATTGGTTTCACTGAAACGGTATGTAGCAGGGTAATCTCTTTGATCTCGCCGTGAAGGCTTACACTGGGCGGGTCATACTTTGTCTGGTTTGGTTTAATGACAGCTAGCATTCCGCAACCTTGCGATCAAGGCGTTATCTACGCTAAGCCCTGTGTTTCTCCCTGTCGCCAGCAAGCAAAGGTCTGGGTACTGGCCGCAACCATTCTTGGCTCTAGCACCGTCTTTATCAGCAACACGGTGATCAATGTGGCGCTCCCCACGCTGCAAAGCCAGTTGGGGGCAACGGCCTCTGATACCCAGTGGGTGATGAGCATCTACTCGCTCCTGCAAGGATCGCTGGTGTTGGTTGGAGGAGCATTGGGCGATCGCTTGGGGCGACGGCGGGTATTCGTGTTGGGGGTGGGGTTGTTTGCGATCGCCTCCCTAGCTTGCGGCTTTGCCGATAGTGTCAATAGCCTGATTTTTGCCCGTGCTGTGCAAGGGATGGGCGGTGCGCTGCTCATTCCAGGAAGCCTTGCCATCATCAGTGCGTCGTTTCCCGAAAATGAACGCGGTGCTGCCATTGGCTTATGGTCAGGATTCACAGCAATTTCGACCGCGATTGGCCCCATCTTGGGCGGGTGGTTAATTGAAACGCTTTCCTGGCGTTGGGGCTTTTGGATGAATATTCCGTTGACCCTAGCCATTGTGGTCATCAGCCTACGGCTTGTACCCGAGAGCTACGATAGCAATGCGCCCAAGCAGCTTGACTACATAGGTGCATTACTCGTCGCTGCCGGATTAGGGGCAGTTGTTTACGGCCTGATGGAATCCTCGAATCTGGGATTTGGAAGTTGGCTACTTTGGAGTGCGATCGCCCTAGGCATTTTCCTCTTGATGGCATTTGTCAGAGTCGAAACCCATGTTCGCAATCCCATGATGCCAGTTTCGTTGTTTCGCTCCCGCATGTTTGTGGGAACCAATCTGCTGACGCTGCTCATCTATGCAAATCTGGGCGGCGTTCTGTTCTTTTTTCCCTTCAACCTGATTCAGGTACAAGGCTATTCGACCACCGCAGCCAGTGCCGCTCTGGTGCCCTTCCCGCTGATGATGTTTGTCCTCTCGCGCTGGTCCGGAGGATTGGTCGATCAGTATGGCGCACGCAAACCACTGATGTTTGGGCCTTTGGTAGTAGCTCTGGGCTACGGATTGATGATTCTCCCTGGGGTCGGCGGTAGCTACTGGCTCACCTTTTTCCCGGCAGCGCTGGTGCTGGGTTTGGGTATGGCGATTAGCGTTGCACCGCTGACGACCGCCGTCATGGGCTCTGTCGAAGACAGATATGTGGGAACGGCGTCGGGGGTCAATAATGCTGTGTCAACCCTGGCCAGCCTGCTGGCTATTGCGCTATTGGGCATCGTCATGTTGGTGGTATTCTCATCGAGCCTAGCCGCTCAAACGGCTTCGCTCGATTTACCGGAGGCGGCGCGTCAGTTTTTGGCTGATCAAGCCGTGAATTTAGCAGCGGCAGATGTTCCCTCTGGGCTCAGTCCCTCAGCCCAACAGGCTGTAGAGACCGCCATCAACTGGGCATTTGTCGTCGGGTTTCGCACCGTCGTCGGCATTGCTGTAGGGCTAGCCTTGCTGGGCAGCGCGATCGCCGCCGTCACGATCGAACGTCAACCGTCTCGCCCTCAACGTATTTGATGCTCATGCTATGACGACCAAAACCTAATCATTGTTTGAGACCTTCGCTCTGAGAGGGTCTCAAACAATGATTGGTAGTGGGTTCTTAGAGAATTGGTGTTACTCGGGTAGATGATTAGGGTCAATGCCTTGCGATCGCAAATAGGCTTCCAATCGTTGTCTGGCCTGCCGCTCTTGCTCTGTGCGCTGCCGCTCTTGTTCCTCTGCACTCAAGTGGCGATTGCCCTGGGCGTCGTACCAGGTCAAGATTTCCTGCGGCAAACCGCCGACTTCTGCTTGGTGGCGACCAACGCCGAGCCCGATTTCCGGCATCCAGTAGGGCTCACCTATCTGTAATCGATAGGTTCCTGCATCTAGTTTGTAGACCTCGAAGGGTTGATGGCGATCGCGTTGCCAGAATTCTGGATTGTAAACGACGTAGTACAAAACCCCTAGCCGAGCATAGAGCGCTAGCTTCTCGGTGTACTCGTCCCCGGGTTGGTGAGATACCATTTCTAGTACCCAAATCGGCGGGGTGTCTTGCTCTTCCCATGTAACATAGCTGCGGCGAGATTTGCCTCCCTTCTTGCGCTCAACCCCCAAGCTGAGAAACGCATCAGGCACGACAGGCACACGGGGATTAAGCCCGGTGGTGTGATAAATGGCCATATCTACCCCAAAGTACCAATCCATCCGCTCTGCCCACAGATGGGTCAACAGCAAGAGTAGTAAGTTGGGAAGGAGATTTTGGTCCTCATTATCCACAGGACTATCATCTGAGCTGGGAAGCTCAGCCGAACTGGGTAAGGGTTGGTTTACGGATGAAAACATTGTCGTTTCACGCCGTCGCTTGGAGTAGATTCATTATAGAGTGAGTCACTTTTTGTCAGGAAATACGATTGGCAAGGCTGGTAAGGGAAGTGTGCAGGCGATCGCCCTTTACCTCTCACGAACTCCTCAAATGCTCCACAAATGTCTTATGTTCTGCTGACTGCAACCCTTCTTGCAATACCTCCAACACTCGCACCATCTGATTACTCAGCAATGCCTCCACCGCGAGCCACAAACCGGGGAAGACCCGACTGCGAATGGTGCCATCTGAGTCAGGAGATAATCGCTGATACTCTCCATTTGTGAGCCAGAACCAGTCCAGTTGGTTATCGTGCGATGGCCAAACCACATATTCCAACACACCGTTTCGCCGATAGACCTGCTTTTTGCTGCCAGTGTCAATCGCAGCGCTACTGGCTGCGATTTCAACAATCAATTCTGGTGATCCTTCAATATAACCATCCCGACTAATGCGGGTTTGCCCGCCTGCATTCGCTTCGATGAATAGCACAGCATCGGGTTGTGGTTCGTTATCCAAATCGAGCCTGACGGTTGGCGCATCGCTTAAATCAACACCGGATGTCATTGCTTGGTAGACTCCCAACCAGGTGATGACGCGACTGTGGGGTTTGCCATGCTGCTCATGGCCCAAGGGGGATGCCACGTACACCATTCCTTCGATCAGCTCGGCTTTTTTGATATGGGGAGCTGCCGCATATCGGCGTTCAAATTCAGGACGCGTTAAGCGATCGCCACTTTGTAGCGGAGGACAATCCTGGGGCAGATTCGGTTGCGTTTGAGGGGAATGCTCTCGAACCATGAACCAATCCTCAAAATCGCTACATAAGCCTCACTGTAGCAAATCACTCGATATCAAGACATCGGCTCCATATGCGTATGTCATCGGTGATTAACAACGGGGAGGTCGTTTTGAAATTGCCGCGAATGTTTACTGTTATTTATTGATCTGGAATTATCGATCTGGAATCTGATGCACCGCTTTTACTGCTTCAAAATCGAAGAAATTCCCCTCCATCTGCTTTATGCAATAGGTTTTCCAAATTCTGTCGGAAATCTGAGGATGTTCTTCTGTTACGCTAGTCCAACGCACCCGAACTTGCTCGATGAAGGCAGTTAAGTCCTCATCGGTTGTCAGCGTGATGGTTTTCTCTTCGATTTCCTTCTTAATGGAAGAGAGCTTTGAGGCAGCACTCAGGTGCTTTTCGGAAAGGGAATCGTAGTTGAGAAATGTTTGGAGTGAGGCGATCGCCGCTGTGAGCATACTGGTCGTGCCCAGGATAATTTTCACCGGGGTTGACGTTGAAGCGTCGTTCAGAGTTGCGAATACGGTTGTACCGACGACAGCCGAGAACACTACAACAGGGATACCCAAAAGTAGATGCAGTCTGCGGTATTGGATTGCCTGCCTGTAATGCCCGGTCTGGGCAGCTCGGATGCGAACATACCATTTGCGCAAAAGCTCAAGTTTTTGAAAGGTGCGATCGCCCGCATGAGTCATAAGTGACTGACCTACTCTACAAAGTGTCTACACAGCATAACCAGGAATATGCTTCCTTTTATAGCGCTATGCGCGTTAGTTAAGTACGGTTGTGTGGGGCGCGGCGCGCCCCACACAACCGTTGCTGTGCTTAATGCGGTTGCACACCGCTATATACAAGCAATCAATAGACGGACGAACGTTTCATCTCACCCCAAAGGATAAAAATTGCATTTTTAGAACAATCGTCCATGACGCTGACACGTCATGGACGATTGTTCTGATGTGTCACAGGCTATTCGATTAGCCCTGGCGTAAGTAGCTCGGCATGATGAAAAACCAGACTCTAAAAACCTGTGCCGCCCGCAGTGCGGGCGGCACAGGTTTTTAGAGTTTTAGGTTTAATTACACCTGCCAACTTAGTACGCGGCCTGCGTTCAAAATGGCTAGGAGAGCAACGCCAACATCGGCAAACACAGCTTCCCAAAGCGTTGCCACACCGATGGTTCCCAGGAGGATGAAAAGACCTTTGACGCCCATAGCCAGAATGATGTTTTGCACCACAATCCTGCGGGTCTTTTTGGCCACGTGAATCGCTTCTGCGACCTTGGAGGGGGCATCGGTCATGATGACGATATCCGCCGTTTCGATGGCCGCATCGGAACCCAAGCCACCCATCGCCATGCCGATATCGGCTCTCGCGATCACGGGCGCGTCATTGATGCCATCCCCAACAAAAACGACTTTGCCATGTCCCGTTCGATCGAGTAATTGTTCAATGGCGTCGACTTTGTCTTCAGGGAGCAGGTTCGCTCTGTAGGTATCTAAACCCAACCGATCGGCAACGCCCTCTGCCGTCGCTGGGTTATCCCCTGTGAGCATCGCAATTTGCCCAACGCCAGCTTGCTTCAGATCGTTAACGGCTTGGGCTGCATCTGCTCTGATTTCGTCGGCAATGAGGATGTAGCCTGCATAGCGGCGATCGACAGCAAGATGAACAACCGTTCCTTCCACATGGCAGGTGTCGTGGTCAATGTTTTCTCGGTGCAGTAGGCGATCGCTCCCCGCCAACACCGTCTGGTGGTTTACCTTTGCCTGAATCCCGTGGCCTGCAATTTCTTCGTAGTCTGTGACTGTGGCATCGTCAATCCGTTGACCATAGGCGTCTCGAATCGACTGGGCAACGGGATGGTTCGAGTGCGACTCGGCTTTTGCGGCCAAGGACAATAGCTCTGCCGTTGAAAATCCATTTTTAGGCACGATCTGTGTGACCTTAAAAACGCCCTGCGTCAGGGTTCCGGTTTTATCAAAAACAACCGTTTTGACCGTTGTAAGGGCATCGAGGAAAGTTGAGCCTTTGACCAAAATGCCGCGTTTGGCAGCTCCACCAACGCCCCCGAAATAGCCAAGGGGAATACTAATAACCAACCCGCATGGGCAAGAGATGACGAGAAGAACGAGGGCACGATAAACCCATTCTTCGTGGGTCGCACTGGATAGCAATAGAGGGGGAATAAGGGCGACAACTAGAGACAAAATGACGACAACGGGCGTGTAGTAGCGAGCAAACCGAGTGATAAACTTCTCGGTCTGTGCTTTTTTGCTGGTGGCATTTTCGACAAGATCAAGAATCTTGGCAATCGACGACTCGCCGAACCGTTTGGTGACCTTGAGGGTCAACGCTCCCGTCTGGTTCACCATGCCGGCCAAAATGGTTGTTCCCACATTAACCGTGCGGGGAACGGATTCCCCTGTGAGCGCTGAGGTATCGACGAGGGAATGTCCGTCTAAAATATCCCCATCGAGCGGTATCTTTTCTCCTGGCTTGACCAGGATAATGTCGCCGACTTCAACCGCTTCTGGGGAAACCGTTTTGATAGAACCATTGACGTTGAGATTGGCAGTATCAGGGCGCACTTCCAAAAGTGCTTTAATCGAGCGGCGCGATCGCCCAACCGAATAATCCTGAAAGAGTTCTCCGATGCGATAGAACAACATCACGGCAACCGCTTCGGGTAGTTCATGAATGGCGATCGCCCCCAACGTCGCGACAGTCATTAGGAAGTTTTCATCAAACAGTTGCCCACTGATAATGTTGCGTCCAGCGGCTTTTAACACGCTCCAGCCACTCAAGAGATAGGCCGGGATGAAAACAATATATTCCCCGATGCTGAAGGGCGTCTGATGCAGGGGTTCTTCAAACGCCATGCCGCCAGCAAGAAGCATAATCACTAGGAGGATTGGAATGACGTCTGCCTTGACATTAAACTCGCCTGAATCGTTGTCATGCCCGTGGTCATGAGCATGGTCATTAGGGCGATCGCGCCCGTGCTCGTAATCGTAAGGGTGGTCGTGTGCTTCGCGGCGTGACTTGAGTGTTGGACGGATAACGACATACCCCAACGTAGTGATGCGTTTCTGAAGGAGGGTGTCATCCACTTGCTGCGGGTCATAGGAAACCGTCATCCGCCCCGTTGCCGCACTCACCGAGACCTCATCGACCCCGGCTAACTGTTCCAAATTGCGCTCAATCTTGGCGGCACAGCTAGCACAGTCCATCCCACCGATCTGCATCTGCTGAGTTTTGAGTGATGAAGGCTGAGTCATAAGCCGAATGACATGATTAAGTGCTTCTTTTGAACTGTAGCAGAAATCATGAAATATCTGAAGATACTCTCACATATTCAAATGTTAAAATGAGAATCATTTTCCTATGCTGAGCTGTGTTCTGTTCTGTTCTCCGTTGCTAAAGCTGATCCCTATGAGCAAGTTGCCATCCTCAAATTCCCGCCCTGCTCATCCTGAAGATGCGCCCAGTTGTGAGACCCATCTCGTTCATCTGGAGCAAGTGCGTCAGGTGCAACCAGAGGTTCTACCTGTAGATCAGGCGCAACAGATGGCAGAGTTTTTCACGGCCTTGTCGGATCCCAGTCGTTTGCGGATTATGTCGGCGCTGGCCAATCGAGAACTCTGTGTCTGTGATCTAGCGGCGGCAGTGAAGGTGAGCGAGTCTGCCGTATCCCATCAGCTCAGAATTTTGCGATCGCAACGTCTAGTGAACTATCGCCGGGAAGGGCGCAATGTTTACTACAGCTTGGCCGATCGCCATATCATCAGCCTCTATCACGAAATTTCACAGCACTTGAAAGAAGCAACAGATTAAGTAGCAAGCGTACAGGTGGCGATCATTCAAGGCTACTTGATTCAAGGCTACTTGCTTGATGATTACGCTCGTTTGCGTCGCACCCACCCGGTAATCATTGCCAGGGCAAACATGCCGAGCAACGCCACTCCCAGTAACAAACGCCCTCCTTCGAATATCCCCGCACCCAAGGCGACAATGGGCGGTTTAGCGATCGCAATACTCAACACCAAGGCCGGAATAAAACGCTGCCATCCCATTTTGGTCATCCCAACGGCGTAGCAAACAAAGTCAAACAATCCCGTCATCAACAGCCCAGCGACGAGGAAGATGTTTTGCTCCAGATAGTTTTGTCCGAGGGCATCAACTTTGACCATAAATCGCTCCCCCACGAGCCGCTGTACGAGGTCACGGCCATAGCGTTTGGCAATGAAGAAGTTGGAGGCGCAAGCAACAAAGTCGGCGATCGCAATCACAATCAACCCTTGCGTAAACCCAAATAAGCCCCCGGCCAAGATTGAGTAAGCGGTTCCGGGTAGCACTGGAATCACAATGCTCGTTAGGCGTAGCAGCAGAACGATGGCAGGAGCCCAAATGCCGAATCGAGCCACATCTTCCCGCACTTGCTCAATGCCAACCTGGTTGACAAAGATGATTGCCAGGGCAACGAGCAAAATGATGAGGCTAACTTCTGCAATTTTGACGACTTTTGGCTTCATGGGTGGGTTTATCAGGAGTAGGTTCCGACCTGGAGCTGCACAATACGGCCCGACTTCTTAAAAAGCGCCATTGGAATGAATGGAAAGAGTTGTGCCACTAAGCGCCCAGGCATCGGTAAACGCTGTGGATAGTCGAGGAACTGGCTGAGGTAGAACACTTCTTGCTTTAACCGAATGGCTGGACTCCAGGCTTCGAGTTCGCTGCCCTGGTCGATGCCCCACTTGAATTCCGCGTTTGTCTTCGAGACGGTGTCGTGCTGCTGGGTCGTTTGGGCACGTTTGCGACTCAAGACATCAAACAATACTTCGGTGGGGCTAAAACGCGTTTCGATTTGTTGCAACAGCGCTCGATTGTCGGCTTCTGACAAGTACATGGATACCCCTTCGTAGAGCACCATCATGGGCTGATTAGGCTGGCGGTGAATGGCATCCATCCAGGTAATGTCCAGCAGGGATTTGGCAATGAAATGATGGCGATCGCTCTCTTCAAAGAACTTGCGTCGCAGGGCAATGACCTCTGGGAAATCCACGTCATACCAATGCACTTCACCGTTATCCACACGGGAAAAGCGAGTGCATAGACCCGCACCGAGGTTGACAATTACAGCGCTGGGGTAAGTTTCAAGGAAGTTCTGCACAATCTGGTCATAAGCTCTCGCTCGAATCACACAGCCCAGTTGCGAAGACCAGCCCTTCTCGTATTTGCTGAAGTCGTAATCGACTTGGTCTGCAATTTCAACTGCTTTGCGATCGCTCAAAATTGGCTCTGATCGTTGGGTTTCGGTCGCACGAGCATACAGCGTAATCATCAGCGTTTCAGCTACACCCGTGAGGTTGTCGGTCGGTTCTCGAAGTTGCATAGCGGCGGACTCCCGATACTGAGGGCTTAGTTTGTTTCGTAGATCTGCGTCAGTTGTTCGCAAGCCTGGGTAATGGAATCGATGCTGCCAGCGTTAACAAAGCCGTAGTAATCCAAGATGTGAACCTGTTCGTTTTGAACGGCATTCAAGTCTTGCCAGAAGGGTTCGGATTGAAATTCGTCTACCTCGCTCCCCTGAATGTCAACCAGGATCAAAACTTCTGGGTTGGTTTCGAGCACTTTTTCGGGGGAGAGGGTAACGTAGCCTGCGATCGGGCTTTGTCCCTGAAATTCCGCGACCAAGTTTGTAGCACCAAATTGCGTGAGCAAATCCCCAGCCCAACTGTCTTTGTTCGGCGACAACAACGGTTGGCGGCTCACCAGAACAAGGGTGTCGGCTTCGGCGGCGGCAGGCTGGGCGGGTAGACATTGCTGGTATTGCTGGAGCAGCGGGTCCGGATCGGCTCCAATAGCAGTCGCTAGGGTACGGGTGAGGTCTTCGAGCGACTGCCAACTGTCGAGTTCGGTCGAGAGGGTTTCAACGCCCATCGACTCCAAGCTCGTCAATGCCTGGTCATGGAAGCCTGTTGCACCAACGACGAGCGTTGGTTCTAGGGCGACAACGGTTTCGAGATTGGGCTGGGTGCGCCCCTCGCTCACGCGAGGCAGATCTTGCAAGGCTTCGTTTTGGTTGAGCAGTTGGCTGCCCGGTATGCCAACCAATTTGGTGGAATCGAGTCGATGGATAATATCTGCTGCGATTGAACTGAGGGCAACAACGCGGGTGTCTGCCGATGGCACTAGACTCACGTCATCAGTGGGCATCTCCGATGATGAGGTTGTGGGGGGTGCGGCGACGCATCCGGTCAGTAGAGTGAATAGAAGCAATGTTAGATAAAGCGGTTTCATAGGGTTTGAACCTGGGGCTTAGAGGAAGTAAACGGTGCAAGGGGACAAATTTGAAGACCAACAGGGGTTTGCAGAATTGCGGCGTCAATGCCAAAAATTTCGGCTAGGTTTTCGGGGGTTACCACATCGATGGGAGCACCCAGATGGTGCAGCTTTCCGTGTTTGAGGAGCGCGAGGCGATCGCTAAATCGCGTGGCCAAGTTCACATCGTGCAGCACTGTAATAATGGTGAGATTTTGATCCTGGTTGAAGCGTTTCAACAATTCCAATAGCTCAAGCTGATAGCGTAAATCAAGATAGGTCGTCGGTTCGTCGAGCAGCAGCACCTGCGGTGTTTGAGCCAGGGCTAATGCTAAAAATGCCCGCTGCCGCTCGCCGCCAGAAAGCCGTTCCACTAGGCGATCGCTATAGTCCATTAATCCTGCCGATTCCAGCGACCGCGTCACCTGCTGACGGTCGGCAACATCCAGCTCCCAACTCCACCAGGGTTGGTAAGGAGCCCGTCCCAGACTCACCAGTTGTCGCACGGTCAATCCAGGTGGAATGGTTTGCTGCTGGGGCAACAGGGCTAGAGAGCGGGCAACGGCTTGTGCCGATTGGGTATGAATGGCTTTGCCATCGAGCAGCACCGTTCCTTGCTGAGGCAGCAAGATGCGGCTCAGCAAGCGCAATAGGGTTGATTTGCCGGAACCATTGGCGCCCAAGATGCTCAACCATTCGCCGGGGTGCAACCCAAAGCTGATGTCCTGCACAATGCTTTCGGTGCCGTAACCTCCGGATAGCGCCTGACTCTCTAATGCCCAGACGGACTCTGTTGGTTGGTTCATGAGGCGTGGCTCCGACGATAGAGCAACCAGATGAAAACCGGAGCCCCCAGCAAGGCGGTGACAATGCCGACGGGCAGCTCGATCGCCCCCAGCCGCGACAGCCAATCGGCGAGCAGCAAGGTCCAGGCTCCGCCCAAAACCGATAGGGGCAACACCCAGCGGTAATCGGTGCCCACCAGTAGCCGTGCGCCATGAGGCACAATCAACCCAACAAACCCCACCAATCCGGCAATGCTCACCGCACTGGCAGCAAGCAGGGCGGCGATCGCCCCAATCAACAACCGCGATCGCATCAGCGACACGCCCAAACTGACCGCCAAATCATCCCCCAACTGCAACAGGTTCATCACCTGAGCCAGGCTGCATCCCACCACCAGCGCGATCGCCAGGTAGGGGCCAACCATCGTCAGCTCATTCCATCCGCGTCCATTCAAGCTACCCACAAGCCAGTTGAGCGCTGCTTGGATGCGCCCATCCTCTGAAAGCAGCAGCAGCGTCGATTGCACCGCGCCAAATAACGAGCTAATCGCGACGCCGCCTAGGACCAGACGCTCGACCGAGATGCCTGTGGAACTGCGGGCCAGGAGATACACCATCGATGTGGTGACGATTGCCCCCACCCAGGCCGCCAGCGGCACCCAGCTTTGCATGAGCCCCAGGGTGAAGAGGGCAACGGCTACCAGCCCTGCTCCGGCAGAAATGCCAAGAATGAACGGATCAGCCAATCCATTGCGCAACATGCCTTGCAACAACGCCCCTGAGAGCCCCAAGGCCGAACCTACCATCAAGGCTGCGACGATGCGCGGCAGGCGCAAATCCCAAATGATGGTTTGGTTGATGCTGCTCCCCTGATGCCAGAGCGCTTGCTGCAGCTCGGCGTAACTCATCTGCACCGTTCCCTGCGTCAGAGATAAGACCAGTGTGAGCATGAGCCCTACACATACGATCAAAACGGCAACAATGCTACGGGAGGGTAGGGCTCGTGGTAATGAGGGAAGCTGTGAAGATGTCATAGGGATGATTAAATGGGCAGAAGCAATATGGCCTGATTATTGCAAATAATTATCATCTAGGCAATCCATGCTAACCCGTTGGCGTTTGGTTATCTGCGGGCAAGTCGGAGCCTATGGATAGTGCACGGGGCTTTGATATTGGGACGATATTGGGAGCGATCGCTAAAACCGCCTACTAAAATCGCCAGGTTAACCCCGCTCTGAAACTGGTTCGGGCTTGGGAAAACCGACCAATATCTGGTCGATCCGCCGTAACGTTACGCACATCAGCAAATTGGTAATATTCGGTGTTGAAGATGTTATAGACACCGAGATTGAGCGATACGTTCGGGCTGAGGTTAATATAACCAATCAAATCAAATACGGTGTAGGCGTCGGGAATGAAGCGCTCCTGGTCGTTGATGATGTCGTTGACATCTGGCTCACCCACAACGGTGCCGATGAATTCG
Organism: Vacuolonema iberomarrocanum LEGE 07170; assembly: GCA_015207365.1. Classification (GTDB taxonomy): domain Bacteria; phylum Cyanobacteriota; class Cyanobacteriia; order Elainellales; family Elainellaceae; genus Vacuolonema; species Vacuolonema iberomarrocanum. Next base: position 20,511 of record JADEXA010000048.1, read on the forward strand.
ACCCCCCAGCGATCGCCAGGCGCACGATAGCCCAGACCCGCCACTAATTGAAACGGGCTAACCGATTCCAACGGTTCATCATCGGTCAGGTTATTTCCTTCCGTCCAGGCCAACGCTAGCCGCACACGGAACCCATCTTCGCCGGAGCTGAAGCGGTACTCGCTCCCCAGTTCCAGACCATAAATTTCGGCTTCGGTGATGTTTTGGGTCTGGAAAATGTTGATGACAGGGGTGCCAAACGCGGGGGGAGGGGTAATAATTTCGGTTCCAGCGTCCACAAACTCTTCAATGAAGTTGTCGTAGCGACTGTAGAATCCGGTCAATCCAAAGCGGAAGCGATCAAAGTCCCCCCGGATGCCTAGCTCGAAGGTATTGCTGGTTTCTGACTCCAGATCAGGGTTGGGAATGGTGCGGTACTTAAAAAAGGCTCCAGTTGTGTTGGTAAATCCGCTGTTGATTTCGCTGTACAAGGGCGCGCGAAACCCGCGAGCATAGCGACCGACCAACGTGATCTCATCGCTGGGGCGAAAGATCAGCGCCAAACTCGGTGAGACATCGGAGTCGTTGAAGTCAACGGGTTCAACATCATTGCGCTCAAAGCTAGGAGAGTCTTCCACCGTCAAATCGTAAATATCAAAGCGCAAGCCGGGAATGAGGGTAAACCGACCGTCGCCAAAGGTGATTTCATCTTGGATATAAAACCCGAGACGAACCGTATCAGAGGGTGGAAAGTCTTCAATGGGAAACGTATCCGTACTTGAGATCCGGGTGCTTTCTCCCGTTACTAGGCTAGTTTCGACGCGATCGCGTGGCCGTTCATTGCGCGTGGTCGATACCTCAATTCCATAGGTGAGGCGATTTTCGACCGCGCCAATGTCAAAGTCACTGCGGAGCTGTAGGTTGGCTCCCCAAACACGATCCAGAAAGTCGTAATCATCGTTCCGGCGCACCGGGGTACCAATGGGAAATTGCCCACCACTGGTGGGACCGTAGGTAAACTGTCGAATCCTTAGTTCTTCGTTGCGGGCGTTTTGATAGTACACCTGGAAGCGCCCAAATTGTAGGAAGGAGTTGCTGTCGGGGTCGTCGTACTCATAGCTCAAACTGATGCGTTCCCGGTTCGTATTCAGTTCGACATCTTCAAACTGAACGTTCGGCGCAACTAGGTTGGCCTCCAAGATGTCGAGTTCAGCGTCATCGTCAAACACTTCTGTAATCAGGCGCAGGGATTGTGTATCGCTGAGACGATAAACGGCGGAACCCAAAAAGTTGTTGCGGTTGTTGGTTTCTGGATCCACAAAGCGATCATCCCCCGATACTTGCAGCTCATTGCCATCGCGCCGGGTATAGCCAAACAAGACATCTAAATCACCCAGCCGAGCTGCAAACGCTGTATTGATATTAGTACTGGTGTTTTCAGAACCATAGCCAAGGCGAACGCCACCCACGAAATCACGCCCGGCTTCATCCAACAGGGCTTCTGGATCCAGGCTAAAGTAGCTCACCACCCCAGCCAGGGCATCACTTCCGTAGAGTGCGGAGGCTGGCCCACGAATAATTTCGACCGCACTCAGCGAATCCAGATCGACGTAATCGCGCCCCAGGGCAAAGGGTCCAAACTCAAATCGCGTCGGAATCCGAATCCCATCGACCTGAAGCAAGACGCGATTTCCATCCAAGCCGCGAATATTGAAATCTTGCAAGCCATAGCGGGCATTGTCACGCACCACAATTCCTGGCTCAAAGCGCACCAGATCGCGAATGTCTTGTGCTTGGATTCGCTCGATTTCCTCGCGGTCAATGACGGTGATGTTGCTGGGCGCATCTTGCACATCATCAGGGTTGCGCGTTCCTGTAACTGTAATTTGGATCCGGGAGTCGTCGATCGCTCCAGCGGAGGTACCAGGAGGGGCGATCGCCACATTTAACACCATCTGCTGAGCCGTACTCGTAACCTCTGCCGTTGGCGGCGCGTCGGTTCCGGTAATAACGATACGCACCTGGTTTGGCTCACCCGCAACGGCCATATTGTTCGCCGTAATAGCCGCAATGCCCTCCGCTGGCCCGACGTCCAAAAATTCTTCGCCTTCGGGCAAGGCCAGCACTGCCGCCGGAATTTCAATAACCAGGGCATTTCCCTCTGTCGTGGTTACGGGAGTAGGAACCGTCTCAGATGTTTCCAGAACCACTTCGAGCCCTGCTGCCGTTGTATTGACATTCACGCCAGTCACTTCAATCAGTGCCGTTTCAGCCTGAGCCATTAACAATGCTTCATTCTGAGGTGATTGGCTCTTTGCCAGTTCCAGATGTTCCGAATCTGAAATTGCGGGAGCTTCAGCTCTGGAATTAGTTAATTGTTGAGAATTCTTATCTAAAGGTAGTTCGGTAGCGTGCGCAACCTGAGCAGCACAAAATGAGGCGATACCAAACGCCAGGAAGACGACTCTATTCATGTTTCCCCACACCAAAAGGAGATTTATTTCGTTGAGAACAGTATTCAATAAGTAGGAATTAATAGCAATAGTGAAATGTCAATTGACTTGAGAAGCTGACAAAAGGCTGCGGTGATGGTGGTTCCATCTTCGATACAGAAATGTCTCTGATAGCCCAGTTGACAACAGGTGTGGCGGTGTATTGATCGATCAATCACAAGTGATGTGCGAGGCGTAGGTGATCTTCACATCTCTACAAGAACGATTTTTTACGGTCTACTTAGTGACATTGCATCGCAGATAGAGCATCTGTTTTCTGCCTTGTACTCAGAGTGGTTTTGCGGCGATTAAATATCGTTGTAAAACAAAAATTGACTGCTGGACGTTTTGAGGTGATTTACGCTATCGTGATGCCACGACTTCAACTAACAGCGTTTCGATTCATAAAGCAATGAAGTAGCACTTTAGAGACAACACAACCAATTCGTCAGCCTGGTAGAGCATTAGAACCAGAGCGCCGTTGTGTTTCGCTAGCGTCAGATGCGGATCAAGGATCATCTGCGCCTTAGCCTTTGAACTTTTTTCAGTATTTACATAATTAGGAAGATGGCTACATTGCAGCCATGCTTTGCGATGTGGCCTCCCAGGGAGGTGGTGTATGTCTAATCATCGGCAGCCATACTTGATGGCTGAGAACGTGAGTTACAGGCTGGAGTCGACGCGGGTTTTATTTCAAGGCATTGATCTCAGTCTTGCAGCGGGCGATCGGATTGCCCTAGTCGGCTCTAACGGAGTGGGCAAATCGACGCTGCTGAAAATTTTGGCCCGACAGATCCAGCCCATGCAAGGATCCATCGCGTGCGATCGCCCAACCTACTATCTGCCGCAACTCAACACTATTCGGTCGTCGATTCAGTCGGAGTCGGTTCTCGACTTTCTGAGTGCTATATCCGACGAGTGGTGGGAAATTGAGCAAATGCTTGAAACCAGCTTCGGCACGGCGTTGGACTTATCGCTGTCCATGCAAAGTCTCAGTGGTGGAGAGCTGACGAAGCTGTTTCTGGCGGTTGGTTTAGCGCGATCGCTCGATCTTTTGTTTTTGGATGAACCGACAAATCACCTGGATTATCCAGCCCTTGAAGCCCTGCGTCAGTTTCTCTGCCAGTTTCAGGGAGCCTTTGTGATTGTCTCTCACAAACCGTTTTTTCTGGATCAGGTCGCACAAACGACTTGGGAACTCTCGGCGACAAACTTGCAGGTCTATGGCGGCAATTTTTCGTATTATCGAGAGCAAAAACAACTAGAAGAGGCCGCCAAGGAGAGAGCCCACGAAACAGCACGGAAAGAGTTGAAACGAGCCAAAGCGACCATTTTAACCGAGCAGAAACGTGCGGCTCAGTCACATCGCAGCGGTCGTCAAAAAGCGCTCAATGGCGATATGCCCCGCATTGTCGCGGGGGGGATGAAGCGCCGTGCCGAGGCGGTGGCTGGGAAACTGAAGATCAAACATGAAAAAGCCATGGCCGTCGCGACGCAAAACGTTGCCGACACCAAGGTCAGAACCCACAAGGCCGCGAGCATTCAGTTAGAGGAGCATGGCAAGAAACATCGACGGTTAATCGAAATCAACCATGCCAGTCTTTGGGTTGCAGATCGATTGTTGCTTAAGGATATTGAGTTGTGCGTTTTGAGTCGCGATCGCCTTGCGGTTGCAGGCATCAACGGATCCGGCAAATCCTGTTTGGTCAAAGCGATTCTAGGACTCGACGCGACACCCGCCGTTTTGCAGGGGGGTGAGGTGAAATGTGCAGACATGCGAACGGTATATCTGGATCAGAGCTATGCGTTGGTCGATCGCACCCAAACCGTGCTGCAAAACATGCAACGGGCGAATCCGGCGCTGAACTATCAGTTGCTACGGCAGCAGCTCGGGCACTTTCTGTTTTGGAATGATGATGTGTATAAGGTTGCCTCTGTTTTGAGTGGTGGGGAATTGGCAAGACTGGCGGTCGCCATGATCACCATTGCCGAAATCGATTTACTGATTTTAGATGAACCCACCAACAATCTAGATGTCACCACCGTCGATCAAATGGTCGAAGCGATTAACGACTATCAAGGTGCCCTTTGGGTCATTTCCCATGATCTCGACTTCCTCAGTCGGATTAACATTACGCACTCAGTTCAGCTAAAACATCAGAGGTTGCAGCCAACGCTGTATCTGCCCAGCCAACTATTGTCTTATCAGCAGTGTTTGCTCGAAGATCACTGATCGGTTGCCACGGCATTGTTGATTGAGGGGCTGATTTTTCTCAGGAAGGGACGTATCATGCCCTTTCCTGGAAAAAATTAGCTTTATAGCGGTGTGCAACCGCATTAAGCACAGCAACGGTTGTGTGGGGCGCGGCGCGCCCCACACAACCGTACTTAACTAACGCGCATAGCGCTATAGATTCGGCAACGCCGCGATTAACGTGCGATCGCATTAATTTTTGGGAACTCTGAAAATACCTCTTGATCGGCCAGGCTCCCCAAGTCTGGGAATCCTGGCCGATCAAAATGTTCTCAAAAAATACCAATGTGAACCGATGCGCTATCTGTCGTTGCGATCGCTGCTGATTGTGCCGTTTGCACTACAAATTTTCGCTGCCGTAGGATTAGTTGGCTTTCTGTCATTTAGAAACGGACAAAAAGCAGTACAGGATTTAGCTGATGAGTTGATTCAGCACAAGGGCTACGAGGTCAACCAACATCTAAACGCTTATCTATCTATTCCCCACCAAGTTAGCCAGATCAATGCGGCTGCCATCCGGCAAGGCGTGATAGATGTCAGCGATCGCCAAGCGGCTGGCACATACTTCTGGCATCAAATGCAAACCTACGATCTCTCGTTTATCGGCTTCAATCTCACGACGGGTGAAGCGAGTGGAGCCGCTCGTTATGACCAGCAGACGGTGACGATTGATGACGCTGTCGCCTGGACGGATGGCCTGCCACAAAATGTAACAACTTACGCAACGGATGCGGATGGCAACCCAACCCAGGTCGTTGCTACGGCAAGTTGGGATGTCTTGAATGAGCCCGTCTACACTGAGCCCGCTGAGGCCGGAGAACCCATTTGGGTCGATATCTATACCTATTACGACCCGGCTTATCCCCCCTACATTGCCGCTTCTGCCGGTCGCCCTGTTTATGATGCCAGCCAAAATCTAATCGGTGTTGTCAACGCGGATATCCATTTATCCAAACTGAGCGATTTTTTGCGAAACTTGCAGGCTAACCAGACTGGACAAGTGTTCATTATGGAACGGGATGGCACCTTAGTGGCGAACTCCACGCAGGAAGATTCGTTTGTTGTTGAAGGTGAAGAAATTCGGCGCTTGAGAGCGATCGACAGTCCAAATCCGATCCTGCAAAGCACAGCGCAACAGATTCAGGAACAACTCCCCGATTGGCAGACTCTGTCAAACCGTCAAGATCTCCACATCAAGATTCAAGGCGAAACCTATTACATTCAGATTGAACCTTGGCGTGATGCCTACGGCTTGAATTGGCTTGTTGTCACCAGCATTCCAGAGAGTAGCTTCATGGCGCAGATTAACGCCAATACCAGAATGACAGTTTTGCTGTGTTTTGGAGCCCTGGCCGTGGCAATGGTGAGCGGCATCTTTACCGCCCGATGGATTACCCGCCCGATTCAGCGACTCAATCTCGCCAGTCAGTCCATGGCAGAGGGCGATTTAGAACAGACGGTGCAGGGAAGCAATGTTCGGGAACTCAACCAACTGGCGTACTCCTTTAACCGGATGGCTCAGCAACTGCGCGAGTCCTTTAGCGCTTTAGCGGCCAACAACGAAGAACTCGAAGAGCGCGTAGATGCGCGCACGGCTGAACTCAAAAATGCGTTGAGCGAATTACAGCATACCCAAGTGCAAATGGTTCAAGGGGAGAAAATGTCGAGCCTGGGCCAGCTTGTGGCAGGTGTGGCGCACGAAATCAACAACCCAGTCAACTTTATCCATGGCAACATCGTCCATGTGCAAGGTTACGCCCAAGATTTGCTGAATCTAGTGCAGCTTTACCAAACGCATTACCCACAGCCGATTGATGCAATCCAAACAGAAGCCGAAGCGATGGATTTGGCGTTTATGCAAGAGGATTTACCCAAAACATTGTCTTCGATGAAGTTGGGTACGGGGCGCATTCGCGAAATTGTCCTATCGCTTCGTAGCTTTTCTCGGTCGGATGAAGCAGAGTGCAAAGCAGTTGACATCCACGAAGGAATTGATAGCACATTGCTGATTTTGCAGCATCGCCTCAAAGCGCAGCCCAACCGTCCAGCGATTCAGGTAACACGGGACTATGGAACGCTACCGTTAGTCGAGTGCTATGCCGGACAGCTCAATCAGGTGTTTATGAATATCCTGTCCAATGCCATTGATGCGCTAGAAGAGGCCAATACCCAACGAACCTGTCAGGACATTGAGCAGGATCCCAACCGCATCATGATTCAAACCTCCTCTCCCGATTCGCAATGGATAAAAGTTGTCATATCAGACAATGGCCCAGGTATCCCAGAAGCGGTTAAAGAACGTATCTTCGAGCCATTTTTTACAACAAAACCGATTGGTAAAGGGACGGGGATAGGCATGTCTATTAGCTATCAGATTGTTGCAGAAAAACATCAGGGTAAACTAGATTGCTGTTCTATTCCTGGTAAGGGAACGGATTTCATTATTCAAATTCCTGTGTGGCAGCAGGACAACCAATCTGATTAACAACTCATATCAAATCCGGTTGAAGAACCCAACTATTGTTTGCACCCGCTGCGCTGCAGCGGGTGCAAACAATAGTTGGGTTCTACGATCGTTTAACTGGATTTGATATGAGTTGGGCCTAACCCATCTGCAAAGAAGACATAAGTTTTAGGCACATCTTGAGTTGGGTTTCGCTGGCGATCGCCCCACTTTTTCGGAGGAGGCTGGCTCATAATCAAGACAGCCGATCGCATCTTCTGACATGACTTTGCAGGGATGGACCGTACATTTCAAACGATAGTCTCCGGTGAAGAAATCACACCGACTACAGGGAATTTGATGGAGTCGCTTGAGTCGCACCATGCTGTCACGCATGGCAAAACAAACCGATAGGAAAAAGCCTACCAACATGACCCAAATCAACACCGGACACAGTAAAGCCATTGGGAAGTCAGTCATGATGAGTGAAGGAGAATAGGTTTGGTGGGGCGATCGCCAGCCTGAGGCTGGACGACAGCAGCTTAGGCTACAATCACAAGAATCAAGGTTGCAACCAAGAGCGCGACTGATGCTGTGGGAACAGCAAAGATAACTTTGCGGTAAACCGATGCACTGCGATCGAGAACAACGGGTACGGGCGATCGAAGCTGCCCCAAAGCCCGCAGTTGGCTGAGGTGATATTGGTCGTAGCGAGCCATTCGTGCAAATGGTAGCTCTCCCTGCGATCGCTGTGGCAGAATGCGACGCTGCTGATAGGGAACCGTTGTATCGCCAAACTGGCTGAGGTACTCCTCGGTGTTCAGTAGCTCGTCAACAAACCCTTGTAGCCCTTTTGTTGCCAAGACAATCGACCAAGAAAGCGTTTCACGATTGTTGTACACCTGGCGACCCAGGATGCGCTGGACACACATTTCGGCAAACCGATAGTTGCTGTTTGTTTCATAATTCAGCCGCCGGAAAGAATCAGACAGAACTAATCCACGAATAAAGTCGCGCACGGTAATTTGCCCCGCCCGGAGTTGCGACTCAAGCGCCGTTTGGCGGTGATGCCGAATGATTTGCTGTTCGTTAAAGATTTGGCGATAGGCTGCCCAAATGACCTCATCCATTTCAGGTTCATTGGGCAAGTTGTCTAGGGAATAGACCCGAGGTTGCTCATCCCCTGGAACCTCGAAGCTACTGACCCGTTGGTTTTGACTGGACAAGGGATAGCTCAAAAGCGGCAGCGACATGTTGAATCTCCATGAAAACTAATGTTGGCAAGGGAACGAAAAGTCGAGGAATAGAGATATGAAGACGAATAACTTCGTCTTCATATCTCTTCGCTCATGACGTCATCCAATTCCCGCTCGCGTAATTTCTAGCAGAATGAAGGTGGCGAACAAGACGCCGCCCAAGCCACCAATCAAAAAGCCAGAGGTGAACTGACTCCAATCTTGGTAAGTTTGTAGATTGGCCGGTAATTCGCCGACAGCTTTATCTCTACTGCGAAAGACAGCGTTGCCATAGATGAACAGGCAAACGCTCAGAATGACAACTAACCCAGAGGCTCCGCCCCAGCCGCCCCAGAGAGCGTCGTCGGTATCGCGCAATGGTCCGAGTTTGAGGAACGGCCCCAGCAACAGATAGCCATGCGCCATGCCAATTTCGAGTCCTCGTGTGACAGAGGAAAGACCTTGCCGATAAATCGGGAGATTCTTAATCCAGCTCAGCGTGACTTCGCTGTTGTTGATTGGCGTGATTAAGTTGCCCGTTTGAGGATTGTTTTGGGGTGCTTGCACAATGCCTTCAAATACCGGCTCACCACTAAATTGGGTATCGCCAAACAGAGCATTGGCGTTGAACTTCATCTTGCTGAAGACAAAGCCAGCGGCGATCGCCCGTGCCCTCAGTGCATGCCAAAAATGCCCCGCTAGCAACAGACTGGCAAGAATGATATGGAACAACATCAGCCATGTCCGTGGGGTAATCACACCATCCACGATGGTTGTGCCGGTCGGCCCGTAGAACACAGCCGGGTAAACAGTATCATTCACCCACACAAAGTAGGCGACAAAGAAGCCCATGTAGGCCAATGCCGCTTGGCTGTAGGAAAGATAGGCTTCTCCCGACCAAACAAAGAGACCTTTGGCCCACTGGGTTGGCTCTGTGCTGATGTGCCAAATACCGCCCAGAATGCATATCATCCCAATCCAGATATGCCCGCCGACCACATCTTCCAAGTTGTCAACAGCAGCCATGCCCTGCAACGTCCAACCATCTGGGGTAATGCCGACCAGATAGCCAAAAATCGTCAGCGGATTGAAGGTGGGGTTGGGCACCAAACGCACATCTTCAAGGACAGGATCATACAATCCACCTGCAAACACGGCTTTTACGACCAGCAGCAAAGCCCCCGCTCCCAGCAGCACTAAGTGGATGCCCAGGATAGAGGTCATTTTGCTACCGTCTTCCCATTGGTAGCCAAACCCTTGTTCATCTAGCTTCGCCGGCCCCAGGGTGGCATGGTAAATGCCGCCTGCCCCTAAAACCGCTGAACTAATGAGGTGGCCAACACCGATCGCAAAGTAAGGATAGGTCGTGACAATTTGGCCGTTGGCTCCGACACCAATTCCCAGGCTGGCCAAATGGGGGAGTAGGATGAGGCCCTGGTCGTACATGGGCAAGCTGGGATTGAACCGTGAGAGTTCAAACAGGGTCATGGCTCCAGCCCACAGAACAATTAGCCCTGCATGGGCAATATGGGCACCTAGTAGCTTGCCTGAAAGGTCGACGAAGCGGAAGTTGCCCGCCCACCAAGAATAAGGGTCAACGGAATTCTTGACGAAACTTGTTTCAGGGGTACTCCCCGGAAACTCCAGCGACGGCGCTGTTGGATTGGGGGATACGTTAACGGATGTCATGTTAGCTCACCTGTCCTCGTGTGGATGCAATGACGCGCCCTTCACTAAAGCTGTAGCCCGCTGCCCGCAGCGCATGGAACAGGTGCCCTTGCAGGAAGAAGAAGCCCAGCCAGAAATGCGCATTCGCCAGCCATACCCGTGAGGTCAGCGCTCCGTCACGACTGATAAAAACGGGGAAGCGATCGAACTTCAGCACCAGAGTTGGGCCAAAAAATTCAGCGGGAAAAACCGTCGTATTGACCGAAACGAATAAAACGGCAATAAAGGCCATTAAGCTTACGGCTCCGATGCTGTAAGACAGATAGGCTTCCCCCGACCAGACAAACAAATTCTTTGCCCATTGGAACGGTTCCGTCCGTAGGTGCCAGATGCCTCCCAGAATGCAGAGGAGGCCGACCCAAATGTGACCGCCCACAACATCTTCTAGGTTGTCGACGCTCGCTAGCCAGAACCGTCCTTCGGTGCCGAAGAGATACCCAAAGATGGTGGTGGGATTCAGGGTGGGGTTGGTGACCAAACGCATAGTGTGGATGGCTGGATCGTACAGTCCACCAAAAGCGATCGCCTTTGCCACAAGCAAAAATGCGCCGATACCCAACAGGATGAGGTGAAATCCAATGATGTTGGTCATCTGGTTGGCGTCATCCCAGCGATAGCCAAAGAATGAAAACTTTTCTTCTAACTTGCGCGGGCCTTTAAATACGTGAAACAAGCCACCTGCACCCAAGAAGGCGGAGCTAATCAGGTGCAGGGCTCCAATCACAAAGTAGGGATAAGTATTAATAACATCGCCATTTGGCCCTAGACCCAATCCTAAACGCGCCAGGTTGGGCAGCAAAATGAGCCCTTGCCCATACATCGGCTGACTTGGGTCATAGTTAGCAAGCTCAATGAGCGTCATCGCTCCGGCCCAGGCCACAATTAGTCCGGCATGGGCAACATGAGCACCCAGCAGTAGCCCAGACTGGTCGACCAAGCGTGCGTTGCCCGCCCTCCAGGGAATGGAGGTGTTTGCTGGCATCACCATTGTCATGAGAATTTTCTCCTGTGTCAGTGATTCGGATGTCAGTGATTCAGACGTCTGTCAGTTGTGCAGAGTAATTTTTTAAGCCTGCTCAAGGCGGGTAGGAAGACCTGGCGTCACATCTTTGGCAATGAAATCAAAAAAGGTACCAACCTCTGTTCCGCGTGCTGCGGTGCGCGCGCGGTAGGCATGCCAAAGATGACCAACGAGTGCTAGGAAACCTAGTCCCGCATGGACACTGGATAAGGCGGCGCGGGTAGAGTCGGTGACCGCTTCCACAGAGCCATAAAACACGCTGGGATACACGATGTCGTTGACCGAGACGAAGCAAGCCACACTGAAACCGGCGATCGCCAGCGCCCCCAGGCTGTAGGAAAGGTAAGCCTCTCCAGACCACACCAGAGCTTTCTTCGCCCAAGCAAAAGGCGATGACAGGATATGGAAAACGCCGCCTGCAATGCAAAGCGTCCCCACCCAAACATGACCGCCAATCACATCTTCCAAATTGTTGACACTGGCCATGCCGGTAATCGTCCAGCCATTGGGGCCAAAGCCAAACAGATAGCCAAAGATGCGAATAGGGTCTAGATTCGGCTGAACGAGTCGTACCTGCTCAATCAGTGGGTCATAGATGCCGCCCCAACGGGTGGCTCTGAGAACCAACAACAACGCTCCAACTCCTAGCAAGACAAGATGGATACCCAGGATGGTGGTCATCTTGTTTTCGTCTTTCCAGTCGTAGCCAAACCCATTCTCATCCAGCCGTTCGGGGCCTAATACGGCGTGGTAAATCCCTCCAGCTCCGAGTACGGCGGAGCTGATCAGATGCAGCATGCCTACCAGGTAGTAGGGATAGGTATCGATGAGCTGTCCGCCGTCCCCAATCCCCAAACCGAGCGTGGCCAGGTGGGGCAGCAAAATCAAGTTCTGCTCGTACATCGGTATATCGGGGTTAAACCGAGACAGCTCAAACAACGTCATGGCTCCAGCCCACAGCACAATCAGCCCCGCATGGGCAATATGGGCTCCCAGTAGCCGCCCCGAAAGGTTAAGGAACTGTATGTTGCCAGCGAGCAACGGAGCTTCAGATTTCTGCATAGCAGCCCCAGAAGACCAGCCCAGCGATCGCAGGAATGGCCTCCAGAAAATGGCATCATCCATAAATTGATTTCCTCTAAACTCTAGATTCTTGCTTTGCTCTCAAACAGAGCACTGTAGAAACGACTCTGTCTGCCTAACACTAGGGCGATTGCCAACCTGAGCAGGGACATTCCCAGTGGGTTTAGCCGACCACCCAACGCTGCCAACCGACGCCACGACGTCCACAACTACGATGGCTGCATGACAGCAGACCAAGATAGATGTATCCATAGATGGCCTCACTAATGCAACTAATTCCTAGTAAGACAGTAAAGCCTAATTCAGATAGATTCTCAATAAGATCATGTTAATTTTTTGTTAAGTTGTACCGCTGAGCAGTCTCTAAATCTAATTTATAAAGCTTTTTCAGGCAACTTAGCTCATGAGTGCTCGTAGTTTTAAGTTGGTATTCAACTATACTTATTGCATTCATTTGCATTTAAGACTTGCAATTAAATGCAAATGTTAAGGCGAATGTGAATCAAAGGGTGTTTTGGTATTAGCGATCGCCTACTCCCTCTGCAAACTGAGTGACACTCATGCACTCAGACTCCACCCCAGAGATGTCTTGAAACGCTTACGGGCTAGAAGTTTCAAGATATCTCTGGTTCTGATTGTCGCTGCGTTGGAACGCACTGGGGACATGCTGCACGTATAGGCCACCGAAATGAACCCATGCCACTGGTTTCGCCTTGGATGTTGGGAGAGCACGCGTGCAACAATAATGGAATCACCAGGAGGCCTATACAACCCTAAGAAGGGCTCAGAAAATGAGGGACGACCTACAGCAAGCTACTGTTGTGCCGAATGTCTAAGTACAGGACAAAAATCGAACCCCAGCTAAAATCCTTGATTTTGTGTAGCGCGGGCGGTGCCCGCGCTACACAAAATCAAGGGCTTTCTGAGTTCTGTCCTGTACTTAGACTGAATGGACGGAGTTGTTTTGATAGAGAAATTCTGATGCGGCGGCAAGATCCAACGGCGGCGAGAAAAGGTATCCTTGCCCTGATTGACATTTGATAGATCGCAAGTATGCCAACTGCTTGGGGGTTTCCAACCCTTCAGCGACGACATTTATCCCTAAATTCAGTGCCAGATTTACGATCGCTTTCACAATTTCCGATTTCTCTAAATCGGTTTCCAGGAGTGTAATAAACGATTGGTCAATCTTAATACTATCGATAGGAAACCGATGCAGATAGCTCAGGGAAGAATATCCGGTGCCAAAATCATCCAAACAGACTTGAATATTTCGATCTTGAAATTGCCGCAAGATGGTGGCCGCTACCTCTGTATTCTCAATCAATACCCCTTCAGTAATCTCTAACTTTAATTGCGAACCAGAGATGCCCGAACCATCCAAAACCTGATCAATCCGAGAAATCAATTCAGGATACGAAAATTGCTGACCCGACAAATTCACGCTGACAGTGAGTGCAGGCAACATCGGAAAGATTTGATTCCAGATCTTCAGTTGACGACAGGCTTCTTCTACCACCCAAAGGTCAAGGTCGATAATCAACCCCGTTTCTTCGGCAATGGGAATAAATTCGCCAGGCGCAATCATCCCCTGTTCCGGATGATGCCAGCGTAACAATGTTTCAAACCCTTGGATATGGCGGTCATCTAGGGCCATGATCGGTTGGTAATAAACGCTTAACTCTTGCCGTTCGACCGCCCGTTGTAAATCACTTTCTAATTGCAGTTGTCTGAGGGCATGGGTGTGCATGGATGCATCGAAGATTTCATAAGCCCCCCGGCTTCGTCTTTTGGCCCGGTACATCGCGATATCTGCATCGCGGAGCAATTGATCCGGCTGGGTATAGTGCGCTGAGTTAAGGGTAATACCAATGCTGGTGCTGATGAAGACTTCATGTCCATTCAAAGAAATGGGGGCTTTGAGGGACTGATGAATGCGATTCGCGACTTCAATCGCATCATGTACGCCTTGGATATCCTCTAGTAGCATGACAAACTCGTCACCTCCCAAACGGGCAACGGTGTCGCCCATTCGCAAACAAGCTTGCAACTGTTGAGCAACGTTTCTTAAAAGGCAGTCGCCTGCGGTGTGGCCGAGGCTATCGTTAACGACCTTGAAACGATCCAGATCAAGAAACAGAATGGCAAATTGATAGGGAATATACCGAATTAAGCGGCGCTGTGACAGTTGTAGCGTATGTTCTAGGCGATTCATCAACAATGCCCGATTGGGCAATCCCGTTAGGGTATCGTGAAAGGCGTCATACCGCAGTTGGGCTTCGATTCTTTGTCGCTCGGCCAGTTCGGTCTGAGCCTGTTGATAGAGCTGTGCTTGGTGAATAGCGATCGCACATTGATCGGCAATCGCTTTGATCAAGACAACTTCATCCTCTGTCCAGGTTCGCTGGCGATCGCACTGTTGCAGGCAAATGCCTCCTAGATAGGACTGCTGATGCAGCAGAGGCATTAGCAGAACAGAACGAACATTGATGGTCTTGGCCGCCAACTCAATGTGAGCAGGCAAGTCCTCCGTATCATGAATAATGATTGGCTGATCGTTGATCAGCGCATTCTGGTAAGAATCATAGAGTTCACATGTAACGCCGAGCAGCGCTTCCCGATCGGTGGTTCTGTGGCTAATGTAGCTGATCGTGCTGTGGGAGGGTTGCTCCAGACGCGGTTGAAGAATGCTACAGCGATTTACATGAAGGGCTTCGTGAATTTGGTCAACCGTTGTTTGCAAGACCTTTTCTAGCACCAGGGTCTTACGCATAACCTGCACAATCCGATTGACGATCGCCTCTCGCCAAGCCTGCTGATGAATTTGGGCGATCGCTGATTTTTGCTGCCGACGTAATGTAAATTCCTGTAGCGCCCGCTCGACAACGGTGGGCAAACGAAACAGCCGATCTTTCAAGACATAATCGGTCATCCCAGCCTTAATACATTCAACGGCAGCCTCCTCACCGAGACTGCCTGTAATGAGGATGAACGGAATTTCTTGCCCCAAGTCCTTGAGTAATTCCAGTACCTGCAATCCATTCAGATCGGGCAGACGATAGTCTGACAAAACAACATCGTAGTTCCGTGTCCGTAGCAGGTGCTTGCACTGTTCGGCACTCGAGGTTGTGTCATAGGTGAACGGAATATCAGCTGCATCCAGAGTCAACAGAATTAATTCAATGTCTTCGGAAACATCCTCAACAATGAGTAGGTTGAGAGGGGAGGATGAGAGTCCCTGTGGCTCATTTCCGTTGTGACTATAGCTTGGCACACCCTCATCCATATAAGCTTGGTACACCCTCATCCACGTAAAAAGACTAACTTTTTTGAAAGTTTCAGTTATCTGTTTATCTCATTTTTCTCACCATTATGACATCCGCCTCCAATTAAGTGACAACCAAACAGTGACAGCCAAACCAAACCTAATGCTCCTTCACGTGTAAAAGTGGGTGGACTAACACTCACTTTTACACGTTCAATCTAGATCTAAGAGGGGCTCGCAAACCTGTTCCTTTCACAAAACCCGATTGATAGACCACTAGATGTGAGCATTGGTTAAGCCTGAGGCGGTTGATTGAGTTGCATCCAATACACACCAACCTGCTGAGAGGCTTGTTGAAATTGCTCGAAGTCTAAGGGTTTAACAATATAGCTATTTACCCCCAAGCGGTAACACGCTTCAATATCTTGATCTTCAGCCGAGGACGTCATCACCACAACTACCAAGTTTTGGGTTCGAGGATCTCTACGAATGGCTTCTAATACTTGAAGCCCACTGATTTTGGGCAACTTCAGATCGAGCAAAATCATCCGAGGCAATGGACGCTCAGGAATAGACTCTCCCTGACCGAGCAAGTACAACAGCGCCTGTTCGCCATCCTCCGCAACATCGATTTGGCGCACAAAAGGATAGTCATCCAGTGCCAGACGGATGAGCTCAATATCATTCGGATCATCTTCGACAATCAGGAGTCGGGATGTATCAATCACCATCTTTATCTACGTACCATAAAAACTATTAGCCAGAGAGAAACCTCACACCGTGAAATAGATTTTGGTTCTATTAGTCACATTATACCTCAGTAATTTTACTTACAAGATTAATTCATCGAGATCCGGAAAAACCCGACTAAAAGTTGTAAGCTTTGCTGCAGATTGATCTTGGGCGATCGCTCGAACCAGAATTGCCAATCGACAAACTGTTACCCTTCACCACGGTTCTCAAAGCAGGTATCTTTTTTTCGGAATTATCTTGGTTCCCCTGAAATCCCATGAAGATGAGCCTTTTGCGAGAAGAGGAAATCGAGTCAAAGGCAAATTGAGCCTTTTGAAACCTGCTGCCCACTCACGAAGAACTGGCTACAGATATTTTTGAAATCCTTGCCCTAAAAGAGTCAGGACTTACGCAAACCTTGCGTCATCCTGAGTAAATTCGTTGATGGTGTGGCCGCATCGCGGTCACACCATCAACAAAATGCGTAAGTCTTGAGAGTTTCAAAAATATCTAGTTTCAGTGTTCACAGAATTGGTATGAGCTAGTGATAGCCTTGACCAGCCAGGCAAGGAGGTGATGAGTCCGGAAAATCTTAAGCTGTGGTATGGATAAGGTCAGTTTTGAGCTACTGAGGCGGTGAACAGAGGAGGGCTCATCGCATCAGGGGGAGGTATAACCAACGGGTTGAATTGTGGCGGTTACACCAGTCTGCTAAGGGTTCGCTAGCAACAGTTGTAAAACTCTCGTGCCATAAGGGTTTCAAAAAATATCGGTAGCGGGTTTTTATTAGCTCGGTATAGCCTTACGCATTGAGATTAGGATAGATTATTTTTTTGAAAGCCCCGCAGTACAGGGCTTTCAAAAAAATAATTGGTTTTACCTCAGCGCGTAGCGCCATATCATTCTTGAGTGGGAACATGGTTGAGCATCATCCAATAGAACCCCACTTGGCGAGCCACGTTTATAAACTGCTGAAAGTCGAGCGGCTTGACAATGTAGCTATTGGCACCTAGCTCATAGCAGGCACTGAGATCCTGGCTCTCAGCAGAAGAGGTCATCACGACTACCACTAACTCTCGTGTTTGCGGATGGTTGCGGATGGCTTGTAGAACCTGAATCCCGTCTATTTTAGGGATTTTGAGGTCGAGCAAAACCAAACGGGGCGTGGGTTGAGTCGGGGGTTCACCCGGTTGACCATGCAAGTAATGTAGTGCCTGCTCGCCATCGGTCGCAATATCCAATTGGTTGACAAAGTTGTAGCTCTCAAAAGCCAACTGAATCAGTTCTACATCGTTTGGATCATCCTCAACCAACAGGATCTTGGCTGGCTCAATGCTCACAGCGCCCTTTCCTACCTCTCGAATGAGTATATTGTCCAGGACTTATGCATTCTGTTGATGGTGTGGCTGCGTCGTGGCCACACCATCAACGAATGCCCTCAGGATTACGCAAGTTTTGTGTCAGTTCGATTGTCGTAACAAAGTGTAACACTCAGACTAAGTAGATTATTAGGTGCTCCTGAGTACAGGATAAAACCCAGAAAACCCTTGATTTTGTGTAGCGCGGGCGGTGCCCGCGCTACACAAAATCAAGGGTTTTAGCCGGGATTCGGATTGTTTGTCCTGTACTTGGGGTGCTCATCAAAAACCTACTGCCAAGTAACTGTGAAGTAAAAGGTTGTTCCCTGGTTGGGCTGGCTCTCTGCCCAAATGCTGCCACCATGTCGATGGATAATCCGCTGCACGATCGCTAACCCAATACCCGTTCCTGGAAATTCCGTCTGGGAATGTAGACGCTGAAACGCGCCAAACAACTTATCGGCATACTTCATGTCAAATCCCACACCATTGTCGCGCACAAAAATTGCCCCCTCTGCGGTGGTGCCAACCTCGATCCGAGGCTGAGGGGTATGGCGGCTAAACTTGACCGCATTACCAATCAGATTACTCAACACCTGTTGCAGGAGTGCGGCATCGCCCTCAACGGTCGGTAAATCCCCAATCACAAATTCAACCGCAGCATTTGGCTCCAGGTTAGATTGTGTCAGGGTCATCGCTTCTTCCACCAGGGTGCGTAGTGCTACGGGGTTGGGCTCGATGGGTTTACGCCCAATGCGGGAGAGGGTCAGTAGACCATCGATCAACCACCCCATTTTCTGGCTACTGCCCTCAATCACTTCCAGATAGTGCTGCACCTTAGGATCGGTGAGGGCATCGTGACGGACTAGTTTCTGGCGCAGAGCATTGACAAATCCGTGAATATGACGCAGGGGAGCCCGCAAGTCGTGGGATACGGAATAGGCAAAAGATTCTAGCTCTTGATTCGTTGCCGTTAGTTGGGCAATGGTTTGTTGGATTTTTTGTTCGGCTAATTTGAGACGGGTGATATCGGTCAGAGTGCCGACATAACCAATCAGTCGTCCATCGGCATCCTTTTCAGGCTGTGCCTGACAGTAGACCCACTTCAGGCTACCATCACGCATTTGCAAACAGCTTTCAACGGAGTAGGCAGTGCCTGCTTGGACACTGTGCTGCCAGTCGTTTATGAGGCGATCGCGCCAATCGGGGTGTACGCTTTCAATCCAACCGTTTTCCCAATCATCTGCCGGAGATAACCCTGTGATGTCGCTCCAGCAGCGGTTGGCGTAGACCATCGCACCTGTGGAATCATTGCGGAAAATGCCCACAGGAGAGAAATCTGCCAGCGTAGCGTAGCGTTGCTCACTGTCGCGCAAGGCCATTTCAACCTGTTTGCGATCGGTAATATCGATATGGCAACCAATCATGCGTAGCGGGTTGCCTTCATTGTCCCACTCAATCACCTGGCCTGAGCAGATCACCCATACCGTTGAGCCATTTTTATGGTGATACCGAACTTCGTTGTAATAGGGGGCTGTACCCTGGCTTTGAACATGGCGCTCGAAGCAAGCCAATACCTCTGGCAAGTCTTCAGCAAAAATCAGGCGCTGCCAGGTTTCGGGGGTGTTGGGTAGTTCGTGATCAGCGTAGCCCAGCATCTGTTTCAATCTGGGGCTGAGATATTCCGTGTGGTTCGGGATATCCCAATCCCAATATCCTGCCAGGACAACCTCGAGAATTTCCTCCAGTAGGTTCAGTTCCTTCCGCACCTGTTCTGCTTGCAAGCGTTTAGCTTCGGCTTGTTTGCGATCGCTGATATCGTGGCACAACCCCACGACTCGATGAATTTGCCCGGTATCATTGGCAATTGGAAATCCCTGTTCCCAGATCCAGCGCAGGCTACCATCGGGGCGAAGGATACGATATTCCTGCTCCCAACCCTGATGCCGCCGATCGCGCATCGTAGAAAGGACGCGATCGCGATCTTCGGGGTGTAGAGATTCGTGGAAGGATAATGGATCTTCGTGCAGACTGGCGCAGGTGCGTCCCCAGATTGTTTCATAGGCAGGACTGACATAGAGGGTCTGGGATAATGTAATGTCTCTGAGCCAGAAGACTTCCTGGATATTTTCTGCCATTTGTCGGAAGCGGATTTCGCTTTCGCGCAAAGCAATCTCTACCCGTTTGCGATCGCTAATGTCAAAGCCAATGGATTGGAAATGAGTAATATGGCCCTGCGCATCAAAAAAGGCTCGATCTACCCATTGCTGCCAGCCTTCGCTGCCATCAGAGCGCGTGACGGGATGTTCATAAATAGCCGATGGAGCGGTGGGCGTTAAGCTCATGTAGTGGGCTTGTGCCGCCTGGCGATCGGCCTCGTCGGGTAAGAAATCCAGGAACTGGCGGCCTATGAGCTCTTCAGAAGTCTTGTTGAAGTACTGGCAATAAGCAGAGTTAACGTAGGTAAGGGTACTGTCTGGTAAAAACCGACAAATTGAGGTGGGCATGTTTTCGGCAAGCTGCCGATAATGCTCTTCACTTTGGCGCAGAGCGGCTTCGGTCTGTTTGCGATCGGTCACATCGAGATCAACACCGACCATACGAATCGGTTCGCCCGTTGTGTCGTAATAGACCCTGGCACGATTGGACAGCCAGTGAATCGTCTGGTCTGGCCAAACAATGCGATATTCGACCTGATAGTGTCCCGTACGTCGAGCCGTTTGGTCGGCTTGGGCCACGTTTTCTCGATCATCTGGATGAACCCGACTCAAAAAGCTAGCCATTGTGCCATCAAACCTGCCAGGCTCAAAGCCCCAAATCGCTTCTGCTTGGGGAGACCAAATTTGCTCACCCGTCTGCAGATTGGCTTCCCAAACTCCCATCTTGGCCGTATTTATAGCTAAGCGCAGTCTTTCTTCGCGATCGTGCAGGGCCGTTTCTGTCCGTTTTCGTTCTGTAATGTCTTCCGAAACGCAGAGCAGATATCTAGGTTGCTCTTTCTCGTCGTAGAGGGGCACTTTCATCGTCTGGAAGATTCGCTGCCCTAGACTGTAGCTATCAATTTGGTCTTCGGAAAAATCTTCTGACATGCCCTTTGAAAAGACGTCCTGGTCTTTTTGTGCAGAAGAAACAGCCACCTCTGGCGGAAAACAGTCCGGGACGGTATTGCCGATCGCCTGTTCTGCGGTACAGCCAAAGAGCTGTTCACTGGTTTGATTCCACAGCAGGATTTCACCAAAGTGATCGGCTCTACCGTCTTTAACACAGACGGCAATTGGTAAGTGATCGATCACCGTTTGCAAAAAGTTACGGGTTTCTTGAAGATGCAATTGACTCTGCTCTAAAGCAACCATACGCTGTTGCACTCGCGTTTCAAGCTCTTGATTCAATTTTTGCAAAGCACCTTCAGCCTGTTGGCGATCGCGAATCTGCTGTTGCAACTCTGTATTGGTCTGTTGCAGGGCGACTTGCACCTGCTGCCAGCGCTTTAGGGTACGGTGTGTCTGCCATTGCCAAAAGGCGATCGCGCCTATCATCAGTACCCCAAATCCAATCCAAGTAACAACCATGTGTCTTGACTCGTGTAATTTTGAAACCTGGGAACCCTATCCATTACTTTAATCAGGTTTGATTCCAAATGACTTTAGTGCTCTGTCACGGGTAACCGTGGATGTGCCAACACCGACTTTGCAATATGAGGTTTCAGAGTCTTATCCTGAGACCCCAATGGAGAGCGGAATACCGCGCATCCACTCTCCTCAGAAGACAGCAAGAAATGGGTCAGGATTTACGCAGTTTGTTGATGGTGTGGCCGCGACGCGGCCACACCATCAACGAATTCACTTAAGATGACGCAAGTTTTACGTCAGTCCTAATGGTGTTTCTTAAGAGTTTCGATAATATAGGATCGTTCAAATAGAGAACCTGAATCTCTGTATCGATGTTCTAACAAAGTTCCCAGAATTTTGCGGCGATCGCTTCAAATAAACCTATTGATCAATGGTGCGCTACGCTGCGCTAAGGTACCTAGAGCAGTGGTATTCTCCTTTGAAATTGCTGATTAAAGGGATGATTTTTTCGAGCAGGGGCTTACCATACCCCTGCTCGAAAAAATCATCCTTGGACTTTCCGACCTGTCTTTTTTAGACAGTCCCTGAGACAGGCTTTGCCGCGACTTTTATGGTTATAATTTTCTGCGTATCGTTTCCAGCAAACGTTTCCCAAAGCTCTTTCTCGCAGCAGGTTCTGTCCGGGATGAAGCTTATTGGGAGGAGCAAGTCTCAGAATGAGAATCATTCTCATCGTGTGCTAGAGTACTTTACGAATGCTGATTTTCGGATTTTGGATGGATTAGTCAAGTACAGAGCCCATCCTGGCGCTTGCATCTACAACCCTGATGCGCAGAATTGATAAAACAGGGTAAATTTTCTTCATCAAGATTTTCGTGAATATAGTGTGAGGCCAAATGCGAAGATTCAACATGCAAGCCCCGGCTCGGCTTTGCGGGGCAATTGCTGCTGTCACGACCCTAATCGCTGCTATTAGCCTGGAAAGTTGGAATCAAGCCAAGGCGGCTATTCCCCAGCCATCCAGAACGGTGAGTAGTTTCAATCTGGCGACTCAACTCGATCCGTTCGATGTCGCCCAGGTAGACTCAAGATTCTGCCAATATCATCTGGAATCTGCGATCGCCTCCGTTATTGAAAGTCCAGGCTTTGACACGGCACATTGGGGCGTTTTGATCGAGTCGGCCTCAGATTCAACCGTCCTTTATCAGTACAACGCTGAGCACTCCCTGATTCCCGCTTCTAACATCAAGCTACTGACCAGCGCTGCAGCCATCCAGATTGTGAGCGATCGTGCCCCTGAAACACTCCCTTCCTTCAGTGGTTGGTTAACTGAAGTAAATCGTCATAGTGACAATGGTCAAGCCGATGCGCTTTTACGCAGCATCGGCGGTCAGAGTGCGGCGAGGAATGCGCTCTCTGCTCTGGGTGTGCAGTCTGATGGTTATACTCAAGTCGACGGATCGGGCCTATCTCGAAATAATCGGGCAAGACCCTCTACCCTTGTCGACATCTTGCAAGCAATGGATACTTATGACGAAAGTGGATTGTTCTACAACTCTCTGGCGATCGCTGGGGTCAACGGAACCCTGCGAAATCGCTTTCGCGATACCCCCGTTCAAGGAAAGCTATATGGCAAAACTGGAACGTTGCGAGGAGTGAGGGCATTGTCTGGCTACTTAGCCAACACAGACTATGGAACGCTAACCTTCAGTATTGTGGTGAATCAGAACGGGCAATCTGGGCGGGTATTGACGCAGACAATTGACTATATTGCTCTACTAGCAGCTCAGGTTGAACGCTGCAATTGAAACCCTTGTAATAGTGCGAGGGTTTCAAAAAATGATCGGTCGTGGGATCTTAGCGGTGATGCAGGATCCAAATATGAATTTTCCTGAGAAGGGGTGCGCTGCACCCCTTCTCAGGAAAAATTCATACTCCCAACCAGCAACGCCTTTTAGCGAATGGGTACAAACTTGATGGATAGCTCACGAACAATAGCCATAGCATTATCCAGAAGAGCACTTTAATACTCCTCGAATAGGTTGTATCCTGGCCAAACTAAATCGGCAGATGGATCGAGAATAGGGCCCCTTGTCCCTCTGCCGATTCAACCTCTAAGCTGCCACCATGGGTTTCGACCACAATTTGATGGGCGATCGCCAGTCCGAGTCCGGTGCCTTTCCCCACCCCTTTCGTGGTGAACAGATGATCGAAGATTCGGGCTTTTACCTCGTCAGATATCCCAAGTCCATTGTCGGCGATCGCGACCTTAACCTGTTGATGTTCGAGGGTAGTGCGAATGGTAATTCGACTGGGATTGGCTTGTATCTCAGCAAAGCTACGATTTTGATTTGCTTCATCTAAGGCATCAATAGCATTGGCCAAGATGTTCATAAACACCTGGTTGAGCTGTCCCGGAAAGCATTCAACAGTTGGGATATCCCCATAATCTTTAACCACTTCGATAGCAGGACGATGCTCATTCGCTTTGAGCCGATATTTGAGGATCAGCAAGGTGCTATTGAGTCCATCGTGGAGATTGGCACTAACCTTGTGGTCGGTATCGGCACGGGAAAAGGTGCGGAGACTAGTGCTAATGTTTTTGATGCGTTTGGTTGCCCCTTCCATAGAGTCGATTAACCTGAGCAAGTCTTCTTTTAGAAACTCTAGGTCAATCTCTTCAGCATTCTCTTCTACTGGTTCGGCAGCATTGGGATGATGTTGCTGATAGAGTGCGAGATGCTTGAGGATATCTTGCACATAATCTTTGGTATTTTTGATGCTGCCATTCAGGAAGCCGATGGGGTTATTGATTTCGTGAGCAACCCCTGCGACTAGGTTGCCCAATGCCGACATTTTTTCAGACTTCACCACCTGTGCTTGGCTTTGTTGAAGTTGGTCTAAGGTGCGTTCCAATACAGCATTTTTCTCATGGATTAATTTCTCAGCGGCCTTGTGATCGCTAATATCTTCAATGCTGGACCAAATACAAGGTTTGCCATGTCGTTCAACCAGCACACCCGACAATCGAACAGGAATCAGATGCCCATCCTTGTGCATGAACTCCTTCTCATAGGGACCATAGCGTCTGGTGGTTGCTAAGCTTTCTAGCTGTCGCTGCTCAGCCTCAGTATATTTTCTAGGGGTAATATCCCAGTAGGATAATGCAGGTAGTTCCGCTTGTGTGCGTCCAAGGATGTCAGCATACGCTTTGTTGGCATACAAAAATTCTCCACTCATGCTGCATAGAAGCAGGCCAATTGTGGAGTGTTCGAATAAACCGCGATGGTAATTTTCGCTTTCTACGAGTGCAGCTTCCACTTGTTTGCGATCGCTAATATCTTCAATACTGGACCAAATGAACTTTTCTCCGTGACGCTCTACAACGACGCCAGAAAGCCGGACGGGAATGAGATGACCATCTTTATGAATGTACTCTTTCTCGTAGGGACCGTACCGCCCAGTCGTTTCCATGCTTTGGAGTTGTCGCTGCTCGGCCTCCGCATATTTTTTCGGCGTAATGTCCCAATAACTTAATGCGGGCAGTTCGGCGACGGTTCGCCCGAGAATATCCGCAAAAGCAGGATTAGCGTATACAAGGTATCCATCCATTTTGCACAACAGCAAACCAATGGAGGAGCTTTCAAATAGACTGCGATGGTAACGCTCGCTTTCAACTAGTGCAGCTTCTGCGGCCTTGCGATCGCTAATGTCCAACGTCATCGAGACACCGCCACAAACCTCTCCTTGTGCATTAAAAGTAGGCGCATTGAACCACTCACAGGTGATCCGTTGGCCATCTTTGGTCAGGTTTTCGTTAATCGCGTGAGAACCGCCTTGCTGAGTCAGAATTTGATCAACCACATCATCGACGTAGGCATGATGGTCTTCAGGAATCAAGCAACCAAGATGACGACCGACAATTTCCACCGCTCGGTAGCCAAACATTTTTTCTGCCGCTGGATTCCAAAATTGACAGTCAAAGTCTTGATTCCATTCCAGTACCGCAATAGGAGTTTGTTGGATCAAAAGCTGCAACCGTTTTTCAGATTCTGCTAAACAGATCGATTTCTCTTGTTCCTGCTGGTAGAGTCGAGCATTTTCAAGGGAAATCGCGGCTTGAGTGCAGAGGAGATTTAACAATTCGACGCGATCGCGGGTAAAGGCAGCGACAGTGACCTTATTTTCCAGGTACAGCAGCGCAACGAGCTTGCCTTGCCGCAAAATAGGCGTACACAGCACACTCTGAGGTTGTTGGCGCACTACATAGGCATCCGTTGCCAGGGTATGAGTTGCGGCATCTGCAATGACAACGGGTTGTTGAGTTCGTTTAACGATATTGATGAGGGGATGAGGAATCTCTGGGCTATCGGCAAGCAGAGTCGACTCTAACCGTGCAGGATGGTTAAGCGTTGCAACTGCTTCTACAAACCATTCCTCCCCTTGTGGCATCAGCAACACGACCTTATCAGCTCCAGCTATTTCCAACACCGTGTTCAGTAGTGTTGCCAACAAATTGTTGAGTTCAATTTCGCTAGAGAGGGTTTGAGAAGCTTTCAGCACCGTTGCCAGGTCGAGGGCCGCAGAAATGCTGGTATCGCCTGAAGAATTATGTGTGCTAGGAGTCTGGTCGATGGGTAAGGCTGGTGGAGTGAATAGGGTATCTGTTGTAGATAAAGCGTTGTTTTGCTGTAGCAAAATAGGCGCAAGTAGATTAGAGTATCGCGCTTCTAAGTCCACAACTTTGGCTTGAGCCCCCCACTTGGCATAGCCATAGTAGGCCTCTTGCATATAGCCTGCAGCCACTTTTTCCTTGCCCCAGCCAAGGTAGAATTTCGCCGCCAGTTCATTGGCCAGCGCCGATTCATAGTCATATCCTTGAACGTGAGCTTGAGCAATGCTTTGCTCATAGAAATCGATCGCCACAGCTATTTGCCCTTGTAATCGGGCTTTCTCTGCCCGAATCAGCATGCACTTATGCTCAATATTCTCTGGGCAATCTTTTTGCCACTGCTCTAACTTATCTTCCAGCGGTTGTATCGCCTGCCAATGCAGTTTTTGTTGGGCATCATCGCGAACTTCTTCAATAAGCGCCAGGTGCATCAAGACAACATAGAAAATTGTGGATGGCAATTTAGCATGAGTGGGAATTGTGCTTTCGATAATGTCAACATTAGGAATGAGATCTGGGTAATAAGCAATCTGATCAAACAGATAGGCATGACGAATTTTGACTGAGTAGAACCAGGCAAGATGGTAGGGTGTATTCTGATACTTTTGTAGGTATTGCGCTTCACTAAAGTGATCGTCATCAAAGCTGGTAGATGAAGGGGTAAGTCCTAACAGTTGGCGTATAGGCTGTAAAACTCCTACTTTTAGAGCATCTAAGTTTTCTAAACTTTTGATTTGCTGCAGAAATTCGGCATGGGCTTGAGCAAGGGAGTAGAGTTCTTCGAGATTCTTACCATAGGTGAGGCGATCGGAACCGCCTAGCATCATCGTAAAGCTGACGGTTAGCCAGTTGCCTGCATCCATACTATATTTGTAGGCATTCTCATAGTATTGATCGACTTCTCGCAACGGGCGTTTCCAACTATGTACATCAGCAGCAAATAGGAAGTTCGTCATCCCTCGCACGTCAGCATTATTAAATTGCTCACAGAGTTGAACGGCCATACTGCCGAATTGATAACCTTGGGTTGTATCATTAAGAATTGCATTAGCAACGATCCCATAACCTACATAGCCAAAGGGCGACATCTCACTATTGCCATGCTGTAGTGATAATGTTGTCATTTTTGCTAAGGCTAGAAATGCTAACGTAAGCTGACCATCCAACCAAGCTGCATAGAAAAGAATTTGTAAAATGCGGAGCAGTTCTTCTGTGTTGGCATCCGTCATTTTGGGCAGCTCTAAAATGGATGCGGCTGTTTGCTGTTCTAGAAATTGATTGACTGTTGTGATTTCGGCATCAAGACTATTTTGAATTTCGTTTGGCCCTGTTGGCATGGACCATCCCAGTAACTGAGTGCTTTTTCGTTGGATGGCGATCGCCTCTGCATTGCGTCCTTGAAGCTGATACTGAGTCATCTGGACGCGATAAAGTGCCGCTTGTTCAAGAGGCGTTCTCGCATGCTGAAGTGCAACGTTGTACAGATTTTCCGCCTGGTCAAACTGGCTGCTGAGATACGCCGCTTCTGAGGCGTGGTAATGCAATGCATACATCAAGTCATAGCTTGTTTCCCAGGCTTCTTTAGGTAGTAGCGCTATCCCTGTCTCACAATAGGTTTGAGCAGATTTATAGGCCGCAGAGAGTTTTGCTTTCTGAGCAGCTTGGAGATTTAATTGAGCCAGTTGTTGTTTTTGCTCAGGTTGAGAAATCACAGATTGTCCCAAATTTAGTTGATTAACTAAGTCAAAAATCTTGTTTTCTTGCTGCGCTGACCAGCCCTGCCATAGCAGGTTACCAATATGCCAATGCATCACAGATTTGTGATCATCAGCAATTAAAGAATAGGCCGCTTGTTGAACTCGGTCGTGCAAAAAACGATAGCGAGGATTAATTATATCTTCGGTCTCAACATGTTCTATGTCCTGAAAGAGCTTGTAGCTTTGACTGAGCGGCAAAATCAAGCCTTCTTGCAACGCTCTCCACAGGGCTGCTGCGGTATCGGTTAATGATTGCTCAGAGACAATCGCCACTGTTGCCAAATCAAATTGGTTACCAATACATGCGGCTAATTTGAGAATCTCTTGGGTGTCAGATGGCAGTTTCTGCAACTGCTGCGCCATGAATGTCACGGCGTTATCGGTGAGGGATAGCACTGCAATTTGGGCTATGTCACATTCCCAATAGCCGAGGGGAGTATTGAATGTGATGTAGCCTTCGCTATGGAGTGCTTTCAAAAACTGCGTGATGAAGAAGGGATTGCCTTGGGTTTTGCGATCGATCAACTTAGCCAGGGGTCGTGCCAACTCCAACGAACAAATAAGTGTATCGGCTACTAGGCGAGTCGTATCTTCTAGCCGGAGGGGTGCAAGGGTAATGGTATTGACAATGGCTTGCGCTTTTTTTAGCTTCTCAACCGTCAAGATCAAGGGATGAGCGGGTGATACTTCGTTGTCCCGATAGGTTCCCAAAAGTAATAAATATCCCCGACCATCCATCAGCAGCTCGACGAGTTGCAACGAAGCTGCATCTGCCCACTGCAAATCGTCTAAGAATATAACTAAGGGGTGCTTTGGTGTGGTGAAGACCTCAATAAACGTTTGGAACAGCAAGTTAAACCGATTCTGTGTCGCTGATCCAGACAGTTCAGGAACAGGTGGTTGCTGACCAATAATGTGCTCTAGTTCGGGGATGACTTCGATGAGAATCTGACCATTCTCCCCAACAGCTTCAAGGATTTGAGCTTTCCATTGAGCCAGCGACTCATCATCTTCGGTTAGTAGTTGCCCCAGCAGATCCTGTAGAGTTTGAACAAAGGCCGACAAGGGAAGGTTGCGATTGAACTGGTCAAACTTGCCTTTGATAAAGTAGCCGTGCTGCTTGACGATGGGTTTATGCACTTCATTGACAACAGCCGTTTTGCCAATGCCAGAAAACCCCGCAATCAGCATTAATTCCGATGCCCCCTTAGCAACACACTCAAAGGCCTCCAGCAAGGTTTGTACTTCGGCTTCCCGACCGTAGAGTTTTTCAGGAATCAGGAAGCGATCGCTCAAATCTCGTTGGCCGAGTTCAAAGGATGCAATAGCACCTGTGGCTTGCCATTGGATCGAACACTGCTCCAGATCATGCTTCAATCCCAATGCACTTTGATAGCGATCTTCAGCATTTTTGGCCATTAGTTTGGCAGTGATCGCCCCTAGCATGGGTGGCACAGCGGGATTAACCTGATTTGTAGGAGACGCCACCTTGGCGATATGGCAGTGCAAAAGTTCCAACGGATCGTCTGCAACAAAGGGTAAGCGACCCGTGAGCAATTGATATAGAGTTATACCGAGCGCGTAGTAGTCCACTCGATAGTCAATCCCCCGATTCATCCGCCCTGTTTGTTCGGGAGCAAGATAGGCAAGGGTTCCTTCTAATGTATTGGGGCTCTGGATTTCCTGGCTCTCTTTGGGAAGCAATGAAGCAATGCTAAAGTCAATGAGTTTGACCTGTTTGGATTCTGGATGAATCAGAATGTTGGCGGGTTTGATGTCCTTGTGAATCACCCGATGCTGATGCAGGTCGTGCAAAATATCCGCGAGTTGAAGGGCGATCGCCAACACCTCAGAAACATCCAATGGCTTCTGTTGACTATATTTCCCCAGGGAGATCCCACCCCAATCCTCCATCACCAAGACCTGAGCATTGCCGAATTGTTCTAAGCGCAAGGGGTGGATAATGCCCGAGATGGGTAGATCCTTCGCAATCGTGTATTGATTACGGAATTGTACGAGCTCTCTGAAGCTAGGATATGCCTGCCGCAGCATTTTGATCACAACCGGGCGTTGTGATTCGATCTGCATGGCGCGATAGACGATAGTTCTAGAGCCTTGATAGATCGGCTCAACACAAGTGTAGCCAGGCAGATCAACGGGTGATGGATCGGGGCGATTGGCAGGACGTGTCATATCCGTCTGTTAGGAGAGTGGGTGTAGGCAAGTGCTCCTAAAATTCCCAAAAAGACAAGCGATCGCACTATTCTTCTAGCCTTACTTTGCTGCGAAAAAAATTAGCCGTATAATTACGGAGCCACATCTCGTAAGAATTAAAAGATTGCTAGACATTCTGTTAGCGCTGCGACAAACTTTATGCCTGAAGAATGTTCTGGAGTTTTGCAATCATTTCCGTCCGACTCGAAACTTTCAACTTCCGAAACATCCGCTTCAAAGCCTGTTTGACAGAGTTTTGGGTGATCCACAATTCTGCACCAATCTCTGAATTGGTCAGCCCTTTGGCTACAAGATTGGCAATCTGGATTTCCCGTGGCGTCAGATGCTTGAAAGATGGATTTGGGGCGATCGCACCTGGTCTGCGCAACCCAGCCAGACAAGCTGATAAATGCGTGCAGACTGCTCCTAACCGAGACAAATCAACTGGATTGAAAGCAGGGGTATGGTTGATCCGAGCAAAATGCACGGTTCCAACCAACCGACCTCGACCCACAACAGGCCCCGTCATGATGTGCTCATGATCGTATTCAACACAACATCGTTGATACAGTTCACTGCTTTTCCAGCTACCGACAGGTAGCACTAACTCTTCATGGGCTGGCGCATGATTTTCTAGAACATATTGCAAGACCGGATCAACTGATCTACCGATCGCTTCATACCGTTCTGCAAACGCATCTGACACACCGACAGCATCAAAACTAGCCAGGCGATTCTGGTCATTAAACAGATAGATTCCCCAACGGTGCACCCCAAAATGTTCGCTAACGCCATCCATGAACCTGGCTCTTAGTACTTCTTCAGTTGGTGCGGTGGCGATCGCCTGGAATAAAGAGTGAAGCGAGCTAACCATATCTGACGCTAAAAGAAGTACCCACCTGAGGACTATTCAATCCTACTCCTTCTCCCTACAATTCTTGCAAGTAGAAGCTTTCAAATAACTAAAGAACCATGAAACCATTGCAAATCGGCTTTTTGATCTACCATGGCGTCATTCAACTGGATGTGATGGGAGCTTACCAGGTTCTAGATTTTCCACCGAATACAACCACACATTTGCTCTGGAAAACGCTATCACCTGTTGTCAGTAACGAAGGCTTTGTCTTCACGCCAACTACGTCGTTTGCAGATTGTCCATCCCTAGATGTTATCTGTGTTCCTGGTGGAGGGATGAGCCAAGTCGATGCGATGCAAGATGCTGAAATTTTAGACTTTCTGAAACAGCAAAGTGCCACTGCTCAGTATGTAACAAGCGTTTGTACGGGGTCTATGATTCTCGCAGCGGCAGAGTTGCTGCAAGGTTACAAGGCTGCTTGTCACTGGGCATTTCGTGACCAGCTAGCAATGTTGGGGGTGGATGTTGTGCCCCAAAGGGTGGCGATCGACCGTAATCGAGTCACGGCAGCCGGTGTAACATCCGGCATTGATTTTGGCTTCACGCTGCTGAGTTTGCTTTGTGGTGAATCGATCGCAAAGATGGCTCAACTAATGATGGAATATGTACCAGAGCCACCATTCAACGCAGGTTCACCCGAAGCAGCAGGCGACGAAATCGTTCAATCATTAATGCAAGTTGGCCAACCGATACTGGATGCATTCTTGATGCAAACCAAAAATACAATGGCTCACCTCAACTTACATTCGCAATAGAGTTCTGGCAACTGCTGCGCTTGGCCCCATTCCGATCCAACAAGTGCAGAGGAACTAGGCATTCAAGCCGTGCTAGCTACTCGTTGATGTTGTGTCCATGTCGCGGCAACAACATCAGCAAAATGCGTAAGTCCTTAATTCATTAGGATGGCTTCGACAAGCCTCTGTAGTATGACGCCACCCTAGCTGGGCCTAAAGCGGTAGTTGAATGAAGAACACGGTTCCCTCTCCTTCCATCGATTCAACCTCCAAGCTACCGCCGTGGGTTTCGACCACAATCTGATGAGCGATCGCCAGTCCGAGTCCGGTACCTTTCCCCACCTCTTTTGTGGTGAACAGATGATCGAAAATTCTGGCTTTTACCTCGTCAGATATTCCGAGTCCATTGTCGGCGATCGCAATCTTGACCTGCCGATGTTCGAGAGTGGTACAAATGGTAATGCGATTGGGATTGGTTTTGATCTCAGCAAAGCTGCGGTTTTGACTCGCTTCATCTAAAGCATCAATAGCATTGGCCAGAATGTTCATAAATACTTGGTTCAGCTGTCCCGGAAAGCATTCAACGGTCGGGATATCCCCATAGTCTTTAACCACTTCGATGGCAGGACGGCACTCATTCGCTTTGAGCCGATATTTGAGAATTAGTAATGTGCTATCGAGCCCCTCGTGAAGATTGGCACTAATTTTGTGGTCAGTATCGGCACGAGAGAAAGTGCGAAGGCTCACACTAATATTTTTGATGCGTTTGGTCGCCCCTTCCATAGAGTCGAGTAACTTAGGCAAGTCTTTTTCCAGAAACTCCAGGTCAATCTCTTCGGCATTCTCTTGCACCGGTTTGGCGGCATTCGGATGATGTTGTTGATAGAGAGCGAGATGATTGAGGATATCTTGCACATAGTCTTTGGCATTGTTGATGCTGCCATTGAGGAAGCCGATGGGGTTGTTGATTTCGTGAGCCACCCCTGCGACCAAGTTGCCTAATGCCGACATCTTTTCAGCCTGCACCACTTGCGCTTGGCTTTGTTGAAGTTGGTCTAAGGTGCGTTCTAACGCAACATTTTTTTCATGGACTAACTTCTCAGCGGCTTTGCGATCGCTAATATCTTCAATGCTAGACCAAATGAGTTGTTCGCCGTGGCGCTCCACAATCACACCAGAGAGCCGCACAGGAACGAGGGAGCCGTTTTTATGAATGTACTCTTTTTCGTAGGGGCCATACCGTCCAGTGGTTTGCAGGCTGTGCAGTTGCCGCTGTTCATCCTCCGCATATTTTCTTGGCGTAATGTCCCAATAACTTAAGGCAGGCAGTTCAGCAACGGTTCGCCCGAGGATGTTGGCATAGGCAGTATTGGCATACACAAATTGTCCATCTATTGTGCACAGAAGCAAGCCAATAGACGAGGTTTCGAATAAACTGCGATGGTAACGTTCGCTTTCAACTAATGCGGTTTCTGCAGCCTTACGATCGCTAATATCTCTGATAATCGATAACCCGTGGAGTTTGCCCTGATACATCAACGGAACGGCTTTGACTTCCACATCGAAGACGCGGCCATCCTTACAAATATCTTGTGCCTGAACGTAAAACTCCTCACCGTGATTGAGTGTCTCTATAAATCTTTCAAATTCATGCAGATGTCTCGGGTGAATAATATCGCTGGGTTGAAGTGTGGACCATTCTTCTTGAGAGTAGCCATGCATCTTGCAAGCAGTCGGGTTTGCCGCCACGATCTGCCCGGTTGCCAAATCGATGATCATCAAGCCATCATTAACGCTTTCAAAAATACTGCGATATTCGGCTTCTTTTTGAGCCAATTCTTCAGACTTTATTTGCTCTTGTTGATAGAGACGAGCATTTTCCAGCGAAATTGCAGCTTGAGTACAAAGAAGATTTAAAAGTTCGACGCGATCGTGAGTAAAAGCTCCAACCGTAACCCGGTTCTCTAAGTACAAAATAGCAATGAGCTTACCCCGTTGCAGAATTGGAGTACAGAGCAAGCTCTTAGGATGATGTTGCATAACATAGGCATCCATTGCCAGCGTAGGATGGGCAGCAGCATCCATGATTATTGAGGGTTGTAGGCTCCGCTTGACGATATTGATGAGGGAGTGGGGAATTTCTGGGCTGTCGGATAGTGAAATAGATTCTACCCGTGCAGGTTGATTGAGGGTGGCAATGGCTTCCACAAATAACCCATCCTTATGGGGCATGAGCAAAGCCCCCTTGTCGGCTCCAGCCGCTTCTAGCACTGTGTGTAACAAGGTTGCCAACAACTTGTCGAGTTCAATTTCGCTAGAGAGGGTCTGGTAGGTTTTGAGCACCGTTTCTAGGTCGAGGGTCGCGGAAATGCTGGTACTGCCAGACGAGGAGGTATGAGAACTCGGAGTCTGAGCGATCGTTAAATTGGGTGAGGCAAATACTGTTTCCGTTGCCGATAAGGATGTTTGTTGTTGTTGCAAAATGGGTGTAAGCAATTGAGGATAGCGGGTTTCTAGATCAGCCAGTTTAGCTTGGGCTCCCCATTTGGCATAACCATAATAGGCTGCTTGCATATAGTCGGCAGCCACTCTCTCTCTGTCCCAATCCAGGTAAAACTTGGCTGCAAGTTCGTTGGCAAGGGCTTCCTCTTGGATGTATTCGTTGGCTTTAGCTCCAGCGATCGCGCGATCGTACTTATCAGCCGCCTCGTAATTTTGGCCCAAAACCCGGCATTTTTCCGCGTCAATTAGATCAACTTTATGCTGGTAATTCATGGGGGCATGGTGCGCCCACCCAACTAACATACTTTGATGCTGTTCCACTTGAAGCAATGTTTCAGCTTGCTCAGTTTTTGATTGATTGGAGTAGAGTGCCAGGTAAGTT
Organism: Vacuolonema iberomarrocanum LEGE 07170; assembly: GCA_015207365.1. GTDB lineage: Bacteria > Cyanobacteriota > Cyanobacteriia > Elainellales > Elainellaceae > Vacuolonema > Vacuolonema iberomarrocanum. Next base: position 54,847 of record JADEXA010000048.1, read on the forward strand.
AATGCACCATAGAAATGAAAAACGGGTACGTGTGGCATTCCCACGAAGGTCATCAAATGCAGGTTGATTTGATCAATGTAGTCGAGGGCACGGGTGTGGTTACCGAATAGATAAGCTGGAATCAGCTTGTAAACACAGGCTAAAGCGATCGCGATCGACTCATTATCTTGATGATGTTTAGGAAACATCACCGTTTCATCGTAGGCTGTGCCGATGAGCCGATCCGGTTCCTCAACTGCTTCCCGAAGGTTATATCCTAGCTGCTGTTTCATCTTCAGGTAGGCCAGAGGTGAATTTTGCTTAGCCTCTGCTAGGACAACACAGTAGTTTTCGATTTCTGATTCCCAAGCCTCTAGAGGCACACCTGCAAACAAACTGTCATAGAAATAATTAGAGCTATTGTAGCCAGCGTAGAGGAAGTTCCCTGTTTCCATCCCCACTAAATACCCTTCTTTCACTGTGGGAATCGTTGCCTGCAGGGATTCTTTACGATGCTGGAGAAAACCACCAAATAGAAGCAGGGTAAGAGACTGGAACGCCTTTGCATTAAACTGAGCCAGGAGGCTGAGAGCCACCTTACCAAATTGATAACCTTGTTCGACCTCGCCCATAAAAGAGGACAACACCATACCGTGAGCGACATAGCCAATCGCTGATGCAGGAGTATTACCGAATTCGAGAGATAGGCTCACCATTGTCACGGCAAGTAGCGGTAGCAACGTGGGTTTACCCAGAAAAACAGGCGCAAATAGTTCTGCAAGCAGTTGCATGACTGCAATAGTTTGCGGATCGCTCATGGCAGGCAGTTCGGTCAGAGCCCCAATCGGTTTACCCTCCAGTTGAACAGCCACCTTTTGCATGACCTCGCCCATTAATGCCTGATCCGGCTCTGAGGAAAATTCGATGCCGAACGCGGCTAGGGCATTTGCACCCGTCACAATTGCCTCCAACATCCGACTTTGAGCCGTCAGGGCATTGATTTGAATCTGGTAAATCTTGACTTTATCAAGTTGAGTTTGAGCCCGCTCTAAAACCACCGCCGCAATTGACTCCATCGCCTCAAAGTCGGTATTCAAGTAGGCAGTTTCTGTAGCAGTAACGTGAAGTGCCAAGGCTAACTCATACTGACTTTGCCAACAATCTGCTGTGAGTAATTCCAGTCCAGTTTGAATAAAAGTGTGCGCAGCAGCATAGGCAGTGGCCTGTTTGGCTTTTTGTCCAGCAGCCAAGTTCAGTTGGGCTAGGCTTTCTCGTTGATTAGCATCTTGAACTAACGCCTGCCCCAGATTGAGATGCCTCACAATCTCAAACAGCTTTTCTGCCCGTTCGACTTCCGATAGATTTTGTTGAAGCAGTTGACCCAATTTGAGATGGGTTGCCTGTTTGCGGTCTTCAGGAATCAGGGAATAAGCAGCTTGCTGGATGCGATCGTGTAAAAAGCGATAACGGGGATTAATCGGGTGTTCTGCCTCACCCTGCCCCATATCCTGGAAGAACTTGTAAACCTGACTGATAGGAACAATTAACCCCGCTTGTAACGCTTGCCACAAGGTTGTCGCCGCATCGATTGGCGATTGTTCAGAAACGAT
>JADEXA010000049.1 GCA_015207365.1 Vacuolonema iberomarrocanum LEGE 07170
AAGTTTCACCCATCCCAAAAGCTGTGCCCTTGCAAAGACTCTCAAAAGTCGGCCTGACCCTCTGTGTTGAAGCACTCTACGCCTGCGTTCTCAACACAGGCACGACTCTGTTTGTCCAAAATCAAATTGTAAAGAGTGTCGGAAGGCAAAGCGGTACCTGCAAACCTGCTGGTTGGCTGACAAACGTTGATTGGGATAAGTCGATTTCTAGGTCGCAGTTTTGGCGTCGCTCGTTAGCGGCCTTGCCTCCCTGTCGAGGGAGGCAAGGCCGCTAACGTAAACAGCGGTGCAGGAGTCGTTGGTGCACAATAGCTTCAACCGAATCGCTGGCGATCGCCCCTCACGTCACCTTCAAAACCCTCACGTCACCTTTAAGAACAGGTCGATCAGCGACAGCACAATCTCCACCACAATCAGCGCGACCACGTACCACTCGACGCGCAGGCTGGTTTTGTGCTGAAGTAATTCGATCACCGTCTCGGCGGTGGTGGAAATCAGTTGTAGCTTGCGTTCTAGGGTGGTGTGGCGCTCCTGAATTTCGTACTCATCTTCCAGGCGGCGGTGGAGGCGATCGAACTCGGGCAAATCCCACAGCAGCTCTGGCTTGTCGATGATCTCGACGCGACCGACGATCTTGTGCTGGATGGCGAGGGTAGACCCCAGTTGGCGCAACAGTTCTTTGCCCCAGCGATTGCCATTAGTCGATGTCTGCAACTCGCTGGCGACGGGTTCTAGGCGATCGAACACGGCGGCGGTTCCCAGTTCGTAGTGGGCGAGCACGGCACTTTTGGCCAGCACATCGGCCACAATTTGCAGACAACTGGTGGAAAAGTCCTGGACATAGATGACACCGTTCGTGGCCTGACCAACGCCCCCTGCCGTTAGGTTGAGAATTGCTTCCTCGGTTTCTGGGTTGTCAAATTCATTGACCGTTAGCGGTTTTAGATGCGCCAGAAAAGAGACTTCTTCGATAGGGTCAATGTCAAACATGACGATCGCCCCATAGTCAAACAACACAGCACAACCCTGTTGCCCCGCCGACACCATCAATGGCTCGCGAGCTAGATAATCGGTTTGTTCGAGGGCACGGAGATCGAGTTTTTCGCCGATAAAGATGGCTCGACAACGAACGGATTCGCGATCGTTAAACAACAACTTCTGCATGGTTCAGTACGAATAAAAAACAAGAAAGTGAGTGAAGCGTGGGATGAGCAAGCCTGCGATGTTGCACCAAATGATCCGATCGATGGATCAGTGCAACCCTTTATCGAGACCGTCGTCGTCGGATCAAAAGGCTGTACTGATGCTGGAGCAAAATAGCCTGGCTACTCGCTTTCCTGTTGCTGAACTAATAGAAACCAACAAAGCGCCATAAGATATTCAAGAGGTTTTGACCCGAATGGGCATTCTGAACCAGAGTCAGAAGGAGTAGACCTCATAAAAAAGATAAGTAGAGATTAAGGTGTGAATACAGTCTGAGATGACAGGCCGAAGCAGCCTGAAGAGGTGGGAGTGTGTCCAGGTTCGGACATGGCAGATTGATTCTCCCCCGTCAGACCCTTTTCCCACAGGGCAGAAGGAGGGCTGGACTCAAAGCCCCTCTCCTGCACTGGGAAAGGAATTCAAGGAAAGGACAAGTGAACATACGTCAACCCGTCAGGGAATTTGAGTCAATCTACTAACTGAATTCTAACGCGAGAACCAAGCGATACCGTTCGATTGAGGTGGGGTTGCAGAATCCAAGGATGATTTTTTCTGAAATGGGGCACAGTATGGCCCATTTCAGAAAAAATCATCCCCTCAATCAGCGATGCCATTGACGTTTACCGACATCTTAGCGGTTGGGTAAGGACGTTCCTTTAGGGTCGCGGTTGATGCAACCCGCCTTTTGGGTATGGCGACAAACCCGCTGGTAGAGGTCATCTCGGGTTCCGGGTGCGCCAACAGAATATTCGACGCGATCGCCCAACATGCCACCCGACACAATTTTGACCCCACAGACCGGACATTCTTTCTTGATAGGTTCAGACATAGCGCAACGCCTCCCAATTCAACAGCTTAAGAATTTACTGGAGGGGTCTAAACCCTTTCTGTGTCGTTGTTTTTGGCAAAAATCAACGCCCCCAACACTGACCATGTTGTGTTCTCCGGTCAAATTCTTTTTCTCAAGATAGCAAAGGGTAGTCTCATCCCCACAGCTATCCCCCTTCTGGGTGGTTGCTGCTGAACACTCATATCAAATTCGGTTGAAGAACCCAACTATTGTTTGCGCCCACTACAGTGCAGCGGGCGCAAACAATAGTTGGGTTTTACGGCTGCTTAATTGGATTTGATATCAGTAGTTATAAAGCTATGCGCGTTAGTTAAGTACGGTTTTGTGGGGGCGCGTCGCGCCCCCACAAAACCATTTCTGTGCTTGACGCGGTTGCACACCGCTATAGTTTGACTTGAGAGAGCTTTGGGCCTTTCATAATTGGGGATGCAATGCTCTGTGACTTCCTTACGTTTTCTCTCCTAATGTTTCTCTTCGGTACTCTTTAGGAGAGAGGCCTGTCCATCGTTTGAACGCTCGACGAAATGCACGGGCGTCAGTATATCCGACAAGTTGTCCAACGGTCGCAATGTCGATTTCAGGATCATCTAAAAAGCTTTTCGCGTTAGCTAAGCGGATTTCATCAATGAGTGCGTTTAATGATGTCCCATGCTGTTTGGCCAAACGCTGTGCTGTGCGGAGACTGATATTTGCTTTCGCCGCTGCCGCTGCTGCCCCATACTCGCCCTGGGTCGCGTTTTCCATAATGCCCTGGCGCAGCTTGGCAAGGGCAAGAGGATAGCGATCGCTCCCCAACTGCTGGCGCAGCTCGGCAAAGTGACGCTCGACAAAACTGAACATTTGAGGATTGGCATGACGAACAGGCACACCGAGACTCTCTCGCGAAAAGACAAGTGCATTGCGGCCAGTCTGAAATGAAACGGGGACTTGGAAGAACGACTCATACGCTTCCACCGGAACTGGCTTTTTGTGCGCAAACTCCACTCTGAGTAGCGAGACTTCTGAATCCGTGCTCTCTTGCAGCAATCGCCAAATTAAACCCGTAACGGCTTCAAGCAACAGGCCCTGATCCTGATGCTCACTCGGATGGGCAATGACCAGCGCCACCTCTGAGTCTGCCTGCTCAAGATGCACCGCCGATTGGTCGGCAATAATTGTCTGATTGACCAAAAACCACTCAAGCATCGCCTCGATGTCATTGGCAAACTGGGCGCCTTTGGCTAAGCCACCCAGCATCGTAAACGGCGCAGAACGGGCAATTTCCATCGAAATCGCTGTGTCTGCCCATCGATTTGCAATGGCGCTCATCAGTTCTGCTACGGCATCATCCGATATGCGGCTATCTAGGCGAGCATAGTTGATTGTTGAGAGATCGCTGACTTGGGCAATCTCTTCAAGCGTCATCCCATGGGAGATGGCAAAGTCAAGAATCGTTGTGACGATGCTACCCAGAGTCTCTGGCTTGACGAAATTGGCATTAATAGTTCCTTTTTCGGCGTCCATGACCGCACAAGAAACTGGGGGAGGCCGCACTACACCGATGACGTCCCAAGACCAAGGAATGAATTACCGGAACATCATTCCCCGCGAGTTCACGACTGAAATCATCGCGGTTGACGACGAGGGACGCGCACGGGCCGAACAGATTATTGAAATTTACCAGGTTCTGTCCACCGACCCATCGATCGCCAATATGCGGCAATATCTATCCGACGATTATATCCAACACAGCACGACGGTCCCTGATGGTCCCGAGGCGATTGCCATGCTGTTTTCCTCTTCGGTCGCGCAATATCCTGCCGAAATTGACGTTCACAAGGTCATGGTTGTCGGCGATTGGGCCATGGCCCATGTCAATTTCCGCAACCTCGAAACGACCGATCCTGAAGATCTTGGAACAGCCGCTGTCGACCTGTACGTGTATGCCCCGGATGGCAAAGTCGCCGAACACTGGGATGTGTTGCAGGGAGTCCCGACCCATTCGGCCAACCCCAATGGCATGTTCCTAAAGATTTTTAAGGAGGCTTGAGAGCATGAAACTGTCATCACTGCTGACAACCGTCCTTGTCGTCATCCAGCCCTTTGTCGCGCATCCAGTATTCGCCCAAGCCGCGCCGCCACCGCCTGCCGCCGATGTTGAGATGACTTACTATGATCGGCACAAAATCGACGTCAGCAACCTGCGTGACTTCTACGATGGGTTGCTCACCGCCGACATGATGATTCACGCCGACGCGATGTTTGACGCCGAGACGAAGTGGACGCTAACGCTCTACGAGATGATGGGGATGTTGTTTTTCGCCTGGGCTATGCTGCTGCCGATGACGCAGAAACGCCTCGTGTTGAGGGCAATGACCTGTTTGTCCAAAATGACCTGTTTGCCCAAAGGGTTGTCTCACCCGAACGGCACAGTGCAGGCAAGTTTCCAATCAACGCGGAAATTTGGCTAGAGACCATTCGTCCACCAACGAGCGATCGCTATTTCGAGGATCATGGGCTCTTTGTCCGCAGTTTGTATGCGGAATATGCGGTTGGCGATCGCCTGTTGCTACAGGCGGGCAAATTCACCCCATCTTTTGCATTTGCGTCCGTGGTCACTCCAGGAATGTACGGCAACATTCAAAAGATGATTTAGTTCTACCTGAGCGCGTAGCGCTATAAAACGACAAGACAAGAATTTTCGCAAAATTAGCAACCTTTTTCTTAATAGTTATCTTGGAGTCGAAATATTGGTTGCTTTTAATTTTTGTCGCACAAAAATTTTTCGAGTGAAACCATCTAAAAAATAAAGATTTTAGAGTAGTTCAACATATTAAATTGTCGCTAAATGTCCGATTTATTGCGTCTATTGCCCTTGCTAAAACTGCTTGAAATACAGAAACTAACGTCGTGTGTGTCTGAATGGCTCGGCTATTGATATGACGGAAGTAGACGTAGAAATTTCCATCCGTCGGCGAAGCCTGCCACACTTATTACTTTTTGTTGATTCCAGGACTGTATTTGCACCTGATTTCCCAAACCCCAACGACTGACACAGAGTTGCCTTGTCCAATGAAGGTACTAACGATGATTGAAAGCTAATGCGATAGAAGGTACTTCAACCTTTGAAGACGTACATCTGATGAGGGTAAAGCGACCGAATGAGCTATCCCAAAATCGCATTCTCAGGTATCAGAGAACAGAATTTAACCCAGGATTAAACGATTGCTATGACAAACTCTACGCGAAGAACTATACCTATGCTGCTGAAAATATCCGCTATCCTCTGGGTGATTTGGGGTTTAGTTCATGCCTTCGCCGGGATTATGACTATCTCTGGCGACACGGCGGCTGCCACCGCCGATATCGCAGATGCGGTAGACCCTGCCAGCTTGGCGATGGATTATCCAGATGCGGTTGGTGCCATCATCAATCAGCACGGCTTTAACTTACTTTGGGCTGGCGTCGTAACGATTATTGGCGGCATATTTATCTGGCGCAAAAGTGTTGTCGCCATCTTTATCACAGCCCTGGTGGGCGGTCTGCTAGATCTCGGATATTTCATCTTTATCGACCTCGGCGGCTACAACAATTTTGTCCCCGGAACCGTCATGACTATCATCTCAACTGCGGCGATCGTACTCAGTTTTTATGCCTATTTTCGGCGTAAATAATCTGCATCGGCTTGAGCTTCAGGGCTGGTTGCAGCCGTTACATCGTTATTGAAGAGGGTGAAAGCTGCGAACTTGATCTCATCGAGTCTACTGCGGGAAATGCTGTTGCCTATTTTGTATGGTTGATTGCCTGGTCTGTGATCTCAGTCTTTTTCTTTCATACTTGCAGTGATGTCCCTTAACGTTTAGGAGCTACCCATGGAAATTGAACGCTCAAGTGCTAGAAAACTAACGCCTGAAGAAATTCAGCACCTTGAAACGTTAAAAGCTGTGGTGGAAACCGCATTGGTTGATGGTGTTCTAAATGAGGATGAGATGGCTCACATCAAATCAATTATTTGGGCTGATGGCAACGTTACTTATGAAGAGCTCAGAACTTTCCACGAAACGATTCAATCTCTAATGGGAGATGAATTGCCAGCCATAGACTGGCGTCCCAATTCAAGGAATATTGATGTCCTCTATCAAAATCGCACTCAGTTTCAGTGTTAGAGGTCCGAGTTTGCCTTACAAGTCCAAAACTGAATTTGATCAATGAAACTGAAAAAGCAAATCACTGATCTCTCAAACACCATTCAAGCCCTTGCGCCAATTGTTACCAATGCCATCAAGAGCGGTCAATTATTCAGCCCCCAGTGTGAGCTGACCGAGGCAGATCCTGATATTTTGTGTGAGTATGATGTTGAAATCCCCATGAGCGGTAGATATTTGCTTAACCGCAAATATCTACCGCTCGAAGCAGGCGGCTGAGCAAAACGAACCCTTGCCCGTGGTGATGTGTGCTCATCCTTACGACAATCACATTACTCCAGCTTTGGGTAAAACCCCTTTCGGGGGTGCCCCGCAGCAATATCGATTGATTTCCCAAGTTGGGAAGCCTAAATTTTCTAAGCTGACGAGTTGGGAATCCCCTGACCCTAATTTCTGGGTGCCCGCAGGCTATGCCGTCGTCAATATGAACCTGCCAGGGTATGCCAATAGTGGTGGTCATCCCTCTGTGTTCTCTGAGCATCAGGGTAAATGCTACTACGAGGCGATCGAATGGGTGGCTCAGCAGCCCTGGTGTACAGGAAAAGTGGGGCTCAATGGGGTCAGCTTTTTGGCCATTACGCAATACCATGTGGCGGCCTGTCAGGCTTATGGTGGACCGCCACCGTCCTTATGCTGCATTTCTCCGTGGGAAGGGCTTACAGATCCCTATCACGATACATTTACTCGCAGTGGCCTCACTGAGCTGGGTTTCCCGGCCTTTTGGTGGACCACTGAAGTCAAAACCGCAATTAACGGAACTCCTGAAGACTTGATAAACGTTGAAGGGGCTATTCCCACTAATTTTGTCGAAAAGCATCCTTTTTACGACGATTTCTGGCAAGAGAAAGCGGCGAAGCTCGAAGAAATCACAGTACCGATGTTGGTGTGTGGATCTTTTTCTGATCATGGACTGCACACCATGGGGAGCTTTCGGGCATTTATGAAGGCGCGATCGCAGCATAAATGGCTCTATACCCATCGCACGGGCAAGTGGGACGCCTACTATTCCCCCGACGTTCAAGAGCTGACTCGACGCTTTATGGATTGTTTTCTGAAAGGAGAAACATCCAATGGATTCTTGGACACACCGCCTGTCCGGCTTGAGGTTCGTAGTAGTCTCAAGGAAATTCATGAGGTTCGCTACGAGCAGGAATGGCCGATCGCCCGCACAGATTATCAGCGACTCTATCTCTCAGACCAGCAGTCTTTTTCTCCAGAGAGACTGTCAGCTCCGCAAGAACTGACCTACTCAGGATCTACGGGAAAGATGACCTTCCTGTATCCATTTTCTGAAGATACCGAGCTAAGTGGCTATATGAAGCTGCGGCTGTGGGTAGAGGCACGACCCAAGCCTAACGATACAGAGCCTCCCGACGACATCGGTATCTATGTCGCGATTGATAAGCGCGATCGCACTCAAAAATCAGTTCCCTTCTACGGTTCTGTTGGCAACAGGAAGGATATGGTTACCAGAGGATGGGGCAGAGCCTCCCGGCGCGAACTAGACCTCAAAGAGTCTACTGAATGGAATCCCGTTCTAAAAGCAGATAGAGACGAGAAGCTGAAACCGGGGCAAGTTATCCCGCTAGAGATCGCGCTGTATCCCAGCAGTACCTTCTTTGTCCCTGGCGAAGCTCTACAGCTGATTATCAGTTCTCAGAGAATCATTCCGTCGCCACCCTATTTCAAAGATGTTTCCTTTAACCATGGCATTCATGTTATTCATTATGGCGGCGACTTTGATTCGCATCTGCTGATTCCGCAGGTGTAATATCACATCCGGTTGAAGAACCCAACTATCGTTTGCGCCCGCTGCAACGCAGCGGGCGCAAACGATAGTTGGTTTTTGCGGCTATTTAACCGGACTTGATATATAGCGCTATGCGGGTTAGTTAAGTATGGTTGTGTGGGGCGCGCCGCGCCCCACACAACCGTTGCTGTGCTTAATGCGGTTGCACACCGCTATAAGTAGAACAAATACGGTGAGCACCTGCTTGATAAACTAATCACTTGTTTGCAATCTTGGTGTGAATGATGGCTGTAGATTCTTCATTTATTGATCGTCCAATTTCTCCACCTCAGTACAACCAACTCTTGATTGTAATTGTGCTGAGGTTATTGATTATTCCCTTTGTGCATAGAGGTCTAGGGGATATTGTGGCCTCTGTCTTGGTTTTCTACATCACGTTTTTGATTGTTCAGTCGTATCAGCTGAAGCGATCGCTGTTCATATTCTTTGTGTTCATCGCGATTGTTGGTTTCTTAGTGGATATAATGCTTGCTCTAGGCTGGATTGCTAGCGAGATCACGCCTATACTGACGGTTCAGATCATCTATGCGCTCTTCTTTGGATCGGCAGCGCTACTGATTCTGCAACGTGTTCTTCAGGCATCCCGAGTAACCATGGATATTGTTCGGGGAGGGGTGTGTGTCTATCTGCTACTGGGCTATTTTTGGTCATTACTCTACGGCATCGTTTACATTCTTGATACCAATGCGTTCTCCAGTGAACTTGTAACCGAGACCTCTTATTCAAACGTACTGTATTTCAGCTTTATCACTCTCACAACGCTGGGGTATGGCGATATTGTTCCAGTCACTGAAATTGCCTCTATACTTACGGTCTTAGAAGCATTAGTTGGACAGATTTATCCCGCCGTTTTTATCGCCTTACTGGTGAGTGGATATTTGGCTCATCAGCACTTGCCTGAAGAGTAATAAGTAGCCCGGCATGATGAAAAGCCAAATCCTAAAAGCCTGCGCCGCCCGCAGCGCGGGCGGCGCAGGCTTTTAGGATTTCGCTCGTTGCTTAGCAGCGAGCACAAACGATAGTTGGACTTTACGGCTGTTTAACCGGATTTGGTATAAGTCCTACTCCGAGCTAAGGATATTCATTGTTGCGTCAACCTGTAACTCAGTGAGACAGCTAAAGCCCACAGGGTAGCCTTGGATCCTGCAATGCCCAATTCTAGGGGTTGCAGAATCCGAACATAATTTTTTTCGAGAAGCGGCGTATCCACGCCGCTTCTCGAAAAAATCGCACCCTTAGCCAGCAATATCTAATTCTATGCTCGCGTTGCTGAAGGTACTGTGCCTGATGAGGTCAAGGCTGCTTCAGGTTTTCCTAGGATGTCCTGATACAGACTGATATAGTCTTTGGCTGACTTATCCCAACTGTAGTCCTGGCGCATGGCGCGGGTTTGCAGGGCTGTCCAGGGTTGCTTGTAACGGAACCCTTCCCAGGCGCGTACCATGCAGGCGAAGAAATCTAAGGGTTCGTAGCGATCGAAGCAATAGCCAGTGCCTTGCCCATGCTGCGGATCGTGATGGGTGACGGTATCCACCAAGCCTCCGGTGCGGCGGACGATAGGGATAGAGCCATAGCGCATGGCGAGCATCTGGCTGATGCCGCAGGGCTCAAACCGCGAGGGCATGAGAAATACATCGGTGCCGGCATAAATTCGTCGGGCTAGGGGTTCGCTGTAGAGCAGTTGTACGCCGACGCGACCGGGGTAGCGGGAGGCCAGTTGCCAGAGTTCGGTTTCGTAGTAGCGATCGCCCGTTCCCAGCACAATCAACTGAGCATCGCTGTAGGCCAGAAACCGCTCCATTGTCTGAATCACCAGATCCAGCCCTTTTTGTTCCACCAACCGCGACACAATCCCCATTAACAAGCAATCGGGATTGGGCGTTAACCCCACCTCTTTTTGCAATTCGCGTTTATTAATCGGACGGCGATCGATGGTGGCAACGCCAAAGTTTTGCGCCAGACTGGGGTCGGTTTCGGGATTGTAGACTTCGGTATCGATGCCGTTGAGAATGCCGGATAGCTTGCCGCTAATGAACGACAACAGCCCTTCTACGGTTTCGCCATATTCTGGCGTTTGGATCTGCTGGGCATAGGTGGGTGAAACGGTGGTGACGCGATCGGCAAACTGCACGGCGGCGGCGATCGCATTGTGTCCCTGCATATAGTCGGGGCACCAGGTCATCGTTGCTAGTTGCGCTTTCGATGGTCCCTGGTAAGCCAGGTTGTGAATGGTGAATACTGTGCGGATATTGGGTGTCTGGTGCATCCACACCGGAATCATGCTTGTGTGCCAGTCGTGGCAGTGAATGATGTCGGGCGTCCAATAGTTCCAGGCAAACTCGGCGGCTCCGTTGGCAAATAGGGTAAATCGCCATGCCTCGTCCGGCCCAGCATAGATGCGTTTGGGGGCAAAGGCCGGGTGCCCCAGCAGATACAGCGGCACATCTGTTCCAGGTAGAAGCGTTTCAAATACATCGAAGTCTTGAAACATGGCGCTGCCTTGCCAGACGGGTTTTCCTGGGGTTGGAAACCATTGCTCTAGCCCACCGTAGTAGGGCAGCATAATGCGGACATCGTGACCGTGCGATCGCAAAACCTTTGGAAGTGCTCCAATCACATCGCCCATTCCGCCAACCTTTGCAATGGGGGCAGCTTCTGCACCAACAAACAAAATTCGCATAAAGCACAGTTCCAGGGAGAAGGATCAGTCCGTCAAGCAACGATTCGGCCAAGCTGTAAGCTGGAATACATATGAACCCAATCGGGGGTGACTTGCACCTAATCACCCTATCAAGTTTCGGCTCAGTTGTAAGACCAAGCCTACAGAATTCTCGCTTTACGCCGTCTGTACAGCGATTTTCGCTGGAATGGGGAACCGTCGAGTTTACAACCAAGGGGTTGAAGCCATTGATAGAGAACTGTGGAACTATAGGCAAACAGGATTTCGTACACTATCCTTTGGTTAGACTTCTTGGGGCAGATTTCCTTGGTTAGACTGGTTCATTAGGGTGTTCAAGCCTGTTTGACAACCCAGCGAGCAAGTCTTTAAACCAAGTATAAGGACTGTCAGATCAAGCGTTTGGGGTGCTGTTAGGTATGGCTGTAACGCATCCCCTCCAGGGTTGGGTGGGTTACGCTAACGCATCTTATGGATGTAGGAAGACGTTGACTCGATACACTAGGTTCCATACCCGTTGAAGATTTAAGTGAAGTACGGATCGGCTGCATGGCAGGACATAGTAAATGGGCAAATATCAAACGCCAGAAGGCAAGGGTTGATGCGGTCAAAGGAAAGGTATTTGCCAAACTCTCTCGACAAATTATTGTGGCGGCACGTAGTGGCGTTCCGGATCCGGCGGGGAACTTTCAACTGCGAACGGCTATTGACAAAGCCAAGGCGGCTGGCATTCCCAATGACAACATTGAGCGGGCGATCGCCAAAGGGTCGGGCAAACTCGGCTCTGGGGGCGGACTCGAAGCCATCCGCTATGAAGGCTATGGCCCTGGTGGCGTTGCCATCTTGATCGAAGCGCTCACGGACAACCGCAACCGCACAGCGGCTGATCTGCGCTCGGCGTTCAGCAAGCGCGGTGGCAACCTAGGAGAAACGGGCTGCGTCGGGTGGATGTTCGAGCAAAAGGGTGTCGTGACCGTGCGGGGCGATCTGGAAGAGGAGCACCTGCTGGAAGCCTCCCTGGAGGCCGGAGCCGATACCTATGAGCTAACAGAAGATGATGACGGCAATCCAGCGGCGGATGTGTTGGGGGAGTCGACGGAGCTGGAGGCGTTGGAAACGGCACTGCGGGAGCAAGGCTATGCGATCGCTAATACCGAACTGCGCTGGATTCCTCAAAACAGTATCGAAGTGACAGATGCTGACCATGCGGCGGCACTGTTGAAGCTGATGGATGCTCTGGAAGATTTGGATGATGTGCAGTCGGTGACGGCGAATTTTGAGATGTCAGATGAACTGATGAGCCTCAGTTTGGTGTGAAACGAACACGCTCAGCGGCAGTAGATCCAATATTTTGTCGGTGATGCAGGATCCAAGTATGAATTTTTCCCGAGAAAGGGTGCAGCCCCTTCTCGGGAAAAATTCATACCCTCAACCAGCAACGCCAGATTTTGTCGGTGATGCTGCGATTCGACCGAAGCGTGGGGCTGGGAATGACCGCGCTGGCCCTGTGGAGACTGTTAGCGAAGTGTGACCATCATCCTGGGATTCTGCAACCCTGGCGGATCTCCTCTTTTTGACTTTCCAGTTACAATAGCTTGGCTGATAGTACAGAGAGCAGGGACGCATCGTCAGATGGTCATCGGCTGTCGTCGATTTGCAATGTGTTGAAGTCCCGCAATGCATAGCGGAGGAGTGTATGCAGAGTTTCGAGGTCTTGCGTCCATCTAAGCCAATGGACTGCGTGGGAACGGTGGTGGCATCGACGCCGCTTTCTCCCACTATCAAGTCCGTTTGCCTGGAACTGGATGTGCAAGACTTTCAGTTTTTGCCAGGGCAGTCGGTATGGCCCAAGTTTGAGCGCGACGGCAAAAGCTTTACCAAAATCTATTCCATCGCCTCTTCACCCTCTCGATCTCCCGTGATTGAGCTATGTATCTCGCGGGTGGGCTGGAGTTCGGCCTATATGCAGGACATGGAGGTGGGTGACATGATTCCGGTGCGGGGACCCTATGGCATGATGACCCTGAATGATCTGCCCAATCGCCCGCGGCTTTACCTGGCGGAAGGGTCGGGCATTGCCCCTATCAAAAGCCACATCGAGTGGCTGGCTGAGCAGCGGTTTAACCGCCCGGTGTGGCTCGTGCAGGCCAATCCTGAAACGCCGGATTGTTTGCCCTACCAGGATGTATGGCGATCGCTCCAACAAACCTGGGCAATGTTCCGCTATGTCGAAGTGCGAAATGCTCGCCCGGAGCCGATCGTGCGTCAGCTCAGCCTCAATCCAGCCAACGTGGATGTGGATATTTGTGCGGTGGGCGATCGCGTTTCGGTCTTGCAGTCGGCAGCGATGGCGTTGGGCGTTTCCCCTCGTGCTATCCGTACTGAAAAATTTGTCGCCTTTTGAGGCATTATCGATAAGTCTGACTCTCTCTGGCTCAATTTCGTCGGCTGAATGCTTAGATTGAGATTTGGCGAACGAAAGTAAGAGAGACCAACCGAGTGATCGCTCCTTCGATCGTGAAATCCCCTGTTCTGAAATCCTATGGCTTCTGATTCTCAACCGCCCACGCCCGAGTCTTCTCCAGACCCTGAAAAGCAGGGATTTTGGCGATCGCAGCGGGAAAATGTACAGTTTTTCTTGATTGCGTTGGTGCTGGCGCTCCTTGTGCGGGTATTTATCGCAGAGCCACGCTTTATTCCATCAGATTCGATGCTGCCAACCCTAGAAGTGGGCGATCGCCTGGTCATCGAAAAAGTTGCCTACCGTTTCCGCCCCCCTGAGCCCGGAGAAATTGTGGTGTTTAGCCCTCCGCCTATCCTGCAGGAGGAATACGGTTTTGAACCTAGTCAGGCGTTGATCAAGCGGGTGATTGGGGTGCCGGGCAACACCCTGCAAGTTCAGGGAGGGGTTGTGTATATCGATGGGCAACCTCTGCAAGAGGATTACATCGCTGCGCCACCGGGCTATGGGCGGTCCTTGATCGAAGTCCCTGAAGAGTCTTACTTTGTGATGGGCGACAATCGCAACAACAGCAACGACTCCCATGTGTGGGGCTGCTTGCCACGGGAAAACATTATCGGTCGCGCGATCTTTCGCTTTTTCCCGTTCAGTCGCTTTGGCTCCGTCGATTAACGCTGCGTCATACCCATTCCATGAAAATCAAAACCCGATCATTTTTTGAATCCCCCGCACTGCGGGGGATTCAAAAAATGATCGGGTTTTGGTTATTGGCGAATTGACATCAGGCATCGGAACCTTTGGAGAGAGATAGCTCTACCGATTCCTTGATTCAAAAGCAGACGTAGTGCATCAATGCTTCGGTCAAACGAGGAGAGAGTTGGAGACGTTGCTGTAGCTCTGCCAGATTGCGATATGCTCCATAGCGTTGCCGATTTTGCACGATCGCCCGCGCCAGGTA
Organism: Vacuolonema iberomarrocanum LEGE 07170; assembly: GCA_015207365.1. Lineage (GTDB taxonomy): Bacteria > Cyanobacteriota > Cyanobacteriia > Elainellales > Elainellaceae > Vacuolonema > Vacuolonema iberomarrocanum. The sequence continues at coordinate 14,144 of JADEXA010000049.1, forward strand.
CAAGTCCATTGCCGGAATGCGCACCAGCATTTCTGCCGAGGCTGAGTTGAGATTCACAAGTTGGATCGTGCCAGGGCTGGCGGGGTCGTAGTAGCAAAATTGCAGAATCGGAGCCAGGGGTTGCAACCGTTGGACAGATAGGCTGAGGGCAGCGGCAACATCTTCTAGGCTGTGGAACTGGACTCCGGCTTTTCGCAAGGCCACCAGCGTCTTGGCTTGATGAATCGAGACCCCCGGAAGCCTTAGCCAATCGTCCGTCTCCGCTCGATTCACATCAATGCCGACGCCCATCTGCGCCGCAAGACGCACCTCATCAAACGACTGGAAGCGGTAGTACGGATCTCGTTCGAGACGCGATCGCAACGCTCCCTGGCCCTTTGCTCCGTCGCCCAATTGATTCAAAAGCTTGGTCCACATGGTTGGAGAAATGCGAATGCCTCGTGGGGTTGACAGGTATCGTTGACTGACCAGATTGCTAAATCCCTAACAGAGCCACGACGTTGAATGGCGAATGGTTCGCGCAACTAGCCAATGCGATCGAGCAAATTCCGCCGTTTCTGCTCAAACTCATATTCCGAGATGAGTCCTTCTTGCCGCAAGCGATCGATCTCTCGCAGTGCCTCGGCTACTTTGCTAACCTGTTCCGCATCGACCGGAGCGCTTGACTGGGGCAAAATACCATTGTTGTAGTTTTGGTCAAACGTATCGCGCCCCTGGTTCAAATACCATATCGCTTCAAAAAAGCTAGCAGCGCGTGAGATCAGACCTACGTGCGTGAACCCCGATAGCAGGTAAACCACGCCCCAGCCCGGTTGTCGCAAATAGAACTTGTGTAATCCCGGCAAAAGGGTTCCGGCAAACGCAAGGGCGATCGCCATTGAGCGGCTTTTCGACTTTTGTTCCATACCAAATACAGGCCGTTGAAATGCAGGAAGTGGGTTGACCCTAAATATATTGACCCTAAGTAAATAGAGGCATCCGCTAGAAACAGTATCAGGCAAAATGTTTGCATCGGGGAATAGAACGCAAACCGACTCGCGCCGTCCTCTTTGCGACTATCCTCGATCATAGCGAAAATCTGCAAGAACCAATGGCTGACTCGCACAGCAGATTTGTTACGTTGCTTTACACACAATTCTAGTTTTTTCTGCTAGTCAATATTGGCTCAATTCGTATCTCTAAGAGTATGTTTGAAGCGCTAAATTTCTCTTGCACGCCACGCACAAAAAATTAACACCTTCCAAAGTGTTTTAACTAGCTGCCAAAGGGTTCTCTGTTTTTTTCCTGTACTTAGATTAATATCAAATCTGGTTGAAGAACCCAACTATCGTTTGTGCCCGCTGCTTTACAGCGGGCACAAACGATAGTTGGGTTTCATGGCTATTTAACCGGATTCGATATCACGAATCAGCGAATGATGTATTTGATTTGTCGATGGGTCTGCCAATCGCGACACAGTTTGACCTACGCTGGATAAAGTGTTTTTGCGCAACACGATCGCATGAGATCGCACAAAAAAATCTCTCAAGGTGGTTGTGTTGATTGCGTTTTTGCTTTCCGGTGGTTTAAAGGAATGGATTTATGAGCGGCGTGAAAGTCATTCAAGATACAGAATTTGAAGCTTCAGTTCTCCAGTCTGAACAATCCGTATTGGTTTATTTTTGGGCAACGTGGTGTGGTCCCTGTCGGCTGATGTCGCCGATGATAGAGTCGCTGGCCAATCAGTTTGGCGATCGCCTCTCTGTCGTCAAGATGGAAGTGGATCCCAACCCCGAGTCGGTGAAGCGCTGCAATGTACAAGGGGTACCCGCCCTGGTGCTGTTTCAGAATGGAACCCAAGTGCAATCCCGTGAAGGGGTGACGAACAAGCAGCAACTTGAGGAAATGCTAGCCGCTAAGCTGTGATACCACTTCTATAGAGACCAGACCCAGAACCTTTTCTGAAAGCTTCGCGCCGCGAGGCTTTCAAAAAAGGCTCTGGAGTAGGTTCTTAGCAAATTGATAAAGCCGTTGATGTTTCACAACGTTGTCATGTATGCTGTTGCACTCTCGGTGGAATGCACCTGTCGCTCTGGTTTTATTGGTGGCTGCTGCCAGTCTCGGTATTGCGGCACGGTTTTATGTTCCCAATGTTTGGGGGCAGTCATTTTTTGTGGCAACCCGGTTCTGGATTCTAGCGCTGCCGATCGTCTGGCATTTGTGGATTGATCGGGGAAACCTTACCCTCAATGTTCCCCGAAAACGTGAGGTGTGGGCGGGTATTGTTTCAGGAATTGTCATCTCTGCAGTCATCTTGGGTGCGTATGGCTGGCTCGGACGGACATGGATTGATCCATCCGTTGTGCGAGCGACCGCCGGAGACATTGGATTGCTCAACCCCATAGCCTACCTGGCTGGGGCGACCTACTTCACCTTCATTAATGCCTTGGTTGAAGAGTATATTTGGCGGTGGTTTGTTTATCGCAAATGTGAAGTTCTGCTGGCCGGAAAACTGGCCGTTATTCTGGCCGCTTTTTGCTTTACGCTGCACCATGTGATTGCGCTGGCTGCATTGACCGGCAATGGCTGGGTCGTTGCGCTGGGCTCGCTGGGTGTTTTTCTGGGAGGCGTCATCTGGTCGTGGTGTTTTCTGGCCTACCGTTCACTCTGGGTTTGTTATGTTAGCCACCTGCTGGCCGATTTGGCGATCGCCCTCATTGGTTGGCATCTTTTGTTTGGCTAACGTCATCCGTACTGGTGGATGGGGTCTTTGTGCTCACAACTTGGGTAGCTAGGGTCTTGCTGGCATCGGCACTCATCGGTAGGTATAGGATTTAGGGGAAATTGTAGGATGAACTGCGTTTGTCCATTGCCACTCTTGACTGCAATGGTGCCATCCAGATAGTCCACAAGCTTCTTCACTAGCGCCAACCCCAAGCCTGTGCCGCCATGTTTCCACGGATCGTTGCTAGGGATGCGGTAGAAGCGATCGAAGATGCGATCGCATTCCTCTGGGGGAATTTCAACCCCTGTGTTGCTAATCCGCAGTTCCATTTGGGTGGCGATCGCCTGCGCGGAAATGCAAATCGTTTCGTGAGCTGGTGTGTACTTGCAGGCATTGTTCATCAATTCCACGATAATGCGCTGCAGGTGCGATGCATCCGTTACAAGGGATGGCAGATCGGGAGGAAGGTCAAACTGGAGCATCTGATCTTGCTCTTGGGTACGGCGCAAGAAGGCTTCAAGGCGAGGGGGAACCCAATCTTGGAGGGTAATCTTACTAGGATCGTGGGGCTCCGCATCGGCATCCAATCGCGCCAGATCCAGCAAGTCATTGATAAGGTCGATTTCGCGCCTGCCTTCTTCCTTCAGGATATGGAAATAGCGCGTGATGCCGTGAATCGGAGAGTCGGCAGATTGGAGTGCTTCCGGTAACAACGGGCTGAGCTGAGTCAGGGAGCGCCCGATCAAATCCGTTGCCATTTTGATATTGGTCATGGGCGATCGCAGCTCATGGGAAATCGTGCTGAGGAAATCGTCCTTGAGTTGATGCAGGCGCTCTAGCTCCTTGACTTGTGTCTGTGCCGCCTCAAACAACCGTGCCTGCCGCAAAGCAATTACACATTGATTGGCGACTTGCTCAATCAAGCGCACCTCTACAGGATGAAATATCTCATCGTTGGGGCGATAGAACCACATATCTCCGATTACAACCTGATCTTCGATGAGGGGGTAGCAGAGCATAGCGGCACTGCGGGACGTGGCACGCAGGTGGTTATCCGCATCATCCGTGCGAAAACAAAACTGCTGATGGTTCCCCTGTAGAAGTTGGTTATAAACCTGAGGGCGCTCGTCAAAGCGAATCGTTTTTCCCAAGGCAGAGTTGAGTGAGACGGTGTATTCATAGGTGATGGTGGAAGCGGTGTGCTCGTCGTTGTAAAACGCCACATCGCATCCATTGATCTGCAAGGCCCGCCCCAGTTCTTGCACCGCCGTTTGCAAAATTTTCTGCTCGTCCAGGCTATCGCGCACTTGGTCGGTAATGGACTTTAGGGTTCGTTCTAGAACGAGCGCTTGCTGCAATTCGGCCGTACGGGCCTGCACTTGTTGCTCCAGGTCAAGATTGAGCTGGCGCACCTGTTCATGTAAGCTCGCTTGGTAGATGGCGATCGCCAGCGTTTCGGCCAACCGCTTCAGTAGCTCGATCTCCCATTCTTGCCAGACATGGGGCACACTACAAAAATTGACGCACAGCAATCCCCAGAGGCGATCTTCAACCGTGATAGGAATGGCCAAATTGGCTCGAATCTGCAACCCATTCAGCAGGTTCACATAACAATCGGCCAGGTTTGCCGTCCGAACATCATTGATGCGGTTGATTTTGCCTCGCTTATAGTCTTCAACAACGTCCCCGACAAAGCAGGGATCGTATACGTTTGACCCAACGATCCGAATCCAAGGCGGCATCACCGACTCGGCAATCATCTCGCCGCTCCAATCGGGATTAAACCGGAAAACCAGAACCCGGTCGGCTTGCAGAATGGTTCGCACGTCTTCGACGATGGTGGCCAGAATGCGATTCAGGTCGAGGGACTGGCGGATGTTTTGCGTAACGGTATTGATCAGCCGCTCCCGCTCGGCCAGTTGGGCGATCGTACTCTTTGTTGAAGGGGCGATCGCAGTTTCATTGAGATGCTGTCTCTGTTTATTTTTGCGTCTTTCCCTGACACGTTGTCGAGGGGTGGTAACAGCATCCACTGGCCTCAGAATAGAGAGATGGAGGTGAGGAACGAAATTCGCCGTTGCGGCATATTCAACCTGGCAAAATTGCCCATCCGGGCGCAGCAAACGGATGCGACCTCGCTCTCTGCCATGCTTTTGGAAACTCTGCCAGGCTTTCGAAAAATCTAAGCCCGGTTCTAAAAAGTCTGCGATTTGGTGTTGCAAAAGCTCTTCACGGGAGATGCCTAGTAAATCGGATGCTGCCGAATTTGCCGCGACATAATGTCCCTGATCATCAGCGATCAAGATTGCATCCAATGAAGCATCAAACAGCGCCTGTAAGTGTCGGAGCTTCATGTCACTCATTGCGTTGTGGGGGTTGGGTAGATTCTGTTGGAATGGCGAATGTATGTTTTATTCAGCTCAGCTCAGGCTTCAAACTGAGTTGAGCTGAATACAGCCATGAGCAGGTAACAAAGCGATGGCTGATACCAAAAAATACACAAGAACAGCTAGTTCTTTGATTGAAAGAAGAGGGACGAAAAAATGAATGAACCTGTTCAATTCTATTGATGGAAGCATTATTTACATCCAGCGATTTTTAATGTAGCACTCTCTTGTTAACACCGATTCAATGTAAAGGTGCGCTTAATATTTCAAGCCTTTCAAGGAGCGCTTCTTTGCCTAATAAATCCCTGATCTAGAAACGGTATGAGCTATTGAGCTGCCTTCATAACGAATGGGTATAAGAGAGTTCTTTAAGAATCCCAAATCATAACTATGGCCATGCTGAAGCGTCGTCAGCCTTGTACGTTAGGCTTAACCCTAAGCCAGATGTTTCTGTTGGGAATTTGACAGTTTCCCTGGGTTGGCTGACTCTCCGCCCAAGAGCGTTAGCTTTCAACCCGTTCCCACGGGAACGAATGTGAGAAGCCCCCATTCGGTGATGTTTGAACAGACAAAGGGAATGTGACCCGTGTAAAACAAGGCAAGATAATGCGATACGCCCTGCTGTTGTCGGAGGAAACCCTATGCTCATTACCAAGCAACCTGTGTTTCGTCGTTTCTGGTACCCTGTGGTGCCGATGAACCAGTTAAGCGACACTCCCTATGCTTTTACCTTGTTGGGCGAAAAGATTGTGGTGTGGCGCAATGCAGAGGGTAAGCCCGTGGCGACAGAGGATCGATGCTGTCATCGCACGGCACAGTTGTCCCTCGGGAAAGTGGTTGATGGCAAGATTGCCTGTGCTTACCACGGCTGGCAGTTTGATGGTTGCGGGAGTTGTGTCCATGTTCCGCAACTAGATGCGCCGGATGGCATTCCCAAAACCTATCGGGTGCGAGCGTTTCACTGCACTGAGCGCTACGGCTATGCCTGGGTCTGTCTAGAAGATCCGCTGATCGATATTCCAACGATTCCCGAAGCCGCGGATGCTTCCTTCCGCCAGATTCAGGAGTTTTATGAACCCTGGAAGGTGGCCGGGTTGCGTGTGATGGAGAACGAGTTTGATCTGGCCCATCCCACCTTTGTGCACACCACAACCTTTGGCAGCGAAGACCATCCCATCCCCGATGCATTAGATCTAGAGGAACTGGACTGGGGCATCCATGTGACAGGGGTTCTGGGCGTCGTGAACCCAGATCTACAGCAGAAAAACCTGAAGATGGAGAATCGGGATACGGTGCGGACGCTGGATATGGATTGGTACATGCCGTTCACAATTCGTCTACGCATCAACTATCCCAATGGGATGTCCCACATCATCGTCAATACCATGACGCCCATCGATGATGGCATGTCACAGATGGTGCAGTTTGCCCTGCGCAACGATACAGAGGCCGACACGGCTACAACGGATGTGATTGCGTTCGATCGCGCGGTTACCCTCGAAGACAAGCGCATCCTCGAATCCACAGACTCCGATGTGCCCCTACGGCCATCGGTGGAGCAGCACATGATGACCGACAAGCCGGGGTTACTGATGCGGAAGAAGATCGCCGCCTTGCTGAAGGCCCATGGAGAAGTTGAGCAAACCCGCCACGGTGGAGGCGTGGAGAGCGATCGCCTTGTTCTCGAATCGGCCTTGTCTGATGTTGCTCCTGCATCGGTACCATCGGCTTAGTTGGTCGGCTTATACCAATTCGCTAAGAACCCGCTACAGATCATTTTTTGAAAGCCGCGCACCGCGCGGCTTTCAAAAAATGATCTGGTTTTGGTTTACGTAGAATCGGTATTATAGCGGTGTGCAACCGCATTAAGCACAGCAACGGTTGTGTGGGGCGCGCCGCGCCCCACACAACCGTACTTAACTAACGCGCATAGCGCTCTAGTTGTAAAGAGAAAGCAGACAGCTCCAAAAATGGGTTGCGCTCGCTGCCTTGCAGCGAGCGCAACCCATTTTTGGAGTCTTCAAACGAATGGAGCGATCCTTGCCAAGGTTGGCGATTCCCCGTCTACCCTTTAAGATTAGGTACTTTGCAGTCAAGCGCTCCGTTTGCCATCTTCCTTACCCATGCCTTCCCTTGCTAGCACCCTCGAAGCAATTCTCTACCTGAAAGGACAGCCCCTTTCGGTGGCGCAACTAACGGAACTGGCTGGGGGCGATCGCTCGACTATCGAAGAAGGGCTGATTGAGTTGATGGGCGACTATGCCCATCGGGATTCTGCTTTGGAGGTGATCGAGACCCCAAAGGGTTACTGTTTACAACTGCGCCCTGAATTTCAAGGTTTTGTGCATACCCTGGTTCCAGTTGATTTGGGCTTGGGGGCATTGCGAACCCTGGCGGCGATCGCCCTCAAAGCGCCCCTCACCCTCAGTGAACTGGTGGATTTTCGTGGTTCTGGAGCCTATCAGCATGTGCAAGAGTTGGTTGAGCAAGGGTTTGTGAAAAAGCGCCGCAAAGCCGACTCTCGCTCTGCTCAATTACAAGTGACTCAGAAGTTTCACCAATATTTTGAAGTAGACAAGCTGCCAAAAATTTCCGTCAAAGCCAAGTCTATGGCTGATAAAGATACAGATGCAACGGACGCAACAGATGCAGCGGACGCAGCAGATGCAGACTCGGCTTGATCAACGGCAAACCTAAGAGTAAGTATTAGCGAGAAAACAGCATCCGCACACCTAGCCCTATCATCAATAATCCAAACAGGCGGCGAAGCAATAGGTCGGGTAAATCAACCGCAATTTTTGCCCCAATCAACCCGCCGATAACAAAGCCTAAGCAAATCAGGATGGCCGCTCTAATTTCCACATACCCCTGCTGGTAGTACGTCCAGGCTCCGAGTAAACCAATGGGCGGGACGAGCAAGGCCAGGGTGGTTCCCTGTGCGACATGTTGCGGAAATCCAAATAAATAGATGAGCGCTGGGGTCAGAAATACACCACCACCAATCCCAATCAGCCCACTAATGCTTCCTACGAGCAAACCCAGTAAAAGAAGCAAGATGATTTCAAGACCCATTGCAAAGACTCAGTAAACACACTCTAGAAGGATTCAATCTTGCAATTTTATAAACTCAATTGAGTGACGGTTTATAAAAATTTAGAGTGCTTTTAGATACATTTTGAGCACGCTATTCCGAAAGCTTGGATCGTTGCGCGATCGCCTCAAGTTTAATAATTTTTGCCCATTTTAAAGAAACATTTCGACCATTCTATAGACTTTTTTCTAGAGAATACCTATATCATTAGCGACTGAGCTTAAGGTCAGAGAAATGTCTGGTTAAGGGAAGATAGAGGTCAATGCTAATAGGTTTGCGTCCTATCAAATCCCGTTGAAGACCCCAACTATCGCTTGCGCCTGCTGCATTGCAGCGGGCGCAAGCGATAGTTGGGCTTTACGGCTGTTTAACCGGATTTGATATAAGCCCTGTCTATGAATCTTGGGTAAGTTGGGCAACAAAAAAGCGATCTCTAGATGAGAATCGCTCCAGGAATCATTGAAGTATTTGAATCTGTGCTTGAAAACTGCGTATATCATAGGAGGTGCGGATGTTGGCCTGGAAAAGACGAGACGCGGCTAACGAAGCCGAGCGAAGCCATCCATTGCATCCTTCCACCTCTTTTCTAAACGCTTTCGGATTCGAATCGTTCAGATCTAAAAGCTTGAGACAAACAGGCGATCGCCCTTAACGGAACCCAACCGCTGCCTGCCATACAAAGGCTAGCAGGAAGAAAAAGACAGGGATAACGGGCAGTACATCAACCAGAGGATCGAAAATTGAGTAAGCTTCAGGCAACTTTGCCAACAACAATGCCGCTTCCATCAGTGAAATGACCTCTCCAACACAAATTTACAATTGCTCATAATCCTATCATGAAGCGGGTTATCTCCTAAAGTGGAGACCCACCCGACTCGTTTTCAGTCTCTGTGTACAGGACAAAAACTAAAGAACGCTTAATTTTGGGTGACGCGGGCAGCGCCCGCGTCACCCAAAATTAAGCGTTTTAGCAGGGGTTTATTGTTTTGTCCTGTACTTAGCTTCAGGCTTATGGCCGTGCGGTGGCAGATGTTCGGGCGTGGCTCCCCGCTTCTGCCTTTGGAAAGATTGTGCTCAACCCGCCGACCCAGGGCTTACCGTTCTCCCCCAGAGTCACGATACTATGCTGGAGAACCCCATCCATCTCCCCCAGGAAACCTATGCCATTTCCCCGTTCTTGCGGCATTTTACTCCATCCCACCTCCCTTCCCAGCCCCTACGGCATTGGTGATTTAGGAGAATCTGCACGTCACTTCATCGATTTTCTCTACGATAGTGGGCAGCAAATCTGGCAGGTCTTACCTCTGGGGCCGACCGGACATGGCAACTCGCCCTACATGTCCTATAGCTCGATGGCGGGCAATCCCATTTTGATTAGCTTGGATTGGCTCGCGGCAGAAGGCTGGCTTTATTCAGATGAATTGGCGGGGTTGCGAGATTTTCCGGCAGATTGGGTGGATTATGACCGGGTCAATGTCACCCACATGGCCTTGTTGAAAACGGCGGCGCAGCGCTTTCGGGAAGGCGCAACGATAGAACAGCGACAGGTATATAAGGATTTTTGCGCCAGCAAGGCCTTTTGGCTGGATGACTATGCCCTATTCATGGCGCTCAAAGAGCAGTTTGGGGGAAAGAGCTGGTATCAGTGGGAGGCGGCGATCGCTCGCTGTCAGCCCGAGGCGTTAGAACATTGGCGCACCCAACTGCGGTCTGAAATTGAGGATCAAAAGTTTCTGCAGTTTGAGTTTCATCGGCAATGGGCTGACCTGAAAGCCTATGCCAACGATGCAGGCATCCAAATTATGGGCGACATTCCCATCTATGTGGCTCACGACAGTGCCGATGTGTGGGCTTTTCCCGAGTTCTTCCACCTCGACCCCGAAACTGGAGAACCGGCGTTGATGGCCGGAGTTCCGCCCGACTATTTCAGTGCCACAGGTCAGCTCTGGGGCAACCCGATCTATCGGTGGGATCGGCTCCAAGATGATGGGTTTAGCTGGTGGATCGAACGCTTCAACGCCACCCTAGAACTGGTGGATTTGGTGCGTATCGATCACTTCCGGGGTTTTAGTGGCTACTGGGCGGTACCCCAGGGCGAAGAAACAGCGATGAATGGCGAATGGTTGGATGCTCCAGGCGATGCCTTCTTCCAGCAACTGGGTGAAAAACTGGGAAGCTTGCCCATCATTGCCGAAGACTTGGGCGTGATTACGCCGGATGTGGCGGCCTTACGCGACAAGTATCACTTCCCTGGCATGAAAATTTTGCATTTTGCCTTCGATGGTGGGTCGGGCAATCCATTCTTACCCTTCAACTACGGTCGCAACTTTGTCGTTTATACCGGAACCCACGATAACAACACGACCCAGGGTTGGTATCAATCGCTGAATGATGGCGAGCGGCAGAATGTACTGGACTATATGGGCTGCACCAGCTCGGACGGAATTCACTGGGACTTCATTCGTCTGGCGATGAGTTCTGTTGCTAATCAAGCGATCTTCCCGTTGCAAGATGCCTTTGGGCTGAGCTCCGACGCGCGGATGAACTACCCCGGCAAAGGTGAAGGGAACTGGGGGTGGCGCTATCGTGCTGACTATCTGGGACAGGAATTGCGCGATCGCCTCCACAAATTCACAGGCATCTATGGACGCCTCCCCACCGAACCCGCTCCCCGCAAAAAACGCGAGGAAGAGGAAGCGAAGGCGTCTGCAGACAATCACGAGTGAGACAAGCATAGAGCGGATAATCAGGATATCGACTTCCTCAATCCCGCGAAGTTTCGTGCGGTTCTCTCTCCGACTCAGGTGCTATAATCGGGAGTCATCATGATTATCCTGCCGATGTAGCTCAGTGGTAGAGCACTCGATTCGTAATCGAGCGGTCAGGGGTTCAAATCCCCTCATCGGCTTTGAAGCTAAGACTATTTGGGAAGCGAAACGCGTTTACGCTCAAGCTCCAGGAATCCTTTGTTTAGATGCGGCAGGATTTCAAGCCATCGCCTCACCTCCAACGCCTGCTCGTAAGTTCCAGATCATCGGCAGATCCGTATCGGGTTAATACAATGGCTTTCATAATACTTTGATCTCTATCCTTGGTTTCACACCGATCGTGGCTATGCACATCCATTTCGACCAGCCCGTGCCATAGTCAAATGACCTTACGGCCTCAAGCCCTGAAGCTCGTAGGAAAAAGTCCAGATGGTTAGAGGTATATCCTCGGTTGTGCCATCGCAGGGACATAAGGACTTGACCCAGTCCTTTTCGAGTCACTGAGCCAATCAGAGGGGCACCCGGTTTTAGGACTCGAACCATCTCGCGCAGCGTTTCTACGGGTTCGGCCATGTGCTCTAAAACATGGGCAAAGATGACCGCATCGAAGGACTCATCGGCAAAGGGCAAGCTGCTGATATCCCCCCATCGCAAATCAAGAGTCGAGCAGCGATGTTTCAGATTCTGTTGAGCGTGGGTCAACATGGGGTAGGAAATATCGACGCCGGAGACATGAGCTGGCTGATCGATACTGTCTAAAAGTGCAAGACTGAAGGCTCCGGTTCCCATGCCACAGTCGAGAATTTGAGATGTCTGGTCAAGGTGACGCAAGCGATCACGCACCGCATGGCTTTCGAACAGACGCTGATAATTTTGGAGCTGACCCAGACGGGCTACAATGTCGTGCCATTGAGGAGCCGATGAATCGTAGATCGAACGCAGGGTGTCGATACTGGGAGCCGTTCTCCAACGGTCTAATGTGGGGATTGTCGTTTTTAATAGCATGGTTAAATCAACCCTCTGGTTGCAGAGGGCCATACGCTGTGTTGATTCGATGGATGGAAAGCAATGGCAAGCCACGGTCGAGGCTGCTTGCTCGATAATGGGGCTGCTAGGATAGTTGTGCTATCGGCTTGGAATTGTGTGGTTAAGCCAGCAAAATACATCTGGCTAGCGATCGCCCAAATGCCTCTCACTTGAAGCGATAGATGTCGGCCATTGCACCCTCCCGCTCTTCAAAACGGTCGTTGTGACATGGTCAATGGCTCGACAAGGAATGGTCGTAAAATCCGACGACATATGTGTGTAGAAGGAAGTTTTGCTGAATTGCGGTGTGAATGCAGCAAACTTTCCAAAACTCTGGAGTGGTTGAGACTCCAGTTCATACTCTGGATCAGCAAAACCTATGCAGCCACTTTTCCTTCGAACGTGAGGGTATAGCGGTGTGCAACCGCATTAAGCACAGCAACGGTTGTGTGGGGCGCGCCGCGCCCCACACAACCGTACTTAACTAACGCGCATAGCGCTATAGAAGGTTTAGGGGCGATCGCTAGTTCTTTTCTGATCAGCGACTTCTGGGTCACGCCACGTCAGTTTGGGCGGCGATGGTCTGGTAGAACTGAGCGATGTCTCGGCGCGATCGCAGATGGTAAACCTGCTTTGTTGTCTGAGCTTGTGCCACATAGTCTCGGTATTTGGGCGTCAGTTTGGCATGGCACAACCGAACCGTGGGGTAGGACTTCAGCGTCCCTTTCAGCAATGAGCTCCCTTCCGGCCAGCCAGCAGGCAGTACCCAAGCCCCTTTCAGGAACCGCTTCGTCACCCACCAGTAGTGTCGCCATACAGGCATATCGAGATACACCAGGGTATCGGCAACTTCTAGCCGTTTCCATACAGTATCGATGGAGCCGAAACCATCGACGATCCATTGCTCTTGCTGCAACAGCGAATCGTGGGCCGCTTTGAACTCGGCGTGGGGCACTGCGCCGCCGCCCGGTTGGTACTGGATGGAATCGAGGGGAACCCAGGGCAACCCCGTCATGTCCGCCAGGCATCGGCTGAGGGTAGACTTTCCACCGCCCGCATTACCAAATACAGCAACTTTTTTCATTGGCATTCAGCCTTCAACGCTACGCAGCCTTCTTGGCCACGATGAACATGATTTCCGCTTTACCGATTGACGATTTGTAATCACCCGCTTGCCATTGGTAATCAATCGCAAACCCCGCATCCGTCAAACTTTTCTCTAAGTCTTTTATCGTGAAGACCTTGACTAACGGGAAAAAGCCCAAGGCTTTACCAATGGGTGCAATCAGCTTGAACCAAGCCATCGTATCCCCCATGCACACTGTACTGGTGATGAAGACTCCGCCAGGTTGGAGCATGTTATAAACCTTGGCGATCGCCGCTTCCTTGTTTTCCAGTAGGTGCAAAACATTCAAGCCCAATACGGCATCGTAAGTGCTATCGGGGACGCTCAGCTCGTCAATGCTAGCTTGTTCAAAGGTGACGTTTTGGATGTTCTGGGCGTCGGCTTTCGCTTTGGCGATCGCAATCATGTTTGATGAGAAATCAATGGCTCGAATATGTTGCACATATGGCGCATGAGCAATGGCCGTCGATCCGGTGCCGCAACCAAACTCCAGCACGTTCATACTGGGCTGAAAATACTCCCGCGTGACCTGTAGTTTCTTCTGGTAGGCGGCTTCATCCGCGATCGGTTGTCTTGAATAACCTTCGGCGGTTTTGTCCCAAAATTTAGCTGAAGCGTTCATCACATCCTCCTTGATTTAATTAAACGGTTTCTTCCTTTCTCGTATCTAAGGCATGTCCATGAAAATTATGGGCATTGCGGATCCTCGGGATGGCTTGAATCTATGAGATGCCGATAAATAGCCACATTCTAGACTGGCTCCATCCTCTAAATCAGCAATCGCAAATTATGCTTCCTGATGGGTTGAGTAGTACTTGGGCGCTGGGTTCCGCCACCGCCAGGTCGACCAAATGATGAAGCACAGCGCGGCCATTTCGATGGCCATGTGAAAGGTATCGTCTAAATCGGTGGTGCCATTGTTGATTTCAAACGAAAGGGTAACCACAGCGGCGATGATGTTTGCCCAACGGTTTGTGCCATAGGGCAATAGTCGAGAGAGAAGCACCATGGCGATCGGCACTTCGGCCACGAAACCACCAAAAAGCAACAGTTGCTCTGTAATTTGAGTCCCATTAAATGTCCCGGTCATCGCCTTTTCAATGAAGCCAGGCTCAATAAATTCATGGATATCCCGAAATATGGTGTTGAAGAGATAAAACATCCACAGCGTCGAGAGCTTCGCTTTCATTTCTAGTGTCAGTATCTGCTTCTGCAAATTCATGCTTGTTCTCCTTCGTCCAATTTTTTTGCCTGTTCGAGCTGGGTCGGCATGACCGAGATCAGCGGCAGCCCTAAGTCACGCACCTTAATCAGCACGCCGTAGAGCGCAGCCTGATCCACCACCGAGCCAGACAACAGCGTTTCACCGTTGTCCTTTAGCGCGATACTCCTATCGGAGTGGCGTTGCGCGATCGCAAAGCCCTCAAACCAAGCACTCCACCGCTGATCAAGATGTCCCTTGATACAAATTTCGTATTGGTCAAGGGGGTGGCGATCTTTGGCTGAACGGTGTGGTTGACTCATGGGAGTTGCGAACTGCCTTCTCTAATCACGACTGGCGTTAACAACTCAAAAGTACAAACGGACATGGGGAGCCGTTGTCCCCAGATGTGGGGATTCGATGTGGGGATTTATGGGTAAGTCTCGTGGATGTTGACAGTGGCTTCTGAGCAAACATTACAATGGGAGCACCTGAGTTGGTAGAAAGTGCGATGTCTTCACTCCCGATTGACGAGGCGCAGACCCAACTGCAGCGGCTGATTGATGCTGTGAGTCAGTCACATCAGCCAGTGATCATCACAGGCGCTAGTGGCAACGCCATACTTTTGTCTGAAGAAGATTGGTTCAGCATTCAAGAGACGCTTTATCTACTATCAGTTCCCGGTATGCGCGAGTCGATTAAAGCGGGGATGGACACCCCAATCGAAGACTGTGACGGAGAGTTGGACTGGTGAACCGGACACTGGTCTATACCAAGCAAGCCTAAAAAGATGCGAAGAAGCTTGCTGCCAGCAATCTAAAGAAAAAAGCTCAGACGCTACTTGATATTTTGGCTGATGATCCTTTCCAAACTCCGCCACCCTATGAAAAGCTTGTGGGCGATTTAGCCGGAGCCTACTCGGGTCGCATTAATATTCAGCATCGACTCGTCTATCAAGTGTTCGAATCAGAGCGAATTGTCAAAGTCATTCGCATGTGGACTCACTACGATAGTTAACCCGTCACTCAACTGCGTCATCAAGACATAAGGATTCGGCAGATTCATGCCTTCAGCGGTGTTGCCAAAGGCCACGATCGCGATCGCCCTAGAGTGCGGTTTCAATAGCTACAGTCACTTAGCGCAACAATTTCGGCGACTGACGGGGATGACTCCAAAAGCCTATCGTGCCCAGAAATAAATTCCAATTTCTAACGTTCCCGCTCACCGGACGCAGGCAACCTTTGCATCTAACCAATAGCTTGACTTCGTTCCGGTGCAGCGGGATTGTTAGAAATCGCTCGGTAGATTCAGATTCACGTACATAAAAGATTGCGGTGGTCGAGCTATATTAAACAATTCCATCAATGTTGCTGGTTTAGAATATTCCCTCACCGCACTCACTTTAATTGCATGTGCAGCTTGCCTGCCTTCAAAGTACTCATCAAAATATCTCTTGCTGATTCCCGAAGCACTTTTTGTAATATCCCAAACCCGATCAGGATCTTCAGTAATTACCTCTTCTATCTCGAATTCACCAATTACCAGACCGATAGGTTTAGACGCATACACGTACACCTTTCTAATGCCTTTTTCCTTGAAAATTGCACGCCTAAATTCAAATCGTTTTTCGCCGGAAAATATAGCATTGGCAAACTTTGGTTTAATTGATAATAATACGTCCATCTGCTTCTGAACCCTCCAAAATCCTGTCAAACTGCTCATCACTGATTTGTTCAAATCCGCGAGGAACAGCTTCAGTTGATTGAATTACACCCGCATCAATAAGAGCTTTTAAGTTCATTCGCCTTGGGAACGAATATACGTAAAGGAAGTTTACCACAAAGGGGTGATTATTAGTACGCCAGTTCCAGTATTCGCGTAATTCGTCATCAGAAAATACGCTCCTTTTACGACACAATTCTATAAATTGTTTCTCAGAGCTAATGTCAGTGATTACACTTTGTACTACCCCAACGGTTGTTGTTACTGAAGTGTAGTATGCAGAGCCGCCTGAGGCAGTTCGATAAAATACTATGATATCTCCAGCGTTTAACCCTCTTTCATATGATCGAGAAATATAAACCTTACTAATTGCATTTCTGTTTGGCTTACTCTCAATAAAATCATTTGGAGATTCAGTTCTTAATATAGAATCTGGAAAAAGCTCTGTATGATATTGAGGATATATGGGCACAAGAAACTTGCGAGAATCTGAGCTTAAATATGGATAACTCTCACATGGATTAGAATTATTTACACGAGGTCTAAAGTCACGTACTAATACAACCTCTTCGCCATTTCCTGTTTGCTTTACCCCATGTTTTTTGAAACCCCAATCGCACAGCAGCTCTATTAACCTGTTTTGTTCTAGGGTGTAATCGAACAAAGTCACATAAATTTCTTCAACTGAAAACCGAAGTGCGTTATCGAAGACTATTTTGAGAAATCTTTCCCCCAATTTATAGCCATTTGAGATCACCTTAAAAGTTCCAACTTTCAATCTTTTTGCAGGAGAGAAACTTGGAATAATATCTGAATAATACTCATTCTTTCCTTCTACTTTTACGTATAGAAATGCTACCACTTCAGAAGTTTCTGACGTGCAAAAGTATGCAATTTCATCGGATTTTCTATTAAACCAATCATCAAATTCTTTATAATCTTCCCTAAATGAATCAAAGAATGTATCTCTTAAATTCAGATTTCCAAAAAGCTCTTTTTTGACAGAAAGAACTTTGTAATCAGACAAATCCGGATTCTCGGCGGTAACTTTTTCAAGAAAAGCATCAATAGTAAAAATCCGCTCTAGGATTCCTAACTCCGAAGCCTTTTTGTGAATCTTTCTATCTTCAGTAATTAGAAAATCTACACGTTTACAAAAGACCTCATTTAAAATATCTGTATCAGTAGAGTCATTATCATTTCGATCAAACTTAGCTCGAATAGAACTAACAGGGTTGCTTTCCGGTGCAAATGTTTTTAATTGATGGTAGTTAGTTATCTTTGCTTCAAATGCCGAAACAACAGTCTTGTCTTTATGCCTGCGTATCTCATCAATAGTTTTTGGATGAACGCATTTCTGATAATGTAGCTGATCAAGCCATCTAAACAAGATGCCTATTTCTTGACGAGGTGGCTTGTTAGCTTCCCGATAAATAATTATATTGGTATCTAGCAAAACTCGCATATGAAACTCCATATCACAGATATAATGATACTTTTTCGATTGATGTTTCCAGGTTTTCTGTTGCTTTGATGACACTGATCGGAATTTCTAAGGACTGACTTATAAGGTTTGCTCTTTCTCTTTCTTGTGCTTGCAATTCCGCAATTAATTCAATGTTGTGCATAAGACTATCCCTATTTGATAGCCGCTCAGCAATTGCCTCAGGACTATCTATTAGCAGAATAATTGCACATGGCGATATTGCCTCAAAAGTTTCTAGCGGAACATCTTGGATACCTGATGTAGCGCTTAGGAGGCAAAAATGACCATCTAATAATACAGTCCGGCAGCTTGTCTGGTAACGTGCTAGTTCTTCAGCAAGTATCAATTGATTTTTCTCTACATCTAGTACGGTTTTATCAACCTGATGCTTGACATATCGCCCAATTAATTCACTAGCGGTTATATGTGCTACATCGAAACGACAAACTAGATTTTTACAGAAGTACGTTTTCCCAACGCCATGTACTCCTCCTATAAAAACTGTTCTAGTTGCCATTGAGTATTCCTCTGAATTGATTCGCAAAATTCAAGTGTATCGATTCGGTTCTAAGGAATTTTAATCTTCCTTGGGCGGATATGGTTGTGTCTTTAAATTAGTTTGTTACCCCCGGTACTACATCTGACTTGGATTGCTAACTCGTAATTAGAGGGAAAATTTCCACCTAAGATCCTCATACGGGGAAATAGGCGGAAATATTTCCGCCTAAGATCCTGTTTTGGGCAGATAGGTGGAATCACGTCAGCCTAATACCCCAATATGGGTGATTAGAATAGATGCGTTCAGTATAATCGCCCCCCCCAAATGCTGAGAATTATCGAGGGGTGTTTGGGCGATCGCCTGCTCTAATCACGATTATGGAAGGGCATTGTGGGAATGAACGCCTAAATCAGGTCTAGCTCTGCAGCTCGTTTCACTGCAGCCCGACGATTGGTGACATTGAGTTTGCTGTAGATGCGCTTGGTATGGGTGCGCACGGTACTCAATGCCACGACCAATTCATTAGCGATTTCGGGGCCAGTGAGTTCGGTGTTGAGCAGTCGAAGAACCTCTAGTTCCCGTTGGCTGAGGGGTTCGATCAGCGTTTGTGGAGAAGCACCAACAGAAGCAATGGGAGCATCATCCTGTGGTTGTCCCCAGGTTTCTAAGGCAGTCAATAGTCGTTGGGTGTAGGTTGGGGTGATGTTGCGATTCATGCACTCCTGCAACAGTTGCACCATCGGGGCTCCACATTCTGCGAAGATGCGAATATGTCCCTCTGGTTCGGCTAGGGTAAGGGCGCGTTCTAGCGACGTAACTGCAGCCGAAAGATCCCCTTGGGCTTCCCTTGCCAGAGCCAGAACCACCAGAATTTTGATAATGCTACCCGTACGCTCTTGAGCTTCTGCGGCGGCCAGCAATTGAGTCAGGAGTGCGGTGACCTGATGCATCAGCTCATCTGTGCCATCGCGCCTGTATTGAGCAATCAAGACCCTGGCCAAGGTCAGGTGTTCGTATTCGCGTAGGTAGTCCGGCGGGTCGTCTACCGACAAACCGCACTCCCGTACCCAGCCCAGTGCTTCCGCCAGCCTTCCCTGCCTCAGCCACCACCGCACCCTTAAAGCCTGAGTCGGGCGCACATCTGGAACTGGAATAGGCGTTCGGTAGTAGAGCCGTTCTGCCTCTTGAAGCTGGTCAAGGGCGGTCTCCAGATCGCCCTCGGCGGCTTTCAATTGTGCCTGCACCACCCACCAAAGATATTTAGCCCCCGATAGTGATGCCTGCTGACGTAGCGTTTCACCGCTTAGCAACAGTTGGCTGGCAGCTACCAGATCGCCTTGTTCGTAGCGCAGTTCGCTCAAGGCCAAATACAGCTCTGGCGTACCCGGCAACACTGGGTCGCCCTGCTCTTTAGCCAACTGTAAGGACTGCTCACAGCTATTAATGCCCCGGTGGAGACGCCCCTGAGCCATGCTCATCTGCGCCAGGATCAATGTGCCACCAATGGCAATCTGAGTGAGCCCCATCTGCTTGAAAATTGCCAAACCCTCAGCAAAGGAACGGTAGCCAGCTTCTGGCCTGCCGCTGGTCCAGTAGCCGAGCCCAAGCAGGGCGGCTGTTGTACCTCGCTCGTACTCCTCATCTTCTGGCAACAGGTCGAGAGCCTGCTGAGCATAGGTCACCGTGCCAGACACATCCCTTAGCGCTTGAGCCCGATAGGCACGGGCATTGGCGATGGAGGCGGGTAAAGACCGCAACTGTGCATCGTCCGTTACAACGCTCTCAACCGCTAGCGATTCCTGTGAATCTGCGGCTGCTCCCATGCATCGTTCTGCATCTTGCAGGCGGGATTCAGCCGCGTCTAACTGGCCATCGTTCAACAGCACTAGGGCGTAGGCAACGCTGAGGACGGGCCGATTGCGAATCAGGGAATCAGGGAGTGATGTGATCCAGCCCAATACAGTGGTTTCGCGCTGACGCCGACGCATGGTAGGCCACATCCGCTCGATCAGACCTGCCGCTCGCTCAAAATCTTGGGCGGCCAGGGCATGACGAATCGCATCAGAGAACAGATCATGCTGCTCGTACCATGCACTAGCTCGTCCGTGCAGGCTGGGTAGGCGTTCTGGCCATTCCATCAAGGCATGGGCCTGAAGCACATCGGCAAACAAGTGATGGTAACGGTACCATTGGCGCTTGTTATCCAATGGAATGAGAAACAGGTTGCCACGCTCTAGCGTTTCCAGCATTCCCTGACCATCGTTTTGATCAGTAACGGCATCACATAGAGAACCGCTCAAGCGTTCCAAAATAGCGGTTTGCAACAAAAAGCGACGGACGCGATCGGGTTGCCGTTGTAAGACTTCTTCCAACAGATAGTCCACAATGTAGCGATCGTCTCCCGAAAAAGCCGCCACGAAATCAGGGATATCCTCGCGCCCTTGCATGGATAGCGCCGCGAGTTGCAGTCCGGCGATCCAGCCTTCGGTCCGCTGCTCCAAGGCAGACACCTCCACAGCCGAAATCTCTAACCCCATCCCCTGGTTAAGGAAAGCCGCCGCTTCATCCGGCGTAAATCGTAGGTCGCTCACCCTAAGCTCAGTCAATTCTCCGTGAGATCTCAAACGCGCCAGAGATAAGGGCGGATCGGCACGGCTGGCAATAATCAGATGCATTTTAGGAGGTAAATGGCTGAGCAAAAAGCTGATCCCGGTATGAATAGCCTGGGTCTCGATCGCATGGTAATCGTCAAGGATCAGGGTAATATCCACTTCAACCGCAGCAAGTTCATTGAGTAACGTCATCAAGACCGACTCAATCGGGGGTGGTTGCGGTGATTGCAGTAACGAGAGCGATCGCTCTCCTAAGCTGGGTTGAATGTTCTGCAGAGCGGTGATTAGGTAGGTCCAGAAAATAGCCGGATCATTGTCGCTCGGGTCTAAGGAAACCCAGGCAACGGGTCTCGTTGGTACGGCTGCCACCCATTCTGCCAGCAGCGTCGTTTTACCAAACCCGGCTGGGGCTGAGACCAATGTTAATTTGCGCTGCGGATGGATGCGATCGATTAGCCGCGATCGCGAGACCCGATCAGCAGACCATTTTGGGAGGTAGAGCTTGGTCTCCAGTAAAGGGAGGTCTGAAGTGATTGGTCTCGCCGAGACAGTCATAGATACGTTTTTATGCTTTAAGAGACCTCTTGCAAAATGGAGACACAAGTTGAATTCAGAGGTTTTTCGACGATGCAGAGATTGGGGCTTCCACCCTCGCAATCCTGTCTTTAAAGGTTGCGAGTTAGACATCAACAATTATGCGCTGCTCAAACAGGAAATTTCTAGGATAATACGCTCTGCTCGTCAAGACTCTCAGGCTTTCGGTTCAATCATCCTTTCTGGGTAATCCCTAAATTTCTCCAAAAGAAATAATTTGCAGGGTAAATTTGGGGTAAGAATTTTCGAAGAATGCTGAAAACTCCATTTAGTGACTTTGCACTCAATTTGTAGTCGAGCGGTCAGGGGTTCAAATCCTCTCATCGGCTTTGAAGCTAAAAACCCCAAGGTTATGCTGTAGCCTTGTGGCGGCAGTAGCAAGATGCCCGAATCGAAACTTCAGCGCGGGCGATCGCTTTGTCGAGTTGCAGTTTGATGTGAGCGGCTTCGACCGTTTCACCCCGATGCCTCAGACACTCGTGAAGACCATGTAAGCTCCAAACATTACTGGGATGCTGGCCAGCCCGGCTTAATGTTTTGTCTAACCCCAAGTCTGCTCGATAGATAGCTTCCGCTTCGTCGTAATGTTCTTGCTCCAACAACAACGCACCCAAGGCATGGCGAGTGGGCTGCATCCAGCCCCAGGGTTCGTCGTAGGGTAGGTTGTCATCTAACTCCACTGAGTGGCGCAAGTGCTCAAACGCCTTGCCATAATTCCCCTTGTGATATTCCAGCTCACCCAACAGCATCTGTTCGGCGACTTGGAGGATATCTCGACAGGTGTTATTAAAGATCATTCTGGTCTCTGGAACTCGCTGATACGCCTCATCGAAGCGCGTTCGTTCGGCGTCTGCCTCGGCATGTCGTCTCAGATTCGCGAGAGCGACCGTGCGCGAGTAACGCATCATCGCCGTGGTCACACAATACAACTCAGCATCCCCAGGAAGGGGCTGAGCCAGAATGTCTTCCCATAAGCCGAAGCGAATGAGGGCATGTTGCTTCATCGGTAAAAAGCCTTCAAACCAGTCAGCCATCGGACGCAAAAAGTCCTCGGGTAAGGCAGCCATCAGTTCGTCGGATGTCGCTAACGCCACAGTGGGTTGCCCTAAGAACATCGCGCCGTAAATCGTGAAGTGGTAGTTGTGAAGGCGATAGAGAGTGTAAAAGTTATCAGCTCCGACTTGCTCGACAAACTTTCGATCTGCTTGCGTCGCTCTTTGATTGCGAGACACAACATTCACGTAATCGCCACAGAGCACATCAATGTGGGTCGCCATATGTAAGAGATGTCCCGCATCGGGAACTAGAGTGGTGAGGCGATCGCCCTGACGCAGCGCATGTTCGGGATGGGGCGACATCTCCACAAGATGAATGTACATATGCAGCAGTCCCGGATGTTCCCATGCCCCCTCTAACTGCTCAAAAGCCGTTTCAAGAACGGTCAGGGCTTCGAGCGTACTCGCCCCTGGAGCCGGTTGCCCCGAGGGCAGATCCCATAGCTGCCAAGGGGTTCTATTCATCAGTGCCTCGGCAAACAAGCAGCAGACATCAAGATCCTTGGGAAATGTCTGATAAACCTTACGCATGGCATCCGCGTAGGCATCGTTCCAGGGAGCAAAATCTTCAGCCGCTGGATTTTCTGGATATCGATGAGAGATAGCTTCAATGAGCGCTTGCTCAATAGGTGTCCCTTTATCTTTAAGGGCAGCTGCTTGGTTTATTGATTTCTTTGCGACTTCGACAGCATCGGGCTTTTCCTCTTCTTCAAATGCTTCCCAGGGTTTGTTGTAATTTGGCCCGATGGCGTAAGCGATTCCCCAGTGAGCCATGGCGCATTTAGGGTCATCTTTTAAGGCTTTTTGAAAGCAAGCGATCGCCTCTTCGTGGTTATAGGCATAGATCCAGATCAGACCTCGGTCAAACCAGAGTTGGGCTGACGGTGAAGGTGTTGTGATAGCCCGAGAATAGCGCCCTAGATTGAAGTAATCCATGAACAACCACCTCATGATTTTATGGGTGGCTCTATTATCTCAAGGAGTATCATGGGAGCTATTTTGATCAATATAAATTAATGTGTTTTGTGGCCTTACAAAGCTCCAAATCCCATGAAGTAAGGGCGGCTTTTTGGCTTTCAAACTATTATTGGGTTCACTCAAATAAATAGCGCTATATTAGCTTGCCCGTCGCTGTAGCCATCCCGTTAATAGGGCCAGGCCAAAGACCCCCAGCACCGCAAACACGACGAGAAATACTTGCCCCCGCCCTGCCAAAATCCCGGCTCCTATCGCGACGACGGGAGGGTTAGAAATCGCAATGCTGAGAATCAAAGCAGGTAGAAACTTGCGCCAAGGGGCTCGGGAAATGCCGATGCCATAGGCCACGAAATCGAAGAATCCGGTCATCAAAAAGGCCACCATCAGGAAAAAATTCTGTTCCAGGTGCTTTTGGGCAAAGCGATCGACTCGGTACATAAAGCGATCGCCCACCAGTCGCTGCACCCCTTCTCGCCCATAGGTTGAAGCTAGCCAAAAGCTAAGCGAACAAGAGAGTAGATCCGACAGACACACCACGATCAGCCCCTGACCAAACCCCAGCAATCCCCCAGCCAAGATCGAGTACGCCTCAGATGGCAGTGCTGGAATGACAACGCTTGTAAAGCGCAACACAAATAATCCTAGCGGTGCCCAGATTCCCAGCCGTTCGACATAGGCTCGAATGGTTTCCTCGTTGAGCCCAAATCGATTGAGCAAAATGATAGGGAGTGCCACCAGAGCTACGAGCAGGACAATACCGATGATTCTGAGGGTGAGCTTGTTCATATTTATATTTGGCCAGGGTATGAAACACCGTTTCAACGGTTTGCAAGCAAGTGTTACGCGTAGACCTCAGGGTTGTCTAGGGTTTGATATCACATCCGATTAAATCGCCGTAAAAGTCAACTATCGTTTGCGCCTGCTACAAAGCAGCGGACGCAAACGATAGTTGGTCTCTGCAACCAGATTTGATAGGACAGTGTAACAATCAGGACTTACGCAAAACTTGCATCGTCCTGATTGAATTCGTTGATGATGTGACCGTGCTGCGGCCACACCATCAACAAAATACGTAAGTCCTAACAAGGATAAATAGGGTAGATATGCCTCCAATTTTCTGGCTAAAACAACCGACCACTGGAACGCTGCCGATTCTGGCGAATCTTCCTCATAGTGGTCTTTTTGTTCCTGGAACTATGCGCCAGCAGCTTGGAGCCGATCACCAGGCTTTCTTACCCCATCAGGACTGGCATTTGGATCAGCTCTACGATTTTTTGCCGGAGCTGGGCATCACGATGTTGCAGGCGACCCATAGCCGTTATGTGGTGGATTTGAATCGATCGCTCAAACTCCCATACTTTGGCAATTTTTGGAGCACTGTAGTGGCCGAGAAAACCGCCTTCAATGTGCCTCTATACGAGACTTCGCCCTCGTCTGAAGAGATTGAGCAACGGCTGGAGGATTTTTATCGGCCCTATCACGCTGAGCTAGCGGATCAACTCAATCGGCTGGTCGAGAAATTCCAAAAGGTTTACCTGTTCGATCTCCATAGCTTCTATGGCCCTATCACTGATGATATTTGTTTGGGGAATGCCAATGGCAAAAGCTGCTCGGATTCGCTCGTGGATATCGTGGATAAAGCGTTTGCGGCGGAAGGCTTCGGAGTTGTGCGAAACAAAGTTTTTAATGGGGGATACATCACGCGGCATTACGGCAATCTACCGAATGTTGAGGCGCTACAAATTGAGGTACGCTATCCCGTTTACTTGGAGGAGAACCAATTGGATCAGCCCATGATTCCTGATTGGCAGGTTTCCTCATTCGACCTAGCAAAGCCGCGTTTCGAAAGGGCTTTCAGGCATATTGTTGAAGCATTGTCTCAAGATTGACAGGCATACGCGGATTTTTTCTACGTTATACAAGAATCAGACTTTGTAGTGATGGATAGATGGCTGAGGTCTCAGTTTTTGCACAGGGGAGTTACTGACGATGAATGACCGTCTGACCCAGGAACAGTTGTCTAAAATCGTTGCCGAAGCGAGCCGCATCGCCGATCGGCAGGAGATGGATCGGGCGCAGGTGGAGCAGGTGCTGATCGATCTCAACCTGTCGCCGGATTTGCTGGATGAGGCGATGGTGCAGTTGCAGCGGCGGGAAGCGCTAGCTGTGCAACGCCGACGAACGACGATGATCGCCCTGACGATCGCTCTAGCAATCTTCGCCATCATGGGATATTTTGCTGTTGATCAGTGGCGCTATGGGCGGGCGATCGCCCAGCTTTCCACTGTGCAAGATCGTCTCACCTTTACCGACGATGATGGAGGGTCGCTCACCCAGGTTAATCGTCAAGCCAGCCCGGAGATCGTCTATCGGGTCACGTTGTCGAATGCCCCGGTCGATCAACGGTTGTCATTGTCCTGCCAGTGGGAAGCGCCCACGGGAGACATCCTGCGAGAAAATCGCTATCAGACACGCCGCATTACGACACCGACCTGGAACACCTACTGCCGCCATCAGTTTGGGACGGCATCGCCGGGGGGTACCTGGACGGTGCGGATGCAGTTGGGCGATCGCATCCTCAGCGACGAAACCTTTGAGGTGCGCTAATCTTTGGAGCGAAACGGCTAGATTAATCGACCGGGGCGCAAGATGGCAGCATTGCCTGGGCCAGACAATTGTGACCAACAAACGGTGAAGGCGATCGCACCGTTCCTCTCTGAAACGATTCCCCTATCGCAGCATGGGTTGGGGTTTTGGGGTGTGGGTGAACCAAATGCAGTGCGGCACAAAGTTTGTGTAGCACTGGAGCGTTTGGGCTTGGCATTCCCGCAGAAAACTTCTGTGGTGCGGTCTGGGAGAGAAGGAGCGATCGTGAGTGGCTTTCTCTGCCCAGCCCAGCCTGATTTTTGGGAGAAATGTGGGAATCAAGGCGAGTTTGCCGAAAATCCGGCGATCGCCCTATCGGCATCGGGCGGTCTCACCTGCGAGCTGGAACCGGGGATGCCTGTGCCAGATGCCTGGATTCGCTTGGGGGAACGGCTGACGTTGGGACGCGATCCGTTTGGGCGCGTGCCCCTGTTCTGGATGGTGCGCGAGGAAATTCTGTGGTTTTCCACCCAATTGCGTTGGCTGGTGGCGCTGCAGGAACAGAGGCCAGAGATTTCGGTGCCGGGACTGTATGGCTACGCGGGCTGTTCCTACGTGCCGACGCCTTGGACCCCCATCGCTGGAATTCATGCTGTGCCTGCTGCCACGGAGATGTGCTGGCAGAAGACGGCGGCGGGGGACTGGCGAACAGCATCCCGTCGCTACTGGCAATGGCAACAAGCGGCAGACCAGATTACGGAGGAAGGCGAGGCGATCGCCCAACTCCACACCCTACTCCAGAGCGCTATCCAGCGGCAGTTATCCCATCTCCCTGGCGGCAAGGTCGGCGTATTGCTGTCGGGGGGGCTAGACTCGTCCATTGTGGCGGCGTTGCTGGTGCAGGCGGGGGTGGAGGTGCAAGCCTATACCTTGGACTTGGGCGAGGTGAAAGAGTCGGAGCTTCCCTATGCGCAACAGGTGGCGGACTTTCTGCGAATTCCCTTGACCTCGATTCCGGTTGCACCCCGGCAAGTACGACGGGCGATCGCCGCTACCGCTCAAGCCCTTGACCAGCCCTTTGGCGATGGGGTTACGGTGCCGTTTTATCTGTTGAACCAGCGGGCAGCGGCGGATGTGGATGTGATTTTTAATGGGGAAAATGGCGATCAGCTTTTTGCCGGGTGGACGAACAAACCGCTGATTGCAGCCGGGATTTATCACGCCACCCAACCGCAGGGTGGCACGGACTTGTCCCAGCATTATCTCCGTACGTTCCATCGGCTCTATGGCTACGAGCGACAGGCATTTGCGCCCGACCTATGGCCCCAAATCGAGTCCTGCAATTCCCTAGGCTGGCTGGATGATGCCCTTTCTTCTGACGATTGCCAGGACTTTTTGCACCAGATGCGCCGAGCTACGCTGATGCTGAAGGGGGCACAAAATATCCAACCCCGCGCCACGGCTTTGGCTTGGGCTCATGACTTGCAGGTGCGATCGCCCTTTTGTGATATTGCCCTCAGTCAATGGGCCTTTCGGTTGGCGGGGTCGTTGCAACTCCAGGGGTCGTGCGAAAAATATATCCTCAAGCGCGCTGTGGAAGGATGGTTGCCGCCGGAGGTGGTGTGGCGGGAGAAGCGGGGCATGGGCGTTCCCCTAACGACATGGTGCTTCGGTGGCTTGTGGCACGACCTGGGGCGCTGGCTCAATCCGGCGACTCTGCGGCGTGAGGGGCTATGGCATCCCCAGCTACCGCTACGGGTAGTCAAGCGACAGTTGGGCAACCTCCAGGGACGGCGCATGGGCGAAATCCTCTGGCTGCTGGTAATGTGGCAAATGTGGCGCGCCGAAGTGCTGGGCGATCGCCCCACCAGACATGCATTTGACCATCCCTTCTGGCTCCCCTATGGAGTTTGGGACTTCCTGCGGCGCGAAGTGTTGAACGATAGCTGAGGTAATCTTCAAGCAAAATAGTTTTGTTGACGTTTCTTGAAGACCATTATGATTTCTGAAACGATACGACCTGCACCGAGCCATGAATCCTCGTTTGAAACATCCTTAAAACATGACCTGGAACATTTGCCGATTCAGCGATCGCATGCCGAATCGCTAGCAACAACCTGGGGCACACCGCTGTATGTGTATCAGGGCGATCGCCTCCAGCACACCATCCAGCACATCACCCAGTCCGTTCCCTATCCCCGCACT
Organism: Vacuolonema iberomarrocanum LEGE 07170; assembly: GCA_015207365.1. Taxonomy (GTDB): domain Bacteria; phylum Cyanobacteriota; class Cyanobacteriia; order Elainellales; family Elainellaceae; genus Vacuolonema; species Vacuolonema iberomarrocanum. The sequence goes on from JADEXA010000049.1 coordinate 42,184, forward strand.
CAGTTCCATTTCGCTAGCGTCACCAACGGCAACGTTAATTTGCTGCAGCGCTTTCAGCAGGCAGGTTGGGGACTCCATGCCAACACCCCCGGCGACATTTTTCTGGGGCTCCATGCTGGGTTTGATCCGGCGCAAATTGTCTATAGCGGCAGCAACTTGAATCGGGCAGACATAGTGCAGGTGCTGGATTGGGGCGTGACCACACTGAACTTGGATAGTGTGGCGCAGGTGCGGCAACTGGGTGAGGTCTGGGCGGAGCGACCGGAGGCTCCCGCTTTGCGGTTGGGTTTGCGACTGAACCAGCCGGAGATCACCGGAGACAGCCGGATTGGAGTGCATCCCAGCGAGTTTGCTGACGCTGTGGCGATCGCCCAATCCTTCGGACTCCAGATTACTGGACTGCACTTCTATCGAGGCACCGGAACGAACGCAACCCAGGCTTTTACCCAGGTAATGGAGCAAGTCATTGCCACGGCGCAAAACCTCCCAGACTGGCGCTATCTCGACTTTGGTGGCGGCTTTGGTTATCCCTATCGCAAAGGCGGCGCAGCGTTTGACTGGCCTCAGTTTGGGCAGGCATTATCGACGCAACTGGAACAACTGCCGCGCCCTATCGAGCTGATGATTGAACCGGGGCGAGCGGCGATCGCGGGATCGGCCTTCCTCCTCACCCGCGTTGTCTCTGTGAAGTGGCAGGAAGATCGCCAAATCATCGGAGTCGATACCACCATTGCCAACCTCTCCGTGCCCTCGGTACATGGCGGCTATCGTGAAATTGTCTCCTGGGACTGTCCCGAGCAACCCCGCTACACCACCGATGTTTGCGGCAACACAACCTACTCTCGCGATTACCTGGGGCGCTCCCTCTCCCTGCCTGCCCTGAAGGAGGGTGACCTCCTAGCGATTCTCGATGTGGGAGCCTATGGCTATGCCATGTCGTCGCATTTCCTCCATCGTCCCCGTCCGGCTGAAGTCTTGCTGGAGGGCGATCGCCCCCGTTTGATTCGCCAGCGGGAAGATTACGGCGTTTTGCTCAATCACCAAGTGTTGAACGAGTAGCCGCAATTCTTTGCAATTTTTATAACTACCGATGGAGAAATGAATGGTGGAATGGGGATGTGATGGAACGAATGCGTCAAATCCAGGTTTGGAACACCTCAACCCCCCTTAAAACCTCAACCCCCCTTAAAAAGGGAGCAGACTCAACGTCCCCCTTGTTTCCTATCCGTAAGGAGTGCAACGAATGAAATGTATTGCCTGTGGTACGGATAACAATTTGAAAGACCGAACCGAACACAACGGGCGCTGTTCGAACTGTCAGCATCCTTTTGTGTTTGAGCCAACCAGTATGAGGGCTCCGGTCAAGTTTACCGATGTCTTTTTTCAGAAGGCGATCGCCGATATCTCTGCCGAAAATACGCTCTACTTCACGCCAAATCAGTTCTACCACTTCCTCAATCGTCGCCTGAAACGCAAAGCAACAACGACATCCGCCGTTGGATGTTTAGTATTATTCCTGATTCCTATCTTTGGATTGGCCTTTGTTCTGGTAAACAGTGAAATTGGGAGATACGGGTTGATTTTAGGTTGGCTAGCTTCGATCACCGTCTTTACCCTGCTCGCTATCCTCAACGCATTAAATACCTATTCCAGAAAGCGTTCCAGTGTTCATCAACGCCGCAATACTGCATCGGGTTTACAACTGATTGGGGCTGCCGCAATTGGTCTGACTGCGATCGCCAGCTTTTTCGGTGGAGCGAGAACGGTCGCTGTCTTTCTAGGCTTTTCGACCAATGTCATTTTGGGCATGGGGGCGATCATCCTTGGCTATCTGCAAAAGTCTCGGTTGGGCAAAACCACAGAAGTTCCCTATGTCGATCGCCAGCAGTTTCGAGATTGGGTACAGCGCTGGACAAGTGTTAATGGAGAACTGGCACGATTGCTGCCTGCTCCCAGTGGTGGCGAAGCTGCCGTCATCAACCCCGATGTGTCGTCCTACAGCTTCGATCGCCTGATTGTCGTTGAGTCTGCTGCCATCGCCCAGATGCTAATTGCCAACAACCTTCATCTGGAGCACAACGCAGCAATCCTAAGTATTACAGGCTATCCCCGGAACATCTTCAGCACCGTCATGGCAATGCTGCGCCGCAACCCCGACCTCACGGTCTATGCGTTGCACGATGCCAGTCCCAAGGGCATTGCCATGGTGCAACAACTCACCAATGACCCCCAATGGTTTCAGGGGCAAACCGTCAAAGTGATTGATTTGGGCTTGTTGCCGCGACAGATTCTGGCCCAGGGCAAGTTTGCAGTTTACACCTCACGCGACATGGCTCTAGAAGCCAAGCTCCTCCCGGCGGATGTACGCCAGAAGCTTTCTCCAGAAGAGTTGCGCTGGCTGGCTGCGGGGAAGTTTGTGGAACTGGAAGCCTTCGGCCCTCAAAAGCTGTTGCAAGTGATCCGTATCGGCATTTCGCTGGGGGTGGGTGCCGATGCCGATGGGCTATCAAGCTGGGATGGAGATGATGGGATGTTTCTGTCAACGGATAGCTTTGGTTAATAAACAGGTGGCCGTACATCAGATAAATCGAAACTGGCGGTTGAAACCGCATCTATCCTTACAAAGTCCGCCTGCGCGGACTCCTCCTAACTCGCGTAGGGGAGTTTTGCTTGTGTCGCAGCGGTTTTAACCGCCACACAACTCAAAGTTTTTTCAGTCAGCCAGCGACGTATAGCGCTATGCGCGTTAGTTAAGTACGGTTGTGTGGGGCGCGCCGCGCCCCACACAACCGTTGCTGTGCTTAATGCGGTTGCACACCGCTATAGGTTGGTGTTGAGCAAAGCGAAACCCAACGCTAGAATCCATTTTGATACTACTTACAGACAGAGAATTCTAAGCTGCTTCCATTGTTTTGAATTGATAGAAACGGTGATCCGATCGCCCGCTTTCAATAATATGTTGGAGTTAGGATATTCCACCCAGTTTTGATGAGAAGAAGTGAGTGGCTTCGGAGCGGGTTGATGTACCAAAACAGCGAGTTTGATTTGCCGTTGGAGATCGGCGATCGCCATTCCATCTAAGGGACTCCCTTGTTCAATTTTCAGTTCGCAGGTTAAGAAGATTTCCTCATCAATGGGGGTAATATCAATCAACTCTTCGGAATGGGCAGCTTGGGCAAAAAAGGGCGCACCTACGGTAGAGCTAGATAGCACCGATTGAATATCGAAACTCTTCTCCACCCGCTCTGCCAAGTTCTGATCATACATGCGCACCACAATGCGAATAGTGGGAGCCATTTCTCGCGCCATGAGGGCAGCTTCCAAGTTGGCTAGGTCATCATCGGTTCCAAAAATGATGGATTTGCACGATCGCAACGATGCTTTTTCTAGCAGTTCTTGTTGGCGCATATCCCCAAGGAGATAGGGAATTTTGCGGTTCCGAAGATTGGCTAAATGTTCCTCGGTATCTCCGCGATCGATCACCAATACCTCATCGCCCAGTTGCAACAAATTGTCTAAAATTTTGGGGCCTAGTTTCCCAAAGCCACATAAAATCACATGGTCGTTCATGCGATACCCCTTCCTTCCTGTCAGTTCTAACAGCCGCGACTTAATCATGCTATCGACCACCAAACTGAAGCCCAGGGCATAGCCCCCAGCTCCCGAAACCATCAAATAAATGCCATAAATTTTGATGGCCGTTGGTGCATCAGCCAAATTGAAATCTCCAAAGCCAATGGTAGTGACGATGGTAATCACAAAATAGGTGGCATCCAAAAAGTCCAATCCCAAGCCATAGCGAAAGATGATGATACCCGCCAGGATGTTGATCAATAGGATTGCCACTAACCATCGCACAGGATTTCTAGGCATAGGCGTTTACAGTTTACGGCTCCTATTTTCGGTTGGCCTGTAGCCACAGCTCTAAACTCAACACGAGCCAGAGCTTAACGCCATAGCGGCCCCATATATCTCCACGATAGTTGAGCCAGTCGCGCAACAGCGATTGGTTGAGATAGGGGGCGATCGCCGCGTTTCTCCGCAGCAAAATCTGCTTTGCCCTGCGCTGCCAGGACTGGCGGAACCAGCGGTGGACGGGCACCATCATGCCGCTCTTGGGACGGTTGATGATGGCAGCGGGCAGGAGATCGGCCACGGCTTGCTTCAACACAGCTTTTTCAACGGCTCCAGAGAGCTTGTGGACAGGTGGGATTTCCATGCTCATTTCAACAACGCGCTGATCGAACAGAGGCGATCGCCCCTCCACCCCCGCCGCACGGGTGAGATTGTTGACCTTCGTGAGGATGTGGTCGGCTCCCTTGAACTTGATGTTCAATGCCATCAAACGGTTCAAATAGGCCATATCCGATTGCAAATCCGCTGTAAATACTGACGGAGCCTCTTTCACTTGCTCCCACACCGCAGGTTTCAGTAAACGGGGCAGGTCAATGGCGCATTTGTGGAACGAAGCGAGATAGACGGCCAGGGAATCCGCGTTTTCTGCGGCGGCGTCTTGCCCGCGATAGAGCTGGTTGAGCAGCATGGGTTGATTCTTTGGCCCTCCAAAGCAAGGGTCGCCCCCTTCGCCGTTGAGAATAACCGATGCGGTTTCCCGCGCCAGATAGCCAAGCAGCAGGTTGGGCACCGTCAGCGGGTCGCCAATGGGGTCATCCAGGCAAGCGAGGGTTTCTTGCAGGCGACTCCAGAGCAGGTCTGGCGGAATTTCCAGGACATGATGAGCGGTTTGACAATGCCGCGCTACCTGTTCAGAAAACTCCAGCTCGTTGGGGCAGTCAGCTCCAAAGTGGATGGAGTAGGTGTGGACGGGGCGATCGTGCCACTTCGCGGCCAGCGCGGTGATGGAACTGGAATCGAGCCCCCCGGACAAATACACGCCGACGGGTTCGCCTGCAGGGAGGTACTCCTGCACAACTTGGTCGAGGAGCGATCGCAACCGCCGCCCATGCCACTCCAAAGGCTGCTCTTCTCCAACAATGCGCTCACGCAACGGCGAATAGAAATGCGAGGTTTTCTCTGCCAACCCGGTTGACACATCGACTGACCAGCACAGCGCTGTGGCCGGACGCAACTCGCGCACATCTTTCCAGAGGGTGCGCTCTCCCGGCACAAAGGCACAGCAGAGATAGTCGCGCAGGGCGATCGCATCCAGCTCATGGGAGTGCCAGGGAGCCAGATCTCGCAATCGACGCGCAATGCGCAACGTGCCCCCAGCCTCTAGGTAATAGAGGGTTTGGGTGCCAGAGCGATCGCGCACTAACCAGACTCGCCCCGGCGATCGCTCCCAAATCACCAGCGCAAACATCCCCTCTAGCCAGGGCAAACACTCACAACCCCAGCGCTGCCATAGCGCCGCAATGAGGTGCAAATGCGAATTGTCAGCGACTTGCACCCCAGCTACCGCAAGCCGCTGCCGCAAGGATGCCGCATTACTGAGCCACCCATCGCCCCAAATGCCGATCTGTTGAGCCGCATCCCAGGTTGGTGGTTGCGTTGCGGCGATGATCGGCGCAAGCTGACTATCCGCAAGCTGACAATGCCAGCCCCATTGCCCTAGTAGCGACTCTCTCCCAACCCCAACACCCCACCCGGCCTCTGCCACAGGGGCATCATTCACCAAATGCGCCGCACTCCGCTGCTCCATACTCAATCACACCGTTCGCTCAGCCTGAGTTTATAGTAAACACTCACTGACTGAACCTAATGCGTAGAAACAAATCCTGCATTCACCTCAAATCTGAGTTCAAGTTCGCCTAACCCCATCTACTAAAAGTATTCCTTATGCAAAGCACCAGCTCTCATCTGCCCAAAACAGTACGAGCAGCAACCTGCAAGTCTAACGGTGTAGCCATGCGAACGCTCCACGAGTTTCTCAAGCGCAAAGATCCTGACAAAGTGTGGGGTGGGCTGACTCGGACGGTTACGCCTGAAGGGGATGTGCTGTGGCTATGCAAAGAGCATATCAAAGAGCTTTATCCCACATCTTCATAGCCGTTGTGAACATCGCAGCGCTTTCGGAGAACCGATAAACTGCGATCGCCCACATTTCCACAGCTCGACCTGGAGGCAAATTAGGTCTTTGCGGCGAGAACCCATGAAGCCGATGCGGATTAAACCGCCACAGGTTCTAGTTGCATGGCAGGCTTGAGGCTACCGAAGAAGTCGTAGTGATCCAGCGCTTCGAGGATGCCCCAGGAGTATTCCCCTTCGGCGAAGTAGACCTGGGGATAGCCATGCAGCTTTTCGACTTCAGGGCTGTAGTTGCCGACGACGACGGCCATGGTGTTACCCGTTAGCATCGACTCGTCGTTGCCCGATGCCCCGGCGACTAGGAAGCGATCGATGGGCAGGTTCCATTTCCAGGCGCAATAGCGAATGGCATTGCCCTTCGAGGCACGGATAGGCAGGAGATCCAGGTACATGTTGTGACTGTAGCTCGCATTCACATGCAGGCGTTTGCGGCGCAGTTGGCGCATGATTTCATCGAAGCTAGGAGCCTTTTCTTCATCAATGAAGTAGGAGATTTTAAACTTGCCCTGGGATTCAGGGGGTTGCAGCTCAATGCCCGGTAGCTCTTGCATGGCGGCGCGAATGGCTCCGGCTTGCCAGCGATGGTGAATGTGGCGCTCCCAGTTGGGGTCGAGGACGACCTGGGGGCCATAGTAGATCTCGCTGCCGTTGGAGGTGATCAGCGCATCGGGCATGGGGAAGTGCCATTCTTCCAGCATCGATAGCACACTCTGGAGCGATCGCCCCGTTGCAATGCCAATTCCGGTGCTTTGTCCCTGTTGGTTCAGCCGCTCGATAAGTTGGTGCAGCGCATCGCGATCGCCCAGCAACGTATCGTCGATTTCGCAGACCAGATAGCGATCGGCAGTCATCAGGCGATTGGCCGCAGGCAGGTTCCATTCCTCTTGCAGGCGAGCGACAGGTGCCATTGGGAGGTAGCTGAGGGACGACTGTACCCGGCGTTTGGGTAGCTGGTGAACTTGCTCTAGATAGCGATCGACATGGCTCGACCAAGAAAAGTGATGGCGTACATTGTCTAGGCCGTTTTGCGACCACTCCTGCCACTGGGCGTCGTCGGTTAGCGCTTTGCGTAGAGCTGCTTGAATGTCGGAAATATCGAGGGGATCAATCAACTGCCCATTATGGCAAGCGGCCAGGATATCCCGAGGGCCACCATCGGCGGTTGCGACAATCGGTGCCCCACAGGCGGTGGCTTCAATCAGCGTCAGGCCAAAGGGTTCAGTGAGAGCCGGGTTGATGAACACGCCTCGGTTCTTGGCCACCAGGCGATAGAGTTCGGGAACTTCATCTGATTGGTGGTGCTTCGGATAGGCGACCTTGCCATAGAGGTCGTAGCGATCGATTAGCTGCAAAATCTCGTTCATGACCCGACGTGGGCCAGACTCCATCGTGCCAATGTTGTCTCGGTTGCCCAAAACCAGAACCAGATTGGCCAGCTTTTGTAGCTCTGGATCTTCTCCATAGGCTTTAACCAGAGCGCTGACATTTTTCCGCACCGCCGGACGAGAGAGCGCCATGATGATGGGCTTTTCGGGTTCGTGCAAAAAGCGCTGCAAGTCTTTGTAAATCGGTGGAAATTGCCAATCTGCTCCCGCCGGATAGAACTGTTCCAGGGTCACGCCGGGAGGAATAACCACCATGCGATCGGGCTGGTATTGATCGTAAATGCCGTATTGATCGGTGACTTCCTGGCGGGTGCTGGCAATAATCAGCGATGCGCTGGCCAGGGTTTTCTCTTCGGCCTCAATACGGGTGCTGATGTGGAAGTGATCCTCAATGGTTTCTGGCTTGGTGCCTTGCTCCAGTAGGCGATCGCGCTTCACACGCCCCAGGGAATGCCCCGTATGCACCAGGGGAATGCCCAACCATCCGGCGACCCGACATCCGACATAACCCGCATCGGCATAGTGGGAGTGAATCACGTCGGGCACTTGCCCCACCTGGCGAACATGGCGAATCAGCTCGTCGGCAAAACTATCGAGGTGGGGCCACAGAACCTCTTTGCGGAGATAGCGACGGGGGCCACAGGGAAGACGAATAATTTGCGCTTTGTCGGATAAAGGTTCGATGGGTTGAGCATAGTCACTATTAACTTTGGGATCACTGACCAGGCGAGTTACTAGATCAACCCGTGCGACTTGGGGATTTTTGGCGAGGGCACGCGCGAGTTCAACGACATACTTGGTTTGCCCGCCTGTATCAGCGTCGCGGCCTAGTTCCAGATTTTCCCCTCGAATCAACCCGTGAACACTAACGAGCAGAATGTACAACCCTGTGGACTCTGACATAATGACTTACCTCCTCGACGTTCACATCTCTACCACTGCTTATGGGATCCAACATCCCCCGTGGGAGAGGATGGCGACTGGGCGGGATGAGATGCTAGGCCGATTAGCTTCTCAGGCTTAATTATATAGATCCTGTTAAGTTTTGCAGAACTTCTTATTAATTTGATGAACCTTTTCAGATAGCATACCAGGAATGGAAAGCCGGAGGAACTATCGCTGGAGGGTTGCTATTGCCCACACAGCCATGCTTTGACCGACAATAAGCTTTCAGATGCTCTGCTTGACAAAGAATTCCGCAGCTGAAGTTTGGTTACAGAAGGTAAGGAGTATGAGAATCTTCGGTTTCCTATAGAAGCCAGGAAAACTATCAAGAAACCCCGCTTTATTGTTGTCGGTTTCTAACGGATTTCTACTTCGTTACTGACCCAAAGCGCTCCCTAATGCTGCGATAGTCTGGTGTCTCAGATGTTGTCTCACACTTAACATCACCATGTCGGCTTCATCACCAGAAATGATTATGAATTGTCCAGGATCAGCGCGTCCTTTTCGATCTTTTTAGTCATTAATATGCGTACTAGAGCAGGTTTCTCTGGTGTAATTTTGTGATCCCAGGGTATCAGTAATAGACTGCGATCGCGCTTTTTGTGATTCGAAGCCCTATCAGCGATCGCCGCTTCAACAGCATGGTTCAGGATGTTGATTCGCCTTGTTCAATGGGTGAAGTGGCATCCATGTTGAGATGTTCAATCCCAATTTGGGTGTTCCATCCCAGAAACTTTAAACGCTTTCCCAAATCGCTCCGTGAGACACTGAAGCAACTAGCGGTTGTTATCTGCCATTTTTTCCATTGAACTATGCTGCGTCAGATCGCATTCACTACACTGTCTCTAATCCTGTGGGCATTTCCCCAGGGCGCGATCGCCACAACCCTACGAGTGGCGACCTTTAATGCCTACCTGAACCGACCCTCCGAAGGTCAACTGATTCAGGATTTGCGATCGCCCGATGATCCCCAGATCCGAGCGGTTGCCGAAATCATCCAGCGCACCCGTCCCGATATCCTGCTGCTGCAAGAGTTTGACTATGATCCCACAGGCGAAGGGATTCAGCTCTTTCAGGAAAACTACTTGGACGTATCACAGAATGGTGCTGAGCCCCTCTCTTATCCCTATGTCTATCTGCCACCTACCAACACAGGGCTACCCTCCGGACAGGACTTTGATAATGATGGTGCCGTGACCATGACGCCGGGCGATCGCGCCTATGGGGGTGACAGCTTTGGCTTCGGCTTCTTCCCCGGACAGTACGGCATGGTGCTACTCTCGCGCTATCCCATTGACCAAGACAACATCCGTACCTTCCAAACCTTCCGCTGGCGCGACATGCCGGGGGCATTACTCCCTAGCAATCCAACAACAGGCGAACCTTGGTATTCCGAAGAAGCGTTGGCCATCTTCCGGCTCTCCTCCAAAAACCATGCCGATATTCCAGTCGATGTAAATGGCACCACTTTGCACCTGCTGGCCAGTCATCCCACACCCCCCATTTTTGACGGCGAAGAAGACCGAAACGGACGCCGCAACCACGACGAACTCAGGCTCTGGGCTGATTACCTCTCTCCTCAAGAGGCGGGCTATCTCTACGACGATGCGGGCAATACAGGCGGGCTCCCTGCAAATGCTCACTTTGTCGTACTGGGGGATTTGAATGCCGATCCCCGCGATGGTGATGCCTACCCAGGGGCGATCGCCCAACTCCTCGATCATCCCCGTATCAACCGCAATGTCAGCCCTAGTAGCATCGGGGCTCTCCGCTTCGGCACAGCCGATCCCCACATCGGCCCCGCCGCCCTAGACACCGCCCCCACCCCCGTAGGTGGCTTGCGCCTCGACTATGTGCTCCCTTCCAACACTCTAGACATCCTGGACTCAGGCGTTTTCTGGCCCACCGAAAACGATCCCCTCGTTTATCTTGTCGGGCAAGGCAGAGACGTCGTCAGCTCCGACCATCGCCTTGTCTGGGTCGATCTCGTCATTCCCGACGAACCCTAGAATTGGTCTTGTATAGCCCTCAGCATGGCCTGCAATCCCTGCTCGATCCCCCTAAATCCCCCTTAACAAGGGGGACTTTTGAGGTGCTTTCTTGTTAAGGCGAGCAAAGAAGAGGGTCAACCCAGATTCGAGGTAGAAGAATTATAGCGCTATGCGCGTTAGTTAAGTACGGTTGTGTGGGGCGCGCCGCGCCCCACACAACCGTTACTGTGCTTAATGCGGTTGCACACCGCTATAGGATCTGCCGGCAACCAGATGGTTTCCTCAGATGCGAAGCGGCTTAACGCCGCTAATACAAAGCACCTTGCTGAAGGGGGTCTGGGGGAACGAGCTTCGTTCCTCCAGTCAGGGGGTTTGGGGGGCGACGCGCCCCCAAGCCGGGTTTTGCAAGCCAACCCACAACCTCTAGCGTTGTCGAGCATAAATTGAGGTGTATATGACCTGGAACTTCATTCACAGTTCACACATGTATCCAAGACAGTTGGGCCATTGGAATGCTAAAACAGCGATCGCATCCCTCACTCCACACGCTTATGTTTTGCGATCGCGCCATGTCTTCCCCCAATCGCCGTTTGCCGAAACGCTTGGCAACGACCTTGCTGATAACCCTGACCAGTGGGGCGATCGCCCAAGACGTCGCCGCCGACTCCATCTACTACATCGGCAATAGCCTCACCGATACCATTCAATATCAAACCTTTGCCGATATTGTCGAAACCCAACTGGACGAACCCCAACCCTGGGGTCGGCATGTTATTCCCGGTGCGCCGCTGGACTGGATTTGGGATCATCCCGACTCCGGCTTTGAAGAATCACCCTATGGCTACTACCCCCAAGCCCTAGGCGACCATAGCTGGGATTTTATTAGCCTACAGCCCTACGATCGCCAGCTCGATAGCGATCTCACTGCCATCACCCGCTATGTAGAACTGGCACAGGAGCAAAATCCCGATGTGCAGTTACTCATCCATGGGCGTTGGCCCGGTCGCAGTGATGGAGATTCCGACTATGCCGCCCTGTGGGAGCGCACCTATACCGGAGAATGGGATGATACCTTCGAAACTCGTGACTATCTAGAACGCTTGACCCAAGCCGTGCAAGCTGCCGACCTAGGCATTCGCGATCCCATCCTCGTACCCATTGGCGAGGTAATGTATCAACTCGACCAGCAGATGAAGCAAGGAGACATTGCTGGCTATAACAGCGTGTTTGCTTTGTATGAGGATGGCTCACACCTCAACGCCGAAGGCCAATATCTCGCGACCATGACCTACCTCGCTGTGATGTATGACGTGCATCCCGAAACCATTGATGCAGGGGCGATCGCCGCTATCGACCCCGCCATCAAACAAGCGTTCGACAACGCCATTTGGCAAGTCACCCAGCAGCAGCCTGTAGCCACCGCCGTCGCGACTCCCCCCGCCCTTTCCCCGGTACCCCACACCCCAACTCCCTGGATTATCTTGGGTATTGTGCTCATTGGTGGAACTGGGTTTGCCTGGTTCAAGTGGCAAAAATCTTAGAGGTCATGCTCAAACGCATGTTGGATGTGTGAGATCAATCCACACATCCAACATGCGTTGTTTCATTCATCCTCGCTGGTGCTACTTACGGCAACTGCGGCGCAAAATCGGTTGACCATTCTCAAACACGCGGAGTTCGGCAAATCCTTCGGGGAACTGAGCCGAGGGCCAGGCATCTTCTATCTCGTACACTGTGTTGCTGTTCTCGAAAGCGTAAATCCAGGAATAGCCCGTATTCTCTCGATTATCGCTGTACAGGTCGAGATTGCCGTTGTTACTCCGCGAACGATAGGCAAACTCTCTACCCAAATCCTCCAGGGTGATGCTATACCCTCCGCAAATGTAGGTGTGTGACCATCTCACTGGGGGATTTGGGTCATTGATCGACTGTACAAAGTCGCCTCGCATCCATCCTTCTACGCCCGATGCCGGAAAGCGCACATAGTACCAAGTGAAGCCATCATCGCCCCGCGTATCGTTGAGGACTTCGACGCGATCGCCCACCAATCCATAGCTTGGCGATGGCGCATTGACCGACGGAGCCGATCGCACATTCACCTGAGAACCTGGTATCTCTCCCACAATTCGCGCCGGGTAGGCCAATGCAGGTACCCCTAAACTCACAGCTAACGCCATCGTCGCCGCCATTTGCGTTACCCGCCGAATCAACCGTTTACACGCAAACGCGTTACCAAAAGCCTGGAACATCATTGTTTTTCTCCTCCAACTACGGTGTATCAAAAGCGTGACACACCCCAAGAGTTCCCTCTGGAACGTCGTAATTCAAAGATCGTTTTGTCGCTTTGCTAGTGGCTTCAATCGCCATTTACACATTTTCGGTAAATTCCCTGAGAAACCTTGAATTCGTATAACTACGAGTTATTCCAGACTATGTAAGTACCAGGCGGTTGAAACCGCGGCTATCAGAACAAAACCCGCCGTCGCGGGTTCTCATAACCATGAGTTGCCTTTAGTCCGCGTAGGCGGACTTTGCTCGACTAGCCGCGATTTTAATCGCCGGGATTTCCTCCCCGGTCGGTAATTCCCAAGAACCCAGGCAAGTTTGTTGATCGTGATGTTCTGCTTGCCTGTGGATATAGGTAGCTACAGCATCTATTTCCTGAGGATTAACTGTTAATGCAGCATAGCTTCCCTGCCACTTGAAAAACGAATTTGGTTTGATTTGATGCGTCATGCTGTGAGACGAACTGCCTTTGATTTGCTTAACAAGGGTGGCGATCGCTACATTCGCAGGAAACCTAACGAGCAAATGTACGTGGTTATTGATGCCGCCAATAGAAACAACATGGCATCCCATTTGCTTACACTCATAGGCAATTACGCTGTAGATTGGCTCCTGAACATCTAAATCAATCAGCGGTAATCGATCCCATGTCGCCCAAATCAGATGCACATACAGCTGCGTAAAGTTACGTCTCATCGGGAGCATGTCACCTTTGCACCCCGATTAATTCATTGAGATAAGCACACCGATGCGCCAGCACTTGAGGCAGGTTCTCCTCCTTCCACTGAGCGCCTGAAATCTTCACTCTACGACTAATTTGCTTG
>JADEXA010000004.1 GCA_015207365.1 Vacuolonema iberomarrocanum LEGE 07170
GTCACAAGGGGACAACACGGTATCAATCGGTGGATGGGGTAACGTTCCGCCTAAACCCTATAAGCCCACTATCTGTTTGCGCATCCTTCTCGCGTTAGAAAACGAAGACCCGACGCTAAACAAATACATGCCCTCCCGACTTTTCACATTCGATTTCGGATTGCTATAAGACAAGAATTACAGTTTAGAGAAGCCTCATAGTGCGAGGCTTCTCTAACTCAGTTTTAGGTTTTGTGCAAGCCAATATTCTGAGAGTCAAGGCTTGAATCACGACATGTAAAATCAGCACCCTGATGGTATGTCTTCAAAGATTCTGCAACGGCGGCTTTGCAGCTTAGGCTCCGACAAAGTTGCCAAACGTTTGACCCGATGCCAGGCTAAAGTTCCCGTTGGGAAGGCGAATCGATGCGTTAGTCACTACATCAGCAATAAAATCAAACTGCCCACCGCGCCGAACAAATAGGTTGAAACCCGCCGAATCACGCACGGCTTGATACACTTCACCTGCCCCTAACTGAATCAAGTCATTTGCCCTCAAGTCAGCAATTTGAGCAAAGTCGTTAAAGCCAGCGTTGCGATAGAAAGAACCAAAGCGATCGCCCAGGACAAAGCCATCCGGGTTGGCACCACCAACGAGGCGATCAACTTCTTGATTGCCTCGGAAGCGACTGTCCGTGCCCACCAGCAGGTCAACACCTGTTCCACCCACAAGCGTGTCATTACCGCCGCTGCCTGTTAGCGTGTCATTTCCAGCAGCACCATTCAGAATATTCCGGCCACCATTTCCCGTTAACGCATCTCCATTGCGAGTCCCAAACACATTGGAAAAATTGATGGCTGTGAAGGTGAAATTACCAATTCCTGGTAATCCATTCACGGTTAAACGATTTGTGGCCAAATTCACGACAAATGACGTGCTGCCCGTATCCCCCTGTCCACTAATCCAGTTGGCAAAGCCACTAGCACCAATAACGCGCTCAACACCATCCAGGCGATCGACACCCAAGCCATTCTTGTTAACCGTACCTGCGCGTCCAAGTGTCATCGCTCGACCCAGTCGGCGATAGTCTGCGGTGTCAATTCCATCTCCACCAAGGATCACATCATTACCTGCAAATCCTTCAAGAATGTCGTCGCCACCTAACCCTTCAAGGCGATCGCTGTTATTCGTTCCAAAAATCCGATTAGACGCATTATTTCCAACAACAACTGCCATGATTAAGCTTACTCCCTATAAGAATAGAACTCATTTCTTCAGAATTTATTTTTTTGACTTGATAGCCACGATGCAGCTACGAAGTCAACGGATTCATTCAGAACTTATGCCAAACCTGCATAAGTTTTGTTCTTAAAAACAGGTGATGGCTGGAGTTTTTATCTCCTTTTTGCCTGTCTTATCAATCAATATAGAAGAGGCAATAGCAGTATCCATGAATCTTTTCCGCAAAGGGTAAGGCAGAATTTAGACAGATTGATCAACCTAAATAAGCAGACAAACTTGCTGAAAATAACAGTTCTTATCCTCAATGAAGCGGCTTTAAATTTAATGCTATTTCGCGTCTGATCTGACTATTTTTGTGGCAATCGTGCAAGATTTGAGCGATCCAATCAGGCGTCTTAAAACTTAGAAAACTCTCAACAAAATACTTTGCAGAAAACGGCAAACTTGTTGGCTGTTTTCTGCACGATACTTCGTCCGTTTCGTTCTGGAATATGTATTGAAAGGTCTGTATGCTTAAACGTGTTTAGATCTCAAATATCCTATGGCACATCTTCAGAGCTTCTTCCGCTATCTCCTGCGTCGTCCTCAATACTATTGGGCTGGATTGATCGGGATTCTGCTATCTACATTGCCTGTAGCATCGCCAGGACTGACCCTGGACAATCCTTTACCATTTCTGCTGGCTAGCTATAGCTGTCAGAATTGTTCGCGTCCCCAAGGGCCCGTTACTTCAGGTGGCATCCGGGGTAGTTGCAGCGCCAATAATTCGGCCCCGCTGACGCCGCTGGCACCCGAAGTTCACGTTGGCAGAACCACGTCTTCACATCCCACTTTTGCCTGGTATATTCCAGACACAGAGCCCTTTCCTATCGAATTCAATCTGTATGCCTTGGAAGCGAACGGTGAATTTCGGTTGGTACACAGCGCTCCATTGACCAGTAACTTTCGTCTCATGAGCCATACACTGCCTGCCAGCGAACCGGCGTTGCAAACCGGGCAACGATACCTGTGGCAAGTGCTCCTCATCTGCGACCCCAACTTACCGTCTAGTGCGATTGATATTGAAGCCTTTGTGGATGTTGTTGCACCCGAGAGCGCTACGGTGGACGAAACAATGGAGGCTACACAGCTGGCAGAGCAAGGCTTCTGGTACGACGCCATGACTGAGGCGATCGCCGAACCCAGTGACACCACTTGGCTCACGCTACTAGATGACTTGGCTCAAGTCGAACTGGAAGCCGGAGAATCCCCACCCTCAAGTCGCTACAACCATCTCCAGTTAATCCTCCAACATGAAGAAGACCCACTGTCAGAGTAGCGATTCATGTCAAATCCGGTTAAACAACCGTAAAACCCAAATATCGTTTGCACCCGCTGCGCTGCAGCGGGTGCAAACGATATTTGGGTTCTTCAACCGGATTTGATATAACCGTTTTCAGATTCGAAGAACCTAAAATCTTAGAAACAATCTCGCGATTGATCATCGCCCCAAGTGGATTCCCAGTCAGGGCAGGTTTCATCATCCCAACCATAGGGATGCATCCCACAGACAAACATCACCCCGTTGTAGGCTTGCCCGTGGTAGTGACGACAGCCGACACAAGCTTTGTGCTCATTCAGCATGGGTTCCACGGTCTGGCCAACGGGGGATGTTGTTTCCATTAGGGAAAGCTCAAGGGTTTCTAGAAACTCGAAGACTGGCTCCATCCAGCCTTCTACTTCCTGATCCAACTCATCAAGCCCCGGCCCCATCGTCTCATCCAGCTTCGTCATCAAGGTCTCCGAGAAATCCAGAAACGAGTCTGCCGCTTCATCTACTCCCTGGGCAACATCTCCAAAAAAGCGCTCGATATCGCGTGCCACAGTTTCAAACATCGTTCCCCAGTCCCTTTGCCAGTTATCCATCAGTTTTGATTACGTCACTCAATCAACACAGTACGGTGCGTTCAAACAATCCTCTCAATGCTCTCGGCGGAAGGCTTGTGCAGCCCATATGGACATACGAGCCAATACGGACATTACGACTGATTGCGGAGGCGACGCAATTCTTCTTGCAATTGCTCTACCTGACCCCGCAATGCATCGGCTTGAGACGGAGGCGTTTCCGGTGTGGCAGCTACGCTCGTATCATCGTCGTCATCCAAGATCTCGATGCGGCGGGGCTCAGCGGGGCGATCGCCCGCAGAAGCTGCCGCCTGGGTTTGCTGCGCCTGAATCACCATGTCATCCACCATGCGCTTGGCTTCTTCTGCCGTTATTTCGCCCTTTGCCACCAATTCATCGGCCAGCTTTTGCGCCTGGGCACGCAACTCAACCAGGGTTTCTCCAGCCTTTTCTCCAGCATAGGAAGCCAGCCCAACACCCAGATAAAATGCCTTCTGGACGAGATCTCCAAATTTAGCCATCGCCCTTTTTCTCCTTCTTCGCAATTAACCTAAATCACAACGAGCCGAGACTGATATTGCCGGACAGAACAGACGGGAGAGTGGTTGAAGCGGGTTCAAGGCTTGCCATCTCACGTCCACTGTAGGTCAAACAACCCTACAAACCAATTCTGCAAAGCGAGTTCTGGCAATAGACAGATTGCAACAGGTTGCAAGACCTACCCTCAGATATATCGCCCATAAATAAATTGAGCGCTACTTGAATAGCAAGATACCCAGCAATTTGTCGATGCGATACAAACCGCACATATGAGCCAAGTACCAGTGTCTGATTTAATCTCTATCCACCATTTAGGATAGGCAATCTTTTGATAACCTGCCCTACCTAATCATTTCGGAAAACCGAAAGTGCGTATAGCTTTTGTTGAAATAAATAATGGAATGCCCTTAGCAAGCACCGATCGTCTTGTGAAGTGTGAGATGGCGATTGCTCCGAATATTTCTAACGAACCAAAGTCCAGATATAAAGAGACCCGGAGACCACGCCTGCCACAAGCATCCCGTGTTGCTGCTACCTTCCGGTCCTGACAAGATTTGGGCGTCGAAGCCGCATGGGTCCAGGTCACCTCTAGCATATCACGTCCAGACTCAGTCCTGCTTGCAGACCCACAGTTTGCCCAGAATGACCGTTGCACGGGGTCAGCGGATCTTACAGGCAGCGGACGCCCAGGAGCGCTACCCTAAAAAGTAATTGGGTAACATATTGAAACTTCAGTTCCTGAGAATAATGCAGATGTGTGGGAACACTTGTGTAAGAGTTGAGTGGTTCCCAATATTGCCCGGCTTGCTAAACCGTTCCTCTGATGGCTAGAAATAACGTTACGGCGTTTTGCCTAACCCAAAGCCAAATCTAGGCTTCTGGCAAAAGCCAAGCAACGTCTTGGATAGGAAACACCTGCCTGGAAACTTCGTCAAGCATTTTGAGTTAAAACATCTCGAGTGAGTTTTCGGATGAGCCCTCACAGCTCCTGTATGAGCTGCTGTAGCGTTAATGTCCCTCCCCCCTGTTGGATACGGCTGGAAAGAGTGTCCTACTTACTCTCACCCGCTGGATTGTCGTGACTGAACGAACCAAGGCCCAATCTGCTGCCGCTAGCACTCCGTCGTCGATCTTAGAAAATGCGCTGCATCCGCAAGACTTGAAGATGCTCCTTTCCCATCTTTCGGTGGGGGTTTTTCGCTTTGCGATTACTTCCCATGGACAGATGCTGGTCGAGTATCTCAACCCAATAGCCTGTACTTGGCTGGAGGTGACAGCAGCAGAAGTTCAAGAACAGCCTGCGTTCTTTTTAGAACGGGTGGTGGAGAGCGATCGCCCAGGCTTTTCCAGCAGCTTGATTCGAGCACAGACGACCGGTGGCTCGTGGGAGTGGACTGGGCAACTCGCACTCCCGTCTGGAGCCCGTCAGTGGATTCAGGCGATCGCCCAACCAACGAGTAGTGCCACAGGCAAACCAGTTTGGGACGGCACGCTTCAGTTATGCCCAGCCCCCAGCCAGCCAGCCCCTGCCAGCCCCTCAGAGCCGGGCACAGACGCTGTTGATGAAGCAACGATGCGGCAGTTGTTTCAGAATTTTCCTGGCATTGCCTATCGTTGCCGTAAGAATGCCTTTGGATCCATGCGGTTTGTCAGTCAGGGATGCCAGCCCTTGACGGGATATCAGCCAGAGCAGATCTGCCAGGATCGAGAGCTGGCTTACCGCGATCTCATTCACCCCGATGACCGGGAAACAGTCGGGGCGCTGGTACAGGCAGCGGTTGTCTTGCAACAGCCTTATCAATTGACGTATCGCATCCACGACGCCTATGGCCAGGAGAGGTGGGTACGGGAGCAGGGCAGCGGGATCTTTAATGACGCAGGCACGTTGGTGGAGTTGGAAGGGTTTATCCTCGACATCACTGAACAAAAGCGTCTGGAAAGCTTGCAGGAAGAGGTGATCAGTGAGTTGCAGAGAACCCAGGTCTTTTTGCAGTCCGTCCTAGATAGCCTTCCGGTGGCTCTGGTGGCAAAGGACGTCAATACCTTTGAAATTGTGCTGTGGAACCACATGGCCGCACAGATCTTTGAGCACAGCCCTGAAACGGCTTTAGGGAAAACAGATTTTGACTTGTTTCCTGAAGCCGTAGCGCAGCAATATCGGGAGTCAGACCTAGCAGCGATCGCTCAGCCCACCATCCTCGAAGCTCCCATGGAAGAAATAGAGGTGAATGACGAAACGCACCTGCTGAAAACCTGGAAGATGAGAGGCCTCGATAGCGAGCATCAGTCCCAGTACCTCTTAATACTGACTGAAAATGCCACCGAGCGCCTGCGGGTGCAGGAAGCACAGCAACAAAGCACGTTACGTCTGCAGTCGTTTAGCGCGGCTCTTGGGAAATTGGTACGCAGTAAGACGCGAGAGCAGGGAGATTTACAGGTACAGCTGAGGGAAATCACTGAGGTTGCTTGTCACACACTCGATGTCGCTCGAGCTGGTATTTGGCTGTTTGATCAAAGCTGCACCGTTTTGCAGCTTTGGAACGGTTATGAAATTGTGAGTGACAACCACACCACTGGGCTGGAGCTGGCAGCAGCGGCTTATCCCGCCTATTTCGAGGCTCTGACATCGCATCGGATGATTGCGGCCTCAGACGCCTATACTGACCCTCGCACCTGTGAATTTTCGGAGACCTACCTCAAGCCTTACAACATCATGAGTATGTTGGATGCCCCCATTTGGCGGCGCGGGAAAATGGTTGGCGTTATTTGCCTGGAAGCCCAGGGCACCCCCCGTAACTGGGTGATTGAGGAGGAAAATTTTGCGGGTTCCCTGGCCGATTTTGTTAGCTTAGCGCTAGAAAGCTGGGATCGACAGCAGGCAGAAACGGCACTACGGCAAGAAAAGACCCGTCTGGAAACGGCCCTACAAGAACTCAAACAAGCCCAATCCCATCTGATCCAAAGCGAAAAAATGTCGAGCTTGGGGCAGTTGGTAGCGGGGGTTGCCCACGAAATCAACAATCCGGTGAATTTTATCTACGGCAATCTCACACCAGCAGAAGACTACATCAAGGATTTGCTGTCGCTCATCCAGCTTTATCAAGACCATGATCCTGAACCGCAGGCGGCGATCGCCCAACATATTGAAGACATTGAACTAGACTTTCTGATCGACGACCTGCCCCGGCTGCTCAATTCCATGAAACTCGGAGCCGAGCGGATTCAAAACATTGTCCGTTCTCTCCGCAACTTCTCGCGGATGGATGAGGCCGAGGTCAAAGCGGTCGATATCCATGAAGGCATCGAAAGCACACTGCTGATCCTGCAGAACCGTCTGAAAAAAGGGGCAAATCAAATTCCCATCCAGATCGAAAAGTGCTACGGCGACCTTCCCTTGGTGGAATGTCACGTGGGGCCATTGAATCAGGTCTTTATGAATATCCTGAGCAATGCTCTGGATGCTTTGACGGAAAGGGCAGAACAGTTGCAGACGGTCGAGAACTTAACCGAACTTGACCCTCTATCCCCCGATATCAGCCCCACCGCCAGCCCCTCGGACTGGACTCCCTGCATTCGCATCACAACGACCCTTGCGGCGGATGAGTCGGTTGCCATTCACATTGCAGATAATGGCCCTGGACTGAGTGCCGACCATTGCGATCGCCTCTTCGACCCGTTCTTTACCACAAAGCCTGTTGGCAAAGGTACAGGGTTGGGCATGTCAATCAGCTACCAAATTGTGACAGAAAAGCATCAAGGCACCCTAACCTGCCATTCTCAACTCGGACAGGGTGCAGAATTTGTCGTCACCCTCCCGATCCAACAGCCCCTATCCTGCCGAGTTCCGCCTTCCCGACCCATGGCGACCCCAATCGCCCATCTGGCGGACAGGTGATATCAAATCCGGTTATACCAATTCTCTAAGAACTCCCTTCAGACCATTGTTTGAAACCCTCGCGTTGCGAGGGTTTCAAACAATGGTCTGGTTTTGGTTTTCATAGAATGGGGCTTAAACGAATGCCGGAGCCGCTAGACGTTCAGCATCGACCTCGGTAGGGAGGCTAGAGAGATAGGCGATCGCCTCATCCAGCAACACCAATCCGTCTTCTACCGTTTCAATTACCGCCAGCTTGCCTCGCAAATCCGCAGCATTAGGAAACCCTTTGGCATACCAGGTCATGTGCTTCCGGGCCTGTCGAATCCCTCGCTTTCCCTTGTACTCCCACAGCATTTGCAGGTGGTCACGGGCACATTCCAACCGTTCCACCGGAGAGGGGGCTGGGCGCATTTCCCCTGTTTTGAAGAAATGATCGATTTCACCCACCAGGAACGGATAGCCAAGCGTGCCCCGAGCACACATCACCCCATCAGCTCCCGTCTGCTCCAGGCAGTTCACCGCTGCTTCCACCGAGAAAATATCGCCATTGGCAATCACCGGGATAGACAGCACCGACTTCACATTGGCAATCCACTCCCAACGCGCTGGGCCGTTGTACCCCTGGGCACGCGTCCGCCCATGCAGGGTCAGCATTTTTGCCCCAGCAGCTTCCATCTGACGGGCAAACTCAACCGCATTGATTTCGCTATCGCACCACCCGATCCGAGTCTTCACCGTAACCGGCACCGCAACCGCGTCCACAACCGATCGCACAATTTGTGCGGCCAATTCTGGCTGCCGCAACAAGGAGGAGCCGCCTCCATTTTTAGTAATCTTGTTCACCGGGCAGCCCATATTGATGTCGACGGTATCAGCTCCTTCGCCCACCGCCATTTGTGCCGCTTCGGCTAGAAAATCGGGGCGGCAGTCAAATAGTTGAATACTAATTGGGCGTTCCCCCGGATCAATCTCCATAATCTGGGGCAATTCTTTGACATAGTGCAGCCCCGTAGCGTTCACCATTTCGGTGTACATCATTGAAGCCGGTGCATAGCGCCGCACTAACCGCCGAAACACCAGATCCGTTACCCCCGACAAGGGCGATTGCAGCACCCGACTTTGCAACGATACGCTGCCGATCTGCAGCGGCAAAGCAAGGCGAGTTTTCAGTTCAGGTGCTAGCGTAACCATCGGCGATCGCGCCCTCTCTCAGTAACAGTCCAATCGCTCCAACACAACCTGAGTTAATTACAGGATTGGGTTGATAGAGCCGTTTCAATTCTATCGCTCCAACCTAAGTACCGGACAAAACCCAGAACCCCCTTGATTTTGTGTAGCGCGGGCACCGCTCGCGCTACACAAAATCAAGGGGGTTAGCCGGGGTTCGATTTTTTGTCCTGTACCTATCGCTCCAACACAGGAACGTCCAGGGTTAGAAACATGTCATCCCTTGCCGTCAGCTCCATACTGGCACTCTACGAAGGGAATGCATGCCCCAATGTTTCTGGAGTCACGAGGCAAAAAAGCGGCAACCCCCACCCCGATCGCTACGGTTCTCCGCCCCTACAGATTCCCATCCACTCCCTACACTAGGAGAACAAGCTAGACAAAATCAAACTGCATCTATTATCAAACCGATGGCCTCAACCGACCTCCGCAGGTTCGGTAAATACGCCTTCATGCTTGCACCCAAACGCCGACAGTATATAGAGAGAATTTTAGGTTGCCTAAACTGCGATCGCTCGAGTAATCTGCGTCGTCTGGGGCAGTGAGCGCGTTATCGCAGCATTTGGATGCCCAATCGAAGCTTTTTGTAGCAAAGACAAACCGGAGCACTATTCACTATGGCAAAAGTTGTAGGAATTGACCTGGGAACGACCAATTCCTGCGTGGCTGTAATGGAAGGGGGAAAGCCCACCGTTATTGCCAACGCAGAAGGATTTCGGACAACCCCCTCGGTCGTTGCCTTTGACCCTAAAACGAAGGAACGTCGAGTTGGTCAAATTGCCAAACGGCAATCAGTTATCAACCCAGGTAACACTTTCTATTCCGTCAAACGATTCATTGGGCGTCGGTTTGACGAAGTAACCCATGAAACGACTGAAGTTCCCTACAAAGTTCTCAACGTCAACGGGAACGTCAAACTAGACTGCCCCGCTGAAGGCAAGCAGTTTGCCCCCGAAGAAATTTCGGCACAGGTTTTGCGGAAGCTGATCGAGGATGCCAGCAAGTATTTGGGTGAAACGGTCACCCAGACAGTGATCACGGTTCCCGCATATTTCAATGACTCCCAGCGTCAGGCGACTAAAGATGCCGGAAAGATTGCTGGGGTCGAAGTTCTACGTATTATCAACGAGCCAACAGCCGCCTCCCTCGCCTACGGGCTAGATAAAAAGAGCAACGAAACCGTTCTCGTCTTTGACCTGGGGGGTGGAACCTTTGATGTGTCCATCCTGGAAGTGGGCGATGGCGTCTTTGAGGTAATGGCAACCTCGGGTGATACCCACTTGGGGGGTGACGACTTCGACAAGAAAATCGTGGACTCCCTGGCACAGGAATTTATCAATCAGGAAGGCATTGATCTGCGGAAAGACAAGCAAGCGTTGCAACGTCTGACGGAAGCCGCAGAGAAAGCAAAGATTGAACTCTCCAGCGTGACTCAGGCAGAAATCAACCTGCCCTTCATCACGGCCACTCAGGACGGCCCGAAGCACCTGGACATGACCCTGACACGCGCCAAGTTTGAGGAGCTGTGTGCCGATCTGATTGATCGTTGCCGCATTCCCGTTGAAAATGCTCTGCGCGATGCCAAATTGAGCAAGAGTGACATTGATGAAGTTGTGATGGTTGGGGGTTCCACCCGAATTCCTGCGATTCAAGAATTGGTGACGAAGGTTTTGGGGAAAGCCCCCAACCAAACCGTGAACCCGGATGAAGTGGTTGCGGTCGGTGCGGCGATTCAAGCCGGCGTTCTAGCCGGAGAAGTGAAGGACATCCTATTGCTGGATGTTACACCGCTATCTCTCGGTGTTGAGACTTTGGGTGGCGTCATGACGCCGATTATCCCCCGCAATACCACCATCCCGACTAAGAAGTCTGAGGTCTTCTCCACCGCAGCAGATGGTCAGACCAATGTCGAGATTCATGTGCTCCAGGGTGAGCGCCAAATGTCTACAGACAACAAGAGCTTGGGAACCTTCCGGCTAGATGGCATTCCCCCTTCTCCCCGTGGTGTTCCACAAATTGAAGTTACCTTTGACATCGACGCCAACGGCATTCTGAATGTGCGCGCACGGGACAAGGGGACTGGTAAGGAGCAGTCGATCAGCATCACAGGCGCTTCAACCCTGCCTCAGACTGAAGTCGACCGGATGGTGCAGGAAGCCGAGCAAAATGCAACGGCTGACCAGGAACGGCGAGAGCGTATCGACCTCAAGAACCAAGCGGATTCTCTGTCCTACCAGGCTGAGAAGCAAATGAGTGAGTTGGGTGATAAAGTTCCGGCAGGCGACAAGGAAAAAGTCGAGACTCTGGTGACGAGTCTGCGTGAGGCGATCGCCCAGGAAGATTACGACACCATCAAGACTCAGAAAGCAGAACTGGAACAAGTTCTCTACACCGTGGGTAGCAACCTCTATCAAGGCGATGCCCCGAATGGGGCAGGCGTTGATCCTGAAGAACCAACCGATTCGGCAGGGGGTGCAGATGCAGGCACCTCTGGAGAGGGCGACGATGTAATCGATGCTGAGTTCTCTGAGACGAAGTAGTGGCCTAGAGGCCAAGAAGGGCGAAACCTCAAGGAATCGAGCGATCGCCCTTCCACTCCATGCACATTATCTATATCCACCGACCGGATTGACAATCCTCTATTCAAACAGAGCGCACTCTTTATAGGGTGCGCTTTGTTTTTCTATGGTATGTACAAGAAGTTCTCGCGCTCAATTACAGACTGTTACAAAGGCTTGTCTATTCATGAGTTTTTCTGAAGACTTCGTACAGGCTAGTTGAATTTTAGAGTCAGCATTAGCAAAATTACATAAACCCCTCCATTAAATAATTTTCACCCGCAAAGAGGAGGGAAATAACCTTGCTCCTTGGCCGTAATCCTGCGGTATAGTTCCCTGCAAGGGTGGGTACCCTGGTACTGTGGCAATTGTCTGTCTAAGCTATTTGGTTCGGGCTTTTTACCCAATGGCATGAACTTCAGCCAACAGTAACAGTCTTTGGCAAGCGAGCCTGCTTCGTTGATGATGCCAATTCCACCCGAAGCCCACGCTGTGTGCAACTACAATCCCTGCTTACCCATTTCCTCGACCACACGTTAGCGAGGGAGGCTGACATGGAACTATCCCTACTGTCTGATGCGAATCAGCGGCTCGAGAAGGCACTGCGCTACGTGCTGATTGACGATGATGTAGCGACTCGCTTGCGATCGCCCCGTTCCAGCCTAACTGTCTCCATCCCAGTGCGGATGGATGATGGTTCATTGCGCATATTTGAGGGCTATCGGGTACGCTACGACGACAGTCGGGGACCGACGAAAGGGGGCGTGCGTTTTCATCCCGGCGTCACGCTCGACGAAGTCCAGACCCTTGCTTTCTGGATGACCTTCAAATGTGCGGCCCTCAATTTACCGTTCGGTGGCGCAAAGGGAGGTATTCATCTCAATCCCAAAGATCTCTCGAAGTTTGAGCTAGAGCGCTTGTCGCGGGGGTATGTGGATGCGATCGCCGATTTTATTGGCCCCGACATCGACATTCCCGCCCCCGATGTATACACCAACCCCATGATTATGGGTTGGATGATGGATCAGTACAGCATCATTCAGCGGCGGATCGTGCCCTCGGTGGTGACGGGAAAACCTATCAGCATGGGGGGCAGCCTGGGGCGCGAAACCGCAACCGCAATGGGTGCATTTTTTGTCATGCAACGGATTTTGCAGCGGGTCGATCAATTACCCGAAGACACCACCGTCGCTATTCAGGGATTTGGTAACGCGGGGGCAATTGTGGCAGACTTGCTGCACAGTGCGGGCTATCGGATTGTCGCTGTCAGCGATTCCCAAGGCGGCATCTATGCACCCGATGGGCTCGACATTCCCAGTATTAAGCAAACGAAAGAAGCAAGCCGACGGCTCCAGGCTGTCTATTGCCAGGGAACGGTGTGCAGCGTTGTGAATGACCATGAGGTTATTACCAACGAACAGCTCCTTGAACTGGAAGTAGATGTGCTGGTGCCTGCCGCACTCGAAAATCAGATTACGGTACAAAACGCCGAACGCATCAAAGCGCCATTCGTTTTCGAGATTGCCAACGGCCCCATTACCTCAGACGCCGATGTCATTTTGGAGCAAAACGGCATTCAAGTTTTCCCCGACATTTTGGTGAATGCCGGTGGGGTAACGGTGAGCTACTTCGAGTGGGTGCAAAATCGCAGTGGTCTGTACTGGACATTGGATGAGGTGAATCGCCGCCTGGAACGGGCGATTGTCACCGAGACAGATAACATTTGGGCGATCGCCCAAGAACTCCATGTTTCCATGCGCATTGCCGCCTATGTCCATGCCCTCAATCGTCTGGGCGATGCTATTTCTGCCAAAGGGACACGCTCTTTCTACTTAAACCCTTGAGCATCTTACGGGTGAGACAACGCTCCAGGGATAGAGATCGAAACGTTATGATAGGAAATTGACAGTTTTTTAGCATTGAGATGCGATGCCCTATGCCGTTTACGCTCGAATCCCTCAAAACCTTAGATGATAAACTTTCCAATCGATTTATCAAGCTTGATCCGCAGGGTTATTTTTTGATTTATCTGGATCGGGAGGCAGGGCTGATCTGCGCTAAGCACTTTACCAACGTGATTGATGACCGGGGAGTGGCCCTCGATCCAGAAACGGGCAAGCCCCTCCCCTGCCAGGGTGGGGTCACCCGCACCCACACCCAGATTTTCACCGGGCGGACAGCGAAAGAGCTGTGCATTGAGATTTTCGAAAAAATGGATCCCTGCCCCATTAGCTGCCTTGACCATGCGGCCTATTTGGGGCGCGAGTTTGTACGCGCCGAAATGGCGCTGATCAGTGGTGACGAGTATGTGCAAGATTAAGTCGTAGGTCTACCCATCGCCTAATATCAAATCCGGTTGAAGAACCCAAATAACGTTTGTGCCCGCTGCTTTGCAGCGGGCACAAACGTTATTTGGGTTTTACGGCTATTTAACCGGATTTGATATAAGACAGTTTCTCAACAAGAATAGACCCGCTGGCGGCGCTCAGCCTGCTCCCTGTCTTATGCCCTTCGACTACGCTCAGGGCACAGCCCTGAGAAGAGAAAGATTTTTCTGGAAATCACCTAAAACGACAGGGCCCACTCTTTGGCCCAAGCCAGATTTTCATGGACGCGCTCCAGATTAGCCGCTTCCGAGTAGAGGCGGAGGATGGGCTCAGTCCCACTGAAGCGAATTAGGAGCCAGCTTCCGTCGGCAAGCTGAAGTTTATAGCCATCGATATCGAGAGAACTGGTTACCGCTTGGTTCGCCACCTGTTGGGGAGGATTGGTCTTGAGTTCCTGGAGGAGGCGATCGCGCACATCCATGCTGGACAATGGCAGATCAATGCGATCGTAGCTGGAATAATACCCCGTTTTTTCCTGCAACTCTGTATATTGAACGCTCAGATCCGTCTGCGCCTGCACCACCGCTTCCAGCACATACATGGCAGACAGCAGCGCATCCCGCTCGGGGATGTGATGCCCGTAACCAATGCCACCGGATTCTTCACCCCCCAACAGCACTTTGGCGTCATTCATCCGGTCGGCAATGTACTTGTAGCCCACAGCGGTTTCATGGAGTGCCAGTCCATGTAGCTCTGCGACTTTGGGAATGAGGTTTGAACCGCTGATGGTTTTGACGATCTCTCCGGCATAACCCCGATGGGTCGCCAGATGATGAATCAGGATGGGAATCAGAATTTGAGAACTAAGAAAGTTGCCTTGTCCATCAATGGCGGCGATGCGATCGCTATCGCCATCAAACACGAGCCCGACCACTTGCTCATCGCCTTTACGAGGATGCGTTTTGATCTGCTCCATCACCTTAGACAGATAGCGCGGCAACGGCTCCGGTGCACCCCCATCAAACAGCGGGTCGGCATTGCCATTCAACTCATGAATGGGCATTCCTAAAATACGCTCCAGCCCAGTGGCCGCAGAGCCATGCATCACATCGGCAAAGACCACTAGCTTGCCAGATGCGATCGCATCCTTGATTTGACCCAAATTAACTTTCGTTTGAATTTCGTTGCAGTAGCTTGTCCAGGGATTGAAGTGGCCCAGGCTTCCGGGGGTAGCACTCGGCAACGGTTCTGACAGCAGAGATTCGACCATCTTGGTGACATCGGCAGGCACCGAGCCACCAAATCCGCCCTTAATTTTTAAGCCAGAGTAAGCCGCAGGGTTATGACTGGCCGTAATCACGATCGCCCCCAGCGCGTTCTGTTCCTTGGCCGCCCAGCTAAAGGCCGGAGTCGGGGCAAAGCATTCAGATAACAGCACATTGAAGCCTGCATCACGAATAGCACTCGCCGCCGTCTCGGCATACTCAGGCGACAGGAACCGACGATCGTAGCCAACAATGATCTTGCGATCGCCCGTCGGATCTCCATAGATGCGGTCGAGCGCGATCGCAGCTCTGGGCGCGACGTCTATCACCCGCTCGAAGGTGAAATCCGCTGCAATCATGCCACGCCAACCATCGGTGCCAAACTTGATGGGCTTGCCAACAAACGATGCTGGAGAGAGCTTGCCTGCCATAGTATGTAAACCTCATGCCGTAGTGAAGGATCAACGGAAACTGCGAAAGAGTCGGTTCAGATTGCGAACGGGGCTGACGCCATTCTATTGCGAATCAGCTGGATGACAAGGGCATCTACCGTGGCTTCAGAGCACCGTCAGTCCCATGGAAGCCCTCTGTTGCCTTGTGATTGAGTGCCCTGTAATTGAGTGCTCTTTATCTTCTTTCCTTGATCGCTCACACCTATCAGGGTTCAAACAACTTTGATGCGGTTCCGACCGTCTCGCTTTGCGTCGAGAAGCGCTTGCTCAGCCCGTTGCACAATATCGCTAGCATGGCGATCGCGCGTCAGATCTTTTTGCGCGATTCCAAAACTAATGGTGGCGTTAATGCGACCTGCGGTGGTTGTAATGGGAAGCTGTTGTACCGCTGCCCGTAAGCGTTCGGCCACATCAGCCGCCGCCTTAAGGAGCGTTCCATCCAGCAGCATCAGAAACTCTTCGCCATCAAAGCGGTAGACTTTGGTTCCCTGACGCAGTTGGTTCTGCAATCGACGAGCAACTTCCTGCAAGACTTGGTCACCCGCGGCTGTACCGTGGGTGTCATTGATGAGCTTGAAATAGTCAATATCTCCGAGCAATACGCTAAAGGGTGGGTCAACGGGCCAGAGGGTCGGATGACTCAACTGGCTCAAGTCTCGCTCCAAGGCCGGACGGTTGGGGAGGCGAGTGAGCGTATCCCACCAGGCATGCACTGGGGTCAGTCGCCCTTCCTCTCGCTCCGTATTCCCCGGACGCGATTGAGAGGTTTGCATGATCTGATGGAGAGCGATCGCCGCATGGTCGGCGATCTGGTAAAAAATCGGTAAATCTGTCCGAGGATCGGTTCCCGCTATCTGATCGGTGCCCATCATTAGCACACCAAAAAACTCGGCCTTGAGAAAGACGGGAATCATCACCAGAGTCGCAACCTCAAACAGTGTGCAGAGGTCAACCAAAGATTCTGGCTCTGGCTGCGCACAGTGCATAACGAGATAGGAGGCACCATCTTGCAAAAACAGATCCACTAACTCCTGCCAAACAGCCTTGAAAGGCTCTGTAGGAACCCTAACCGGTGGCTCGGAGGCGTCCGCACTCCACTGATTAATCACGGACACCGACGGGAGAGTCCGCAGGTCGAGCAACAGAATGCGATCGCTGTCATATTGCTGCCCGACCTCTGCGAGTATCTGATGCAGCACCTGATCCGGTTGCAATGCGGAGTTGAGTAAATGCACCACTCGCCCAACAAGCGATCGCTGCTGTCGCACCTGTTCCAATTGGATGGTTTGTATCGCTTGCTGATAGGCTGCTCCCAAATGCTGTGCTTGGGCGCTCCAGTAAGAAATTTCGGCTGCCGCCCATCCCGTGGGAGGAGCCGTGAACGGGTGATCGCCCTGCAGCCAGGGTAGTGCGTCAGGCTCAAAGGTGGTTGCGACCAGTAGCGCCGCATCCAGGCCATCAACAGACCTTTGCGGTGTCTCCGTCGCCAACGATTCCACGTCTCCTCGGACGGGAATGAGCAACACACCCGTGTCCAGTTGGGCGATGCAGGGGGCTTGCCACCACGACTCGAACCAAGAGGGAATGGAGGGTAACTGAAACATCCCTGGTGTTGCGCGTTCCAGTCCCTCCGCAGACAGTCCCTCTGCAGAAGACTCTGGATGCGGTGATAGAAATATTGAAGTGTAGACAGTGGCTATCTCTTGATCCAGCCCTATACATAAAGCCAATGCCTGCCCTTGCAGCACTAGGGTCGTCTGGCCGGGGGGATGCAAAGCCTGATGCATTTGCACATGGAGAGAGCGGGCGATCGCCCCCGATGGATCATCTGCCGATAAGGCCGCCCCAACACTATTCTCCCAAGGATCGATCTGTGCGTCCGTCATTGCGCCTTCCTCACCTAAGCTGGGGCAAATCTTTCAAGAACCCGTGGGCATAGCCTGAAAACATAGCCAAAACAGCCAGGAGCTGACATTGCTTCCTACTGTCTGCCATGGATGACCCCTGAGTGCCCGTGACCAGTCTTTCCTATCACACCAACGGTGAGCGCGAGCGCTCGCTTTTAGTTCAGCATTCCCGCTGATGTGCTCAGACCGATCAGTGCCCCGAACACTTTTGGCCATTCCGTCCGGGGTATATCTGGGTTCTGCATCTGGTTACTTAGAACGAGGATTCAACAAATCATCAATTGATGGCCCATCATCCTGAGGCGGGTCGCCCCCTTCCCCCGAATTTCGCTTATGGCGCGGTTTCATGTTGTGCACCGACTTCTCTGTCGCCTGAGCCAGAATTTTCTGGATCTCGATGGGTGAAAGGTCTTTCTGTGGTGGGTTCTGCGTGGGTGTCGCCGCTTTACGAGGACGGTTTGACCAGCCACATTTCATGCAGACCTGCCGCCCCGAAGACTTCAGCGGCGGCCCCAGACGATGACTACATTTAGGACAAGATTCTAAAACCATGTCGTTCAAGCCTATTCAACAAGCGAGTAACTACTATCCGTTCAATCAACACTTAGCCGAACTCTACAACAGAGGCACATCAACAAGAGACGCAGGTTTCAGACGACATGTTCAGACGACATGTTCAGAAGAGACGCCTCCCTTTACCCTGCCTTCTTCGAAAGACTAGAGCAACTAAAACCCATGATCTCAGCGCCAATGCATTGGGTTGAGCATCCGTTTCAAACATTCAGCTTTGGGTTTCTCTGATTTACCTGCTCCAACATGCCCAAATTCCCCAACGGAGCGTTCACTTACTCCTTGCTCTAGCTTATCTTGCCCTTGGGGTTGGTGAACCGATCCTCAGCCCTGCCGCTGGAAGGCACGACTCAGCCGAAGCTTACTCCTGACATAGAGGGGAAACTGATAATGCTCTGCTACCAGCCAGCCCACTAGCAGCCAATGCAAAACCAGCGTGCAGCTAACCCATACCGTCGGAAACCAGGCCCAGCGGCTTCCTGGTAGGGGCGGAAAGGTGTAGGTCGACAGCCACACCAGTAGCGGCGGTGCGATCGCCACTCCTACGCCCAATAGCCAAATGAATACCGTCACGCTCTGGTCACGGGATAAGAGCGATCGCCAGTTTCGTCCATCCCAACGCCAGACCATTGGCTGCATGCCATCTGCGATCTGCACTGTTTGCTGCTCTAGGTTGACCGTAAAAATATGCCGACAAAAATCGCAGGCAAAGGCATCCATCAACGCCAGTTCTGACAAGGTGCCATACTGACAAACAGGGCAACGGTAATGGTCTTGCAAGTCCAAGGGACGATGATGCGTCCCGGAACGAGAAGAAAACGGCTGATTGGGGGAGTTTGAATGGGCAAATTGCATCGTCGACCTTGAGAAAAAACGGGCATCTCGAAAAATCAGCGCACCCTCTTCTGAGAATATGTCCCAAAACGTTTAAGACTCGATAGTTCTTGGAGCGTTACTGAGACGGTGCATGCGCTCGACCCATCGCTTGAAGCTTGGCGAGGATAGGCAGCAGTCTCTACTGCGGGGTTCTCAGAGAACCATTAGAGCGGATCAACCTAAAGTACGGCTAAAATTCCAAACCCTGACATTCTAAACATTCTGGCGTTGGTCTACCAGCTCTCCCCTCTGACGGAGTTAGGGTGAATCCGATAACAATTCTCTCTATACTGCTAATGGCCTGTCAGCCTAGATACCTGTGAATGGACTTACGCGTTTTGTTGATTTTGTGGCCGCGACGCGGCCACAAAATCAACAAATTTACTCAGGATGACGCAAGTTTTGCGGAAGTCCTGTGTGAGAAGGCTATGATCGCGATCGCCGCTCACAGTGGATTGACGGTACAAAGGTGGATGTTGACACACTCTCCTTTACTTGTCATCACGCGCTAATAAGTTCGCCCAACATGAGGGACTATCCCCCTCTGGGAGGGGCTACCATCCTCTGGGAGGGGCTACCATCCTCTGGGAGGGACTACCATCCTCTGGACAGCCTTTCTATACCCCTTACCCTGATCGAGTCTCCGATGGCAATTCCGACATTACCCAAATGGGCAATCGCAGGTTTGGCGTTTCCCCTCATTGTTCTCAATAGCTGGATTCTCTTGCGACTGGGAGCCCTTTTGCAGCCCATCACTAGCGTTGTCATTACCGCTTGTCTGCTGGCATTTTTGCTCGACTATCCGATTAAGCTCCTCGAAAAGCGCAAGGTCTCTCGAGGCGGAGCGATCGCGCTGGTTTTGCTCTCCGCTCTGGTATCTACTGCTATCCTCTTGATTTTTCTGGGGCCCCTGGTATGGCAGCAGTTAAATGAATTTGCCGAACGGTTGCCCGGTTGGATTGATCAGGCCACACAGGAATTGTTGATGCTGGGCGATCGCCCGTTTGTCAAAAATTCGCCGTTTGACTTTGAGGTTCTAGCGGTTGAAGCTACAAATCGACTCTCCAATTTCCTGAAAACAGCCACCAGTCAGGCCATTAACTTGATCTTAGGTGCCATCAACAGCACCTTAAACCTGCTGATTACACTAGTGCTCAGCATTTTGCTGGTGATCAATGGCGAAAAGCTGTGGAACGGCCTTCTGGGATGGCTACCCGACAAGCTACAAGCGGAGATTCGAGAGTCCCTGCAACCTAGCTTTCGGGGTTACTTTTCGGGGCAAGCAACTCTGGCGCTGATTCTGTCGATCGCCCTCTCCACCGCCTTCACCCTGCTCGGTATCCCCCTCGGTTTGTTGTTTGGCATCACCATTGGACTGTTCAGTGTGGTTCCCTTTGGCGGCCTATTAGCCATTCTGGGGGTCAGTACACTGCTAGCGTTTGAAAGCATTTGGCTAGGCGTCAAGGTTCTCGCTGTATCGGTCATCCTGGGACAAATCAATGACAATGTGATTGCTCCCCGCCTAATTGGGGGCGCGACGGGGCTAAATCCAGCGATCGTGATCGTGTCGTTGTTGATTGGAGCCAAGTTTGCTGGATTTCTGGGACTCATTTTGGCGGTGCCCACTGCCAGTTTTATTAAAAAGGTTGCTGATGCTCTGCGCGAGCCCATCACCCAGCTTTAGCAATGCGCTCTAACCCAATATGAGCCAGACAAAACCTGCCAACCCGTCCTTTGAAGCCCGTTTGGATGCTTCGCCCCTGACGCGTCCGATGGGGTTGCTGTGGGCTTTGTCGGCAGGGTTAATTGCCCTGGATGGGTTCGATTTTTTCATTATCGGAGTCGCGCTGCCCTTTATTCAGCGCGATTTTGGTATCGCTGCCACGGCAACCGGGGCGATCGCCACGGCAGCTCTTGTCGGTTCCCTGGTGGGAGCGCTCACCCTGGGGCCTATCACCGACCGAGTCGGTCGCCAGCGGATGCTAGTGCTAGATGTCGCCCTGTTTGTACTGGCGTCGGCAGCAACCGCCCTGGCCTGGAATGCCGCTTCCCTGATTGGGTTTCGCTTTTTGGTGGGGGTAGCGATCGGGGCGGACTATCCCATTAGCGTGTCCTACATCACCGAAAATGTGCCCACTCGCTTGCGCGGACGGATGGTGGTTGGAGCCTTTACCTTTCAGGCGATCGGAGCATTGTTAGGCGCACTCACAGGCTTATTGGTCATTGCTGGCTTTCAGGCCGCCCATCCCCATTCTCTGTTACCACTCATCCACTACGGGTGGCGCTGGATGCTCGGCGTCGGATTGATCTTGGCGATCGCTGTCGCCATCCTTCGCTCCCGATTCCTACTCGAAAGCCCCCGCTACTACATTGCTAGAGGGGATTATGCATCGGCATCGGAAGCCGCCAGCACCCTCCTGGGCACGCCCATAACGCTGACCGCCGATACTGAACCGCCTCCCCAAAACCAATCCATGGGTTACGGCACATTATTTTCGCAGCCCTACCTACGGCGCACTCTGCTCGCTGCTATCCCCTGGTTTCTCCAGGACATTGCGACCTATGGCATCGGCATCTTCACCCCTGTCATTATTGCCACCCTGGCCTTCTCCTCAGAAACCAACTTCGTTGCCAAAGAACTCGCTGCGACCCAAGGATCGGCCTTGGTCGATCTGTTTCTCATCGCCGGGTTCCTATTGGCGATCGCCCTAGTCGATCGAGTAGGACGCATCCCGTTGCAAATTGCAGGCTTTATAGGCATGGCCGTAGGGCTAAGTTTACTAGCTAGTTCCACCCTGTTTCCTGTTGCCAGCTTCACCAACCTCAGCCTAGTCTTCGCTGGCTTCATTGTGTTCAATCTGCTGATGAACATGGGGCCAAATGCCACCACCTTTTTGTTGTCTGGGGAAGTCTTTCCCACCCCTATCCGGGCCACTGGCGCAGGGTTTGCCGCGGCTGTCGCCAAAGCCGGAGCGGTTCTCGGAGCGTTTGCACTGCCCTTACTGGAGCAACGGTTTGGTGTAGGTTGGCTGCTGCTGGGCTTAGCACTGGTCTGCATCCTTGCAGCGTTGCTGACCGCCGTGTTGCGGGTAGAAGCTTCAGGGCGATCGCTCGAAACCATTGGGGAATCCCCATCGGCTTCAGAGCTGCCAACTCACAGCAAGCTCCAAGACCTTGGCATTTAGCCCTCAGACCTTTGCCGCACCAGTACGAACACTCGCGATCCTGAAATGGAAACGGTCAAAAACGCCTTTAAAATAAAAAGCTCAACTCTTCCTACCAATGTGCTCAGAACTTACGATAGATCATTGGTTGAAATCCTACGCTGCAGGGTTTTCAAAAAATGCTCGGGGTTTGGGGTTCATAAACTTGATATACCCACTGACTTTGGACAACCTCATGGAACCGTCCAATCAACGGTCTCAGGCACGAAACGCAATCGATGTCGGCATCGAACTGGCAAAGGAGCGCAACCGTTTGGCCGCCGAACGCACTCTCATGGCATGGATTCGCACCTCCCTTGCGATGATTGGGTTTGGCTTTGGTATTGATAGCGTTGTCAGCGCAATTTTGAGCTTCCAAACCGTTTCCGATGATGTCAATTCGGCTCGGTTATCGCGCTTTCTGGGATTGGCCTTCATTGCCCTGGGTGTCTATGCCTTGCTCGCCGCCATTGTTGACCACACCCGAGAACTGCGTCGCATTCGCGGCAACGCGCAATACACATACAAACCCCGGCTTTCCGTTGGCATCACCGTCTCCATTGGGCTCTTGATTATCGGTGTTCTGGCCTTTGCCAGCATTTTTATCCAAGCAATTCTGCGATCGCTCGCTTAACCCCAAACGCCCCGACTGCAACCATCTCATAGCCACATGAGAGAACCCCTTGAACAACGCTCCACCTGTTCGCATCTACAACGCCACCAACGAACTGGCCAAAGAAAGAAACCGTGCCGCAGCAGAACGGACACTGACAGCATGGATTCAAAGTGGCCTCACATTAA
This sequence comes from Vacuolonema iberomarrocanum LEGE 07170, assembly GCA_015207365.1. GTDB lineage: Bacteria > Cyanobacteriota > Cyanobacteriia > Elainellales > Elainellaceae > Vacuolonema > Vacuolonema iberomarrocanum. The sequence continues at coordinate 22,710 of JADEXA010000004.1, forward strand.
TTGGCTTTGGGGTAGCCTTTGACCAAATTTTTGGTGCCGTCCGTCGCACCTTGCCCACGCTCGATTCCAGCCTCAATCGCGACGTCACGACAGCCATTGGGTTGGGGGCGATCGCTCTCGGACTCGCGCTCCTAGCTCTCACGGTGATTGAATATCCCATCAAGTTGCGGGCGATCGAACAAGGGAACTATCTGACACAGCCACTCTACCCATCCATCGCCCTCATCACGACGGCTGTCTTATTGTTTGGCTGCATCGCCCTGATAGCCGTTCTCTTGAACATTTCCACGAGCGGTCTATCAATTGGATTCGGGTGAAAAGCAAAGGCTCAGAAACATAGGCATTTCGAGCCAGCGCTCAGGCACCTATATTTTCCAGTCCAGGAACGCTCACCAGAATTTCATCATCTCTATAGAAACTATAAGAATTCATGTGGAACACCTTGCTCTAGCTTGGCAACTCTAAAGGTCAGGCTAAATTGAGAGCGATTTGTCTAGCATCCTATCGCTAAAACATGAACGTTCTTCGGAGTCTCATTGGCGGCAATTGGAGCAAACTAAACTGGGGATTGTATGAAATCCTCACCAATCCAAGGCTGGTGACTCTTGGCATCTTGCTCGTGGTTGTTCTCTTGATCATCGGGAGCTATCCCGTTTGGCGAAAACGGATCCTGCGAGGCTTGATGATCGCCCTATGTACCTACTGGGTCATCATCTCCCCTCCCTTTGTGGCACTGGCAGAAGGCGTGCTGATGAGCGCCGTGCCTGCCGATTCTGGAGAAACAGCCGACGCCATCGTGGTGATTGGGCGCGGGGCTGAGGAGACGGGCGATCGCTATCCCCAAGCTCTACAGCTTCTAGAACAAGAGCGTGCCCCCGAACTGTTCATCACCGGACGATACAACTTTCCTCGAATCGGTCGACTGCTCGACGATTATGACGTTTCAGTCCGGCAGCTCAGCGGCACAATCTGTGCCCGCACCACGAAGGATGAGGCGCTATGGGCATCAACGCTCATGGGTCCCAGAGGCGTTCGTCGCATCATTTTGGTGACCGATCGTCCCCACATGCTGCGAGCCTATCTCACCTTTCAATGGCGAGGCTTTTCTGTGATTCCTCACCCCGTCGCCCTGAACATTAGCAGTGCAAGACACTCTATGCTGACGCTCCGGGAATACCTGGGTCTTGTGAGTTACGGCATCTTGGGGCGATTGTTCCCTGGCTCTACCCATCGGCTCACCAATCCACCAGCCGAGCTGGTACAAAACATCGAGCGCTGGGATTGTGAGGCCATCCCAGCAAAGCAGCCGGAACTACTCCAAACCCAGCAATCACGTCACCAACAAGCGTCCTAAAGACAGGCGCAAGCCCACCCACAGCAAATGCGCATTACCAGTGCAATCAGTGCAATCGTCAAATGCCTCAATGCCTTACGCAAGCTTTGCGTAAGGCATTGAGGCATTTTGTTAATTTTGTGGTCGTGTCGCGGCCACAAAATTAACAAAATGCGTAAGTCCTGGATATTGCTAAGCAAGAAGCAATCAAGAACGACCATACATTATTGATGATTGATTCTTTATAAATGATGATTTTGGATACTAACAACAACTGTTAGCATCCAAAATCATTAATATTTGCTCATACCTAGCAATCTCCAACAAAGAATTTGAATAGTCGAAAAGACTTTGTGACTAACCCTTTGCAATCACTTGAAATCCGGACAGAGATTAGAGAACCAACTTTTGAGTTTCTCATCCTCGATCAACCGTATTAACTCTGATTTTCAGCTCTTCTCTTTAAAGAAAAGCTCAAGGACAAAAATTCGACAGATTTATGAAAAATCACATCCTAATAAGAAGCTAACAGCTAATTTGAGAAACTTTAATTAGAATCAATTCCCATGGCAAAAAGTATTGAAATCCTCACGAGGTAAAACCATCAGAGCATGAATCGAATATCCAATATTACAGGAAAACACCAAATGTATATCAAAGTCCTATGAATAGAATCTTTCTTTTTAGGCTGCTCTCATGTTTTCAGGCTCGTGATTTATGCGTACAAACATCAGATAGTCTATATCAATCTGCATCAAGTTTTTCTAGCTACATTTACTTAGATCTCTATAGAACTAAAATTGGTCTAATGCAGAGATAGTAGCCGCGTTCATTCTCACTCTTACGAATTCTGTTTAATAGTTATTTTTCCGGTTGTAACAGACGTTAATCGAAGATATATTTGGTAGTATACATATTGCGTCGCGTGCATTTACCACTTTCTCAAAGGGGTAGTCGTTCCATCATCAATAATGGATTCCACCTTTTCTACATAGTGATGAGTTTATTCTGCAACTAACCTAAACTCATCTGCGTGAGTTTAGAGCTTCAGTCCTAAGCATCACAAAAATAATCTGAGCAATGATTTCTTCAAGGGGAATCCTTGAAATTTGACGTGCCTACTTTTCAAACAGAAGCAATGTTATTGTCTGCAACCACAAGTTACTATCTACGGCAGTTAGTTCATAAGAATCGGGGGCGGCTAAAGTTTGTTGTAGCCCCAAATGCTGGCATAGAGGCTCATGTCTTAGCTGATTTAGATGTCGTTCTTACCAGCTTATATCTTGATGATGAAGCGATTCAAGACACGGTGAATCAGCTAGAGCGGCTAGCCTTCATGCATCAAGCATTGAAAGAGCAAGGGGATATTTATGCTCAGCAGCGAAGCGAAATCGAAAAGAACATTCTATGGCTACTTGGGTTTCTTATTTTGGAAGAAAAGCAACCAAAATAACCAGCTCTGTAGAGCTATCTGTAGAGCTAATAAATTTAAATTCGTTGCTTCGGAATGGGCAGTACTGGACTCGAACCAGTGACATCCTGCTTGTAAGGCAGGCGCTCTACCAACTGAGCTAACCGCCCGAAGTTCAACACGATTTTTAATTTTAGCAGACTCCTTCTAAGGAATACAGACAGTCTGCAAGATTTTTCTGAAAGATCTCGAATTGATTGGCGAATCAGTAGATCGCAACTGAGTACAGGACAGAACCCAGAAAACCCTTGATTTTGTTTAGCGGGGATTCGATTTTTTGTCCTGTACCTAGAGACCACAAAGTCATCCTTCCATGAGGTTTGTGAACCGTTGAATGGGAATCTTTTATTCCCTGCTAGGATTCTGGAAGTACTGATGTTCTGTCGGGATCCCATGCCCTCCGGTCGCACCCACGATCGCATTACCCTCTGGACGTTGCCCCTCGTCGGTGGAGCCACGTTGCTTGCCACAGGCAACAGCACCCTCACGCTGATCGTAGCGGGAGGCTATTTGTTTGGTGGGTTGATGTTTGGCCCCGACCTCGATATTCATTCTGTGCAGTTCAAGCGGTGGGGCTGGTTTCGTTGGATCTGGCTGCCCTATCAAGGGAGTGTGCCTCACCGATCGCCCCTTTCCCACTCCCCCATCACAGGCACAGCACTCCGCATCCTCTATTTGCTAGTCTTGGTGGGGTTCGTCAGCGGGCTGGGATTGGCATTGCTGAACCAAATCTGGCAACTGGGCTGGACCTGGAGCGATATTTTTCAACAGATGGGGCGATCGCTCTCTCATCACTGGATCGAATGGCTCATCCTAGCTTTGGGCATAGAATTGGGTGCGCTCAGCCATTGCCTTGCAGATTGGTCATCCACGGTTCGCCGTCGTTCTAAAACCCAGGGATGGAAAGCCATCCTGCCCAAACCTAAAAAGCAGTCGAAATCGAAATCGAGGAAGGGGAGCAAACGGACCTCTAGCGCATCCCGGCGTTCCGCTTCCACAACGAAGCGCTCAACAAAAGCCAAGCAAAACCCCGGTTCTGCCCAACAGGTTTCTGGACGAGCATCGCCGCGCAAACGGTTCTAATCCTTCGCTCCTGTCGCCCTTACTGCTCAAATCACTCCCGTTGTCGCCCATGTTTTCTCAGACCTATTACCTGCTTCGTACCCGTCAAGATGGTCAATATCTGGTTGCAACAGGGCAATCGGATGACACAGAACCCGACACACCCCCGACACAGTTTTTATTGCTATTCAATGATCATGCAGAGGCACTGAGCTACCTCAACACCCATGCAGCTGGCTACGCCGATCGCTTTTCGGTGGAGTCGCAAGCCGGTCCCCAATTGCTCAATGTGCTAAAACGCTGGGGATACAAAGGTGTCGGGGTCGTCAAAGATCCGCTGATTCCCACGGTCGATTTTTTCGCGGTCACTGACTCCTAAGCAAATGGCAACAACCGAACACGACCTCATCGCCGCATAGCAGGTCGCTCGGCATTACTGAGTGAGGGAATGATTTTTTCTGAGAAGGTGCGTGGTACGCACCTTCTCAGAAAAAATCGTCCTTGGATTCTGCAACCCCGGTCGCTAGGTATCGGGGAAGTTAGTGTTATACAATGCAATGTTGCGAATGCAGCCGACTCCGTTTGGTTGCATCGGTTATAGGTTGGCTCCTTCTGCTCTCACCTCAACTTTTTTTCATCCCAACAGCACATCATGACAAAGCGCTACCGCATCACCCTCCTCCCTGGCGACGGCATCGGGTCCGAAATCCTTGCGGTTACGACCGCCGTAATGAAAGAAGTGGGGCAACAGCTCGATCTCCAATTCGATTTTCAGGAAGCGCTGATTGGTGGGGCGGCCATTGATGCCACAGGCAATCCATTGCCGGATGAGACTTTAGCGACTTGCAAGGATAGTGATGCCGTACTATTGGCGGCGATCGGTGGCTACAAGTGGGACAATCTCCCCAATGCCCAACGCCCCGAACGGGGATTGCTAGGATTGCGGGCAGGGTTGGGGCTCTTTGCAAATCTGCGTCCGGCTCAAATTTTGCCACAACTGATCGATGCCTCGACCCTCAAGCGCGAGGTCGTTGAAGGGGTGGACATCATGGTGGTGAGAGAATTGACCGGCGGTGTTTACTTCGGGCAACCCAAAGGCATTTTTGCGGAAGAGTCTGGAGCCAAGCGTGGGGTCAACACGATGGTTTACACCGAAGCAGAAATAGATCGCATCGGGCGGGTTGCCTTCGAAACCGCGCAGAAGCGGAGCAAACGCCTGTGTTCGGTGGATAAGGCGAATGTGTTGGAGGTGTCGCAGTTGTGGCGCGATCGCATCTCAGCCCTTGCACCCAACTATTCCGATGTGGAACTGACCCATATGTATGTGGATAACGCGGCCATGCAGTTGGTGCGAAATCCCAAGCAGTTCGACACGATTGTGACGGGAAACTTATTTGGCGACATTCTCTCCGACGCGGCAGCGATGCTGACCGGCAGCATTGGTATGTTGCCTTCTGCTAGTTTAGGAGCCTCAGGGCCGGGGGTATTCGAGCCGGTGCATGGCTCCGCTCCAGACATTGCGGGTCAGGACAAAGCCAATCCTCTGGCGCAGGTGCTGAGTGCAGCAATGATGCTGCGCTATGGGCTCAATGAACCAGAAGCAGGCGATCGCCTCGAACAAGCGGTGCAAACGGTACTCAATCAGGGCTATCGCACAGGCGATATCTACTCAGAAGGGATGACGGCGGTGGGCTGTCGGGCTATGGGCGATGCCCTCTTCACAGCCCTTGGCAAATAAGTTCCGATCATCCTCCATGATGGACAGCAGCCTCCAACCAAATTTGGTTCGTCCAAGCGCTTTTTCGCTATGCTATTAGGCAACTTAGTCAAGCGCTCCGTCACACAGTTTCGCGCCGTCTTCGTTTGGGTCTGCGAACGGAGAACATAAGCAGGCAAAGGGTTCGGCAAGGCTCAGGGGATACCATAGGCGATCGCAACGGGAGAAAGTAGTTGGTGTACACCTCGCAATACAAACAAAATCAGACTCGTCCCACTCCACCCAAAGACATGAATACAGATCCGATCGGCTATTCCTCTCTGCTCGATCCAGGATTGTTGCAGTCTGCTCGTGACATATATCGTGCCTACTACGAAGTCCATCCCGATGAAACGCGGCGTCCTATTGGATTGGCGATCGACCGCTACACTCACCGGGGCAAGCTGATTTTTGGCGTCAAACCTGTGTTGCTGCCCCAGGAATGCTTCATCCCCCTCGACCAGATCGAAGCGGATCTGTACTGAGCCATTCAGAAACCCTCAAAATCTTTTATCAACAGGACTTCCACAAAACTTGCGTCATCCTGAAGGAATTCATCGATTTTGTGGCCGCGACGCGGCCACAAAATCGATGAAAGGCGTAAGTTCTCATCCACTAAGATCTGCGATTTCTCTGAGCACACTGGAAGGTAAGTTCTGCTGGGGGTACAGAAATCGCAGATCCGCCTTTTATTCGCAGCATGAGTTTTACAGTGGATGGGCTGTCAGCAAAGTATCTGCAAGATATGCAAGACGATCGACTATTCTTAAGACTTTTTAGCCGAAGAATCCTCACGCCAAACAACAGACACTTTAGGTCATCGTTTCATTACATTGCCGAATCTCTATGCTGTTAGCCACCAGTATTATTCTGCTAGTGCTGTGCATCGTTTTCTATCAAGTCACGCTGACAATTCCTTACAACCTTCTTAACGACTTCCATATTCCTTTTTGGCTAACGTTGGGTGTTGTGGGAGGGGTTGTCGCATGGCTCATTGCAGATGATTAATGTCAAATCTGGAGCAATTTTGTTGATTTTGTGGCCGCGACGCGGCCACAAAATCAACAAAATGCGTAAGTCCAGTTGATATGACGCCTAATCCGATGAACTCAGCAGCTCAATTTGAACCCACTGCGATCTAGCTGGCATCTCGCTGCAGTTGTTGCTGGCGAATGGTTTCAACAGAACCGATGGGAATAGCGTCAATGAGCTGCCGCGTATAGTCGGTCTGGGGATCGTGGTAAATCTGATCCGCCGGGCCAATCTCCTCGACTTTTCCACGATTCATGACCATGATGCGATCGCTCATGAACTTCACTACGCTGAGATCATGGGAAATAAAGATATAGGTGAGATTGAACTCATCCTGTAGCGCTTTCAACAAATTCAACACCTGCGCTTGCACCGACACATCTAGAGCGGAAACTGACTCATCGCAAATGATGAACTTGGGGTTAAGAGCGAGGGCACGGGCGATGCAGATCCGCTGTCGCTGTCCGCCGGAGAATTCGTGGGGGAAGCGATTGCCCCAGGCCGGATTCAGTCCCACCCGGTTCAACAAGTAGGCCACCCGTTCCTCCAGGTTGCGCCGACTCTTGGTCACACCATGGATCTTCAACGGTTCCATGACTGCAGCCTTAATGCTCATGCGTGGGTCGAGAGAGCTAAAGGGATCCTGAAAAATAATTTGCATTTCGCGGCGAATCTGCCGCATTTTTTGGCCGGTAACGTCGGTGATGTTCTGTCCTTCAAACCAAATCTGCCCCCCTGTCGAGGGAATCAACCGCAGCAGCGTCCGAGACAAGGTAGATTTGCCGCAGCCCGATTCACCCACCAGCCCCAGGGTTTCCCCAGGGTAGACCTGAAAAGACACCCCATTCACCGCCATAAAGTAGCGCTTCGTTTGGCCCCACCCTCCCCGCACCGGGAAGCCCACTTGCAAGTTTTCCGCCTGCAACAATGGCGACTGGTTCTGGAGGTTTTGCAAGCGTTCATCAATCTCCTGCGGCGCAATCTGCATCTGGAAGTGCTCTTTCTGGGAGCTATCCATCCGCTTTTCTCGAATGATCGGCTGCCCCTCCGCATCTGGCACCACTTCCATGAAATCCGAAACGGTGGGTAAGAAACGTAACCGTCGATCCGGTTGAGGGCGACAAGTCAGCAGTCCTTTGGTATAAGGATGCTTGGGCTGGGCATAAATATCCAATACGGAGCCGAATTCCACGATCTTGCCGCGATACATCACCGCTACTTCATCGGCAATTTCTGCCACGATTCCCAAATCGTGAGTAATAAACATGATGGACATGCCCCGCCGTGTCTGCAGCTCTCGCAGCAAGTCCAAGATCGTTGCCTGCACAGTTACGTCAAGGGCTGTCGTCGGTTCATCGGCGATCAAAATGTCGGGGTCAGAGGCGATCGCCATCGCAATCATCACCCGCTGAATCTGCCCGCCAGAAAGCTCATGAGGATAGCGCTTGAGAATCGCCTGCTTGCGCTCATTCACCGCTAGCATGACCTCGCGGGTACTCAGAGGGGCAACGTTCTGCTCCCGGTGGGCATCTTGATGTTCCTGTTGCACCTGCTCTTCCAATTCCGCATCGCCGGGCAGAAGCTTCACCTCTTGCAGGAGATTGGTGACCCGACGCCGCGCTTCTGGCTCCGGTAAGTCAGGGCAATGGTAACGCAACGCCTCTATGAGCTGGAACCCACAGGTGTAGACAGGGTTCAGCGAACTCATGGGTTCCTGGAAAATCATGGCAATTCGCCCGCCTCGGTACTCACGCAACGATTCCTTTGGCATCGTCAGCAAGTTGACCGGCTCTGCATCCTGCCCCTTGAACCAGATCTCACCTCCAGCAATGCGTCCGGGCGGAGTCGGCACTAAGCCCATCACCGACAGCGCCGTAACCGATTTGCCTGAACCCGACTCTCCAACAATTCCCAGAGTTTTTCCCCGTTCGAGTCGAAACGAAACACCATCCAGTGCACGCACCCAGCGGCTGTCATTACGAAACTGGACGGTTAAATCACAAATATCAAGCACAGTATCAGTCATGGGAAAACCGTGGCAGAGGCATAGGATGAGGGATTCCACAAATTCTAACCCACCCACCCACCTCCCCCAAATTTGTGGGGACAGATTCATTGCAGGACTGCTGCAAAACTGGCGTAATCCTGAATGATTTTGTGGATTGTGTAGCCGCGACCACATGATCCACAAAATCCATAAAGCCTGCATTTGTGAGGACAGCTACAGATGACGTCGATCGCCATCCCTTGTAGATAGCACAAAGCATTTCAGGCAAAAAGCCTTCCGAGCTCTCTCGAAAGGCTTTTACCAAAGGATTCGTTGTCCAGAAAGGCTATATTGACGCATCACAACAACGGCACCAACAGCTTTTACTCTTCCAAAGAGTCATACCAAAACTTCAAATACTAGGAACCGAGTTAGAAGCTGAGTGGAGGCACTCTTATTCCGAACGGTTATCGCTATCGGTGTCAGGCTTGGAGGAAAAAGACATCATGCTGCTCTCCAATTCCATCCGTTGTTCCATGCGGCGCAAAAAATAGCCGGTCATCATGGCAGATGCCAACAACCCTGCCAGATTTTCGCGATCGGTTGTGATCTGCATATTGAAGGACTCGGATGGCAAAACCCCAACCAATCCTTGAACATTTTGGGAGATAATTTCTTTGATTTCTGGGCTAACAGAGCGCGCAACTCTTCCTAAGACTTCAGGTGACTGGTGCTGGAGATATTGCAACAACTCATTTGCCCTGTCTTCCTCTGAGCTGCTTGGCTCGAAGAACTCAGTTCCATCAGAGTTAAAGATCATGAGACCTTTGTGTCCATCTAAATAATCTGATTCGTTCTATTGTTACATTTATCTTCACAACTGTGGGGCAACGATGCATGGGAATTTCCCCCTAAATATCCTGGGATGCCAATAAAAAGCCAGGGTTTCCCGCACCAAGACATTTTTTTTGTAACGTTTCGTAAGCAGATTCCCCACATTCGTTGAAAAATCTTGACCCTCAGGTTTGATTAGGGAGTAGAGGCTTTGCCCTATCCATTCCTAATATGAGTGGCATCGTCGAATGGAACATTAGAAATACAAACTTGAAAGAGATCAAATCATAAAATAAATCAATGCAAAGCCTGACAAACGACAATCAGATGGAATCGGGGCGTGAATGGTGGGCGCAGCGATGGATCGATGTGCTGGAGTCGTTTGGTTGGGTGCGTCGACTAGCGCGCGCGCGTAACTATGCCCGCGAGGGCAACGTGCTCAAGCTGGAGTTTCGGGGATATAAGGTGCATGCATTGGTACAAGGAACAGCTCCCGAGCCCTATCGAGTGTCTCTGCATCTCGATCCGTTTGACGATGAACAATGGGGGTTTGTCCTCGAAAGCCTATCCAAGCAGGCCGTCTTCACCGCGAAGCTGCTGGCAGGAGAAATGCCACAGAATATCGAAGAGGTATTTACGGCCAATGGGCTGAGTCTGTTTCCGTTCACAAAATTCGACATTCATAGCCGTTGTAGCTGCCCCGATAAGGCCAATCCTTGCAAGCATATTGGCGCGGTGTATTACACCCTGGGCGATCGCTTCAGTGAAGATCCATTTGTGCTGTTCCAACTGCGGGGACGCACCAAAGCACAATTGCTCAACGGATTGCGCGAACTGCGTCAGGGGGATGGCGAAGCGACAACCGCAGAAAAAGCGGCCAGTGCGGCTCCTTCTGGCTCTGAAATCGCCGTGGAACGGTTTTGGACCTATGACGCCCAACTCGAACCTTCATTGGTGGTCATCACCCCCCATATTGGGAGTGAAACGGTATTAGACTTGCTGGGCACGCTACCCCTCACATCTGATGTGTTGGGCACTGTCAGTGGTGTGTCGCCCCAGGTCGTCATGAGCTATCTCAAAACAATTTATGACCAGGTAGGGCAACAAGCCGTTATTCAGGCAATGACGACCGGAGCACAGGCAGCGTCTTAATGGCAGAAAGCGTCTTAATAATTAAAGTAGGTAGTGTCTCAATCAAGAGAGCACCTACGCTACCTAAGCTGATTCATGATGGACCGTGCTGTGGAGCTGCCAGTGACAAGATGCTAGGTTGCCCGATTTATGCGAAAAAGCCAAAATGCAGCAGTCCTTCCATGATGCCGCCAGCGCAAGACTCTTCTGCCATATACCGATGTGGAGATGGGTGAGCCTGATGCCATTCCCGCAATTCTGGTTGCGCATTGCCAACAATGATGCCCCGCTCCTCTCCTCGCTCAAAGAGGGCGCGATCGTTCCCCGAATCGCCACACGCAACGGTGCGCTGTGGATTAAACTGCCAGGCTTCCCGCAAAAACGTCATGGCCAATCCTTTGTTGGCGCGAATGGGCAGTAGATCCAAGTCCTGCCCACTGCTGTAGATGATGTTGACGGCAAATCCCTCTTCCTTGAGCCGTTGCTCTAGTCGTGGCAGCACGTCGGACGCCACAGCATCGGATAAGAAGAAGCTGATTTTGAACGGATTTTGCTCCGCTTGGGGTTGCGGAGTCAGATCGGCAAAGTGGGTGACGCTGGCTAGAATGCGATCGCGATTCCACCCCTGCGTCAATTGCTCAGACCACTCGCTATTGGGAGAAGACTGGTCAGCTAAATAAATTTCTGTACCGACCCCGTTGATCACAGCATCCGGCTCGATCAGGCGCTTCTCTTCACGCAACCCCAGATAAGACTGGTGCGATCGCCCTGTCGAATACACAATCCGCGTACCGTAAGTTTTGCGATGGTGCAGCAGGCGCTCATTTAAAGTTGCCAGCGCCTCATCATCACCCACCAGGGTATTGTCCAAGTCCGTAATAAAGAGAAACTGAGCCACAACACCAATCCATCATGAACAGTAGACGCCTTCAATCATACTGGAGAGTCTCCCCTCACTCATGTGTGCCCCGTCTCGTTGGCCAAGCGTCTAATACCAATTCTACGAAATCCACTACAGGTCATTTTTTGAAAGCCTCGCAGTGGATTTCGTAGAATTGATATAACCAGCGCAGACACGATCACCGTTCGCTCCGTCATCATTTCTACGCTCAAGCAATAGAAAAATGGAGGCGATCGCCTCACCCAACTGCTCCAAAAGACTTCGGTGCTAACACAATTGAGATTAAACACAATTGAAAACACGGATGAAACGCGTAGCAAATACGACACAGATATTTTTATCTCTTCGATGAAAAATTTAAGAAATCTTAAGACAGAATATCGTTTTTCTTCTCCTAGATGGGTCACAAAGCCATGCATATTCGCCGACAACTAGGTTAGTCTAGCGCTAGCGTACACTGACTTTGGAAATGTTATGTTTGAACCGCTCCATGCAGTCTTAGAGAGTTCTGAAAAATCTGACTTACGCGAATTTTTAAGTTGGTTACGACAACCCGACAAGCGCTATTTTTTACGTAATGAGATTCTAATTGCGTTCGACCAATTTAAAGCCGAGCACTACGAAAACGGCACAATTCCTGAGCCATCAGCGGCTCTATCGGCTCTCGTCAATGGATTACAAGAGCTTATTTTTGAAGAAGACAATGCCTGTATCGTTGTGCGTCCAGGTATTGCAGCTGAGGAAGCGTATTGGCTCTGGCCGGATAGCACCTCTGAACCCACCGATACCAAGGAATTGCTGGAGCTGCGCGATCGTATCGTAGGCCACCACCATCCCAACGAAGGCGAACTGTTGGAAATTGATGTCAAGCCGTTCTACGACTATTCGCCTCTGATTCGTGATCCGAAGAACATTGGCAAGGGCGTCGAATTTCTTAACCGCTATCTGTCAAGTAAGCTCTTTCAGGATCCTCAGCAATGGCAAAAGGCTCTTTTCCAATTCCTGAGTCTACATTCTCATGATGGGATGCAGCTCTTGCTGAATGGACGTATCCAAGATCAGCAACAGCTGTCGAACCAGGTTAAGAAAGCATTGGGAATGCTGAAACGTTATCGCCCCGATGAGCCCTACTCCAAATTCCGCTATGACCTGCAATCGATGGGCTTTGAGCCGGGATGGGGAAACACCGTTGGGCGCGTCCAGGAATCTCTGGCTCTCCTGGATGAACTGCTCGATTCTCCGGAGCCCCAAGCACTCCAGGCATTTCTCTCCCGGGTTCCGATGATTTTCCGAATTGTGTTGGTGTCGGTTCACGGCTGGTTTGGGCAAGAAGGAGTTCTGGGTCGTCCCGACACGGGAGGGCAGGTTGTCTATGTGCTGGATCAGGCTCGCAGCCTCGAGCAAGAACTCCAAGAAGAAATGGAGCTGGCAGGGTTGGATTTGGCAGCGAGCCCACCCAAGGTGTTGATTTTGTCGCGCTTGATTCCTAATAGCGATGGTACCCGCTGCAACCAGCCCCTCGAAAAGGTGCATGGTACAGACAATGTCTGGATTGTGCGCGTTCCCTTCCGCGACTACAACCCCAACCTGACACAAAACTGGATTTCGCGCTTCGAGATCTGGAGCTACCTTGAGACCTTTGCGATCGATGCAGAAAAAGTGCTGCTGGCCGAATTTCAGGGACGCCCAGATTTGATCATCGGCAACTACACGGATGGAAATCTGGTGGCGTTCTTGCTATCGCAGCGGTTGAAAGTCACCCATGGTATCGTTGCCCATGCGCTAGAAAAATCCAAGTATCTGTTTAGCAACCTCTACTGGCAGAACATGGACAACCAGTACCACTTCTCATTGCAATTCACCGCAGATCTGATTGCAATGAACACGGCTGATTTCATTATCAGCAGCACGCACCAGGAAATTGTGGGTACTCCCGAAACCTCGGGGCAGTACGAGTCTTACCGCAGCTTCACCATGCCCGACCTCTATCACGTCATGCATGGCATTGAGTTGAAGAGCCCGAAGTTCAATGTGGTGCCCCCCGGAGTGAATGAGTCCTACTATTTCCCCTACACCGACACAAGCGATCGCCTGAATGGTGAAATTGAACGCTTGACCGCCCTTCTCTTCACCCAGGATGATCCCGGTGCTATCGTTGGGAGCTTGGATGATCCCAGTAAGCCGCCTATTTTCTCGATGGCGCGGCTTGACCGGATCAAAAATTTGTCGGGTTTGGTCGAAGCCTTTGGCCAAAGCCCTGAACTTCAGGAACGCTGCAATTTGATCGTCATCGCTGGCAAAATCCACACAGAAGGCACTACTGACGCCGAGGAAGCTGCTGAAATCGAGAAAATGCACAGCCTCATGCATCAATACAACCTCTGGGGTAAGATGCGCTGGCTTGGGGTTCGCCTGCCCAAAGCCGATTCCGGTGAGGTCTATCGCATCATTGCCGATCACCATGGGATGTTTGTGCAACCTGCCTTGTTTGAAGCCTTTGGTCTAACGGTGCTAGAAGCCATGATCTCGGGATTACCAACCTTTGCAACAGAGTTCGGTGGCCCGCTAGAAATCATCCAAAATGGGGTCAATGGTTACTACATCAACCCCACTCAGCCAAACCAAATGGCAGAGGTGCTTCTCGAATTTCTTTCGAAGCGGGATCATAATCCTCGGATTTGGGAAGAGATTTCTCAGAAGGCGATCGCCCGTGTCTACAGCACCTATACCTGGAAGATTCATACGAGTCGCCTCCTTTCCTTGGCACGCATCTATGGCTTCTGGGAATATACCTCTCAGGAAAATCGGAAAGATCTACGGGTATATATGGAAACGCTGTTCCAGTTACTTTACAAGCCCCGTGCAAAAGCCCTACTGGAAGAGCAAACACATCGGTAATAGCAGAGTTGATGTGGATGGCCTGTCAGGCCACCTCTGCTAAAACACAATATTTAGGATTTGGGGGCTTGAGCAAGGCCACCAAAACACAAGCGCCTATTTCTATGGCGCTCCTTTTTTATAGCGGTGTGCAACCGCATCAAGTACAGAAATGGTTGTGTGTGGTCGCGCCCACACACAACCGTACTTACCTAACGCGCACAGCGCTATATATGGGAATGCTGCGTTTGAAGTTGTTACATTCCCTCTAGAGAGAAACCATGGTCGTGTTAGGATGGCCGGATGTTTTGGTGGCTTGCCAACAGAGACCTCGATCTTGGCAAGGGGGAATCCATTACCTTTTCCCCACATACAGATCATCAATCCTTCACAGCAGAGTTGAACCTATTGGGGGAGATTCCTGCGATGACGGAACATGTACATTAGGATCGGTTCAGTTGACTGTACCAACCTATTCGTTGGACAGCACCACCTGGCAACACCAGTCAAAGCGACAACAGGCGAAGGGTTAAATTAGCGTGACAGTCAAGCATTTATTGATTGGCTCCACAGAAGCATACAGCGGTAAATCCGCCGTTATTCTGGGGATTGCCCACCAACTTCAGCAGCGGGGCATCGGCATCAGCTACGGGAAGCCCGTTGGCACCTGCCCGAGCGAACAGGGCGATTGCCTAGACGAAGATGTGCAGTTCATCACTCAGATGCTGCAACTTCCCGCAGAGCACGTTAGCCCAACCCTGCTATCGCTTACTCCCCAGGTTGTACAGGGACGTCTCACCCAACAGGACACGACTGATTATCGCGTGCGGCTACAAGAGGAAAGCATCATCCAGGGGGTAGACCTTTCAATCCTAGAAGGCCCAGGAGATTTGCACGAAGGTCGGCTTTTTTCTCTGTCGCTCCTGCAAATGGCAGAGGCATTGGATGCCAGTGTGGCCTTGGTGAGCCGATTCTCTCCGATCTTGTTGATTGATGCGTTGCTGTCGGCAAAACAACAGCTGGGCGACCGCCTGATAGGAGCTGTCATCAACGATGTTCCTCAAGACCAAATGCACCAGGTTGAGTCAGCCATCCGTCCCTTCCTTGAGGCCAGCGACATTCCTGTCTTGGCGACACTACCCCATAGCGAGGTGCTGCGGAGTGTTAGCGTTGCAGAATTGGTGCATCAATTGCAGGCAGAGGTTCTTTGTTGTGGCGATCGCACCGATCTGCTGGTCGAAAGCCTGAAAATTGGGGCAATGAACGTCAACTCGGCTCTCAAGTATTTCCGCAAAGCTCACAATATGGCGGTGGTCACGGGGGGCGATCGCACCGATCTCCAGCTAGCCGCTCTAGAAACCTCTACCCATTGTCTGATTCTCACGGGTCATATTCCACCCCAGAAATCCATTCTCAGCCGCGCTGAAGAACTAGAAATCCCTATTCTGGCCGTCGATCTTGATACCATCTCCACCGTAGAAATCATCGAGCAGGCCTTTGGGAAAGTCCGGCTCCAAGAACCCGTGAAAGCTGAAAACATGCGTCAACTCATCGCGCAGATGTGCGATAGCGATCGCCTCCTGCAAAAGCTCGGACTGCGTACCCCAGCCCCAGCCAAATAGCCAAATGATAGAACCCTAAGCAATTAGGGGGTGAACATCGCCACCCCAACATTTACGGTAGCTGCCTTTGGGGTTCTGATCGAATTGGGATGGCGTTTTCTAGCCACCTGAAGGCATTGCGCCATTTTCATCGACCAATACCTCACCGGTTAGCATCCGCTGGGCCGCATCCAGCAGCACTTCTTCCAAATAAGGCTTGGTGAAGTAGCCTTTCGCTCCCAGTTGGATCGCCATCTGCCGGTGGCGATCGGCTCCCCGCGATGTCAGCATCGCAATGGGAACGTTGTTCAGGGTGGTGTCTTTTTGGAGTCGTGACAGCAGTTCCAAGCCATCCATGCGCGGCATCTCGATATCGCAGAAGACTAGGTCGCACGGCAAGCCAGACCGCAGTTTCTCCCAGGCTTCCTGGCCATCGCGAGCTTGTTCGACTCGATAGCCAACTTTGTTGAAGGTCATCGACAGCAATTCGCGTACCGTAATCGAGTCGTCCACAATGAGAACTGTTGGTTCGCTCTTGGTGTCGTTGGGTGGCTCGACGGGGATTTGCTCCTGGGCTTGTTCCCAAAGTGGAGTGCCCGATTCGCGGCGAATCCGTCCCATTGAGAGGTCGATCAGTTCCAATACATCGGCGATCGGCATAATGCGCCCATCTCCAAGAACTGTAGCCCCCGCAATCCCCACAGGCTTAGGAACGGGTCCTTCCAGTTGCTTAATTACAATCTCTTGCTCACCCAAAACCTGATCGACCTTAAGTGCCAGGTAGCTGCCTGCGTTGCTACGCAGTACGACAACTGAAATAATATCCTCTTCTTGATTCCCACCGTATACGCTGCCGCGTCCAAGACTACGGTTAAACTTCAGCAAGTCTTCGAGAGCCTGGAATGGGAGCAATTGATCCCGCCACTGGATGCAGGCCTGCCCTTCCCCGTTGGTTTGTACCTGATCAGCCGGCACATCGAGCATATCTTCGACCCCATCCATTGGAAAGGCAATACGAGCACGGTTGCTGATACAGCACAGGGCTTTCGACACACTCAGGGTGAGTGGGAGACGAACGGTAAATGTGGTTCCTCGCCCAACATTAGAATCGATATTGATGACACCGCGAATGTCATTCAGGCTGGTGCGTACCACATCCATCCCAATCCCACGTCCGGCAAAGTCATCGGCGCGATCGCGCGTACTGAAACCGTGGTGGAATAGCAAGTCATAGACATCTAGGCGGTTCATTATGCTGGCCTGTTCTTGGGTAATCAGGCCCCGCTCGACCGCTTTCTGCTTAACAATATCGGGATCAATTCCTGCCCCATCATCACTTACCGAGATAACCGTCTGATTCCCTTGGTGGAAGGCTCGTACAACAATTTGTCCCGTCGGCTGTTTACCCTGCGTTACCCGCGCTTCAGCGGTTTCGATGCCATGGGTAATAGCGTTGTTGACCAAGTGTGTCATTGGGTCATACAACTGCTCCAAGATCATCTTGTCAATTAGGGTTTCGCGTCCCTCGATCACCAGTTCTGCCTGTTTACCACAGCGCATGGAAATATCACGTACCGCTCGGGGAAGACGGTCTGCCGTCTGGGCAAAGGGCACCATTCGCGCCCGCGTCAGACTTTCTTGAAGTTGGCTGGTGATTTGCCGAAAGTTGCGCGTTACCTGATCGGTCTCACCCACCACAAAATCAATGTCAGAGGCAGATTCCCGCACTCGGACAATCAATTCGATCATCTCTTGGGAAAGGGTATGGAAGCCAGTAAAGCGATCCATTTCTAGAGCATCAAAGCTGGCTCCAGTTGCGTGGCCGCTGTCTTGGGGAACACCCTGCCTGCCCGCCATCTGATAGCTGCGTCGGCTCGACATTAGGGAGCTTTCGAGAAGCGATCGCTCATACAAATCACGCATCCGCTGCCCTACATCGCTCAGCTGCTGCACCTGATATTGCAGGTTGTCGAGAAACTGTCGGAGCCGTTCCTCCGCCTGTTCCAGGCTGTTGCGGTTCACCACCAACTCCCCAATTAGGTTGTTGAGGTTATCCAAGTTTTTGACCGAAACCCGCATGGTTTGATCGCTTCGCAAGCCCGACGTGCGCGTTGGGCGATTCGTCATCGATTGACTGCGTGCACCTTGAACCGTCGGCGACCCACCCATACTGCTGTCCGCCGCCTTCAACAATTCTTCTAGCTCACCAAATTCATCTTCAGCTGGCGGAGAAGAAATTGGTGTGGGTGCCGGAGCCGGAGGAACAGAGTCTGAAGATAATAGCGCTTCTAGATCTGAAAAGTCGTTGCCACCGCTCACAGCACTGCCTCCTACCGCAGGAGGAGGCGTTGGCTCATCCAGCAAGTTGTCCAACGCTGCAAAGTCCTCATCTGCCGCTGCGGCTTTAGCATCTGCTGCCTCTGATCCAGCCGGGGTAGTCGTTGATGCTTGCTGAGGCTCGTCTAATCCAGCCCCTTCGAGAGCAAGGTCAAGATCAGACCAATCCTCGTCAGCCGCGTCGGTAAGCTCAGAGGCTTCTCCCAACAGCGCATCCAAATCACCCAGATCCTCCATATCCCCACCCTCTGCATCTGTGACAGGGGGGGACGTAGGCAGAGCACTGGCAGCAGGGGCAATATCGATTTCCGCCTCATCCAGCAACGCATCGAAGTCAGCGTCAAGATCCAAATCCGATGTCGTATCTGTCGCCTCTTCATCAGAAAAGAGACTGGCTTCCGCCTCTCCCATCAGCGCATCAAAATTAGCGTCATTAACACCAGACATGTCGGTCGCAGTGGAGTCTTCTTTCTCGTAGACGCCTTGACTCGTCTCTGAGTTGGCGTCGCTCTCTTCTTCCATCAATGCGTCGAGGTCAAATGCTTCCTCTGAGGTACTATCCAGATTCTCCGATTGGCTGGATGTCGCCTCTGCTTCAACATCCTCACCAAACAGGCTTGCAAAATCATCCCCTGCGGCATCTGCCGCCTGGTCAGCTAAACCAGACATATCACCTGGCAGATCAGCAAAGACGGTAGCTGGCTCCTCAGACAACGCATCAAGGTCTAAATCCAGTTCGCTGGTCGTACTATCCTCTAACAGCGATTCAGAAATTTCATTACTCGCGATCGCCGCCAACTCTTCAATGTCAAGGTCTTCCACTGCAGACAGATTTTCGACCTCCGGTTGTGCATCCGGGTAGGAATCAGTCGGATTATCGTCCTGAGCAAATTCTGCCAGCAACGCATCGGTGTCGGCTTCATCCGGCAACGACAACTCCAGTTCCTCTGCCACAGCCATCTCCAATGGATCGATGGACTGGGATTGATCCCCAAGCTCCGAGAGATTCTCCCCACTCGACACATCAACCACAGGTGCTGTTGCATCTGCCCATAGGTCAGATGTCACATCTACAGCCTGTTCATCCCACATGGCGGGAGCCGCAGGCAAATTTTCCAATCCCTCATCCGAATCGAGGGCATCCAGCCAGGATAGATCTTCTTCGCCTGCCCCATCAGTGGGGTCTGGGGGCATAGCCTCTGCCGTAGCTCCACTCTCTACAGAAGGAGTATCGAACACCGAAGGATTCATATCAGCATCCAAGGCTTCAGCCTCTGACTCGCCTAGGTCGGACAAGTCAAGATCCGACAGGTCAAATAGTGAATCCTCAGTATCTATCTCAGAACCGTCTGTATCAGAATCACTGATTTCAGCTTGAAGAGAGCCCTCGACATCAACATCCAGGCCCAAATCCAGGCCCAACTCGTCTGATGCCTCTCCAGATTCTTCCCCAAACAAGAAGCCCAACTCTCCTAATTCTGCGTCAGATTCAGTCCCTTCTGGAGCCGCCGGAGACTCTTCAAACAGGTCATTTTCTGAACCCATAAAGGGGGCATCAGCCACCTCATCACCGATATTCATCCCACCCAAGGGATCAGGCTCCGACTCCACGGCATCAGACGATTCGTTAAACAAGCTGTCAAAGTCTTCCACACCTTGGCTGACCTCTGCGGCAGACTGAGTACTAGCAGGATTGGGAAATGGCTCGACAGCTTCCCCATCTAGCGAGAGATCACCTAACTCCGCCAGAAAATCATCATCGGAGGTATTACCCAATAGAGCATCCAGGCTCGCTTCCTGTTGCTTCATGCGAAGCTCTGACTGCTCCGCTTGCCGCAGTAAGTCAGATAAATTTTCGTCCTCTTCCGTTTCGGGTCCCAGCAAATCCTCCAGACCACCCTGCTGCAACAAATCGCTGAAGTCGTCACCAGCATCCGCACCCAACAACTCAGGAATCGCTTCATCTGCAGCCGGCAATACCTCTTCCCCTTCCCAGTTCATCGAGAGTTCTGGAGACGACTGTGTCTCAAACAAATCTGCAAGGGAATTGAGTTCAGCACTACCAACCGCAGGGCCGTTGCGTTCGGAGTCGCTGTTAGCCGAGCCCTCGGCTAAGTTATCGTTGCCTTGAGGTTGAGACGGCGATTCGTCGAAGTCTAAATCCTGTATCAGGGTTCCATCTGCAGAGATAGCCGGGGCTCCAGCCGCAACATCTCCAGCAGGTTCCTCGGCCTCCAGATCCAATTCCGGCATTTCCATCAGGAAGGCATCACTATCCATATCCGCCAGCTCAAGGGTGCCTATTTCGCTGTCATCGTCAGCAAAGAGGTCAAGGGACTCAAGCATATCCTCTTCTTCGGGTGGCTCGGGAGGAACCAGGGCTAGCAAGGGTTCTCCAGGCGCAATGGACATTGATTGTCCAGCTAGCACCAACTCTTGAGCACTCTTAATCTCACGAATGATGACCGGGGCAAGCGTGCGAAACATATTATCGGAATGCGCGATCGCCCGCCGTGCCAGGGAAAGCAAATCGACCCAGGGCACCAGGTCAAACTGCTCTCCAGCTTGCTCAAGGGATTGGCAAATCTCCTGTATCTGGCGGCGAGGCTCAGCTCCCTCGGGCTGCTTGAACAAATTCAGCATCTCGCGCAGACGCGCTGGCACATCGCTCTGGAAAATGAGTTGAAAGGCACTTTCCTCGGTTGCTGCACTCGTACCAACAGGCTGAGGCACAGCTATCGGGGATGCAGGAGTCGCTATAGGTGCCGACAAATCCACATCATCGGGGGTTGTGCCACCAGCCTGGGCAACCAATTGCTCAATATGCTGATTAAGCTGAGCAAAGACAGGTTCAACTGACCCCATGGCCTCTTCTGCTTTGTCTTCGGTCAAACCAAAAGGCCCCTGAAGCTGATCCAGCAACTCTCTCAGTGTATCGAACACATTTAAGAGCAGGTTTTCGAGGCGGCGATCAACCTGCACTGGGCATTCTTTAAGAACTTTGAAATAATCTTCTAGGCGGTGAGCTGTGTGTTGAATGCTGCTCAATCCCAACATCGCCGCCCCCCCTTTAACGGAGTGGGCAGCACGGAAGACCTCATTCGCCATGTCAGGATCAGAAATTGTCGCTTGCAGTTTTAGCAACCCCTGCTCAATGGTATTGAGGTGGTCTCGCGCCTCCTCAATGAAGTAGCCCATAATCCGCCGTTGTTGTTCTGACTGCATAGCAGTATCCCTCTGAATTTGCTGGGTCTCGTAAGTGCCTCAGGGTGTGGCTTCATGCGATGGATGGGTAGAACCCAAATGCTCGCTAACATTCAATAGCGATGATGAATGGGGAGAGCGACCAAAATGAATTGCATTTAATGTACCCGACTTCTCCAATTTGCCTATCAAGAACCTCCCAGATGGTCGCGTTTAGACCCTCGCACTCATTCTGGGAACTACTTTTCGACGCGGAATCGTTCCACGGAATTGAGCAGGTCGCGAGCAACACCTACCAGGCTTTGCAGCGAACCCGACACGCGCTGAGCTTCTTGCGATGTTTCCTGAGCCGTCAATTCCACCGATTGCATAACTTGGGCAACAGCGCGAGAGGTCTCGGTTTGCTCGACCGTATCTGCGGTAATAGAGCGCACCAGGACATCAATCCGGTTGGAAACCTGAATAATGTCTTCGAGCGATCGCTTCGCTTGTTCAGCCAACCGCGTTCCCTCGATAACCTGCTGCGTCCCTTCCTCCATGGCAGTCATGACTGAACTCGTTTCCCCTTGAATCTGGAGGACAATCTGTTCGATTTCTTTCGACGCTTTTGCTGCCCGGTCTGCCAGCTGCCGCACCTCATCGGCAACAATCGCAAAACCCCGTCCGGCCTCGCCCGCACGAGCCGCTTCAATACTGGCGTTTAGAGCCAGTAAGTTGGTACGGGAGGCGATCTGCGAAATCAATGCCACAATCTTTGAAATTTCTTGGGACGATTCAGCCAAGCGCTTCACCTTACGGGTGGTTTCTGCTACCGTTTCACGGATCTCGAGAATACCGGATACCGTGCGCTCCACAGCTTCTCCACCCTTGAGAGCCGTCGCCGATGCTGAACGAGCCACCTCTTCCGCTTCACGGGCACTTTCGGCCACCCGTTGAATAGAGTCGGTCATCACCTGCACTGAGTTCAGGGTGACAGCCAACTCTTCCGCTTGTCGCAGGGCATCGGAAGAGAGCGATCGCGCAAAAATCTCGTTCTCCGTCGAGCCTTTCGCCACTTGCCGAGCCGCTGTTTTTACCTGCTCAACAATCTCCCGCAGGTTTTGAATGGTGAGGTTAAACGAATCTGCAACCGCGCCCAAGACATCTGCCGTGACCTCGGCCTGCACTGTCAAATCACCCCGTGCCGCTCCTTCCACATCATCTAGCAAGCGAATCACCTGACGCTGCAAGTCTTCCTTCGCCTGTTCCTGCTCTTCTGCTTTGCGCTGAGCTTCGCTGGTCGTTGTCAAAATTACTCGCGCCATCTGGTTAAACCCAGCTGCCAACTGCCCCATCTCATCTTCGGCATACACCGTGGCACGGGCATTGAGGTTCCCCTGGGAAACAGCATCGAACTGACGCTGCAGATTGTCTGCCGAGCGCTGCATTTGCCTGGTCGTCACCCAGCCAGCCGCTGCCGCGGTGCCAGCCCCAAAGACACCCGCCGCCGCTGCCATCAGCAAACCAGACGTGGTTTTATAGGGAACAACAACCGGCTTGTCATCATCGGGAATAAAAATCGACGAGACAAAACTAACTGTGGCAACCGCCAACATGGAGACAATGCCCGTTGCACCAGCAATAATCCATTTTTTCGTGGGCAGACTCGCATTTTCAAGCGGCGCCAACGCGCCTTGATCGACCGTTACCTCCGGTTCTACATCACGAGAGTCCGGCGTTGCAAAGGTGGGAATCGCATCCGCATTACCCGAAATGCTGAAGATTTCGTCTTCCCGAATCACAGACTGATCATCACTATCACTCAAGTCAAAGCCAGAGTCGGGCGTTCCTGATAGCATGCCAGAGCCGCTCACACCTGGGACAGAAGGGCTGGTAAAGCCAGCAGAGTTGTCCGACAAATCAAAATCAGGCAGGCTTCCTAGATCATCAAACTCATCGTCAAAGTCATCGAGATCGTCTAGGAAATTGGCACTGCTAGTGCTATCGGCATCATTCGGAATGTGAGAATCTTCGCTCGTCGAGATGTCTTGGAAGTCTTCTAAATCGTCCAGGTTGAAGTCCGACAGACTACCACTGTCACTGTTATCCTCCTCAAAACTCTCACCCATGTCAGCATTGTCCATATTGCTGGGATAACCAAACGTCTGATCCATCTGAGGCGCGTTTGTATCATCTCCTGGCATAAATAGCGTTTCGTCTTCGCCCGAGCGTTGTTGCCCCATCCTTACACCCAAACCATCAGCGGCTGGCATCGGCATGGGATCGCTGGGGGCAGGGTAGCCAAAGTCATTATCTAGGCCATTATCCATATCCTCCGGGAAAGGCGGAGGAGCATTCAGATCCTCTCCACCAAAGACCGTATTGCCAAATCCATCGTCGTCAGTCGGTGGGGATGGGTCTGAATAGGGAGGCATCTCAGGAGCAGCAAGGTCAAACGACATTTCCGACGAGTCGAAGGGATTCAGCGCATCATCCATTTCAGCGGAAAAGTCCAGGCCGACGCTGGACTCAGCACTGGAATCGCTAGATTCAAAGGGATTGTCCAAATAGCTTAGGTCGTCTTCCGGGGAGGCAAAGGGATCATCTGCACCATTGAAGTTGAAATCATTTAAGCCGAAGTCATCTTCGCCAGAGGCACTCATCTCAGCCTCTGCACTATAGCCGCCAGAACTGTAGGCATCTGGCGATTCTTGAGTGCTAACAAAGTCGGCGTCAATATCTACGGCAAAATCGGGTTCTTCGCCAGTGGGTGAATCCTCAGCAGCATATTGATCGATCGCTTCCAGGCCACCATTGGCGTAGTCAATGAAGTCGGGATCGGAGGTGAGATCAAGAACAGCTTGATACTCCTCACGAGCAACGGTGTACTGCTTCAGCCCATAGCAGTAGACATGCCCCCGCAACAGCCGGATACTCTGATCGTTGGGATGACTTGTCACCAGACGATCGAGGATGTCGGCAGCTTGTTCATACTTGCCTTGCATATAGGCTGTCTGAGCCTGCTGATACTCTTGTGCGTACTCGGTGCCTGATCCCATTTGCTCCTCCTACCCGAAATCAAGTATCGGAAAAAATAACTGAGGTTCTTGATACTCTATGCTGCCCATCTTGCTGATCGAAGGATTGCGACCTGATCTAACAACCTAAGGACATGGTCATCACCCGTTGCGTCTGCAACCTTCCATTCTCCTCGCAGGAAAGGAGCCATACCATCAGCAACATTTGTGGGCATTTGAATCTCATCAATATCTAGCCAGACCATGCCATAGATGCGATCGACCGCTAAGCCCAACATTGTGTCCTGATCTTCAACAGCGATGACAGAAATCTCTGAGCGATCCGTACTTAGGGCGGTGCTTCCTCCTAGAAATTGCCCCAAATCCGCCACCCACACAACACGCCCCCGAACATTTAACGTCCCCAGAAGCAGCGGAGAGACATTGGGGATGGGAGTAATGCGATCCGGCGAGGTAGAGATGACTTCCCGAATGCCAGTCGCAGGCAACGCAAACTCTTCCCCAGACGGCGAAAAGAACCGCAGATGCAGCTCACCTTCTGGGCTATCGAGTTGTTGGAGCTCTGGAGCTTGATCTTGCCCACTACTGGCTAGAAAATCTGGATTGCCGATCATCGTTCACATTTCATCCTCGCAATAGCTGCTTCACAGTACCAACCAGCTCAGTTGGCTGGAAAGGTTTGGCGATATAGGCATCTGCGCCCTGCTTCATGCCCCAATATCGATCGAATTCTTCTCCCTTTGATGAACACATCACGACAGGAATGTTCTGGGTTTTTGGATTGGACTTGATTTGACGACATACTTCATAGCCATTCATTCTTGGCATAACAATATCCAGAACAACCAGGTCAGGATGGGTATCTGCAATTTGAGAAAGGGCTTCTACCCCGTCGCTTGCGACAGTTACATCGAGTCCACTTCCTTTTAGTAGATCTGTAATCATCTCTCGCTGGGTTACGCTGTCTTCGACGACCAAAACTTTACTCATATCGACTCTGCAACCGCTTTTGTTGGATTTGAGGCTTTTAGCGATAACGATATAACGATTCTCCTGTAAACCAAGATAATGCACTTCAATCAATCAAGGTGAATAGCTTGAGTCGTTTGGGGTAGATGAAGCGGTAGCTTCTGAGGTGATACCAATTTCTAACTCATTTTCTAAAGCTTCTGCCAATAATTTTTCTGGCTCTGGCTGATCGGGGTTACCAGGGCCAACATATCTTTCTACAAGTGTTAACAGTTCATGCGCCCCAAATGGTTTTGTCAGATAGTCCGTCGCCCCCACCATCCGTGCCCGCACACGGTCAATGAACCCATCCCGCCCTGTCAGCATGATGATGGGGGTCTGGCGAAACGCTGTAGATTTGCGCAACATGGCACAGATTTCGTAGCCATCTAGTTCAGGCATAGAGATATCACACAGAATCAAATCGGGCTTGAGCTGAAAAACAAGGCTAAGCGCCTTGAGGGGGTTGCTAATGGCAGTACCCTCATAGCCGTTCTCGTTGAGGATGAATTCGACGGTTTTGCGAATTGTGGCACCATCATCAATGCAAACGACCCGTGGCAGACGGTCTTGGGGAGGCTGTAGCGGGGCAATGCCGGACTGGGATGCGGGATGCTGGGGTGCTTGCAACTGGAGGTCACCCCGCTCCAGATACGGGTAAAGACGACGAGCAACAGCAACAATATTTTGATTGAGAAAACGAGCGAGTTGGCGAATCGAGGTTTTGCCATCTAACCAAGCGGTCAGGGCACTTTCAGAAATTTTTGAGCGGAGATGACTGGTGTCAGCGATCGCCGGACATTGATCGGGAGACTGGATTAGGGGGTGAAACTGTCTCCATTCCTGCACCTGCTGAATAATATTAGGAACCAGCACACCAATTTCGTGGGTTTCGAGTTGAGGCGCAAGGGGCGGACTCAGCTCGAAGATAAACGCCCCCTGATGCAGGCTCAGCAAATCAAATAATGTCTCCTGAACCATGCGTTGCAGAATGGCACGGCCTTGGGCTGGAGACAGCACATGGTTTTCTATCAAGGCCCAGAGATGTCCATATTCTGGAGCATTTGTGGTGGCGATCGCCATTGAAGCTTCGGCAGATTCGCGGGGCACAGCTAGGCGGTAGTGGCGGAGATAATGACGCAAACGCCGCAGATCGGGATTAGCATCCCCAGCGTAGACAATCTTGCCATTCAAGAAAAAGACCAACCAGGACTTCTCAACCGGATGCTTTGGCCGCTTCCATACATTACTGCTTCCGGAAGCAGATTCGCCTGCCGGAGAGGGTACGGGCATACTATAGGCTTCTACAAACAACTCACCTGTGCGTTGACCTAGCTCGATCAGTTGCAAGATGCTACGGATATCAATTTCGCTAAGTTTCCCTTGCATCGAACTGAACGATTCTCCTGAAAGCAGCGGTCATGAGGTCGGCAAACCCATTGAAAGGGTGCCTTAAGTATGGAGTACGGTCACTCTATGGGTTATCCCTTACCTTGTGTGTTATTAATTATAGGTCTCTCAATTAGAATGCCCCATCGTGCTGAAAATCTGACATGACTTGCCTTTCGTTCTAGTTTGCGGAAGTTTGAGAACCGTTAACATACTGAGAGTCATTGATCGGTCTTGACACTCACTCGCTTCAGGGTTGCAGATCCAACTCTAGTTTTTCAAATCCCAGCGTTACGCTAAACGCTATGTTCCTCCCAAACTATCCCAGCCCCATCAACGAGAGGTTTATTATGTGGGCCAACAGCCTTCCCATGACACTTCAAATTTAACAGTTTGCAAGTCGAGATAAAGCCGGAACATTGAGCTTACATTTAACGTTTAGAGATTTTTTCTCTGGCATTTTTTAGTGAAACCTTATTTCACTTCTTTAAGGAGATTGATCTGAGTTGATCACCATGGTTACTCGATCCAAGCTTTCAGCCATCAGAAGAAAAAACGCTTCTAATTGACGCTCGTTCGACTATCCGCATCGTCAAATTTCTAAGAAACAATGTTTCTTTCTGTTTTTCTGGGAGGTGGATGCGGCGCACCCAACTCCCATTGAAGACTCGTGTTTTACCTTCAAACTAGAATCCGACAATACGTTCCTTGAAAACCTGATTTTACAGTGGCTTGAGCGAGAAAGGCCAGCATCATGAAGGCTGAGCGATCGCCAGCATCAACCTTCGCACGCTTTCGGATCGAATTTCAG
This sequence comes from Vacuolonema iberomarrocanum LEGE 07170, assembly GCA_015207365.1. Classification (GTDB taxonomy): domain Bacteria; phylum Cyanobacteriota; class Cyanobacteriia; order Elainellales; family Elainellaceae; genus Vacuolonema; species Vacuolonema iberomarrocanum. The sequence goes on from JADEXA010000004.1 coordinate 50,461, forward strand.
CCAACGCACCTAACGGAATTGCCATCAAACAGGGCGACCATCACCAAATCTGAACATAGAGGCCGCCAAAATATTTACAATCAAAAACAATTTGTATAAGTTATTTACACAGCATTTTCCTCGTTTGCACTGGCGAGTAGTTAGCTCAGAATCTGTTAGCGATACAAGCCATCCATCGAGAGGGTAATCGTTGGCAACAGGAGCAGCCATCTATTTGGTCAATGTCAATCCTCAATCACGTTGTGCATTAACCCTATGCTTTTTGCATATAGCGATCTCAAATGATTTTTGAATCAGATGTGAAAGGTGGGGAGGGCAGAGCCCTCCCCACCTTTCACATCTGATTTCGGATTGTATATCACGCCTATTCCCAATAAAGGTTCTCTCGTCTCATACCTTTTGCAATCTCTAAGCATCTGTTCAAACTTCTCTGTAATTTCAGACTTTAATCCCAGATCCAGTCAGATGCCCCATCGAAGTTCTAGGTTGCGCGATCGCCATCAACGATGCCATTTAGTGAGTAGATGATCGCTCTCCATCTATTACCTGCCATTTGGCTACAACGAATAGCTCACGCTTAGTAAAGCGCGCCCTCACCATCCCTACTGGCGCAAGCATTGCAAGCTTGAACAGAGAAATCTGACAACACGTTGACCGCAGAAGAGTAAGCGACCGTTTTGCGGGATGGTGAAATATCTTTACGAGGACGCACAGGAATATCACCGGATCACTCCGCATACCTCCAGCTAGCATGGTTGAAAGCATTGTGCGGCAAGGCATACTGAAATATCGAGATATATGACGAGATATATAAACAGAACTTACGTATTTTGTTGATGTTATGGCTGCAACACGGCCACAACATCAAGGAATTCCCTCAGCCTTACGCAAGGTCTGCGTCAGTATTGATGGATTGATGGGAAATACAGGGATTGCTGATCCTTAACATTCAGCCCTATCGAAACCGAAAAATGGAGGTTACGCTAATGGATGCGCTAGTGGGTCAGCCGCAGAGACTAGCCCGTTCTCTAGGTGATAGTGCTACATTTGAACGAAGAGATTTGGAACGGATCCGCTTTAGCCCAGAGTATTGCAGGCTTAGAAGCATCAGGACGAGCGCATTGTGCAAATGCTTTGAGGCACGATGCGATCGCCACTCAGATACGATTCCCTACCCAATCATGGAAATCTGAGAAAATCCGTTGCAACCAGGCACTCTCTGGGTATCCTGAAGCATGTATGAATATGCCCTTTGAATCAGAAGATGGGAATATTTTTTGTTTTATGAAAAAGCTGGCAGGTTGATGCCTGGAGAGTCTATCCAGGTTTCTGGATGCGTGGGATGGATTGCGTTGCGTCGTTAGTGTTCAGTCTAAACAGATACGGAAGAGGACTATTAGCGTGCTGTATCTCGCCGAAGTGCAGAAGAAGGGTGGAGTTATCCGCTCGACAAAAGTTGAACTCAAGTTATTAGCCTGCCAGCGTGGGGAAAATAACTGGTCATCTGTGCCCGATGAAGTCATCAATGCCCCCGATGATTGCAGCAACTATAATGCTGGGGCATTGGTCATGGTCGAACTAACTGGCAGCAAGCAGGTGCAGCGCCATTCTGAAGCCGGTCGACAACTGGTAACGATTTTGCAAAACTTCTCACGGATGCAAGATCGCTCCAAATCGCAGGAAGAAGAAATTGAGCAGTGGAAGGAATCACTCACCTATCAGAGCCAGGAGCTCAATCGGCGAGAACTGGAGCTAGAGACGCGGCAAGAACAGATCCAGGAAATGGAAGATGATTTTGCGAAGCTGGAGCAACAGCGGCAAGAGATTGAAGGGCTACGCGAAAGTGTCGAGCAACAGCAACAAGAGTATGATCGCAAGAGCCAGGAGCTCGAAGGCGCCTGGGCACACCTCCAAGGAGAGATGAATCGGCTGGAGGAACGGCAGGGAGAGCTGTCACAAATGACAGCACTAGACGACGAAAAAGCCCAGCAGATGCAAGAGTTGCTCGATCGCCTGTCGGGGGCGATCGCTCCAACAGAAACCGTTCGGGAGGAACTCAACCAGTCCTACGGTATCCTCAACCAACAGCGGGAAGGCTACGATCACCAACTTCAATCCCTAGATCAGGAGCGAGGCGAAGCACAGCAGCGGCAGGAAGCACTGGATGGGAACGTCCACCACTTACAGCAGCGCTGGCAAGAGTACAAAGCCGCACAGATTGCGCTAGAAACGGCCAAGACCGAACTCGCTGAGCAGAAGCAGACTCTGGCACTGAAGCAAGATTACATCAATGCTTTGAGCGCCCAATCGAAACAGCAAGAGGAGTTACAGAAGCACTTCTGCCACCTAGCGGAATCGTCCGACCAATTTACGCTAGGTGGCGTGGATATATCGGCACTGGATCAGATGCCGCTAGAGGAATTGCAACAAACGGTCGATAATCTGACAAAAGATCTGGAGAAAATGGCCAAGTTTGTTGGCATCCAGGAAGAAGAACTGACGGCCCAGCAAGAAGAAATTGAAACGATCAAAGGGCAGATTGGCGGTGCGAGCGAATATGACCGACTCCGGCTTGAGTCCGAACTTGCGGATGAGCAGGATCGCTATCGGATGTTGGAAGAAACGCTAGTTGGGCAGCGTCGGACGGTGCAAGAACGGCGTGACGTACTAAAACAGCATCAACAGGTTTTGAGCCGCCGCAAAGGCGAACATACTGAGAATGGGCAGGGCCAGAAAGTTGACCTGTCCCCTATGCTCAACCGCCTGGATGAGCTGAAACATGAGGTATCGGAACAGTTGAAGCAAACTCAGGCCGAGTTACAGGGCTTACAGGACGGAGTTTCCCAGCAACAAGCCAACGTTGAGCAGCAAGCTAGTGAGCAGGAAGTACGCTGGGCCGAGTTACAGGAGTTAGAGCAAGCCATGCTAGTAGAAAAAGCGGCGGTGGGCGAACTTTGGGGCCGCTTTAACAGCGTTCAGGAAATCGCACAGCAGGCAAACGGCAATCTCTCTACCCTCCAAGAAAAGCTCGATGCGATCGCCGTGATTATGAATCAGTTCCAGGAAACCAGCGACTACCAGTTACAGGCGATCGCCGAGATGCGCCAGCTCATCACAAGCCTGACCCAAAATCAAGCGCCCGAGTTTGTTTCCTAGGATTAATCCAGCAAAACAGAGCTAAGTAGCTCGGCATGATGAAAAACCAGACCCTTAAAACCCTGTGCCGCCCGCAGCGCTGGCAGCACAGGGTTTTAGGTTTAATTGCACCTGCCAACTTAGAAGATCACTCTAAGGGTCGAATAGCAGCTGGGTGTTGCTACATCTGGCCATTAGTTTTTGGAACCCCCATCGGTAGGATCCGAGGATTTCAGGACAATCCAATCACCATCGACCTGTGCGATCGCACCGCCTGGAAAGGGATCGCTTTGGCTGCGGTTGGGAGCCTTCACCAAGTAGAGCATCTTCTCGACATGATCAAACTGCGGTGGGCTGGACAATTGCTGTTTGAGAAATTGGCGGATGACGCGTCGTTGCAATGCCAGCGGCGCAGAACGCAACATGGAACGATTGAGACGATCGATAGCGTGGGGGTCACTGGCGCGTTGATGCAGACGTGCAGCCAAGGCTTCGAGTAGCGTCACATCAGCCCTCAGCAACTCGGCGGTTTGAGACAACTGTGTTTCTACCTGCGGATTGAAGTGTTCTTGCAGGTAGGGCACTACTTCCTGGCGAATACGATTGCGGGCAAAGCTTAGATCATCGTTCGTGGTGTCGTACCAAATCTTGAGGGCATAGTCTTCGCAGACCTCGGCGGTATCAGAGCGGGTAAAGTCGAGCAGTGGGCGAACCAGGAATAGCTCTTTGCCCAGCGATCGCCGCCAGGTAAGCGCCTGAAGCCCATCGGCTCCACTACCTCGCATCAGATTGTAGAGCAAGGTTTCGGCACGATCGCTTCCCGTATGCCCCGTGACAATACAGCTGTAGCCATCCTGACGAGCAATGTCGATGAGCATGGCATAGCGCCACTCCCGCGCCTGTGCCTCGGAAAGAATAGCCTCCATCGCCGTGCGACCGTAAAAGGGAAGCTGCCAATGACGCGTGAGCGCTTTCACATGGTCGGCATTGGCATCGGCATCGGATCGCCATCCATGGTTGCAGTGGGCGATCGCCAGTTGCCACTGCCAATGTTTCTGCAAATCATGGAGTAGCTGCGCCAGACAAACCGAGTCCTGTCCCCCAGATACTGCGATTAAAATGCGTTGTCCCCGCTCCAATAAACGCCGTTGCCGCAAGGTTTGATGCAGGCGAGCATGAAAAGGCGTCCAGGAGAAGTACTGCGTCATGGTCAGGGGGAAGAAATGAAGGGGTAATGCCCACTCACCTAATTAATAGTTCTCATCAAATTCTTCGTAGGGCACTTCTTCGACCTGAGCGGGATACACTTCATCGGGCATGGGGCGGCCGGGGCGCATGCGACGACGGGGAGGTTGCTCCCGCAAAAGCTTTTGCTGTTCAGGGGAAAACTCCAAACGAATGCGAACTCGCCCCCGTTGCCAGCCCTGATTACCAAACCGCAAGACCTCGCAGCGCAACCCATTGCTGAACCAGTCCTCACATTCCTCTACCCAATCTTCTTCAAACTCGCTCACCACCTGAGCCAGTGCATCCAGAAACTCGCTCACCTTGAATGTGGAGTTGGGCACGAGCACGCGTCCAACTCGAACATGCAGCACTTCATCGTCGCCCAGCAAACTGAAATCTTGATCCATTAATCAAACCTAATGAAACCACTGGATTGTATCGGATTTTTGGGACAGGCGGTGCGGGGGGTAGGGGCAGGCTAAGCTTAGAAAAACCAGCCGTAACTGTGCAATCCCTTGCCTAACAGGTTCACACCCAAGTAGCACACCCAAACCACCAAAAACCCAGAGGCGGCGATGATTGCTGGACGACGCCCCTGCCAACCGCGCGTGATCCGGGCATGCAGGTAGGCGGCGAATACAAGCCAGGTGATGAGTGCCCAGGTTTCTTTGGGATCCCAGCTCCAGTATGATCCCCAGGCTTCGTTGGCCCAGACCGCTCCAGCGATGATGCCAATGGTCAACAGAGGAAAACCTAAACCAATGATGCGGTAGCTCACATTGTCAAGCGTGTCAGCGAGGCTAAGGCGCTGAGGGGTGAGGGGGGCAGCCTGTGAGGTAGCAGCTTGAGGGGGATTGAGCACCGCTGTGTTGCCCGATGCGGTAACAGGTTCCTCCGCCGCAAGAGCCACCGCCGCTTGGGGGGCGACCGTCGCTTGGGGGGCGACCGTCGCTGGGGGAGCGACTTCTTGTCCGGCACGACGCAAACGATAGCGAGCATCCCGGTAGGCACCTGTACCAATAGAGCTGCCGCGTAGCTCGACGGCTTGACCACGAGTCAGAATAAGGAAGGCGATCGCCAGCAATGCCCCTACCATCAAACAGGCATAGCTCAGAAGCATAACGCTCACATGCATCATCAGCCAGTTGGATTTGAGAGCGGGCACCAGCGGCTCAGAGTGCTGCATCTGAGATGGCAGTGAGAGGGTTGCAAAAGCCGTAATACCCATCGCCACAGGCGCAGTGAACGCCCCTACCAATCGGCTCTGGCTGGTCGTTTCTGCCAAAAAGTGGACAGCCGTGATGCCCCAGGCAATAAACAAAAGGGACTCATACAGATTACTGAGCGGGAAGTACCCCGCCTCCAGCCAACGTGCGCCCAACAGCGCGGCTAACCCGACGTTGGCGATCGCCATTCCCGTGGCTCCCACAGTTGGCAACACCTGCACTTTGGGAAAAGCAACTCCTACCCAGTAGGTCAACATCGTGACGAACAAAACCGCAAAGGATGCGTTGTCTAACCAATTTTGTAATGAAACCAGATCCATGCCGCTATGCTGTAATCCTCCAACTCGATTCAAACGTATTTTTTAAGTCCTAACCCAAATGAGCCTATTAATCTTTATTTTTGACCCTTTCCACTTTGCCTCTCAAGCTTCTGCCATCAAAGACAACCGCACCTCAGATTCTCCATGCCTTGCCCATACAGTCCGTGGGGAGCAGCTTTGAAGCTTCTCTCGATGAAAAGTCATGAAAAGTCCTTGGAAGGAAGGTAAACCCCGACATGCCAAGGTGAACCGATTCGTTTGAGCCTATTAACTGTGACAGTTGGGAAACTGTCATCTCTAACGAACATTATCCACAACCAAGAGTGTCCAAAATCTAGTGAGCCATCTGGAAAAGGGTAGCCAGAAAATCGGACGGTGCCTATCCTCCATCCTATCGAGTCTTGGCGATCGCGCGAGCACCCCTCACAGTACTAGCCGCACAAATTTCTTTTTACCGACCTGCAACACTTTTCCACTCAGGCTTTCTGAGGTTTCAAAGGTTTGGTTCTCGTCCGTGAGGCGATCGCCATCCAGACGCACAGCCCCTCCTTTGATCTGCCGTCGTGCCTCGGAGCTACTCTGACAGAGCCCACTGGCCGCCACTAAGTAGAAAATTTTCACGGGAAATTCGACTCCTGCCATCGAGAACTCGGGAACGGCTTCGGCCTGAGCTGCATCGCCTTGAACCAGGGTCATGGCTGCCTTTTGGGCATCTTTGGCTGCCGTTTCTCCATGAAACTGGCTGGCCACTGTGAGAGCAAGCAGCTTCTGGCGATCGCGTGGATTGTCTGGCAACCCATCCAGAGGCAAGTCTGTCAGCAACTCAAAATAATCGGTGATCAAGGTGTCAGGAATCTTTTCCAGTTTGGAGTACATCGACAGGGCATCCTCTTGCAGCCCCACATAATTGCCGAGAGATTTCGACATTTTCTGTACACCATCCGTGCCCAGCAAAATCGGCATCAGTAAGCCAAACTGCGGTGTCTGGCCAAAATGGCGCTGCAAATCTCGCCCAATAGCCAGATTAAATTTCTGGTCGGTTCCTCCCAACTCCACATCCGCCTGCACTGCCACAGAATCGTAACCCTGCATCAAGGGGTAAAGGAATTCATGCAGATAGATTGGCGTTTGCTGTTCGTAGCGCTCAGCAAACCCTTCCTTGGCCAGCATTTGTCCGACAGTCATCGTCCCCAACAATTCCAGGGTTTTGGGCAAGTCCAGATTGGAAAGCCACTCGGAGTTGTAACGGATTTCGAGACGCCCAGGGGTATCGAAATCCAGAATCGGACGCACCTGATCCAGGTAGGTCTGGGCATTGGCCGCAACTTGGGCAGGCGTGAGTTGCTTGCGAACTTCGGACTTGCCCGTCGGGTCGCCAATTTGAGCGGTGAAGTCACCGATAATTAATACCGCCGTGTGCCCCTGGTCTTGAAAGGCGCGCAGCTTGCGGAAGATAATGCTGTGCCCCAGATGAATTTCGCTGCCGGTCGGGTCGATGCCCAGCTTAATACGCAGGGGGCGATCGCTCGTCGTCACCCGCTGCGCAAGGTTTTCATCTGGATTTGTCGAGTCGCAATTGTCAGGGAAAATTTCGACAATCCCCCGATAGAGCCAGGAAAACGGGTCATCTGTCGACACATCTTTTGTCATAGATTCAGGGGTTTGCGCGGGTCTCGTTTGCGCCATGTCACCGATACTCATTGCCTTGTTTGCGCGATCGCTCCCTCTGCTTTCTATCTTCTCTATGCTACTGGTCTATTGGTCTTTTTCTGAGAACGATACGGTCGCGATCGCGACCCAGAACTGGATGGCTGGGGCAAAAGCGAGTCTTAGCACACCTGTTCTCGCGCCCAACCCGTCACTAGCGTTGGCTAGCCAGACAGCAGAACATCACCCGCTGGAGCAAACCTTAGTATAAATTCCCTCCTCTATCCTTAGTGCCAGTTTGTTGGAATTTCGCAAATCTTTCCTGCTGGTCATGTAGATTTTTGCTATTACTCTGATAGACAGACACAAGCTTTGCTATCGTATGGCAAATTGCTAAGGATCAGACATCTTGGGGTAAATGGCTGCAATTCCTGGCATTTCTGGCTGATTCATTGACCTAACTCGGGAACAACCCCAGTGTCTACCGGAGTCGGGGCATTGGTCAAAGGCGTTCCCAACGATCAGATAGCAGCTCATCTAAATTAAATGTGTCGCATATAGGAATAGATGTGTCGCATATAGGAAAAAACAAAAGTTGGAATGATCAATCTCAGGTGCGCTCCATGGTCTAACCCTTCTGCGTCCATTCGATTTCTAAAGATATCTGCCATACTTGAGCTTCATCTATCTGGTTACTCAAGCACCCTCCTATCGCTCGTCCTGCCCCCTCGCAATTGCCTGCATCCCTTTCTCTTGGACGGCGGTGTCCGACACCCTTGAAGCTGTCGCACCTCGGAGCAGTCGTTTAGAACCGTCGCTTCTGCCACTGCTGTTCAAATTGCTACTCAAACCCACCGTTTTCGGAAAAGGTCGTCGTTGTGTCCTCAAATAGTGCTAGATCCAAACGATCGCGCGATCGTACTGCCCCCAAATCTTCCACACGGCGAGCCGCTGCCGCTCCGCCGGGTACTACACTTGCCCAGCAACAAGCAGCCGCTTATTCTCCCATTTTCCAATTTGTGCAATCGGTCAGCAAAGTCACGGTAGGGACCTTGCTAAGCATCACCATGCTCAGCAGTTCTGTCGTTGCAGGCGGCTTGGTTGGTTTAGCTGTTAGCTTCCGAAACCTGCCCGACGTCAGGGTTTTGCGTAACTACATTCCGGCTGAAACAAGCTATATCTACGACATCAACGGAACGCTGCTCGACAGCATCCATGATGAATTCAACCGGGATGTCGTTACCCTCAACGAGATTTCTCCCGACCTGAAGCGGGCGGTGCTGGCGATCGAAGATAGCCATTTTTACTCCCACCACGGCATCAACCCTACTAGCATTGGCCGTGCTCTTCTCAGTAATTTGGAAGAAGGGCGCACGGTGGAAGGGGGGTCGACCCTGACCATGCAGTTGGTGAAAAACCTGTTCCTAACCCCCGAGCGTGCCATCAGCCGTAAAGTGGCTGAAGCCGTTCTGGCGCTTCGGTTGGAGCAGATTTTCACCAAAGATCAGATCTTGGAGATGTATCTGAATCAGGTCTATTGGGGACACAACAACTACGGAGTCGAAACCGCTGCCCAGAGCCTGTTCAACAAAAGCGCCTCAGAATTGAACCTGGCAGAGTCGGCGATGATGGCAGGGCTGATCCAGGCTCCCGAAGAACTCAGTCCCTTTGTTGACTACCGACGTGCAAAGCAACGGCAAGCTGTGGTTTTGGAACGAATGCGGGTGCTGAACTGGATTACGGCTGAAGAAGCCGCCGCTGCCCGGCAACAACCGATTCGTCTGGGCAGCATCCAGTCCTTCGATGTCAGCCAATCGCCCTACCTTACCGATGCCGTTGTCCAGGAACTGACGGAACGCTTTGGCCGTGAAGCCGTGCTCAAGGGCGGGATGCGGGTTCAAACAACGTTTGACCTGAACCTTCAGCAAATCGCCGAAGAAACGGTACGCGATGGCTTCCAGACCCTTCAGGGGCGTGGGTTGAGTGCTGATCAGATGGCGCTGGTGGCCGTTGATCCCCGCACGCATTTCGTCAAGGCAATGGTCGGTGGCATCGACTATCAGACCAGCCAGTATAATCGGGCGATTCAGGCATTACGCCAGCCTGGCTCCGCGTTCAAGCCTTTCGTATACTACGCCGCCTTTGCTAGCGGCGAGTACACCCCTGATTCGACCGTGCAAGATACGCCAGTCACCTATCCCGATGGCTACGAAACCTATTCGCCACAAAACTATGACGGCAGCTTCGGTGGACCAATGTCGGTGCGAGCTGCCTTGGAGCGATCGCGTAACGTTCCCGCTGTCAAGCTTGGGCAGGAAGTGGGGATCAACCGGGTTATCGAGATCAGCCGTATCCTCGGCATTACCAGCCCGATTGAACCTGTGACATCTCTCCCTCTGGGTTCCGTCGACTTGACACCCTTGGAAATGGCATCTGCCTATGCAACCTTTGCTAGCGGAGGCTGGCAGTCTGATACCACCTTCATCGTGCAGGTCACAGACAGCACTGGGCAGGTGTTACTCGACAATTCTCCGCGCCCACAGCTCGTCCTCGATCCTTGGGCTACCGCATCCCTTAATGATGTTTTGCAAGGGGTCATCTCACGAGGGACAGGAACTGGGGCACGCATTGGTCGCCCTGCGGCAGGCAAAACAGGCACGACCTCATCGGAGCGGGATATCTGGTTCGTGGGCTATGTACCACAGCTATCGGTCGCAGTTTGGGTCGGGAATGATGACTATTCACCCGTCGGTAGAGGCGCTACGGGTGGAGGCTTTGTTGCGCCTATCTGGGGAGACTTCATGCAGCGCGCGTTGGATGGCGTTCCGGTCGAAAATTTTGAGCCAGCTTCCGACTTCGTCCGTCCCTAATTGGATGCCACATATCAAAGGCTCGAAAGTTGGTTCATAGGTTTAGCAAGCCAGACCTACTGGCGATCGCCTCTGGTATCTCAAATTCTCAGGACTGAGGCAAAACTTGCGTCATCCTAAAAAAAATTGTTGATTTTGTGGCTGCGGTGCGGCCACAAAATCAACAAGATGTATAAGTTGAGTCTATGAAAGCCAAAAACCTGACACAAGTATCACCTCCACAGGTTGTTCTGAGGCGATTGAGGGGTGAAGCAAGGCTTTCTGGAACCTGGAGATAAAAGGCGATGCGATCGCGTTACTAACTGTCCGGCCCAATTTCCCCTTTCATCCGCTCCAGGGTCATGTGCATTTGCTGGAACATTTGCTGTGGTGTCACACCAAACTGTCCGAGCTGCGTTTTCAGTTGCTCCATTGTCATCTGTGCCATGAAGTCTTCCGAAAGCTCAAACCGCTTCATGAAAACTTGATAGCGCTCCATAATCGATTCCATTTGTTCGATAAAGAGCTTTTTGCCTTCACGGTCAAACTTCCCATAGTTACCTCCTAATTGCATGAGGTGCTGGTAGTCCTCAAACAACTGTTTAGCTTCCTGTTGTACGATGTCGGAGTCAAAGAATCCCATGAGTCTGGTCTATCTCTAAACGCTTATAGAAAAGTAGTGGGTGCCGGAAGGACAACAGATAGTGGAAAGCAACCAATGAAAACCAGTTGAAAACAGTGAAGGGGGCGATCGCGCAAATTGACTGAAGGATAACAGACATGTTCAGTTTTCTTGAGTTCGCCACTTCCCTTCTGCCTATTGCGCTTTTGCTAAAAAGGTTCGAACATCCATTGATTTGTGAACACGTCAACTTGTACCAAACGACGAATTCATCAAACGAATCCGTCCAACTTTGTACAGAGACAAAAATCATCAGGATTTTCAACAGAACCTATTTCGGTTGTCCTACGGCAGAACGTAAAATTCAGTGCTCCCTTATTGTAGAGGAGAGGGAAAGGAGAACCAAAGTTCGGGAATTGCTACCCATACCCTTCCAACTGCCATGGCTCAAAACTTGGCATTGCTGATTGAGGAGATAATTTTTTGGGAGAAGGGCGCGGTACATACCTTCTCCCAAAAAATCATCCTTGGCTTCTGAAACCCCCAAAACTTTTTCAGACCGGAAGGTTGTTGATTGAAACCGCGAGTCATGCAGGAAGCACCCCCCTCCGCTACACTCAAAATCAGAGACCTCCGTCATTCAAACTCTTATGCTAGATATGCTGAACCGCTGGCTCAAGCGTGATCCCGAGCAGAATAAAGCGACAGTAGAAATTTACACCTGGCAGACCTGTCCCTATTGCATCCGCGCCAAGTTGTTGCTGCGGTGGAAGGGCGTAGGCTTTACCGAGTACAAAATCGATGGCGACGGTGGAGCACGGGTGCGGATGGCAGAACGAGCCGGAGGCAAGCGGAGTGTGCCGCAAATTTTCATCAACAATGAACATGTGGGGGGATGCGACGAGCTGTATACACTCGATCGGCAGGGCGCACTCGATCCTCTATTGCAGCAATCTGCCGCAGAAATGGGCTAGTTCCATTTTTATGAAAACTAAAACCAGAATATTTCTCGAATCTCTGGCACGACAAGGGGTTCAACCAATCCTCCATAGCAGGTTTCTAGAGAATTGGGACAAAGGCGACGTTGCAGGACGACGGGAGAGGCTTTGCCAATGAGCACCAACCCGTTTGCTGAGTATGCTATCCACCAGCGCTGGATGGAACAGGCGATCGCCCTTGCCCAACAGGCAGGCAATGCAGGGGATGTTCCAGTGGGTGCTGTCATCGTGGATAGAACAGGATCGGTGGTTGCAACGGGGGAAAATCGGCGGGAGCGAGACGGTGACCCAACCGCCCATGCAGAGATTCTGGCTTTGCGCGCAGCGGGGCGATCGCGCCATTCCTGGCATCTGGAAGACTGCACCCTCTATGTCACCCTAGAGCCCTGCCCCATGTGTACAGGCGCGATTTTGCTGGCGCGGTTGGGGTTGCTGGTATATGGCGCAGATGACCCAAAGGCGGGAACCATTCGTACGGTTTTTAATCTGCCAGATAGCCCCTGTTCAAATCATCGACTCTCGGTTCTGCCAGGGATTTTAGAGATCCCATGCCGGGAGCAGTTGCAGCAGTGGTTTGCCCAACGGCGATCGCGATCACCCAATTAACCTGTCATTTCAGACTGCCCAGACTGCTCAGACTGCTCAGACTGCGCCTCACTAAACCTATTCACCCAGCATCATTGCCCCAAGACATTTAGGCGAAGGCGTTGAACCTGGAATGACAAGATAAAAGGTTACGAAAACCAGAACCAAATATTGTTGAAAACCCTTGTGGTGCAAAGCTTTCAAAAAGCTATGGGGAATAAGTCGGTAGGTGCAATTAAACCTAAAATCCTAAAAACCTGCACCGCCCGCAGCGCGGGCGGTGCAGGTTTTTAGGATTTGGTTTTTCATTATGCCGAACTACTTAGATGTCAGCAAACAGGCATAAAGCCTTCATAGACTTGAGCATTTCAAATACAAACCATCATCTATTCAAAAGAGAAAGTTTAGCGAGTATAAGAAAATCTTTCTAACAGCTTCTTCTTGATGGACAGGATATGAAACTGTCAAACCTTGTCGCAAAGCAATATCAGCAAACGAGTCAAAGTAAAAGCTACTCTACAGCGGAAGTTAAACCAAAGTAGAGAGGTAAGGAGCGAATAGGGATGTTAACCTCAATCGGGACGGCAATAGAACTGTCCTCTCGTATTTAGAACCCTGTGAGCCCACGCATTATGCTGTGGGAGCACATCAGTCCAGGGTCTCTACTTGACCTAATTTTTTTATCTATGTTGTCCATGCCTGAGACCGCACTCGCTAACACTCCAACCGATCAATGCATCGATAGTCGCGTTTCTCCCTGGTTGTCGGCGATCGCCTATCCTCTTGGCAGCAATCTTCTACTGCCGAGCTTTTTTGGCAACATCGAAGTCCATGGACGATCCAACCTTCCAACGTCGGGGCCAGTCATTCTGGCACCTGTGCATCGCTCGCGCTGGGATGCCTTGATTGTTCCCCATGTCACAGGGCCACGGGCTACGGGGCGCTACCTCCGCTTTATGGTCACTGCGGACGAGGTAAAAGGGCTCCAGGGCTGGTTCATCCGGCGGCTGGGTGGCTTTCCCATTAATCCTAGACGCCCGGGTATCGCCAGCTTTCGGTATAGCATGGAGCTACTGCGCCAGGGGGAAATGATGGTGATCTTTCCCGAAGGCGGTATCTTTCGCGATGCCCAGGTACATCCTCTCAAATCAGGGCTGGCACGGCTTGCGATTCAGGCAGAGCAAGGACATCCAAATTTGGGCGTCAAGATTGTACCAATCTATCTTTGCTATAGTCGGGCGCTACCTGTCTGGGGAAGCAAGGTGCAGGTGAGCATTGGTGCTCCCTTAAGCGTCGATCGCTATATCACCGGTTCCCCCAAGCAAGATGCCCGGAAGCTAACCACAGATTTACATCACCATCTCGCACAATTGGGTGAACAAGTTCAGCCGGATGAGGAGATCTGGAAGAGTTCTCACGCAGAAGAAGTCGCTCAGCTCTAAGCTCAGTTATCGAGTGTCTGAGTTCTCCACCGTCGTTCATGACACAAGATCTTACCTGTACTCTTTTGCCCTAAGTACAGGACAAAAAACCGAACCTCAGAGACAACCCTTGATTTTGTCCTGTACTCAGCCTTTTGCCTACCAATCCTTCCTTTGGATGGTACGAGCTGCACTCGTACCATCCATATCCCAAAAGATAAAAATTGCGAGCAATCTGTTGATAGCTTGAAGTGGTTTCTGTGTGCGATGTGCGCAAGTACAAATGCTTTCAACCGCGCTCTAATCACAAGCATTCTATCGGAATCAACTCAGATTTTATATGAGCTGGGCAATGCTCATCCTGGTGGTGTGTCCAAGCAAATTTGGCGAGCCACGCAATGATTTGAAGCCAGATCCATAGGGTGAGAATGACTCACTACAAGTACTCTACATGAGCTGTGAAGAGTCTCTCAAATAAATTCTCGATGGGCTGTTCCTAATACCGAATCCGATCAAAGAACCCAGCTATCGTTTGCACCCGCTGCATTACAGCGGGTGCAAACGATAGCTGGGTTTTAAGGCTATTGAACCAGATTTGATTTGAGCCTACACAAACAAGAATGAGCCAGTTTTTGAGACTCCCATGGCGGGGGATTTCAAAAACTATTTTGGGTGAATTGCATAGCACATTGATTTTACTCAGCAGACAAAGTGGTTTCTAGTATTAGGCAATTTTGCCCACCCATTTGCAGACGATATTCCACTTTGTCCATCAATCGATTGAGAATGAGCCAACCATAGCCACCATCCTGAAAATCTTCAGGGGAGGGAGCCAAGTAAGTTTCAAGGTCGTAGCCATCGCCACGATCCCACACCTCCAGGCGTACTGTGCCATCGCTCCATTCCAGCCGCATGATGACGGGCACTTGAGGCTGATCGCGATGGGCATGGCGCACCACGTTTGAATAGGCCTCGACCAATGCCAACCGTAACCGTCCCGACTGTTTTTGCCAATCTGCAGTGTCACCAAACTCTATACCCAGAGCACCGAGTAACCAGTTTTCGACAACAGTAAGAAATTGCAGATCACTAGGAATTTGAAGTTCTGTTCTCATGGTCAGAGAACCTCCAGGGAGAGAATGGTTTGGTCATCTTCTTGGATTGAGCTATGGGATTGGATATAGTGCAAAACTTGAGACAAATCGAGGGAATGTTTGCGCTGATGGGCGCACAGCAGTTTCCAAAAACCGCTGGCTTGTAGCATCTCTCCCTGAAAAGCAGGGGAAGAGTTTAGCGTGGCTTCGGTCACACCATCGCTCGCCAGCATCACCACCGAACCGGGTTCGAGAACGAGTCGATTATCGGAGGGAGCTGTCTGATTGGCCGCTTTCCAAATCGGCAAAATTCCTAGCGGAACACCTCGCGTTTCGAGATAAGTGGGGTCAGCGATCGCCCCATCATTCTTCCCCCGTGCTTGGTTGTTCCAAACAAAGGGATAAACATGGCCGGCATTGGCATAGACCAATTCTCGCGTTTGAGGGGTATAACGTGCCAGCGCTAGCGTAATGAAGCAGTTGCTGCTCACCAGATCTTCCATCAAACTGCTATTCAGATTTTGCATCACTTGATTGGGATCTGGAGGGCTGTCTTGAGACAATTCCCGTCGTAGGACAGAAATAGCACTTGCCATGAAGAGGGCAGCTGGAACCCCTTTCCCCGATACATCACCGACACCGATCCAGACATCTCCGCGAGGATGCACATAGACCTCAAAGAAATCGCCCCCTACAGCCCGTGCAGGACGGCAACAGGCTTGAATGCGAGCATGCTCCAACAGAGGCAATTCTTGTCGCAACAAGTTGCTCTGAATTTGGCGAGCCACGGCTAGCTCTGCCTGCATTTGCTCCGTCTGCTTTTGGATGCGCTGGTAAAGCCCTGCCTGAGACATCGCCAGGGCAGCCTGTCCAGCAACGGCTTCGAGCAAGTCTTGATCGCTCTCCGACCAAGGCGATCGCCCCGTCTGCCGATAGAGCACCAACAACGCTAACGTCTTTTTCTGGGAGGTCAGCGGCAATACTAATCGGGTGTAGGGAATCGTTTTATCTGCAACATGCTGGATGGGTTTGCCACCCTCATCTACGGCTAACCCTTCCCCTGTCCGGTCAATTTTTTCTGAGTCCTGTTCTACATCAGGGGAGAAGAAGGCATATTGGCTAGGCATAACCTGAACCTCAGCAGCTCCCTCACTGGCATCCAAGTTTTCAGCCAGATTCAACCGCTCTACCGGATGTAGCAGGCAGGCATCAGCTTCAAACGTCTGCCCAACCGTCGCAACAATGGTTTGCAACATGCTGTTGTAATCCAGCGACTCTCGAATCGCCGTCATCACCTCATTAAAGATGGACTCGCGTCGCAGCGACTGGTTGAGGGTTTCTGTTCGATTTTTGACCAGTCGATAGGTTTCGGATGCCTGCTGCACCACCTGGCGCAGTTCTTCTGGCTGCCAGGGTTTGGTGACATATTTGAAGACCTTCCCGCTGTTGATGGCATCCACCAAATCTTCCACATCGGTATAGCCGGTCAACAGTACTCGAATGGTGTCGGGAAACTGCTCGGCGACTCGACTCAGCAGCTCGGT
This sequence comes from Vacuolonema iberomarrocanum LEGE 07170, assembly GCA_015207365.1. Lineage (GTDB taxonomy): Bacteria > Cyanobacteriota > Cyanobacteriia > Elainellales > Elainellaceae > Vacuolonema > Vacuolonema iberomarrocanum. The sequence goes on from JADEXA010000004.1 coordinate 67,129, forward strand.
TCCGTTCATCTTCGGCATGCGTTGATCGGAGATGATAATCCCCATCTCGCCTTCAGCCTCAAGGACTTTGAGGGCAGCGATCGCACTCTCCGCTCGAAAAACTTGATATTCACGACGGAAGGTGCGATACAGCAAATCCAGGTTATCTGCCTCATCATCAACAACCATCAAGCGCAGTTTGCTGGTGCCTACCTCAGCCATGTCCGTCTCTACTTCCATGCATAGCGTATTCCTGAATGCCGTCTTGCAAGAACATCTGATGAACTCATCACAAAGCGCCATCAAGTTGTCTTTACGACCTAGACAGGAAGCCTGACCCGACTCCTAGCTCCGTTTTCATCTCTGATACTGCAAAGGCGCCCAGGACACAAAAGCAACCAGTAGGGACAGTGCTACACCATAGCTCTGTTCTGTCCCGGCTATTGCCCTCGCATTAACGTACCCTGAAACGCACGTGAGATAACGGGCTTGGACAGGAAGATAACTTAATGTTTCACGACAACTTTGTGAACTATCCCCTTGCCAGAGGTCGTGATCGCTTCTGGTTAAGGTGTGTGAGGCGATCGCTCCTTCAAAAGGATTTTCCTAGCATCTCCTACAGTTGTGAAGAGCAATTCCTCCCTTGGAGCGATATGAGTATTCGAACGTACGCCCCTTAGGAATCAGGCTCTAAGGCTGAATATCCGGAATATACCGATTAAAAATTTTTATGCTAACTAGAGAGAAAATTCAGGCATCTGAACACAGTAAAAAATATTAACGTCTTGAAAATTTTCCAAACATTTCAAGCGATCGCCCCAAAGAGGTGGCAAACTCCCTTTAGGGATGCGTTGCATGCCGCTTCATGCGGACTGGATGCAGGCTGGGGTGGGGCGCGATCTGTCCGCTAGACCTGCTGAGGTCACAACTAACCCAGTCGCAACGTCTGTTCTGCCCAAAGCAACATGAAGTCTCGATTGCAGATCGACTTTCAAATCGACTTTCGATAGACTGCACCCACACCAATATTTACGTTTGAATAGTTGACGTTCATCGACCATGCATAATTTTCTGCCGATCGCCTATTTTGAGAACCAGTTTGTTCCCTTTGCCGAGGCCAATATCTCCATTGCAACCCATGCACTGCACTACGGCACAGGAGCCTTTGGGGGATTGCGTGGACTGCCCGACCCGGCCAACCCGGAGCAAATTCTCCTTTTCCGGCTCGATCGCCATTGCCAACGGCTGAGCCACAGTGCTCGCTTCATGCACTTTGATCTACCCGCCGACAAAATTCAGCAGGTCATCGTCGATTTCATCCAAAAGAACCAACCCTCCAAGCCTTTCTACATTCGCCCCTTTGTCTACACCTCGGATCTAGGCATTGCCCCCCGACTGCACAACGTTAAGAAGGATTTCTTTGTGTATGGTCTAGAACTGGGCGATTATCTCTCGCCAGATGGCGTTAGTTGCCGCATTAGCTCCTGGCATCGGCAAGAGGATCGTAGTCTCCCGCTGCGGGGCAAGATCAGCGGGGCTTACATCACCTCCTCCCTGGCGAAAACGGAAGCGGTGGACGCTGGGTTCGATGAAGCGATTTTGCTGAATGCCCAAGGGAAAGTGTGCGAAGCCTCTGGGATGAATATTTTTATGGTTCGCAATGGCACCCTGTATACCCCGTCGATGAACCAGGACATTCTGGAAGGAATTACTCGCGATAGCATTCTCACCCTGGCACGGGAACTGGGCATTCCAACTGAGGAACGGGCGATCGACAAATCCGAGCTGTTCATCGCCGATGAGCTATTCCTCAGTGGCACCGCCGCTCGCCTTACCCCCATCAGCCGCGTCGAGAACTACACCTTCTCGAAAGACCGCCCCATTTCCGAAAAGCTACGCGAAAAGCTCTCGGCCATCACCGAAAACCGCGACCCCGACCACAGCGACTGGGTCTTCAAGATTCCCCTGAAAGGTTAGGCAATCCTGCATATCTTCCTACTTCATGGTCTGTCGCTTCGTTTTGTATGCGGAGCGCTTGGTTGTGCTTAGCTAAAGTCCGATTGATTTAGTCAAATAGCATCCAGGGATTAAAAATTGTGACATTGGAGATCCAGCTCACCACTCGCCACCGCTTCTGCCAGCGGTGACTGTCGAAAAAAGCTTGAAAGCTTCTCTGGGAGAGAAGGTGAGGCGGGTTCTTCGAGACGCGTAAGGCTTTGAGCCAGCACTTGAATGATGTGCAGCTTCGCCTTTGGTGTCAAACTAAGGAGCTGCACTGCAAGTTCATCAAGGGTTTGAATGATCATGCGGGTGCTGCCTCCAAGTTGATTGGCTACACGGCTTGCGTTATTTCTCTATGCTATTCCAGCTTTGTTCTGCTTCTTTGGATTGGCGCATGACTTCCAACTTGAGCAATGGCGAACCTTAAAGGCCGAACACTTTCTGAATTAGAGGGGCGATCGTTTGCATTGCTTTTGGGAATGAAGAGCAAAGATCTGCGACTTCTCGGAGAAGTCGCAGATCTCACACCCGAATTAGCCCCGATCGCCCTTCACCTTGACCTGGAGCGATCGCATCCGGTTCAATGCTGCGGCTAAATCAATGCGCCGAAACATCGCCAAGTCTCCCTGGGGATAGTCGGTCAGAATATCCAGATCAGTCGTGTCCAGCTTGTCCTGTAGTGCGGTGATGCGATCGCTCAGCGTATGGTTGCCGTCGAATTGGGGCTGGAGGGTGGTGATGGCTGCGCCGATTGCTCGAACTTGGCTGACTTCCACCAACTGCTCCAGGGCGCTCAGGTCAACGGATTCTCGTCCTAGCACCAGCTCATCGACCTCCCGCACTTTGAGCTTGGGGGGACGGCGATCGCGCTCCTGAAAAGAATCCTGCGTGGGCAACGGGAACCGCTGTGCCAGGGGGGCGAAGGACTCGCCCCCTTCCGCTTTGCGGTGGGTGGCATATTCAGCGGCGATCGCCTTGGCCTGCTCCGTCACCGCTGTGGGCTGGTAGTCCGTCATCGCGATCACGGTATCCGCCACGTCGAAATAGTCGCCGCTGCCGCCCATCACCAGCACCGTGGACACGCCATAGTCTGCATAGAGCTGGCGGATCTTGTCGATGAAGGGAGTGATGGGTTCGTGGTCTTTGGCGATCAAGGCTTGCATCCGGCGATCGCGAATCATGAAGTTTGTGGCGGAGGTGTCCTCATCTACCAGTAAGGCCGAGGCTCCCGCTTCCAGGGCTTCCACAATGCTGGCTGCTTGGGAGGTGCTGCCGCTGGCGTTTTCCGTAGAGAAGTCGGTGGTCGAGCGTCCCTGGGGCAGGTGGTTGATGAAGGGTGAAATATCGACGCCCGCAACGCTTCGCCCGTCTTCCGCCCGAATTTTGACCGCATCGGGCCGCGTGACCACTTGCTCCCGTCCATCGCCGGGGATGTGGTTGTAGATGCCGAGGGCGATCGCCCGCAGCAGCGTCGATTTGCCATGGTAGCCACCGCCGACAATCAGCGTAATTCCTTCCGGAATGCCCATCCCCGAAATTGTGCCCTGGTTGGGGCGATCGAAACTCACCTCCAGTTCCGGGGGCGATTGGAAGGGTTGCGCAGCGTCTTTTAGGGGCGCATCATTCACGCCGCTCTGCCGGGGCAAAATTGCTCCGTTGGGGACAAAGCTCACCAATCCCCGCTCGCTCAACTGCTGTCGCAACCAGTCTGCATCTTCGGCCACCTCCACCTGGCGCTGCATGGCCTTGGGTTTCAGCGACTCAAACCGCAACGCCGCATCCACAATATCCGGCAGGTCTTCGCACAGCAATGCCGCTGCCTGTCGTCCCAAAATCCGTCGTCCCTGGGCGGGCAACCCGACAACAAACCGCACCTCTACCTGCTCAGCCGACACCCAAACCGAGGAGCGCTCGATAATTTGCTGGCCGATGGGGGCAATGCCGATCAAGCCGCTCTTGCCGCTGCCCCGCGTTGTCTGCATCATCCGCGCCTGTTTGGCAAACACCCGATGCAGGTAATCGCGCAGGGCGATCGCCCGACTCGGTGTTGCGTACAGCGACTTTGGAAATCCTGCCACTGCCTGCGATATCTGCACCCGCAAGCGACTCGGCGCAGCGAAGGGATCGCCCTGCACATGGTCGATTAGCAAGGTGAAGTCTGCAAACTGGTAGCGCCCCTGAATGTCTTTGTAGGCCTTGTAGCTCTTGCCATTCAGTCGTTGTAGTTCGTTGTAGAGATCGTCCTCAGTGCGCATCTTGGTGTCGTTGTGTCTCCGTGGTGATTATCTAATAGGAACCACAACGGCACAAAGATATAAAGGGAGGAGGTGGTTTCAACTTTTCAGGGGATCTACAATAAGAATTGTAAAGAGACGTTTTGCATTTGGTCAGGTTTTCGCCATGTCTGTATCCCCAACCGCTTCACCCCAGTCTTCCCGAGCCGATGCACCCCAGTGGAAGATCAAGCTGCTTTACGATGGCGAATGCCCGCTCTGCCTGCATGAGGTCAACTTCTTGCAGAAAAAAGATGCCGGTCGAGGGCTGGTTGCGTTTGTGGACATTGCCCGCGACGACTATGACCCGGCTGAGAATGGTGGGGTCGATTTTGAATCGGCGATGGGGCGCATCCATGCGGTCTATCCCGACGGGCAGGTGATTCAAAATGTTGAAGTTTTTCGGCAAGTCTATGCGATTCTGGGCATGGGCTGGCTTTATGCGCCGACACGGTGGCCCATCGTGCGATCGCTCGTCGATTGGATTTATGGCCTGTGGGCACGTTGGCGCTTACGACTCACCGGACGCCCCGACCTCGCTACCGTGGTAGCCCAGCGGCAGGAACGTCTGGCCTGCGAAGAGACTGGGCGATGCCGCCTCGACCCTGACCCCAATCCCTAACCCATGACGCACAACCCAACGCCTTGGCAAATTCTGGATGCTCTTTTTCCCACACTGAAACTGGCGGCGTTTTATGCGCGCCAAATTCAGCCCCATATCGCTTCGCGTCCTGCCAAAGATGGCTACGACAACATGTTTGGAGCCGCTCTCAGCGACGCGGATCTCTCTATCCAAACCATGGTCGAAGTTGCGCTCCTAGGTTCCTTCCCCGATATCCGCTTTTATGGGGAAGAGTATGAGCAAACCTACAACACCAAGTATTTCCGGGCGATTGACTTGGGCGGCAAGGATGATTACCTCGTCACCCTCGACCCCATTGACGGCACCCGGTTTTACCTGGATGGGCACAACAACTATCAGATCATCCTAGGCATTTTGAACTGGGATGAGTTTGAGGCGGTCATTGCCCTCACCCCATCCCAAAACAGTTTTTACTACGCTCTACGGGGCAAAGGCGTTTACGTCGGGTCACTGGATGGTGGACTTAACGATACTGAACCCCTGAAGCTCGGCGCACCCAAGCCCAAGATTTTGCTGGGGAATGGCATGGAGTTTTTGCGATCGCCCCTCAGTCAGCAATACGACATCATCGATATCGCCACCTCCTATTCCCACGAGACCCAAATCCCCAATGTTAACGGCATGTTGAATGGAGAGGTGAGCGCCGCCGTTATCCGAGGCGGAAAATTCATCGACGGCGCTGCGCTTGGTTTTCTGGCGCAGGAAGCGGGACATATCGTCACCACCCACAGCGGCGCGGCGCTGCCCCCACTGCATGAGTGCTCCAACTACGAGCGTCCGGGTCTCGTCATGGCGGCAACCGAAGAAATGCACCAGGCGATTGTAGGGGCGATCGCAACAGCGAGAAAATAAGGAGAATTCCAGAAAAGTGAATTTGCCCTTGAAGACCGTGCCCTTCGACTACGCTCAGGGCATGTAACAATAAGCTGGCTGAGCGCAGCCGAAGCCAGCGGGTATACCCTTTTCGAGAAACCATCTATGCTGCGTGAGCTGGCGTTCTCTAAAAAAACTCAAAATCAAAAGAGAACAGGCAGCAGCCTGTTCTCTTTTGATTTGATGCTTGATACAGTCCGACGAGCTTATGCAGCCGTCAAACCATACGCCGACATCCGCATAATGTCGCGGGTCGTGAAGCCGATGTTGCTCAGCGCTTCACCGTAGCTGATCATGAAGTCTTCGACCAGCGCGTCCTTTTCCATACCCAGGATTTTGGCATCCTTCTCAACTTCGTTCAGCATGCGCCAAACGATGGGCAGGTTCTGACGATTGGCTTCTTCCAGCTCGTCCTTCGACGTTTCGAAGTTGGCCTTGAGCCATTCTTCACCGAAGTTCAGGTGCAGGTACTCGTCTTTGACAACGCCTTCGGTAATCTTGCGAGCGAAGTCATCGGCTACAGGAATGTAAATGTTGTAAGCCGAAATGGCGAAACACTCGATGATCAAGGATTGAATCAGCAGGCAGGTTACGAGATTGCCTTTCTCTGAGGCTTCCTGGAAGTTGCGGTGCAGATCTGAGAAAAACTCTTTAGCGAATGCCATATCGGGCGTTACTTCAAGGTTCCGGCCACAAGCCTGGAAGCCTTTCTTATGGCGATTTTCCATCTTCGCTAGCTTAACCAGCTCTTCCGCGTTGTCGGGAATGAGTTCAGTCAGGCTTTTGTAGTTGGCGTTTGCTTCCTCTTCGCCTTCGATGACGATCGCGTTGATACGACTATAAGCGTCCTTATAAACGTCGCTTTTGTAGTCCAATTCGGGGCTAAGCTCAAGCTGCTGCATAACTCTGCAATCTCCTAACGATTCTTGTGCGCCTTCCCTCGCTGACGTGAAAACTACTCACAAAGCAAGGGAGATGCATGAATAGAACATTTTTGAACAACTTATGGTCGGATCAGGTAGCCAGTCGATCGAACAAGTCGAACAAACATCAGTCTATACTCTAATGTCTCAAGGGCTGTGATTGTCAAATATTCCGCACGGGGATGCCCACATAATACCCTGGCTCTTTGATAGAACTTTTTCTATAGCTTTACGTTTGGAAACCGCTCTCGGATTCTGCCAATAGCTTTTTATGATTAGACTTGACGTTCATTATAAAAAGAACGCTCTGGTGGGAATCTCACCAACCGAGGTAGGGGTTTCTACCCATCGATAGCGATCGCGACTTCTACCAAGCAAGGCAACCAATCTCCAGCGCAGCTTTCTGGACAGCCCATGACACCTCTCTTTTCACCCATGAATGGACGATCGCCCACCCCAACACCGAGCTGGGTCTTTCGGCTCTCCTGGCTCAACCCAGTGCTGCTGTTGATTGGAGTCGCCTTAGTACTGTCACCGCTGATTGTGGTGCTGGTGACATCCTTCACCCCAGCGGCGATCGCCGATAGCACTGCAACCTGGACCTTAGAGAACTATCGCCTTGCATGGGAGCGGGGCAACTTTTGGCTCGCGTTTGCGAACTCGACCCTAGTGGCGATCGCCGTAACTGCGATTCAGATCTTCACCTCAGCGCTGGCAGGCTATGCCCTGGCAAGACTGCAATTCCCCGGACGGCAGACGATTCTGCTGATTGTTCTTGCCACCCTGGTCATACCGTTTCAGCTCCTGGTCATTCCCATCTTTCTCGTTTTGAAGTGGGGACACCTGATCAACACCTACGGAGCGCTAATTCTGCCAACGGCTGTCAATGGGTTCGGTATTTTTCTGATGCGGCAATTTTTCCAGACTATCCCCATCGAACTGGAAGAAGCCGCTACTCTGGATGGCGCAAATCGCTGGCAAATCCTATGGCGCGTCATGTTGCCCCTCTCGCGTCCGGCCTTGGTCACCCTTTTCCTCTTCACTTTTATTGGGGAATGGAACGACCTGTTCAAGCCGCTGGTTTTCACGACCCGTCCCGAGCTGCGCACCGTTCAACTAGCCTTGGCTGAGTTCCAGGAGCAATTTACCAACGACTGGTCTCTACTGATGGCAGCGGTCATCATCGCCACAATCCCCGTCGTCGTTCTGTTCCTCTTTGGTCAACGCCAGTTCATTCGAGGGATTGCTGCGACAGGGATTAAAAACTGATGTGATTTTAGATGGAAACGTTTGGCTGAGCGATCGCGACGCAAATCATAAGGCAATCATAGGACTTACCATTTGCTACGAAAACCAAAGCAGTTTGATGATTTTTGGGGCGCTCCACGCCCCAAAAATCATCAAACTGCGTAAGTCCTGAACCATCTATCCACCGTTGAAAGAGAAGAGGGAGCCGTAAGCCGGGTTCTGTTCCTGAATGCCGCAGCATCCAGGGGCAGCTATCTATCTGGGACGCCTGTTGCCAGACACCTCAAGCGGATTGGCAGGTACGGATTGCTCCGCACCTCGGAGCCGGGAAAAGACCAACCATCGCTCCTTCGACCTTGCTCCCAACCGGGGTTTACCGAGCCAACGCCTCTCGACGTTGCTGGTGCGCTCTTACCGCACCCTTGCACCCTTACCTGTGAGCCAATGGCTCCATCGGCGGTATGTTTCTGTGGCACTATCCTCACGGTCACCCGCACTGGGCGTTACCCAGCAAGTTTGGTCTTTCGGGAGCCCGGACTTTCCTCAAATTCCATCAGGAATCTGCAGCCACCCACACCCCCTCTTCTCTCCTTCCAGTCTATCGTCTTACCCGACTTGGCCAACCCTTGGAAAGCCTTGCAGCGCCAGAGTTTCCTAGTCACATCAAATCTATAAGCACCAAAACCCAATCATGCAGGACCTATATCAAATCCGGTTGAAGGGCGCAAACGATAGTTGGGTTCTTCAACCGGATTTGATATTACGCAAAACTTGCGTCATCCTGAGTAAATTCGTTGATTGTGTGGCCGCGATGCGGCCACACAATCAACAAAATGCGTAAGTCCAGTATCTAAGATTCCACTATCCTCGCTGCTTCCAGGGATAAAGGCTATCCCAGGGAATCCGCCTAGCCTCGAATCGGAAGGTCAGGGGATGCGTTATCCAGTTCTCTTCGTAGTAGCCTGATGTGTTGGGCGCAACCCGTTGCAGGACAAGGCGGAAGACAAACTCTAGCTTTTTATCTTCAGGCAGAGAGCTGACAGGCCCTAAATCCACCATTGGAGCAACGATCTGCAGCCTGCCATCTTCTCCTGCCTTCAGCATATCTTCTGCCACAATTGTTTCGCTCAGCGCTGTTCCAGGGGAAATAACGCTAAATACTTGCGGGCGAGATAGATCCAGATTCATGCTGGGCGTGATTCGCACGACGCGGCGCGATCGCCCTTTGAAGTTCGTCAATGCACTGCGATCCCAATCCACATAGATGGGGCTATCGGACAGATTGGCGACGGTGAGCGAGAGATTAGCGACGGGCTCAAACCCATACACTTTTTTGAGGGGAATTTTGACGGCGATCGCCTCTTCCAATCCCTGTTCTTCTATCTGAGCATTCAGTGCAGGTTCATCCAAGACGAGTGCCGCTCGATCTTCTAGGTTATCGATGGCTCGATACCCAACATAGACCAACGTAAACAAATACACCGCCACGATAATGACATCTATAGATGGCATGATGCCTGTCCATTTGCCCCATCTATCGTTTTCGAGCGCTTCATTTTCTTCCCAGACCCATCCACCGCTCCATCCCCCATCCGATTTTTGGCATTGCTGATCGAGGGAATGATTTTTAATTCTGCCCTAACCCTGCCGGACTCAGCGCAATTTATTAGATTTCTCAGAATAGAGAAATATCCATCCAAAACCAAAGTTTTGTCTGGGTATTAGAAATTATCGCCCCCTTCCTAAAGAAAAGCTGAAGTCAGAGCCTCGCACCCTGCCGAAACAAATTGACAAAAAGGGTTACATTATTAGTAATTCGATTGAGCGCAGGCAGGTATCAGTGTGTTTGTTCTGAGCGGCTACGAATATTTTTTGGGATTCTTGTTGGTGTGTACCTTAGTGCCTTTGATCGCCTTTGGCACATCGATTATTTTGCGACCCACGCGCCAGGGAGTTGAACGGCTGACAACGTATGAGTCTGGGATGGAACCGATTGGTGGAGCCTGGATTCAGTTCAACATCCGGTACTACATGTTCGCGCTGGTGTTTGTCATCTTCGACGTAGAAACGGTATTTCTCTATCCCTGGGCAGTTGCCTTCAACCAGCTGGGGCTACTAGCGTTTGTCGAAGCCTTGATCTTTGTCGCGATTTTGGTCATTGGACTAGTGTACGCATGGCGGAAAGGAGCATTGGAATGGTCATGAACCCCGACACCGAGATTGAATACAATCCCGCAGGTAAGATTTTAAGTCCGACAGGTCGCCCTGAAGTTACGAAAGACCTGTCGGAAAATGTTGTCCTTACAACGGTAGATGACCTCTACAACTGGGCAAAGCTCTCTAGCCTCTGGCCCATGCTGTATGGCACGGCTTGCTGCTTCATCGAATTTGCCGCTTTGATTGGCTCTCGATTCGACTTCGACCGCTTTGGCTTGCTGCCTCGCTCTAGCCCACGTCAAGCGGATCTAATCATCACGGCTGGCACCATCACCATGAAGATGGCTCCTGCCTTAGTGCGCCTTTACGAACAAATGCCGGATCCCAAATATGTCATTGCAATGGGCGCTTGCACCATTACAGGTGGCATGTTCAGCATGGATTCGCCGACAGCTGTGCGTGGGGTCGATAAGCTGATTCCCGTCGATGTTTACATTCCGGGTTGCCCGCCTCGTCCTGAAGCCATCATGGACGCCATCATCAAGTTGCGGAAGAAGATTGCCAGTGAGGCATCGGAAGAGCGTGGGGTCATTGCACCCACCCACCGTTACCACACCATTTCCCACCAGATGCGCGAAGTTGATCCAATCCTGACTGGAAAGTATCTGGAAATGGATAGCCGCAAGGCTCCTCCGAAGGAACTGATGGAGGCAATGGGCGTTCCTGTATCGGCTTTGGAAGAAGCACAGAAGGAGGTCGAGCGTGGCTGAAGACACCAACCAAGCGGAAACGAGCACGATCGTTGAAGCGGGTAAAACCTCCAAGTGGCTGACCGAAAACGGGTTTGAGCATGAACTCATGGAGCCCGATCACCTGGGTGTTGAAATCATCAAGGTGGATCGAGAAGTACTGATCCCCTTTGCCACCGCTCTCTATGCCTATGGGTTTAACTACCTACAGTTGCAATGTGCCTACGACACAGGCCCAGGCGGTGACTTGGTCAGCGTCTACCACCTGCTCAAATTGGAAGACAGCGGGGACAAGCCCGAAGAAGTGCGTCTGAAGGTATTTGTTCCTCGCGATGATGCAAGTATTCCCTCGGTCTATTGGATTTGGAAGACAGCCGACTGGCAAGAGCGAGAGAGCTACGACATGTACGGCATCACCTACGAAGGCCATCCCAACTTGAAGCGCATCTTGATGCCCGAAGATTGGGTGGGCTATCCACTCCGCAAGGACTATATTTCACCCGACTTCTTTGAGCTACAGGACGCCTATTAAGGAGTTGGGTTTAGGAAGCGATGTGAACAACTCAGCGGGGGAAGCAAAAGGCTTTCCCCCTTTTTTATTGGAGACGCTCGTTGCATCCCTATCATTTGGGATCCTTGGGATTTTCAACCGCACCTTCTTACCTTCAATGCAGGCTAAGTGTTTGAACACAAGTGAGCACTACACAAGTGAGCACTACACAAGTGAGCAATAATGTAGAGTGCCGTTCAGCGTAGCCATAACGCACTATTTGCTGGGATCTGCTGCGTTACGCTAGCGCTAACACATCCTACAGGGGGCTCAAGCAGCTCCTAGACCAGGCAGTGCTATCCCTATCTTCTACACACCCAATTTGCTATGCCGCTCAAACGCTGGGTTTCCATCGCTCTCATTTTTTGTGCTTGCCTCGGATTGTCGGGGTGTGTGCGCTATGAGCTGGGGATTCATTATTTCAGCCAGACCCGTGGGGAGATTGTGCAACAGATTCGGGTCGGAGAGTCGGTGACGAGTTTCAATGAGGCGATCGCCCGCACCTGGCTACAAACCCTGGAAAAGCAGGCCAAAGCAGTGGGGGGAAGTGCCCGTCGTCGATCAGCGGAAGAGCTGACTGTGCGCATTCCGTTCCACAATGGAGCCGAGTTGAATGAGCGCTTTAATCATTTTTTTGCTGTGCTAGCCGAGCCGCCTGCGGTGGATAGTGGAGACACCCTGCCCTTACCCGAAATTTCGTCGCATCTGGGCGTGCAAGAGCAGAACTTCTTGCTGGTACAGCGCAACCATCTGAGCTATGACCTGGACTTGCGATCGCTCCGAGTTATTGCGCCCGGCGGAAATGTACTAGTGAAGCCTAGTACGTTGCTGGAACTGGACTTTAGCCTGGATACGCCGTGGGGGGGAGCCGTGCAATCGGGCAGCGTCTTACCCCGAGGTGCAACGCAGGGGCGGCACTTGGAATGGCGCTTCACAACCGCCGACACCAACCATCTAGAGGTAGTGTTCTGGGTTCCCAGCCCCTTAGGCATTGGCACCGTCGTCATTGTCGGGCTAATGCTGTTGGGGTCAGCTCTCAAGGCATTGCTACTGAATCGCTCCGCAACCCAAAGCCCAGAGGGTCTGTGAGTTTTTGATAGCTGGTCGCCAGCAACGTATCAAGATAGCGGCGGAACAGCGCCCACTGTTGGGGGTTGGGGCGATAGGTTTCGACATCCTCCTGGATAAACAGGGGTTCTGCTAAAAGCGCCTGGTAGTCTGGGTTGTGCTGAGATTCCTGCGTCAGCAGGTAGGCATGCTGCTCGATGGGAACGAGCCCCGGCGGCAAATATCCCTGCAGTAGCGCCAGCAGTTGAGTCTGGCATTTTTGGACATTGATGCCGCGTCGCTCTAGCATTTGGAGTAGGTTGGGGACGGTAACAGGTGCTTCGGGGAAGGTGCGAAGCAGCTCCATCAGCAAGAAATAGTCGCTGTACTGATGGCGGGCAACATCAACCACCTGGGAATGTAGGGGCACCGTCGCCAACCCAAACGCCACTCGACCGCAAGCCGCAAGCTGATTGTGCTGGGGCGGATAGGTGAGGGGATAGGCGTCCTGCACAAACGCTGCATTGGGGAACTTCTGGCGCAACCAACGGGCGATCGCCGCCAGCGAAGCCGTTCCCCCCGCGCATAAAACCTGATTGACTTCCAACGCCGATAGCCCTTTCTGAGTCAGCAAACCATTCAATTCCCGATTCAAGCGCTGAATGTAGGGCAATAGAACCCGACTGGCCAGATCCTGCCGGGTCATCACTAGCGGCACCTGACCAATGCTAATGACGGCACGATCCTGTTGCTGCAGCAGCCGTTTGAGGTGCTGTGCGGTTTCGAGTAACCCCAAACCGATCGGAGAGCTCAGCAACTGTCCCTGGAGGGCAGAGCGTTTAGCCGGATCAGGGTCGCCCACAATCGGCAGGGTTAGCTGTTCCCAACCCAAAACAGCCCAAGGATCGGCCCAGTCACCGCTTGTCGTCGGGCTATCCGCTGCGGGCAGCCGCAGATTGACACCAGCCGTAGGCGATAGGGTGTTGGGGCGATGGGCTTGCCGCACCCAGGCCGGATAGACCAGTTGGCAGAGGATGTCTTGATCCAACGCACTACCGCCATAGGGAATGGTGCGCATGGCCACATCTTGGCGGGAAAGGGTTTGGAGCGCATGGGGAAGGTTGACCACCGCCATTTCTGTGAGGCTAGCTCCAGCATTGAGCACCAGCGTTCCCCCATGCCAGGCAGCCCCACAAAGATCAGGCTTCGGCGCAAGGTGGTCGGGAAATTGGATGGGCGTATTGGTCTCGCTCGGCAGGGCTGACAGCAGCGTGGCGATCGCCTCTTCCACCACATAAATTTGCTCTGGATGATCGACCAACCGTGCGGCTAGCACCGCCTCCCGGACATTGAAACTGAAGGTATCGGTACTGTTGGCTGGCTGGCTAACAATGACGCCTGCCAAATTTTGCAGAGCACCTTGCAAATGCTCGTCCGACAACCCAACCGCACCACAACTCAGTACAGGTACATTCGCCGCACCATTCAAATCCGGCGTGAGGCAATTGAGGCTGGACAGCAGGGTACGCAGTACCTGATGCACCTGACTGAGGGGCAAGTCCCGTTGCTCGGTCCATTGCAAAACGGGCTCCCATTCCATGTTGTCGGGCGTGCTGTAGGGGATGCCAGCTTGCAGATAGGGTTTGAAGCCTTGCAGGGGAAAGCGATCGGGGTGGTGGGTAGGAATGGGAGCCGCGCTGAGGGAGGCGATCGCCACATCTAGCCGATCCGTTTCGCGGGTCGGGCTGATATACACCGATGTCGGCAGGCGATAGGTCTTCTCGGGAGCCGGAATATTGCCCTGGGTGGCGTCAGGGAAGGTTACCTCAAGCCAGTACATGGGGTAGAGGGTCTGGGTTTTGCGATTGAGCAGCACAGCGGAGATGCCCGTCGTCCCCAGATCAATCCCGAGATACCAGATCGGCTCGACGGGGCGACGCCGAGACTCACGCGCCATGGGAGGAGGCTCTAACTCGTCGTACAAATCATCCAGCGGATCGAGCGACGGCGAGATCAGAAAATCGAGGTCTTCCTCCTGGTGACGCAGGTCGGACAGTTGATCCTCCATGGATGAAGCGGCTGGAGCTGGAGGCTGAGTGTGGCGAGCAGCCGTTGTCCTGGCATCCAGTTGCCGCAGTAACGCTAGCGCATCGGGATCGGTCATTTCCGACCCCGACGCCCCCGAAAAGTCTTCTGCCAGCTCCATCAAGGAAAAGTCGGCATCCGACCATTCCTCCACAACCTCTTCTGAAAGAGCCGCTTCGGCGGAGAAAGTCGCTTCGGCGGCTTCCTCCGCCGATAAACCCATTGCCTGGAGCAGTTGCTCCGATAGGTCAACAACCTCTTCAGGCTGGCTAGTTGGGGTCGGCGTTAGCGCCTCATCGGGGGCGATCGCCGTGCCGGTGGGAGGTGGTACCAAAGCCTCGGGGCGGCGATCGCTTAGGTCTTTTTTTTTTGCCGGCTCTGGCTCCGCTTCGGCGACCGGGTCAGGCTTCAACTCCAGCTCTGAGGCCGATGCCATTTCCACATGGTCTTCCATATCCGCATAGAAATCGACCTCGGCCAAACCAAAGTCTGAGCCCAAGGCTTCAGATGGCATTTGACCCGCGACGACCTCATTGCGGCCTTCATTGATAGACGGAGGCAGGTCTTCTACCAATGGCTCCGATGGTCGTGGGGCTGGAGGTGCGGCATCCAAATCATCCACATCCTCAAACAATCCACCCAGCCCCTCTAGGGTAAAGGCATTGTCACTTGCCGTTGGGCTGGGAGAAGCTTCGACAGCCTCTGCAAAAGAAGCCAAGGACTCGTCATCGCTGGGGGGCGGCACCTCAACGGCATCGGGAGTATCGTCGATTTCATCAAACAACGATGCTAAGTCCGCCCCCTCCTCGGCTGGTGCTGGCGGCTCGATCGGGGTACTGGCAGAGGCAGGCGAATCGACGAGGTAATTCGAGAACCGTTCTAAGGTGATGTCTTCGTCTGATTCTCCAATCGCGGACGAGCTGGCATCATTCAAGCTGGAACCAGTTTGGGGACTGGCTTGGGGCGGCATGAGCAGCGTACGTTCGGGGTCATCTTCATCGTTGTTACCGAACCCGGCCCACAGAGGTTCTTCCTCCACAGGCTCGTCCGCATCGGCCATGATACTTTGAAAGTCATCCAGCGTGAGGTCTTCACGATCGGGGGGGAGACCCACTGCTGACGCGGTTGCGCTTCCTTCATCGGAGCGGTCTTCTACCGCTGGAGGCCTATCCGTGGGAGGAGCGTCTTCAAAATCTGTTAGAGCGATAGACTCTGCTACCGTTGGCGCTGCCAGATCTGCGTCGGATGCAACGGGTAGCGATTCAGACAGCCAATCATCCAACCCCAAATCGGACTCACCGTCCTGGGAATCAGACTCACCGTCCTGACGTGCGAGAACTTCGTCGGTCTGCACTTGGGTCGTGGGGTCTTCAGAGGACAGTGGGAGGGGTGGTGGAGGTGCACTATCTGCCAAGTCGGGAAG
Source organism: Vacuolonema iberomarrocanum LEGE 07170 (assembly GCA_015207365.1). Classification (GTDB taxonomy): domain Bacteria; phylum Cyanobacteriota; class Cyanobacteriia; order Elainellales; family Elainellaceae; genus Vacuolonema; species Vacuolonema iberomarrocanum. Next base: position 83,080 of record JADEXA010000004.1, read on the forward strand.
CCCAGGGGGGGCGATCGCCGCCTCATCCGGCAACGTTTCCTCTGGGGCAAGGGCAGAAAAGAGATCCTCATCGGGTTCCGGCTCAGGTTCCGATGCCCATTCACTCGCAAAAGCATCTGCCAATTCATCCGCTAGGGTCAATGCATCCGCCTCGTCGGCACTCCCTTGTGGCAGACCGGATTCCAGTTCATCCAGGGGTAACTCTAAGTCGGTAGTCGCTGCTCCCTCCAGCCTTGCCAGTTCTGCATCCAGCTGTTCCACCAGCGTCGGATCTACATCTAAAGCCGCACGCGGAGCATCTTCCTCATCAACCAACAAATCTTCGTCGGGGGCAGCCGCGATATAAACATCCTCGTCGGTTATGCCTTCGGAGCGTAACAAATCCAGCGAGGTCGCCGATGCATCATTGAGGTGCATCAAATCTTCGAGAGAGGTGATGACATCAGCGGGTAGACCTTGCCCTGTAGCAGGCCCACCCAGCAAGAGCGTTTCTTCCTGCTCGCCCTCATCCGCAACGGGAACTTCATCAAACAGTAAGTGTTCGATCGCCTGGGACGAAGCGCTAGCCGTCAACCCCGATAGGCGTTCCTCCAATTCTGCCGCATCCGCTGCGGCGGATGGCTCGACTCCATCGGCTCCAGACACCGCTGTGTCAGCCGCCTCATCGTCTGCACTCAGGTCGGCCCAGCCTTCAAATAGCTGGCTCTCAAATTCTTCCAGTTGCTCGCCTTGGTCGGCAGCATCGTCATCCCACTGCTCCGCACCTATCGCCTCTGTCACAGCCCCTTGAGCTTCTGTAGACAACGCATTGAACTCAGGGACATTCACGTCGGTGCCTTCCCATTGTTGGGTATCGGCGACATGGCGATCGACTGGCGTTTCACCTAACGCCTCATCGGTTGGGGCAAGATCATCCCCAAACAAACTTTCATAGAGGGCATCCAGCTCGTTATAGACCCCTTCGGGAGAGGCCACCTCGGCTTCGGGGGCGGCACCTTCAGTAGCGTCGGCCTCAAGGTCGGTGCTGATTTGGTTGAGCAGTTCCAGAGCCGAGTCGATATCTTCGATCGCACTTTCCTCGGTATCGACGCCCACTGGAGGATCCAGAGATAGGGAGGGCGCTTCCATTTGGAACGTCGTGATCTCTTCGTCGTCGAAGTCAGTATCTGCCAACGTCTCCTCATCGATCTGGAACGTGGTGATCTCACCTTCATGCATTGGGTTGGAGGCGATCGCCGGATCCACCCCAGCACCATCAGACGGAGACTCTAGCTCAAGACCGGCAACAGCCTCTGACGATGGCTCAGAGCGACCCGAATCAGTCGTCCCAGGAGAAGTTGGTTGCAGGATAGTGGTATCGCCATCGGTCAGTTCGCTCAGCAGCGCATCCAATACCGATTGAGAATCGCTGGGTGTAGCCCCTTGCAACGGCATGGACGTACCACTGGCAGCCGTCCTAGAACCAGGCAATGCCTGCCAATCTACCGCCTGCAGGGAGGCTTGCAGATAGCTTGAGGCTTCTCGACCCAATTGCTGCGCCAACCGATTCACCAACGCCGTGAAAATGGCTTCTCCCTGCTGCCCCAGAGTATGCATCTTATCCAACCCACGACTGAGAGACTCTTCGTAGGTATGCATGTTGCGCTGCAACGATTCGAAGATCACGCGCAGGGTTGAATCCAACTTCAGCAGTAACTGATCGGACTGGGATTGAATCCGCTGGAGCTGCTCTAACCGCTCTTGGGGGGTTAGTGAGGAAAGCGCTTGGCTCGCGCCAGGGGTGCTCCCTGCAAGGGCTTCAGATGAAAGACCTGCAGCCTCCGAGCCGATGAGCGATCGCCCTTCAGTGCCAGCGATCGCTGCGCTATCCGACTGGAAGCGGAGGTCATTCAGCATTTCGGAAACTTGTACCGTCAGATTTTCCTGCAACCGCCCCATCAGCGATTGCAAAAATTCTGACACCATCTGTGGCGAATCGCCCTCCTGGGCTGGCAAGGCATATTGCTGGCGCTGAGCCTTAAGCTCTTGAATTTCTTGTTCTAGCTCATCACGTTCCTGGCGCAACCGATCCACATCCGACCGCATCGGCTGCATGATATTGGTGCGCAGATAGGTCACCTCTTGCAATACCGCTTGCAGGACTTGCTGTGCCGACTCTCCAACCTGCAAGGCAGAGGCACCCTCCGATGTCCCTGGTGTCCCTGGCAAAGCTAGAAGAGAAGGCGCCGCCGGGAGTTCTGCGGGGGCATCGGGTTGCTGCTGCAAATTCACGAGATATTGACGCGCCTGTTCCAGCACCAACCGTTGCTGCTCCGCTTCTCCCGCCATCACCCACGGCAATCGAGGGCTAGCCTTGCTCAGCACCCCGTCGATAGACTGGATCAATGCTTGAATCTGAACCTTGTGCGAAGTCACGAACGAATTCCCGATGTGCGTTTTCAAAGGCGATCTGGATACGGTAGATGTGGGAAGCAAACGTTAGCGAGATGACTATCAGCGACCCGATACTAAACCCGTTTGCCTGAGACGGTACCTTGCTCCGGCTTTATCATGTTGAGAATTTACCCCGTTTGACCGTCCAGTTTTCATCGAATAAAAAGTGGAATAGATAGGGTACAGTCTCAAACAACCCCAGAAAAAAGGGGACAGCTATTGTCTCAATATTAAATGAGATTTCCAACGGGATGCTATTTTTCCAGATGGAGTTCAGATCGGGAGAATGTGCCCTTGTTGTCATGTTTTCTGTAAGCGATCGCTTATCCCTGGATCCTCGATTGATGGGATGGAATCATCCTCGTCGAAATACCACAGCCAAGCCCTTCTCCGGTTTCATCACACAGATTTAGCCATCCGTTTATACGGACTCCCACGGCATTAGCGGTGGCTGTCATTACTCTTCATCTCTCCTCTTTTACAAGCCAATCTGCACTTTATAGCGACCCTCTATTGATATCGGGTTGAGATTGAATTGCTAGAAATCATTCGCTTTGTTCAGCTCATGCTGTATATTTCAATGCACCAAAATGCTAACCAGAAACTAAAATCCGCAACAAAAATAGACCAATTTTGTTAAGCAGTGTTAACGCGGCGATCGGCGCACGAGATGCGTTAGCGACAACGTAACCCATGAAAATCTTGCTGGATGGTGTATGACAACCACCCTAAGTTGTGCATTATTCATCACCCCCGACTACCCTTTACGTTCGACAAGGGAGCGGCTGACACCCCCCCAAACTCCCCACAGACTCATAGAACCATAGGAATTAGGGTTCTTGAATTGGCGATCGCATTCTTACGGTCGGATCTTAAGATCTACGTTTAGAATGATTCAGGGCTCTGCTTCTGGACAGATGAAACATACTGATGCAAGGGATGTCAAACGGTTTTAGACCAGGTGTTCGTAGACTTTTGTGTGGTTGCAGGAACTTTGTCGTTTCAACCACGTCAAAGCAACCGCGATAAACCCAGAACCGCAAGGGAGTTTCCTAGGCAAACGTCTAACGTGATCGGACGCTATCGGCTCATCTGTCATTCATCCGCGATGCACAGTAGACTTCTCATTTTGTCGGCACTCTGACGTTGGTTGAGGCAACAATTCTGATGGATTCTCTTACGGACATTGGGGCTGTCGGCCCTAACGGATTGCGCCCTCGCGTTTCTGTCTCTCGGATTCCCACCTCTTCGAAAAAGACCGTCTTTTCCCGCTGGAGCCCGGTGGGGCTGCTCTTAGGATGCTGTTTGGGTCTCGCAACGCCCAGCGCCTATGCTCAGACCGCACCAACCGAAGGTGACCCCAGCAACCCCATCATTAAAGTCGGCATTGTGCAGCGGTTTGGGGAAGCACAGAGCGATCGCCTGACCCTGGAACCCAACGAAGGGCGATCCATTACCCTCAAGTTTGAGCCTCCCAATATGGAAAACGCCGCTGCAGTCACTCTTGATGCGGCAGCGGATGGCACCACAGAGCCAGAGCCCCAGGTCATCACAACATCGGGCGCTGTGCGCGTTGAGGTGGTGCCCCAACCCTTGGCCGAACCGGAAGTGATTGAGCGGGTTGTGCTGAGCACCCATCGCAGCTTCGAGAGCGCAGAGGATAGCGCCAACTACTGGAAGGAACAGGGCATTGAGGTGGAAATTGCCCAACCCCGACAATGGCAGGTCTGGGCAAGGCGCGACACCTATCGCACACCATTGCTCCGTCGCCTGTTGCTGCGCAATGTGCAAGCCAATGGTGCCAACACCGTATTTCTCGATCAACAGCGCCGAGCGGCCATTCCCAACATGGGCTTTGTGATAAACGGCACCCGCATCATTGCCGATGAGGTGGAAATTAGTACGACCGATAATCGACTGTACGTCAACGAGACCCAAATTCAGAGCGATCGCCAACTGTTTGCAGGCACGTTCCAGGTGCAGCCCAACGCCTATGGCACCTACACGCTGGTCAACCATGTCCCCATCGAAACCTACCTGCGGGGGGTCGTGCCGTTTGAAATTGGCCCCGGTGCGCCGCCCACAACCATCCAAGCCCAGGCAATTTTGGCCCGCACCTATGCGCTCCGCAACCTGCGCCGCTTTACGATCGACAACTATCATCTCTGTGCTGATACCCAGTGTCAGGTCTATCGGGGGCTGAGTGGAGCTGCCACCTCGACCGATCAGGCGATCGTTGCCACCGCCGGGCTCGTGCTGACTCACAACAACGAATTGGTTGATGCCCTCTACTCCTCGACCACAGGAGGCGTAACCGCCGCTTTTTCCCATGTATGGGATGGCCCCGATCGCCCCTATCTGCGAGCCCGTATCGATTCCGTGCAAAATATTTGGGATCTGGAGCGCCGACCGCTGTCAGAGGAGTCCAACTTCCGCGCCTTCATTAACCTGGAATCGGGCTTCAACGAAGTGGGCTGGGAACCCTTCCGCTGGGAGGAAGAGAGCGACATGACGGTGCTGGTTCAAGATTTGCGGGAATACCTGCAAAGCAAGCAGCATCCCCTATCCAACTTCGAAACCCTAGAATCGCTAGAGGTCGTGGAGCGTTCCGTTGGCGGACGGGTGCAACGGCTACGGGTCACAACCGATCAGGGGCAAGTCATGCTGCAAAAGGACGAAGTCCTGCGAGCACTCTCGGCTCCCCGCAGCACATTGTTTTACCTAGAACCGCAATACATTATGGTTCAACCGCCGCAACCCACGGCCACCCCAGCATCGCCCGCTCCCAATGCCAATACACCCGACAGCCTGACTCCCGACAACACCGCGACTGAGGCAGCTCCCGACGCCACGACGCCTCCCCCGCAGCCCGTACGCACACTCACGGGATACCGCTTTGTTGGCGGCGGTTGGGGGCATGCTGTAGGGCTCAGCCAAACCGGGGCAATGAATCTAGGAGACCTAGGCTGGTCGCCTGCCCGCATCTTGTCCTTCTACTACCCAGGGACCTCTCTCGTGCCCTTGAGCGAAAGTATCGTTTTTTGGCGCGAGCAAGAACCGTCTTAACGCCAACACCGGGTGACTTTTGTGAAACACCGGATGTCGAAAGTTATATCAAATCCGGTTAAATAGCCGTAAAACCCAACTATCGTTTGTGCCCGCTGCAAAGCAGCGGGCACAAACGATAGTTGGGTTCTTCAACCGGATTTGATATTAGGCTAGCGATCGCCTCTTCACGTTACAGATTGGTCTTGCCGATCAGCCTCAGCAGACAACAACTATCTGCCTGTCGGCAACCTATTTCTCAGCATGCCGCACAGGCCGTCCTTCGCGTTGCGCACCAAGGACATCTTTAACGGCTGTAACCACCGCGTCTGGAGCCTCGTAGGGTATGAAGTGGGATGCGTTTGCGAGGGTGCGGCGATCGCTATTGGTCGATAAGGCGGCGATTTCGGCCTGGAGTTTGGGCCATATGGTTGACCATTCACGTTCGATCCGGGTTCGCATCTCTGGCTCCAGTTGCCACGGCAATTGCTCTGGCATGCGACCCGCCGTGAGGATCACCATCGGCAAATCGCCAAACGGCCCAGTATGCTGCGCCTGAGCAAAGATGCTGTCCATGGCATCGATTTCGTCAGCCACCCCAACCATGCTCTGCGGTAGGTGGCTGCGAATGGCTTCACCAATCGGTTGCGGTAGCGCACTGGGCGGGGGCGGAGACTCCAGCCGCAAAACGCCAAACGCCGAAATGGTTTTCAGCAGAAGGGTTGACGGATAAGCCATCAATTGCAAGACATCAGCAGGAAAGCGTTGATTCTGCTCTGGGTGCGAGGAATCGACAAACACAAGTCCCACAACCTCCTCGCTGAAGTGATCGGCAAAGACTCGGATCATCAGTCCCCCTAGGGAATGGCCGACCATCACATAGGGAGGAGCTTCACCCGCCGCTATCAACAGGTCATGGAGATCGCCGACGATGCGTTCTGCGTCTCTCGGTTGTGCTCGGCGATCGCTCCACATGATGGCAGATTGGTCGTAGGCGCACACTCGGCTCAAACGGCTAATGTCTGGACGCACCCGCTCCCAGGTTTGCGAGCCGCCTTCGTTGATCCCGGCCTCCAATATCACCGTCGGACTCCCCTCTCCCGTGCAGTACAGGTGCGATCGCTGCCCATTGACCTCAACGAGGGTACCCGGCGGCGGAAACGCTTGGGCAACGCTTCGTCGAGACCACTGCTCATAGACAAAGCCCGTCAATAATGCCAAGAGAAGGAGGGCGGCAGCGACCAGCGCCACCCGCTTCATCCACTTGAGCATAAAATCTCCTGTTCAGAATTACGCGTGCTAAAGGGTCAAGTTGAGACAGTTTGCCTGCACACAACTCGACGCTAAACGATTGACTTTGGCGTTGGAGCGAAGGTTCCTGCTGTCTTTTCTGGCTATGAGACGGTGTGGGCGATCGCCTCCCACCCCAAAAACACCATCTGTCTTCTTCAACTCCAATCCAAACGTATCCCGCCATCCCAGCCTTTCGGTATGATCAGGGAAGCTTTTCGGATTGTCACCATGTCTTCCCCTAACCGCTACGATCGCTTCGTGCAAGCATCTCGCAATATGGCGCTGTTCCCGCTGCTGGAACCCGCAGAAATTGAAGCGTTTCGGGTGGAATATAGTCAGAAAACACTGGTGCGGCTGAAGCAAGTGGTGTCGTCTGCTTCCGCGAATGGAAAGATTATCTTTTCGGGACATCGCGGCTGTGGAAAATCTACCCTACTCAATCGCTTTGCGGGGTTAATGCGGGAGCAGGGGAAGTTCGTGGTGTTCTTCTCCATCGCTGACATGGTGGAGATGTCGGATGTGAACCACATCAATATTCTTTATTCCATTGCCCTGCAACTGCTGAGTCAAGCAACCCGACAGCGCATTTCCATTTCCGAACAGACCAAAACCACACTACAGAACTGGTTTCTTGAAACCAAAAGCAGAACTTACACCGACCAGCTTAAGCAAGAGTTTTCTGTAGGCATTGATTTCTACAATTGGTTGACTGGAAAGCTTCAAAAGGAAGATACCTTTCGAGAAGAAATCAAATTGACCTACGAACGGCGTGTCTCGGAATTGTCTGCCAATATCGACCGCATTGCAGCGGCTATCCAGACGGTAACTAAAAAAGAGGTTTTGGTCATTATCGATGACCTGGATAAGCTTGACCTGCCACTAGTCGAAGCAATTTATCGCGACAACATCAATGCACTGTTTTCACCCAATATCCAGGTCGTGTTTACCATTCCTATCTCGGTGGTGCGCGACCCCAGACTCAGAACCAATTTGGAGTCGGCCTGCGAACGTATTGTGCTTTTGTCTGTTACAAAGTTTTATACCCAAGACCAGGCGCATTTGCCGGATGGTGAGTTGATTCTTCCCAACGTTGAAACCTTAGAAGCCATTCTTAGGAAACGCATTGACGACGATTTAATCGAACCAGAAACACTGCGACAGCTTGTTCTACTCAGTGGAGGCGTATTGCGAGAACTCATTCGGCTGGGACAGGAATGTTGCCGGGAATGCATGGTTGAGCTAGACCTAGCTCCCGACAATTCTGCCATTACGATCAACGCAGATATTCTGGCCACTGCCGTGAAAAATATTCGCAATCAGTTTGCCCGCAGCCTGGGTAGCAACCTCTACAAATTGTTGGGAGAAATTTACGGCCAGTTCGCTCCACCCGATGCTCGCGATCCTGATTTTCTAGAACTACTCCATGGACTGTATGTGCTGGAATATGAGAATGACGACCTATGGTACGACCTGCATCCACTGATTACTGATTTGCTGCACCGCAAGAAAATCCTGCCCCCTAATGGGGAATTTGCCTAATAGTTGCGCCTATGCCCACCGAGTTAAGCCCCGACAACGAACGCGAATTCCACCGATTGTTGGTATCGCTTCAGGCCATTGCCAATCGGCTGGACTTGTTTGTGGCCATTTGCGATGACCGCAATGTGCAAGCAGCCGTAATCGAGCGCTATGAAGCCACTTTGCAGAAGCAAAGAATCACACCTTACCAGGTTCGCCTGAGCCAAAAGCGCCCCAGCCTGCGAGCCAGCCTGGAAAAACTGGTGGCTCAAAATCCCAAGTTGCGCAGCCAGGAAAAAGCCGTGGTCACGGTGCTGGGTGGAAACGAATTGCTGGGGGTGCGGCTAAGTGAAGAAAAATCCGAACAAGAAAAATTCTTCTTTTCGCTGCAATGGACACGAGAAGCCCTACGGGAATTCCGCTTCCCGATCGTGGTCTGGCTCTCGGATGCTGTCGCCACAGGTGTGTCTCAACAGGCTCAGGACTTCTGGAGCTGGCGCAGCGGCGTCTTCGAGTTCGAGGGTACTACCCCACCCCTTCCCTCTCCCGCATTCTTTCCCGATCAACATCTTCCCCAAGAACCATCTGATCCCGATATCCTCACCACTCCCACTATTTTTGAACTCATCCAGCAAATCTCTGAAATTCAACAGCAAAATTTTCAATCCCCGCTGTTAGTCACCCTCTATAACGATTTGGGAAATGCTTATCGCAAAGCCTATAAACAAGAGCAGGCACTGAAAACTTACCTGCAAGCTACCGATTTAGCTAAAGCTCTGAAAGACAATCCAGGACAAGCTAAGGCACTAGGCAATGCAGGGGTTGTTTTATACAACTCTGGAAGATATGAGCAGGCAATTACCTTCTTTCAGCAAGCTTTGGAAATTCAACGCGAAATTGGCACCCAAAACGACGAAGCTAAATCATTACAAAATCTGGGGTTTGCGCATTGTGCATCAGGACAATACGAGAGGGCGATTGCTCTCTATCAGCAATCCTTAAAAATTCAACGCGAAATTGGCGACCGAAATGGCGAAGCTGCTTCCTTAAACGGTCTGGGAAGTGTGTACAAGTCATTGGGGCAATACGAGAGGGCGATCGACTTCTATCAGCAGTCCTTAGCAATTGACGATCGTAACAGCGAAGCCAATGCCTTAAACAATCTGGGGAATGTGTACAGGTCGCTGGGGCAATACGAGAGGGCGATCGACTTCTATCAGCGATCATTAGAAATTGATCGTGAAATTGGCAATCGTAATAGCGAAGCCAACACCTTAAACAATTTGGGAAATGTGTATGCGGCATTAGAGCAATCTGATCGAATGCTTGCTCTCTATCAGCAGTCATTGGCAATATTCCGCGAAATCGGTGATCTTGACGGCGAAGCTAAAGCTCTGGGAAATCTGGGAAATGCATATGTTTTGCTGGGGCAAGAGAAGCGGGCGATCAATCTCTTGCAGCGGTCGTTGGAAATATTCCGCGAAATCGGTGATCGCAATAGTGAAGCCATTGCCTTAATGGGTCTGGGAAATTTATACGCTTCCTTATGGCAATACGAGCAGGCGGTTGACCGCTATGAACAGGCATTGGAAATTCAACACGACATCGGCACCCGTGATGATGAAGGATTGTCACTGTTCAATTTAGGCTGTGCTCTGGAGGAACTTGATCGGCATTATGAAGCGGCTGAGAGTTATCAACAGGCATTGGCGATTTATAAAGAATTGAAGCTTGACCACATGGTTGAGGAGTGCGAGAAAGCCATTGCAAGAAAGAATTAAATCATTTCGGCTCAGCAGCGAGTTATGTCCTGTATCAAGGAAACAGCAACAGTTTCTGAAAAATCCATTTCTCCAGACAACCTGAGGCCGATTCAAGCGGCTGATACGCCAAAAAGAGTTCTGGTTCTGGGTAGTGGTAGATGTTGTGATATTGATTGCGATTTCGCAGTTCTTTTAGGCTGTTCAGCCGCTCTGGATTCCCGCTCTCGCGGGAATGACGACGGTGTCAATTAGCGCAACCGAAGTGGCTACGGCTGTAGCTGCGACACATTCATATCTGAAGCCGTGAGAACAACTAAAAAGGGGACACAGACGTGCCCCCTTTTTTCAGCTTTTAGTGAAGCAGCCCATTCCGTGCAAGGTTAGCTAATTAGCTACCCACAACACCGGAGGGAGAAGAACCAGGAACACCTGCGGGTGCACCAGTTGCATCCTTCACGAAGCCAGCATAGGCTTCCATGCCATGCTCACCGATATCCAAGCCCATCAGCTCTTCTTCGGAGGAGACGCGGATACCCAGAACGGCCTTCAGCACAATCCAGAAGATGGAGGAGAAGATCACCGTCACCAAGCCGCAGAACATGGTGCCCGCTAACTGGATGAAGAACAGACCCAGTCCACCGCCAGCGAAGAGACCGGAGGCATCGATACCACCTAATCCTTCAACCGCGAATAGACCAACCGCCAGAGTTCCCCAGATACCATTGACCAGGTGAACCGAAATGGCACCCACAGGGTCGTCGATGTTGATTTTGTCGAAGAAGCCAACCGACAGCACAACCAAGACGCCGCCGATAATACCGATGATGGCCGCAGCACCATAACCAACGAAGGCACAAGGAGCCGTGATTGCAACCAAGCCAGCCAGCACACCGTTGATGATCATGGACAGATCGGGCTTGCCGAGCAGAATCCATGCGGTGATGGTAGCCGTCACACCACCGAAGGCAGCCGCCAGGTTAGTCGTCAGCGCGATGTGAGCAATGTCGCTGCTCACACCCATGGTGGAACCGGGGTTAAAGCCAAACCAACCCAACCACAGAATCAAGCAACCCAGTGTTGCCAAGCCCATATTGTGACCGGGCAGAGCATTGGGCGTGCCATCGTCGTTGTACTTCCCGATCCGGGGGCCGAGGAAGGCTGCACCCATCAGGGCCGCCCAACCACCGACAGCGTGAACCACGGTGGAACCCGCAAAGTCCCAGAAGCCCCAGGAGGCAACCAGGCCACCACCCCAAACCATGTGGCCAGTGATAGGGTATGCAATTCCAACCAGCAATAGGCTAAAGAGGACGAAGTCAATGAACTTAATCCGCTCAGCAACCGCACCCGACACAATGGTTGCAGCAGTTCCGGCGAACACTAGCTGGAAGAAGAACTTGGCAGCCAGGGGAACGCCTGTCCAACTGATAGCCCCATAGACCCCTTCGTAGTTGTCAATGGCGGGGCTGTTGTCGGCTCCAGACAGGAAGAACACGCCCTGCGTTCCGAAGAAGGGGTTGCCATCTCCGAACATCAGACCCCAACCAATAAACCAATAGGCAATGGTGGAGAGAGCGAATACCACCAGGTTTTTCGCCAGAATGTTGACAGCGTTCTTTTGGCGGCAGAAGCCAGTTTCCAACATCCCGAACCCAGCATTCATGAAGAACACCAGGACACCCGCGATCAACACCCAAAGGGTATCGAGACCCACTTGCAGGCTTTCAATTTCAGAGAGCTCTTGAGCAGCAGCCGTGGATCCTGTGACCAGGACGATTAAGGCTGCTAGAGGGATAGTCGCTTTCCAACTTGGGGAAAGCTTTTTGATAGTTGACAAAAATGCGTTCACATTGGCAGAGGCCGCTTGCCCATCAACGGGCGATCGCCGGCGACTGCGCTTCCGCAATACCAACCTAGACATGGATTGACTTTCCTCGACTTAAGACAACGTAAGACTGGCGGCTAGAATTGTTAACATGTATTTACAATTAGCCGCACCACAACACAGAACCAGAACGAGCCGTTGGGCAAAACGAGCCACAACAGCGACCGCCCCTTGCCGGGACGGCATCTAGACATGCACCATCAGTTGAAAACGGCAGATGCCACGAGCAGAATACTCCAATCGGATGATTTTAGACTAGAGCAAATGTTAAGTAGTGATGATGACATCGAGTTAATCCAGATTTCATCAAGCAACTACATGTAAATCTGTATCCATCTATACAAAACAATAACTCTTACTGTCACGAAAATGGCTGTAAGCCTTACTAGCAGTCTCTTACAAGCTGCGTGATCATTCGATTGGCTTGCCCTTCATAACCGCTACCAAATTGGTTGAAATGATTGAGCACGTGGTAAAGGTTGTATAGCGTTTTGCGAAGGGTATACCCATTGGAGAGGGGCCAAGCCGCGTTATAAGCCCGATAAAATTCTTTCGGAAAACTGCCAAACAGTTCGGTCATGGCCAGATCGGTTTCGCGATCGCCAAAATACGTTGCCGGATCCAAGATGACGGGTTCCTGCAATTGTGTTACGGCAGCATTGCCAGACCACAAATCCCCATGCAACAGCGACGGTTGGGGATCATGCCCAGCTAACAGTTTAGGCAGTGCATCCATGAGTTCATTTTCTTGAGGGAAATGGCCACCCCGAACACGGGCGAGGCGAAATTGGTGCCCCAGCCGATGATCTCGAAAGAACGTGAACCAGTCTTCTGTCCAGGGATTGGGTTGAGGGGTAGAGCCGATGATGTTTTCGATATCCCAGCCAAAACCGCGATCGCTCGTTACCCGATGCATGGCTGCTAGATTGTGACCCATCATTTCCCAGGCTGCATGGTTGCCATAGCCAAAGTCGAGCCATTCCAGCACCAGGTAGGCGGTACTCTCCGTAATGCCCCAGCAAATGGGTTGCGGCACTTTGATGGTGCGAGTTTTTGCCATTTGCACCAACCCTCGTGCTTCGGCTTCAAACATCAGCAAGCCACTGGCAGCATTGAGCTTCACGAAATAGGCGTGATCCCCACTGGACACAGCGTAGGCCTGATTGATGCTACCGCCACCCACAGAGCGGTGATGCTTAATCTCAAAATCAGTCTGGGTGACCTCACGAATTTGGGCTGAAATTTCTTGCCACATGGTTTCGTCTAAACTCCATATGTCTCAGCGTTGCTCCTAATGTCTCAATGTACGCCTCTTGCTGACAGAACGCGAGGTGTCTCCCACCCTGTAAGAACTCTATAGCTTTACGTATTTTGTGGATTTTGTGGCCGCGTTGCGGCCACAAAATCCACAAAATACGTAAGGATTGCGCTAGTTTTGCATAAATCCTGTCTTTGAAACATTTACACGGCAAGGGTTTCAAAGAATGGACGGGTTTTGGCTTCTGTAGACGTGATATCACTCTTGGTGGGTAAAGCGATCGCTCAAGGCAAGAGGCGATCGCTTAAAGCCGCACCACTGCCTTGCTAACGACACCTATAGCAAGGCAGTGAGGATTATCTTGCCCAGAGTGTTTTTAGGGCGTCGTTGCGCCTTCTGCGGGAATCTCTGGCTGCACTGCGTCGGGATTGCTGTCTTCGAGGTAGACGGGAATCGGATCGATCGTTCCTACCCGTTGGGGCGGCCAGAAGCGAATCACGGCTCGACCGATAATGTTGCGCTTTGGCACATACCCCCAGAAGTGGCTATCGTAGCTGTTGTTGCGGTTGTCGCCCAATACCAAATACTCCCCTTCGGGTACCTCTTCAGGGCCCCATTCGTAGTCGGGCGCGTATTCCGCTGGGATGTAGTTTTCTTCGATGGATTCGCCGTTGATGAAGACCTGCCCCCCCGTGATTTCGACCATCTCACCTGGCAAACCGATAATGCGCTTGATAAACGCATCTCGAAGATCGGGATTGTCTTGCCGCAAACGATCGGTGGGCGAGAAGACGACGATGTCACCCCGCTGTGGGTCGTTGAAGTGGTAGGAAACCTTCTCGACAATCAGGCGATCATTGATCTCTAGGGTGGGCAGCATAGAACCGGAGGGAATATAGCGGGCTTCCACGATTGCCGCTCGTAATCCCAGCGCCAATACAATGCTGACCCCAATCGTCTTGACCGTCTCGACCCACGGATTCTCCTCCGTCTGCTGGGCAGGAGTGGGTTCCTCGAACGTCTCTGCGGTCGCTGGTGATTCAGAGGTTGCAGCTTCAGATGGCTCGTCCACTTTTTTATGGCTGGAGGACTCCGATGCAGTCGATGGAGTTGCTGGAGCCGCATTATCTTGCTCGCCAGCCGAAACAGCAGGAGAAACCTCTTGAGAGGTTCCTTCAGCCGACTTCACATCGGCAGATTGGGCATCGGCAGATTGGGCAGTAGAGATCCCGTTGATTTTGGCGGTAGAGTCAGAAGGGTTGGGAGTTGACGATGGCATTGGCGGTTCGCAGTCCTATTTCCTGTCCTAGAAGTCTATCTTGTGAGTCAAAACGCGCAAGCAAGAATTTCCGAAAAGTCGAACATACTGTCGGCAAAGGTTTCTCGCTACAGGCGCAAAACGTGATGGAGACAGTTGGTGAACGTGGACACCCATTAGTTGAGGGAGCGGAGCGCGGAAAGATTGAGTCAAAAATTGGATGGGAAAACCCTTGAACCTGAGCACATTAAGCTGGCAAACTGGCTATGCTTTTGTGATGCTAACCAAAGTCTCCTGCAAGGCGCAGGGTCTAGGTTTCAAGAAAAAATAGTGCCGCTCCACAGCCGTCAGCGTGGCATGTGATGATCATACTCAATCTATACTACCCAGACCTTGAAAAAACGACTGGAGCAACCCAAAGGGCGTTTAGACTATTGAGCCCTAGGCATTCAAACCCATGATAGGTGAGGATAAGGACGGGCGATCGCCCGACGCTGCAAACGCTCCATCTATGGCTCCGTTCCGGGGATTGGCATCACACCACCACAGAAACGGGCACGCAAACGGGCAGTCGACTCATTGCGGTCTCACTCAACTAGTCCATGCGATCCATTCACGACGCCGATATTCTTCAGCGCGACGGCAGCTTCCTCCGGGAGATGTGCAGCTTGGGCTCGGCACGATCGTTATGGTGCAGCCAGAACTTGACCGTACCGCGACCGATGCCAATAGAGTGATTGACGCAAAGAGCCTAAATTTGTTGCCAGGTATGATTGATCCCCAGATGCATTTCCGCGATCCCGGATTGGAGCACATGGAAAACCTACATACAGCGACGCATGCCTGGTACGGGTGAATTTCGACACCGATCTACCGCAAGGGTGTAATCGGCTCTCGTAGGAGTGTTCCCTGCTCAGGGGATTCGTTGCCAACGGTGATGGTGCAGGGCGTACCGACGTCGGTTGGGATGAATAGGCGGATGGTTTGTTCGCCTTGGTTGTTGATATATTCTGTGCCATCAGACACGGAAATACTACGGGCAGTGGTATCCAGCCAGATTGCACCGGATTGCAAGCTCTCTGCTCGCATGATCTGGCGATCGCGGAAGTCGAAGATGCGGACACGATTACGGCGTCCCTGACAAATGGCCATGGGTCTCCCGGCACCGCCTTCGATCTCATCGTCGACGGGTCCAGTCCCAATCAATTGACCACTTTGGGGTGGATTATCGCCCAGCACAACGAAACAGGGCTCGTCAACACGATCGGGTGCATAAACACGCACGGCCACTTCCCCCCGAGTGTTGAAGTAGTCTGTTCCCTCGCGGTTGGGATTGAGCCGAGCCGGAACATCGAGCCATTCAATGTTGTTGAGGCGATCGTAAGCTCGCATCATGAGTCCATCGCCCTCGTCATAGAGCCGTACAGTTATCCGTTCTGTCTCGCAGCGAGCAAAGGTTCGCGTCTGTGCGGTGGCATTAGGAGATCGCACCATACCAACCACCAGGGTCAACATTCCGACACCCACACCCAACAGCCGACGGTTCAACATCGTCCTATCCTCCACAGGATTCACACCACTCGTTTTGCACCTGCGCCATTCGATGGCTATGCCTTTCACCCAGCGATTCCAAATGCTAGGAAAGCCATCCAAATGGTATGTCACCCTGAAAACTTAATACCTGAAATTTCTTGAGGGTTATGACCACAAGAGTGCGAGCGATCCCCTTCGCCCACTTAAAGACGGCTTGGACAAACGCAAAAGGGTTGACCCAGACCGTCTAATTGGATGAATGTTAGCTGGAGGTGCGTTGTTTGAGGAAGTCGATAGCGATCGCCTCAATTCGTTCTGATGCTTTGCCATCACCAAACGGATTGATGGCATTGGCCATAGCATCGTAGCGAGCTGGGTTGCTCAAGAGGTCAGAAGCGATGGACACGACTTGTGGTGGAGCCGTTCCCACAAGTTGAGCCGTTCCCGCTTCAACAGCTTCGGGGCGCTCAGTTGTTTCCCGCAGCACCAGTACGGGTTTGCCAAGGCTAGGCGCTTCTTCCTGTAAGCCTCCCGAATCGCTAAGCAGCAAATGGCAACGCTGCATTGCACCCACCAGTTCCCCATAGTCCAGGGGTTCGGTGAGGAAGATGCGGGGATGATCGCCCAAGCGCGCTTGGAGCGGTTCTCGCACCGTTGGATTACGGTGTAGGGGCAAGAGCAGTGCTGTATCGGGAAACTTGTCGAGGATTTGCAAGAAGCTGGTCGCGATGTCCTGGAGGGGTTCTCCCCAGTTTTCCCGGCGATGCACAGTGGAGAGCAACACCCGATATTGGTTCCAGTCCAGATTCGGCACCGGACAAGCGGGTTGCTGCTCCGCCACGGTGAGTAGGGCGTCGATCACGGTGTTGCCTGTCAGATGAATTTCGCCCACAACACTGGACTGCTTCAGATGCTCTACGGCCTTCTGGGTGGGCGCAAAGTTGAGTTGCGCAACCTGAGAAATCAGGCGACGGTTGGCTTCTTCAGGAAAAGGATTGAACAAATCATCGGTGCGCAGACCCGCTTCCACATGACCCACGGGAATTTGCTGGTAGAAGGCGGCGGTCGCCGCTGCAAACGCCGTCGTCGTGTCCCCCTGCACTAGCACCAACTGGGGTTGCAGTTCTTGGAACAGCGCTTCCAACCCCTGCAAGCTGCGGCAGGTAATATCGGTCAGGGTTTGGCGCGGCTGCATGATGGCCAGGTCTTGGTCGGCCTCTAGGGCAAAAAGCTGCATCACCTGCGCCACCATCTCGCGATGTTGCCCCGTCAGCACCACCCGCGTCTCGAACTGAGGGTTGGCACGAAACCGCCGAATCACCGGCGCAAGCTTAATCGCTTCGGGGCGCGTCCCCAAAATGATGCAGAGGCGAAAGGGTGCATTGGGCATAGTTTCAACCAGTCAAGATGTTGATGTCGAACGCAGATGAACGCGGATGAACGCAGATGAGTCCAGATCAGGAAACGTCAGACCCAGGGCAGGGAAAACCGTAGGGTTAGATTCCTCAAGGCAACGCAGAGCCACTCGCAAATGCACGACAAATGCTCTGTCCAAACTCCCTATCAGTATCACGCAAAGACAACCGTACGATTGCCATAGACCAAGACACGATTTTGCAAATGCAGCCGCACAGCTCGCGCCAACACCATACGTTCCAAATCTTTGCCCTTGCGGATGAGGTCGCTGGTCTGGTCGCGATGGCTAACACGCACGACATCCTGCTCAATGATGGGGCCTTCGTCTAAATCCTGAGTAACGTAGTGTGCCGTCGCCCCGATGATCTTCACCCCTCGCTCGTAGGCACGCTGGTAGGGATTGGCCCCGGGGAAGGCTGGCAGAAAGGAGTGGTGGATATTGATGGTATTGGCAAATTGGGTGATGAAGTCGGCAGAGAGGACTTGCATGTACTTTGCCAGCACCACCAAGTCGATGTTGTAATCCTTGAGCAGTTGCAACTGTTTGACCTCTTGCTCGGCTTTGATATCCGCTGACATGGGTAGGTGATGGAAGTCGATGCCAAATTGCTCAGCAATCGGCTGCAGCTTCTCGTGGTTACTGATGATGAGCGGAATTTCGGCGGCAAGCTCTCCCGCCCGTTGTCGCCAGATTAGGTCGAACAGGCAATGGTCTTGCTTGCTGACCCAGATGGCAATGCGCGGCATGGCGTCGGAGAAATGCAATTGCCAGCGGGCGTTGAGAGGTTGGGCGATCGCCTGAAAGGCGGCCCCAATGATATTTCTCGGCAGATTGAACCCTTCTAACTGCCACTCAATGCGGGTCAGAAACAAACCTGCGGTGAAGTCGGTGTGCTGATCGGCATGGATGATATTGCCGCCGTTGGAGTAAATAAAATTTGCCATCTTTGCCACCAGACCCGGTTGGTCGGGGCAGGAAATGAGCAAGGTTGCGGTGGGAGAGGTCATGGATCCTGGCAATAACAAGCGTCCTGTATTGTACTGCGATCGCCCATCAGACTACAGATTCCTTGCGGCAGCTCACCGCCATCTCGATTACCCAACAAAAAGCAGGAGCACTCGGTACTCCTGCTATGCATGTGCTAGCTATATCAAAACGAGGACACTGGCCTAAGCTGCCGCAGGAATCAGCCCTGTCGCATTCAGGATGGCATTGAGGATAGAGCTAATAATCGCCAGGGCGATCGCCCCCAGAATGGCGCTGCCAATACCCCAGCGCAGCCGAAAGCCTTCGACCAGCCACGCCGCCAAACCAAATACAATGATGCTCCCAATCAGCGGAATGATGCCCAGGCTGAGAATCGCCGCAGTACCACGAAACCAACCCGGAAAAATGTAATACAACCCATTGAATGCCCCGATTATTGCCCCACCAATCAAAGCGGCGATCGGGTTATCAATTTCTACCCCAGTCGGCAGTTTGGAGATGATGAATAGGCTAATCGCAATGACAACCACTGAAATTAAAAAACCAATCATTGTACGCTCTCCTAGAGATTTATTTTATTTGCTCGAATGAGCAAGGAAGACCACAAACAAACCAGTCTAAGTGTCATTAAATCGTGAATAGCTACGGGTTTATTCATTAAGTTTCTTTGACAATGGAACTTTTGTTCGCCATGTCTTTCTTATAGATCTTAGTTAAGCTTGCTTGCATGAGAAAAGGAAGCTCAAAAATCCAATGCACAGTTGTCTTTTCATAATTCATCTGTACTCAAGCAGGGATTTTCCTTCTCTCACGTTACATGTATCTGTCCGCACATAAAACGTAAATAGAGCGTATGGTCATTGCCTTTATATCGCTGATTATTCTGGGCGTACTGTTAGCTCTAACAGGTACCATTTGGGGTTTGGTTCTGGCATTTCAAGATAGTACTGTGTGGGGATTGCTCTACCTCTTTTGCGGAGGCGCTGCAGCCATCATTTTCTTTTTCACACACTGGAGCAATCATAATGTCAGGAAAGCTTTTTTTCTTTACTTCAGTGGCTTTCTTTTGGTCGTGCTTACGATTGCTCTACGAATGTTTTTAGGCGCACAATCTTGGTTTGTGAATGAGCCCATATTCAGAAATCCAACGAATCTCCCAGAGGTATCCATCGAACCCAATGCCCCGACGCCTGAAGCACCAACGCCGGATGCCATCACGGAGACTCCTGCCAATCCTTCGCTCCCCGTTGATCCAGATGTGACATATGACTACACGGAGTCGATGGAAGTCGGCTATGCAGCCTTTGAACAGGAAGATTACCAGACCGCGTTGATTAACTTCCGTCGGGCATTACAGGCCCGTCCGGGCGATCGCTACGCCACTGATGCGATCGCCACCACCGAAGCCACCCTCAACCTAAACTAATATCAAATCCGGTTAAACAGCCGTAAAACCCAAATATCATTTGCGCCCGCTGCAGTGCAGCGGGCGCAAATGATATTTGGGTTCTTCAACCGGATTTGATATATAGCGGTGTGCAACCGCATTAAGCACAGCAACGGTTGTGTGGGGCGCGCCGCGCCCCACACAACCGTACTTAACTAACGCGCATAGCGCTATAAACATCTGACCCATAGCGCTACGCCCTTGCAGTAAAAGCCAATCGTATATTGAAAGCCCCACATCGCAGGGCTTTCAATATACAATTTGTCCTCATCTAAATGCGTAGTGCTAGATTTCCCTCATCGTTCGCCTCGCAGTTGGTCGAGCACGCCCCGATCTTCCAGGGTGGAGGTGTCGCCAGTGATGGCTTCTCCAGCGGCCATTGCCCGAAGGAAGCGACGGATGATCTTGCCAGAGCGGGTTTTGGGTAGGGCTTCGCTGAAGCGAATTTCCGCCGGTCGGGCGATCGCCCCAATTTCCTTCGCCACATGGTTTTTCAGCGCTTTCATCAAGTCTTCGCTGGGAGCGTAAGCATCTTCTAGGGTGACGAAAGCGACGATTTCCTCCCCTTTGATATCGCTGGGTTTACCCACCACCGCCGCTTCAGCCACGGCAGGGTGAGAGACCAGGGCTGACTCCACCTCCATCGTCCCGAGGCGATGTCCAGCGACGTTAATCACATCATCTACGCGTCCCATGATCCAGAAGTAGCCGTCTTCATCTCGGCGAGCCCCATCACCAGAGAAGTAGGTGTAGTGGCCATCTTTAGGTGGAATGGGATCCCAGTAAGTTCGATGGAACCGCTCGGGATTTCCATGGACATTGCGGATCATGCCAGGCCAGGGATGGGTGACGACCAGATAGCCTCCCTGATTTTCTGGAACAGGATTCCCCTGCATATCGACGACATCGGCGAGGATCCCAGGGAAAGGGAAGGTGGCGGAACCCGGCTTGGTCGCGATCGCCCCAGGCAACGGCGTAATCATAATGCCCCCGGTTTCTGTTTGCCACCAAGTATCGACAATGGGACAGCGACCGCCACCGATGACCCGGTGATACCACATCCAGGCGGCGGGATTAATCGGCTCGCCGACACTCCCGAGCAACCGCAGAGATGACAGATTACGGGTGGCCGGCAGGTCTTCGCCCAGCTTCATAAACATGCGGATGGCCGTGGGAGCGGTGTAGAAAATCGTGACGCCATGCCGTTCTACTACGTCCCAGAAGCAGCCTGGATTCGACTTGCGCGGTGCCCCTTCAAACATGACCGTCGTGGTGCCATTCGACAAGGGGCCATAGACGATGTAGCTGTGCCCTGTAATCCAGCCCACATCAGCGGTACACCAGAAAATATCATCCTCCTGAAGATCGAACACCCATTTCGTGGTGATGTGAGTGTAGAGGTTATAGCCGCCCGTAGTGTGGACGACCCCTTTGGGTTTCCCAGTCGTGCCGGAGGTGTAGAGGATGAATAAAGGATCTTCGCTATCCATCGGTTCGGCAGGGCATTGGGGGGATGCCGTAGGCTGCATTTCGTGCCACCAGCGATCGCGCTCCGGATCCATCGCAATCGGCTGTCCTGTCCGTCGCACCACCAACACCTGTTGCACACTAGGTACTTTGCCATCCGCCAGGGCTTCATCCACCTGGATTTTGAGCGGGTTGATCACATCTTTGCGCCAACTGCCATCGGCGGTAACCACCAGCTTAGCTTCGGCATCGAGCAGGCGTCCGGCCAAGGCTTCGGCGCTGAATCCCCCAAACACCACGGTGTGGGGCGCACCGATGCGGGCACAGGCCAACATGGCGATCGCCGCTTCCGGAATCATGGGCATGTAGATGCCAACGCGATCGCCCTTCTTCACCCCCAGATCCTTCAACACATTGGCCATTCGGCAAACGTCATGGTGCAATTCAGCGTAGGTATAGGTGCGGGTGTCTCCCGGTTCTCCTTCCCAGATCAGAGCGGGTTTGTTGGCTCTGCTGTTGAAAAGATGGCGATCGAGGCAATTGTAGGATACGTTCAACTTGCCATTCACAAACCATTTAGCAAATGGCGGTTGCCAATCCAACACTCGATCCCAGGGCTGGAACCAATGCAGTTCCCGAATCGCCAGTTCGCCCCAAAAGGTATCAGGGTCAGCTTTAGCGGTTTCATAAAGGCGTTTGTAGTGTTCCAAACCCTGGATGTGGGACTGTTCCATGAATGCAGAAGAGGGCGCAAAGAGCCGTGCTTCTTGCAAAACCGATTCGAAGGTCGTCATAGTGTTTTCCTCTTTGAATGTCTAAGAAACCATCTAAGAAACAATGTTTCTTGCTGTTTTCCTGGGAGGGTGGGCGGATGCGATGCGGCGCATCCACAGGGAATAGATTTGTAGGGTGGGCAGCGCCCACCCTTGGCTCACGGTCTACGTTGTAAGGTTTAGGTGGGCACTGCCCACCCTGCTTTGTGAAGAGTCCAGGTTAGGGAGAGCGTTTGGGATGTTCATGCCTCATCGTGATTCGATATCAACAGCAACCTGGTTTGGAGTCAGGGTTCACAGCCCTTCGACCTCTGGGGAGGATGTTTGGGATGAGGACACCCCAACGTCTAGGCGCAACGTTGCATCCACCTCATCAGGGTGGCGGTGCAGGACAAAGCCCACCTTTTCACAGACCCGTTGCATGGCCTTGTTTTCCGCCAGAATTTCTGCATGGATAGCGGTCAACCCTTCATCGCGGCCAATTTGCACCAGCCGCTGCAGTAGTTCTGTGCCCAGTCCTTGCCCCTGAAAGGCATCGGTCACCAACAGCGCAAACTCCGCTTCCGGAACACCATGCAGCTTGCTGAGCCGCCCCACCCCTAAAATTTCATGGTCACCCGTCGCGAGATTTTTGCAATCGGCCACCAACGCCATTTCCCGGTCATAGTCGATAAAACAAATGCGGGTGAGGCGATCGTGGGCCACTCGATGGCTGAGGGTCATCAAGTGGAAGTAGCGCAGGTAGACGCTTTGCTCTGAAAGGGTTTTGTGGAACTGGACAATGAGCGGTTCATCTTCCGGGCGGATCGGGCGGATCTTGACGGCGGTGCCATTTGGAGCTGTCCATCGGCTGGTGTAGTGGGCCGGGTAAGGACGGATGGCGAGCCTTGGGAAATCGACCTCTTGCGTCTCTGCCGAATGCAGGACAATGCGGGCATCCAAAGCAAGCAGTGGCGAGAGCAAATGGGGCGATTTGGGTGCATTTGTCCCCAGCCGATGCCCTCGCTTCACAGCGGCCCAGTTGGGCTGAATGAGCAACGGATTGATATCAATTTCTTTGATCCACCGTTGTTCGATAACGAGTTGGCTGAATTTCACCAGCAGGTGTTCTAGGGCAGAAAAATCGACAGGAGGACGCCCTCGGATTCCCTGAAGTGCTTTGTAAACCTGGGTTTGCTCTATCATCCGGCGCGCCAGGGTGGTGTTGAGGGGCGGGAGAGCGATCGCCCGATCCTGGAACACATCAATCATTTGCCCCCCTGGTCCAAACAGCAGAATGGGGCCAAACTGGGGGTCAATGCTACTGCCGACAATCAGCTCATACCCGCCATCCCGCTCGACCATGGGCTGCACCGTGACCCCCAGGAAGTCTGGGTTATCAGGATCACAGGGCATATCGGTGAGGGCAGCTTTCAGGTTTTGGGCGATCGCTTCAAACGCCTGACGCACCGACTCGGCACCGGCAAGATTGAGATATACACCGCCGACATCCGTCTTGTGGGTCACCGTCTTGGAATAAAGCTTGAGCACGACGGGATACCCCATCGCCTCTGCGACTGCCACCGCTTCATCAGCCGTCGTAGCCACTCGGGTGTCCACCACAGGAATGCCATAGGCCGCCAGCAATTGCTTGGATTCCGCCTCGGTGAGCAGCGTACGGCCACTGTCGCGAGCAGATGCGATGAGGCGCTGGGCGATCGGGCGATCGGGACCACCCTCATCCCAATCCTTCGGCAGCGTGGGTGTTTCGTAGATGCCGCCCAGGTTATAGCTGTATTGCCACATCAGGTTAAACAACCGCGCCGCCGAATCTGGATAGCGGTAGGTGGGAATTTGGCTGTGGTTCAGCACCTTTTCCCCCTGAGCGATTTCGGCATCTCCCATCCAACTGGCCAGAATGGGCTTGTGACACATCGGGGTAGATTGCAACTGCTCCACCGTTTCCTTCAGGGTTTCGGCGGTGCGGGTGGGATCCGTCATCGCCTGTGGTGTGAGGATGACCAGCAACCCATCACTGTTCGGATCTTGGATAGCAATTTCCAGAGCCTGGGCATAGCGTTGGGGGTCGGCATCTCCCAGAATGTCGATGGGGTTGTTGTAGCTCCAGTGCAGCGGCAAACAGGCACTCAGTTGCTTCAGGGTTTCCCCAGATAAATCGGCCAGCTTACCGCCAGTCGCCACCAGCGCATCCGTCGCCAACACCCCTGGCCCTCCAGCATTGGTGATGATGGTGAGGTTTGGCCCCTGGGGACGACATTGGCGTTTGCCCAGCACTTCCGCCATGTTGAACAGCTCAGAAATCCGGTTGACCCGCAACACTCCGCAGCGCCGGAACGCCGCCTCCAGCACCGCATCGCTTCCGGCTAGGGTGCCCGTGTGGGAGGTGGCTGCCTTCGCCGCTTCCTCTGTGCGTCCCGCTTTGATCAGGATGATGGGTTTGGTCAGCGCAACCTCCCGCGCCGCCGACATAAAGGCATGGGCATCGCCGATGGATTCCATGTAAATGACAATGCTCTTGGTGTGGGGGTCGTCGCCCAGGTAATAGATCAAGTCCCCCCAACTAATGTCCAGCATGGAGCCAATGGAAATAAAAGCGCTGAAGCCCACATCTTCTGGGAAGCTCCAGTCCAACACAGCCGTACACAGGGCTCCGCTCTGGCTGATGAAGCCCACGTTGCCGGGTTTGGCGATCGCACTGGCAAAAGTTGCATTAATCCCACGGGGCGGGTTCATAAGCCCCAAGCAGTTTGGCCCCAACACGCGCATCGAGCTATGGCGCAGGTGCTCGCGAATCCGCTGTTCCAGTGCCAACCCCGGCTCACCCGTTTCCCGAAAGCCCGCCGAGATGATGATGGCCGTTTTCACCCCTGCGGCGGCACATTCACTGACCAGCATGGGCACCGTGGATGCAGGGGTAGCAATAATGGCCAGATCTACCGGTTCCGGAATCGCAGCCACATTGGGGTAAGTCTTAATCCCAAAAACATTGGGATGCTTGGGATTCACAGGAAACACCGTACCCCCAAAGGGATTGCGGATCAGGTTCCACATCAGGGTACGACCGACGCTGTTGGGGCGGTTGCTGGCCCCAATCACGGCCACCGTTTCGGGTTCAAACAGCGCTTTGAGGGGTTGATGTTCAGACCGAAAAACATCGTAGGCGCGATCGGTTGTCGGTTTGAGAGGCTTCAGCATGGCTTGTTCTCTGCAAAAAGATCAAACCATCCATCTCGTTCTGCATTGCATTTCAAGGCCATGCAATTTCAAGGCCAAACGTCAGTGGATATCACAGATTCAACGCAAGCGATAGACGACTGGATGGCTATTCAAAACAGCTTGCTAACAAGGGAAAACTAACAATGAATTTCAATCCTCAAAATGATAATTTTTCAGATTTTTCCTATACCTTTGCACCAAAAACCTTTGCACCAAAAACCTTGCTCTGAAAATGATTCCAAAGCACAAGCGAATCAACCACAAAGAACTCAATTTGTAGAATGTATTCGCAAGAGCATTACGAATTGAACGATTAGCCAGCCCAACAACCACTCCACTCCACGGCGAGGCGCAAGCAGTATCAATCAATCAACACAGCAGAGCATGTTGTGACGTTTGGCCTGCAACTAATTTTCCAAGGTTTTTATGTGTGGTGCATTCTTATGAAGTCTGAGATGAACAGGCCGTTTCCTGCTCCAAGATTGATAGGCATGAGTAAACGGTGATGCGGATGGTTTCAGCACAATTGTCTGAACCTGGGGAGGGTCATCACCTCACCAACTTGATGCCAAGATCAATTGAGACATTCTAGAGAAATCAACGTTATGAAGACATCTTTGACCGTAGAAGTTCCCTTGTCCTGCCTCATCTTCTCACCATCAATGGAGACATCGTTGAAAATCTACAAAAAAGAAAGCAAAACGAAAATAAATGCAATCTTTCTCGGCATCAGGGTATTTTTTGCAACACTCAAAGCATGTCTCTGAGTCGTTGTGAAAGCCACAAGGCGATCGCTCTTACCCGCCTATCTCTGACATCACCCGATTGCGGGGCACTTCCTCCGCCGCCAGCCCATGCCCCCAGGGTTTGAACCAGATGGCATCTTCAATTTTCTGCCGCAGGTCTTCGACGTCGCATCCCTGACGCAGTGGCGTTCGTACATCGAGTTCCTTGTCGCGCAGCAGGCACAAGCGGAGGCGGCCATCGGCTGTGAGGCGGGCGCGATCGCACCCCGCGCAAAAGGGTTGGGTCACCGGACTAATGAAGCCCAGGGTGCCGACCGCATTGGGCAGTTGGTAGAGTCGGGCTTCTCCATCCAGTTGCCCATCGTTGAGCAACTGAGGCGTATCCAACCCGTCCTGGATGACAGCGAGGAGTTCCGCTTCGCTGACGGTTTTTGCCTGCTGAAACTCCGCTACTTCTCCAAACGGCATCATTTCAATAAACCGAATTTGCCAGGGAAAATCGTAGGTCAGCCGCGCCAGGTCAAGGACATCCTGGCGATCGTTGAAGCCTTTGACAACAACGGCATTCAGCTTCAGTTTTAGCCCTGCATCTGTCGCAGCTTTGATGCCATTCCACACCTGATCGACATCGCCCCAGCGAGTCACCGCACGAAACTTGTCGGGGTCGAGGGTATCAATGCTGATGTTGATGCGCTGTAACCCTGCTGCCGCTAGGGGTGCTGCCAATTTAGGTAACAGCAATCCATTGGTCGTCATGGCTAAATCAGAAACACCGGGCGTCTGGGCAATGAAGCGAACCAGTTCGACAATATTTTCTCGCAGCGTGGGTTCACCGCCCGTTAGCCGAAACTTGTGAAAGCCCAGGCATTCCGCAAATAGCGGGATTAATAACCGCAGTTCGTCATCCTGCAACAATTCCGCCCGTGGGCGAAACGTCATCTGCTCCGGCATACAGTAAACGCAGCGGAAATTGCAGCGATCGGTCAGCGAAATGCGGAGATAGGAAATGTTGCGACCGTAGCGATCGAAAGCCATAGCAAAAGCAAAGGAACGGCAAAGGGGAGGAGAGAACAGGAGAGAACGCAAAGTCAGCACTGGAAAAGACGCTTTGCCGATGCCAGTGCGTACAGCATAATTTCATGGTAGGGATCTGTGAGAGGTTCCTGCAGGCCCTTGGCTAGAAACTTGCCTACTTTTTGCCAATAGCAAAGATAGGCTTGCGTATTTTGTTACCGTGACGAACATTTTGTGGGCATCACAGCGCCGCATTGGCCTCCGCTTGCGCAAGGTTGGCATTGGCCTTGAAAGCGCAGGAGCCAGGGAAGCGTAGAGATCCTTTAACAGGCTGTCCAGCAGCGTCGCGCTTCGGGCTATGGTTAAGACTGGTAAATGCAGGACGCTTCAACTATGCGTGTCGTTTGGTCTGACCCCTATGTTTGGTTGCATCTGGCAGGGCTGGCAACGGTACCGCTTTTGCTCGAACTTTGCTTTGTGGGGCTAGCGGTAGGGGAGCCCATCTTGCCTGTGTGGTTGGAGTTCTTCCTGGTAGCCGTTGTGGGGATTGGGCCGATTCTCTGGATGCAGTGGCAGCGCCCGTTTTGCATTTTCAGCGTCGTTGCTCTAGCACTCGCTCCAGCCAGTATCAGCGACCCCCGGCGGCGGATGTTGCGCTTCTTCCGCACCTCGGTGAATCAGGTGATGGCGATCGCCATCGCCATCACCTTAGCCATCCTGCTATGGCAGTTGTATCGTTTTTCCCCGATCGCTGCTGATTTAGCGCCTTTTTCCTCCCGCTGGCTGGGCTTGGGGATGGCGGCGATCGCCTTCCTCGGCGTCAACCTTTTCACCCAGGTTCCCGTCAGTGTATTGCGCCTGTTAATCGTCAGCGACAACCAACTGGCCGCCCAAGAGCCCTATCCCCCGGAGCGCATTCCCCTCGACTTCGTGCTGTTTGGCATTCGACTCCGCCACATCCTGCCTGAACCCTCTGTCCGACCGCTCAGTTCGCCACCCACTCCCATCCCTCAACCAACCGAACCACCTGCGCCAGAAACCACTGAAGCATCGGGCGAACCCTCAGCAGAAGTAGCAACCGAGGCAATCCCAGAAGCATCGGAAAGCATTACAGACTCTGAGGAACAACGCGCAGCCGAAGTAGCAGCCGAAGAAAGCATCAAGCTGGCAGACTCAGCTGACGCAACTATGGCAGCAGAAGCAGAGGAGAGATCGCCAGATCCAACAATGGAGGCCAGCTCCACACCGGATGCAGCTGAAGCAACTGAATCAGAAGAAACAACGGAAATAGAAGCACGATCGCCAGAGCTTCCACCTGAGGAAGACATCACGCAAGATGTCTCTGAGACAAGCGCTTCGGAGGGAGCTGAGGCAGCGGAAGAGCGATCGCCAGCTCCCACATCGGACGAAGTCCGCACACCAGAGGGATCTGAAGCCAACGCATCGGAGAGTATTGAGGATGTCTCTGAGGCGATCGCATCGGAGGTGACGGAGGAAGCGGTTGTGCTACCTTCTGATCAGACAGAACTTACAACCGAGTCAGAAACAGAACCTTCAGAGGCAGCAGAAACCATTCCTACAGAAGCAAGCCAAGAAGGTTTAAATCCACCGATTAAGGAAACGTAATGCTCCCGGCTTTCGCCTTGTTTACATGCGCCGCCGATTGCCATTGCGCTTGAGGGTAGGCGATCGCCTTAGCTCTGCAAGCCAGCAGTTTTCAGCCCCAAGATTTTTGTCATCACACCGACCGTGCCATGAACGAGTATTTACAAGCCAGCGACATCATCGATTGGCAGCATCCCACAATTCTCGAAAAAGCCCAAGAACTAGCAGCAAGGTGTCAGAGTGAAGAAGCGATCGCCCGCGCCTGCTTTGAGTGGGTACGCGATGACATTGGACATAGCTGCGACTATCAGACAAACCCAGTAACCTGCCGTGCATCGGATGTGCTGCGCCACAAAACGGGCTTTTGCTATGCCAAAAGTCATCTCCTTGCGGCGTTGTTGCGGGCAAACGGCATCCCCACCGGATTCTGCTATCAGCGCTTGAGCATTGATGACACTGGCGCGCCTTATAGCCTGCATGGCTTCAATGCCGTCTGTCTGCCGACCCATGGCTGGTATCGGATCGATGCGCGAGGGAATCGAACAGGGGTGGATGCACAGTTCACCCCACCCCACGAACGCCTCGCATTTTCGTTGCAATTTCCCGAAGAGGCGGATTTCCCTGCCATTCTCCCAGAGCCCCTCAATGCCGTTGTGGCCGCGCTGCACGCCCAGAATACCTGGGATGCAATGCTACATAACCTTCCCGATGTGTCTTTGGAAGAGGCAGAAAAGCTGGGATTACAACATCCCAAAAGATCTGCGACTTCTTTTTCGGTCGGCAACCGTACCTGAAATTCACTAAAAGAAGTCGCAGATCTGGGTTCTGCTAAACGATTGTGACCTGAACGGGCTTGATTTCGTTGGTGCGATCGAACAGGACACGAGGGCGAAAGAGGAGACGGAAGAGGATGCTCAGGGACTTGAATTCGCTGGGAGCACAGCGGTTTTTCCATTGTCCGGGGCGACAGTAGAGTACCTCCACTAGCCTACGTTCTTCAGGAATGGAGAGCGGGGCAAAGCGGAGGCGCAGCGTGGGAACTTCGCCATCGGGTTTCACCCATTCCACATACCCTTCTACCTCCAGATTTTCATCCACCAAGGTCAGGGTAGCGGTGAGGTTCTGGGCATGGCGGGCGAGAGCAGCGCGATCGCGCTGGGTCAAAACGATCTCGGCTCCCTCCTGCGACAGCATGGCGGTATGTCCCCACAATTCCAGCGGCGCATCGACGGCTGAGTTGTGGATGCAGAGGCGGGCAATGCGGCGGAGGGAAAACCATTCGTAGGTACTGGGGCGGGGTGCATCCAGCAACGCTAGCAGGGCAATGCCTAGCATGAGCATGTTATAGGTACTCCAGAGCCAGCCCAGTCCTAACCCTTTGAGATGGGAGATGGGTTCTGCGGCAGCATCGGCAATGAGACAGTGGCCCAAATTGATCCACAGGCTGAGGGCAGTAATGGCAAAGACCATCAGCAGAGGGATTGCCAAGGAAAAGTTGAAGGTGAAGCGATCGCTCGCCGTTCCCTTGGGGGTGACCTTAAAGCCTCGCCCAAAAGGACGTAACATCACCTGCACCACGGTCAGCGCCAGGGGAAATGCTAGCACCAGTGCATAGACATCGGAGAGCAGAGCCGAGCGCGATCGGTAGTTGAGCCAGGAGAAGGTGGCTAGTTGCACGAGATAGAAGGGCACGAAAAAGTCCATCACTTCAGCCGTTTCGGCCTGGATGGGAATAACTCCGAGAAAAGCATAGGCCAGGGGCATCACCAGAAAGCCGACTTTGGCAATGCTGCTAAACCAGTGCAACAGTCCCTCAAAGTAAGCCAGCCGTTGCAAGGGATTCAACCCTTTGATGGTGAGAGGGTTAGAGCGGATAAAGAAGGATTGCAATGTGCCCTGGGCCCAGCGAATCCGTTGCAAGGCGTGGGCAGAGATAGATTCAGCCGCCAAGCCTGCACTCAGCTTTTCGTTCAGGTAGATCAGCCGATAGCCCTTCGCCGTTAGTTCAATGCCCGTAAAGAAGTCTTCACTGAGGGCTCCGGTCACAAAGCCACCAATCTCCTCCAACGCCGATCGCCGCACCACAAAAGAGGTTCCAGCACAGACGACACCACCCGCCCCATCACGAATCCGTTGGATCTGGCGGTAGAACACTTCCTCTTCGGGGGGCAGGTCATCCTGCATACCCAGGTTCCAGGCGATAGGGTCGGGGTTGTAGAAGGTTTGGGGGGTTTGCAATAGACCGATATGCGGATCTTGGAAAAAGCCGACGGTACGTTGCAAGAAATTGCGGGTAGGCACAAAGTCCGCATCGAATACCACAATCAACTCGCCATCGGTTTTGGGAATCGCATAATTCAGGTTGCCTGCCTTGGCATGCTCGTTGGTGGGGCGGGTGCGGTATTCACAGCCCAGTTCAGCGGCAAGCTGGCGGATTTCAGGACGGCGGGTATCGTCCAGCAGGTAGATGGTTTTGTTGGCATAGTCCATCGCCTGACATCCTATGATGGTGCGCTTCAGGATAAAGGCCGGTTCGTTGTAGGTCGGAATCAGAACAGCGACGGAGGGGACATAGTTTCCACTGACCACGTCATCCGCTAGCTGATCGGCTTGCTTTTTCCGATCGCGCGATCGCAATAACAGCACGAGCTGGATCATGCCGTTGACCAACAAC
Organism: Vacuolonema iberomarrocanum LEGE 07170; assembly: GCA_015207365.1. GTDB lineage: Bacteria > Cyanobacteriota > Cyanobacteriia > Elainellales > Elainellaceae > Vacuolonema > Vacuolonema iberomarrocanum. The sequence goes on from JADEXA010000004.1 coordinate 114,412, forward strand.
AGCATCTCCAGGAAAAACAGCCCCAAGCTGAAAACACCATTCAGCGGCGTATCCAAGTTGAGGGTAGAAACCGATCGCCACATCACATAGCGCACCGTCAGAACACCGAGAATGCCGACGACGGCAATGCGCGACCAGGCTACCGGTTGAGGCGATGCTCGCATGATGACTAACACCAGTAGCATGAGGCTGACGGTCCACACCAGGACGTAATGCCCCAGCATCATTGGCGTGGTGGCCCACATGGGAGGGTTTTGTTGCAGGCTATCGAGTTGCTGAAAAATCGCAGAGATAAAGCCATTTCCAGCAAACCAGGCAATGGCGATCGCCGCCGCCAAGAGGACGACTCCACTCAGCAGTAGCGTGGCTAAGGGTAGGCGGACATTAACCGATCGAATACGAAGGGAATTTGCGAGCGTCATCACAACATCTGACCCATTTCTCTAGAAGGACAAGCAGCACGTTGGGGAAGGGAAGATAACCAGACATGAACCGCCCAACACTGCAAGCAATACGAACAACCGTTGGCGGTAGATGTAGTGGTACAGGAAAAATGAGGCATGCGTCCCGCATCATGTTTAAGCACTTCTTGCAAGATTACTAGAGCATTGACAGGTAGGAACGTAACGCCTAATGCTAAAGATAAAATCTCATCTTTAATTAACACAAAAAACCAAGTTTATTGGCTATCATTCTAGAAATCCTAGAAGGCAAAACCCCTTATTTTTCAAGGATTATGACTGAGGTTTAGGTCAATTGCACAAGCTGTATTTTGCATACAATCACCAGCAAAAATGCATAGGTAAATGGTCATCGCGCAGTGCTCTGGAGTACAACGCTTTTTAAGCAAACATTCTTGTGAAAAAAAGCGAGAAGATCAGTAAAATTGACTATTCTTTATAGATAGCGCCATGCCTATAGAGAATGTCCATATACTCATACGGTTGAGACCAAAGCATGGAAAACTAGGAATAGTTCAAGTTCCATTGGGCAGGCTTTGCATGTTCAAGTGGGAATTGCCCCAATTTGGCTTGGGGGAATATCGACTAGGACAATTCGCAACAGTTGCACATCAGACGGAATGGTACGGACGGCAATATCCTTTGCCGTTTGGATGATCTCGTCGTGGGCGCTTGAATTGTGTGTTTCTCCGCAAGTTCAACACGTCCGATAGTCCGGGGCAATGGTTGAGCAGAGGCCGATGGTCGAGGCGATCGCCTTGTCCATCCAGCCTACGACTTGTTCCAAACGTTCTCTGTTTCATCGGTGTCGCGTTGACCCTCAATTGAATTCGTGACGTACAGATGTAAGGGCAACGACGGCCCATCTGCTTATTTATGTGGAGTTTTCTTTTCCCCAGCGCGCGAGCCTGGCTCCGTGCTCTCCGGTTAGCGCTACCTGTCTATGCCGGAACCATTGGTCTTTGGTTTGGCTTTTGGTATCTCACTATCATGAGCCTGGTTTCGATGGCGATCGGAGCAAATGTGGGGGATATCTCCCGGCTGCTCACGCTCTCTGGTATTGCAGGGGTCGCAAGTGGGCTTTGGTGGAGCTTACTTATCCTGCTGTATGGTGCATTTTCGCGTTGGGTATGGCGATCGCCTCCCTCGTTTCTCACATTGCCTCAGCCTCTGCGGCGTGCAGCCTATCATTTCCTAGTGGGATGGGCAGCAACATTTTCCCTGGCGCTCATTCGAGCCATCCAGTTACTAGCGCATACCGCTCCCCCTGAGTTGACCCAGCGCACCATCCTCCAGACGGCGATCGCGGCGTTCCCTGATTTTGTTGTGCCCTACTTCTGGGTCTGGTGGGTTGTGGCGGCCTATGGCTATCACTGGTTTTTGGAACCACGGGGGCGATCGCAAGCCCGTTCACCCAGACGCGAGTCCGACCGTCCAGAACCCCGAAGAGCCACCCCTGCGGGTTCAGAGTACGCCTCTGATGTAGAGTATGCCCTCGAAGAACTGCGCCGAGAGTTGGAACAGCGCAACGGTGAGCCCGACGCCAGCAGTTCATCGAGCGCGGCAGATGACTCAGCGGATGCACCGCCTATGGCTCCGCCCCCGCAAACCAGCTCCAGCGAGGCCTCTTCCAATGCCCCGCTCCTTGTCATGGTTACCCTCAGCCTTTTGCTGGGACTGGGGGTGCTGTTTTTATTGGCAACGGTGCTGCTGCTTCCGTTTCCTGATGTCAACCTACCGTTACCCGGCTTGCCCCGCCCTATCACTGCCACAGTCGCAAACGTGGGCGATGGAGACACGCTACGAGTCAATATGGCAGATCGCCCTGTCACCATTCGACTGGCTTGCATTGATGCCCCCGAAAGCGCCCAGCCAGGCGGAGTAGCCTCAACGACCCATCTGCGTCAGCTACTTCCAGTCGGACAGTTCGTGGGTGTTCGCCGCGTCGATATCGATTTCTACGGGCGTACGGTGGCGGAACTCTATCGCCATGGCCAATCGGTCAATGTGCAGATGGTGCGCGAGGGTCATGCCGTCGTCTATCCGCAATATCTCGATGGGTGCCCAGGCACCCGGACCACACTCCTGTCAGCCGAGGCCGAAGCCAAAGCTGCACGACGCAACTTCTGGAGCCAACCCAACCCAGAAATGCCCTGGGAGTGGCGCAGACGCCATCGCCGCCGTCGCCGCTCCACAGCACCACCCACTTGTATTCAAGAGACAGTGGCAGGCATGGGTGCAGGCAAGCCAGCGTTAATCGGGCGGTAAAGGGTGTCCCGTTGCTGAGCAGGGCGCCCCAAGGCATGGATCGCCGCCACCAAATCCGCTGCGGTCTGGCAAGTGCCTCCCTGCGCCCCCGCCATGCTGGTGATATGCTCTTCCATCAGGGTGCCACCCATATCGTTGCACCCCCAGGTGAGCGCCGTCTGGGCTCCATCTAACCCCAACTTCACCCAGCTCGGCTGATGGTTCGGAATCCACTGCCCCAAGAAGAGACGAGCGACAGCCGTGAGCAAGAGGCTATCGGGGAGGCTGGGTTGATCGCGCCCGACCCGTCGCCGTAGAGGTTTTGGAGCATCTTGGCCGACGAAAGGTAAGAGAATAAACTCGGTGATGCGAGCGGGATAGTTTTGGTCGATAGCCATGCGTTGGAGCGATCGCAATTTCGCCAAATGCCCGATCTGCTGTTCCTGCGACTCGATATGCCCCGACAGTAGGGTACTGGTGGTAGGTAAACCCATGCGGTGAGCGGTTTCCACAATCTCCAGCCACTGAGCCGTGTTGATCTTTTCGGGGCAGAGGATCTGGCGAACGCGATCGTCCAGGACTTCAGCCGCCGTACCAGGGAGGGAGCCCACCCCAGCCTCCTGCAAGGCAGTGATGACCTCGACAAAGCTCAGCCCATCCTCACGCGCGATGAACTGCACCTCCTGAGGAGAAAAGGCATGGAGATGAAGGTCGGGAAAAACGTCTTTGATTTGTGCCACCAATTGGGTATAGAAGCCCAGGGAGGTGCCGTTGAGCTTAGCCTCTGGATTCAGCCCCCCCTGCATACAAATTTCTGTGGCGCCCAGCCGTACGGCTTCGGTGGCTTTCTCTAGGATGGTGGCATCTTCGATCCAGTAGGCTCCCTCTTGCTCCGCATCGCGGCGAAAGGCACAGAAACTACAGTGCTGCTCGCAGATGTTGGTGTAGTTGATGTTGCGGTTAATAACATAGGTGACGGTATCGCCCACCTGTTGCTGGCGCAAGCGGTCAGCCGCCTCACGAATAGCCGCGATCGCCTCCGCATCGGTCTGCTGCAACAACCCAACCCCTTCCGCCTCAGTCAGATCTCTTCCGGCCAGCGCCTTTTCTAGAATCGGCTCAACCCGTGCCACCATGCCCTATCCTCAGAAATTCGTCGTCCTTTTCATTGTGGCAAGCTTCCAGCAGTTGGGGAACGGATCGAATATTGATTGTCGAACCACAGAGGCACAGAAAGCCCAGAGGGGGAACTATCGGCGTTCATCGGTGGAGTATGAACCACAAAGACACAAAGGCACGAAGATTGCGATCGCCACGCATCTGCATCCATCTGCGTTCCCCATCTAAAATCTAAAATGGATGGGCTCAGTTCAGACCATTACCCAGGAGAGCGAGAGGATGCCGCGATTTTTGCATGTAGCGGACGTACATTTGGGGTTTGATCGGTACGACAACAAGCGCCGCACCATGGATTTTTTCTATGCCTTTCAAGATGCCTTGGAGCGGTATGCGATCGCCAACCCCGTGGATTTTGTGCTGATTGTGGGGGATTTGTTTGAGCATCGCAACATTCAGCCAAATATCCTCAATCAGGCGCAGGTTTGCTTGCAGGCGCTCAAGGATGCGGGGATTCCGGTACTGGCGATCGAGGGTAACCATGATAACCGCCCCTATGGCGCACGCACCAGTTGGCTGCGATATCTTGCCGATTGGGAAATGCTGAAGCTGCTAGAGCCAGGGGATATCAGCGCCGGGGAGCCCTTTTATTTTCCGTGGGATGAGGATGCGAAACGAGGGGGTTACATCGACCTGGACTGTGGCGTGCGGGTGCTGGGATCCGCCTGGTATGGGGCGATGGCTCCCCAGGCGATCGCGCAAACCGCCGAGGCCATTCAAGCGCTTCCCCCTGGCCCCAATGCCACCGTGATGATGTTTCACCATGGGCTGGAAGGTCAGATTGCCCGCTACCAGGGTGCTCTGCGCTATAAGGATTTACTGCCCTTGAAAGAAGCAGGGGTAGATTACCTAGCCCTGGGACATATCCACAAAAACTACACCTACGGCGACTGGATTTTTAACCCCGGTTCCATCGAGGCTAACAGTGTTGAGGAGGTAGATTTTGATCGCGGCGTTTATCTCGTGGATCTCGATGGGGCAACCATTCAAGCAGAACTGAAATCAGACTATGTTCAGCGCCCGGTGGTGCGGCTGCGCTGCAAGGTGACGGAGAGTGATGAAGCCGAGCAGGTGCTGGAAACGGCGCGATCGGTGGTGCAATCGGCCATTGAGCGTCAAGCGGTGCGGCCGGAAGAGGAGCCCGTTGTGGAATTGCGCATCGGCGGCTATCTAGGATTTAATCGGCTGGATCTGGATACGCGCCAGCTGCAAGCCGAGTTGAAAGAACTCAGCCAAGCCCTCATCCTCTTGCTGAAGTTTGAAGCCGAACAGCGGGAGTACACGACTCAAGTGACGGAAGGGAGCGATCGCCAAACCATTGAGCGGGAAGTTTTCCTAGACTTACTTGCCGCAAATGCTACCTACCGCAAACAATCGACAGCGTTAGCACAGGGGCTCATCGACCTGAAGGATTTGCAGTTGAGCGATCGCCCTGAAACGGAACTTTACAGCTTCGTCGAGACCCTACTCGCCGGGGAGTCAGCCGCGACCGATGAGGGCACAGCGAATGACCCGATGGACGAACCCGAATTGAATTAAGGTTTCAGAAATTGCAACCTCATCCGTAATAGCACCCTGCAATGACACACTGAATCTAACGCGATCGACCGACTGTTCCTCACGCTCCCAATCATGAACAGCAGATCGATTCATTCACATTCAGTCTTGAGGATTATTGTTATGAAACGGATGCGTTCCCTGTCCATACAGCCCCGTAAAGCCTGGTTGGTCTGGGTACCCTTGGTTGTGGGCGCTTTGAGTTTAGCCGTTCTACCCCCGGCGATCGCCCAGGAAATTATGCGTACCATCACTGTCACCGGAGAAGCCACCGAATCCATCCAGACGACTCTGGCTCAGGTGAATCTGGGGGTTCAGGTGCAAGCGCCCTCTGCCGAAGCCGCCCAGGAAGAAGCCGCGAGTCGTTCCAATGCTGTGATCGAATTCTTGCAGTCCCGTGAGGTCGATAAGCTCGAAACGACGGGTATTTCTCTTCACCCCATCTACGATTACAGTAACGATCGCCAGCAAATCACAGGGTACAGAGCGACCAATACCGTCAGCTTCCAGTTGCCGACAACAGAAGCTGGCAGCTTGTTGGATGAAGCCGTAGAAGCAGGTGCAACTCGCATTGATGGCGTCAGCTTTATCGCAACGGATGAGGCGATTGCTGCGGCCCGCGAAGAGGCTCTGCGTACCGCCACCCAAGATGCCCAAGAAGAGGCCGATGTCGTGCTGTCGGCACTGGGATTTCAGGGACAAGAAATCGTCAACATTCAAATCGACAATGCCGTTCCGCCACAACCCCTCTTTCAGCAAGCCGAGGCGCTGGACGCTCGGGCATCAGCCCCCACCCCCGTGATCGGCGGTGAGCAAGATGTGCAGGCACGGGTGACCCTCCAAATTCGCTACTAAGGATCACGATTCAATAAAATCCAACACTTATTTTTGAAAGCGCGGCCTCGCCGCGCTTTCAAAAATAAGTGTTGGATTTTATTGAATTCAGAGTCCTAAGCATGACGCTCGAATAGGGTGGGGGCTAGGGCGCAGCCCCCATCTCAGGCCAGTGCCACCGCAACACTTCTTTACAGAGAGTCTTCCGCCCAATCGACCGAATAGGGGCAATTTCCTAGCAGAAGGGCGGGCGATCGCCGCAATGTCAAAGAGAGCATCCCGTGAGTCTGTCTCAGTGCTGTAAAGTAGCGATATGTATGACAAAGACGACATTTCTGTTCTGGAAACAAACCTCGACGAAAATCCTCTGGACTCGTTGGACAGCCCAGATGCCGAGCCGGAAGCTCCCCGTCCCGATCCAGAGGAGATGTTGCCGTTGCTGCGATCGTCCGACAATCAGCAACGGATGTTAGCCACTCGTGCCTTTTGCGAGCTGGAAGAACCCCGCGCCATCCCCGATTTGATTCGGCTGTTGACCGATGCCTGTCCCCTAATTCGGGTCAGTGCCGCCTATGGATTGGGACGAAACCCTGCTGAGTCAGCCGTGGAACCCCTGATCGACCAGCTCCAGCACGATTGGAATGGCTATGTGCGTAAGGGCGTGGTGTGGGCATTGGGGAACTGCCGCGATCGCCGCACCATTCAACCCCTCATCCACGCCTTGCGAACCGATATTCCTGCCGTACGCCTGTGGGCAGCCAGTGCGCTGGCTCAGGTCACTAGCGTCAGCTACGAAGCCATGATTGCCGCCGTCCCACCATTAATTGAAGGGCTGCGCCGCGACTTTGTTGCCGCCGTTCGCAGCAATTGTGCTTGGACGGTCGGACAAATCTGCCGAGAACTCCCCTCGAATGTGGTCTATGCCACGGCGCTCGATGCACTGATTGAAGCGTTTGCCGAAGATCAAGATCTGGGGGTACGCGAAGATGCCCGTTTGGCAGTGCTCAAAGTCGGCGATACCCGTGGACTCCAGGTGGTCGAAGAAATCGAGCGAGATGGGTTGATTTAGCCACTTTCTCCTGATTTTCTGGCCGTGGCTCCGAACATCTGAATTCACGACGCTCCAAGGCAGCTCTTTGGTGATAGCTCCCGACGGGCTTGCCATGGCTTGAGGATGAGGGATTCTACCATCCCGGACGAACACAGGATTTCTATCGGTAGAGTAGGTACTGCTCACCAAACGCTAAATGTAGGGGTAAAATAGAATACCCACGAATGGTCTGTAGTTATTCTGTAGATGTCCCGCAGAACATTCGCAGATGTCCTTGCCACATGTTTGCCAATTTAATCGACAAGAAAAGGGTTTAGATCTGATGAGACGTAAGGTTTTTGGATGGCGCTCTCTGTTCCTGAGTGTCGGCGTGTTGATCGGGGCGATCGCCCCATCCGGGCTCACGACATCCGCCTCGGCCCTCGAAACCAAACAAAATGCTGGGGTACGCGTTGAGGTAGAACGTGACCAACTGCGTCTCACCGCCAACGGCGAAACCATGACACTAACCCCCGATACCTTCCAAGCAAACGTGTTCGATGCAGTGAACTGTGCTGAACTGCGGCTGGAACCCGAACAACGGCTAGAGGGGCGCATGTTCTTTGAAACCGTGGCAATCGATCCTGCAACGGGCAACATTGCCGTGGGCGTGCTGCTGGCAGAATGCGTCGAAACCCAGGTGAGCGCCGTCTTTACCCTCGTTCCCCAGCCAGGATCCTATGCCCTTTACCAGGTATCGGTTCCGGGCGATCGCGCCTTACCCGATGCCTTCTCAACCTTTCCCCTCGACACCATCATCAATCTTGGGTACTTTGCCAACCAATTGCTCGTACAGCATGGCGATGCCAGCGGCACCACATCTATGCTCATTTTCTCCACCGACGAACATCCCGCCGGACGTTATCGTGGCTGCATCGTGACGAATGTGGGCGAAAGTGCGGGGCTCTGCCCGCCCGATGATGCGATGGTTTTCCCACCCGATCGCGGGCAGTAATATCAATCCTCTAACATCAAATCCGGTTCAATAGCCGTAAAACCCAGCTATCGTTTCAGCCCGCTGCTGTGCAGCGGGCTGAAACGATAGCTGGGTTCTTCAACCGGATTTGATATAAGACCCCGCTCCAGGTCATTTCTTCACGTGAGTTCGGGATAAGAAAATCTGGCGGTTGAAACCACGACTAGTGGAGCGAAACCTCGCTATCGCGCGCCTTCGCGGGTTCTCAAACTATGAATTTTCATAGTCCGCAACGGCGGACTTTGTTCTGATAGCCGCGACTTTAGTCGCCAAGGCATTATCCCGAACTCACGTTTTTTTACAACCTTTGCGCTGCCAGGGTTTCAAAAAATGACCTGTTTTTGGTTTTAGTGGAATTGGTAAGTTAGCAGGTGAAATTAAACCTAAACCTGTGCCGCCCGCGCTGCGGACGGCACAGGTTTTTAGGGTCTGGTATTTCATCATGCCGAGCTACTTATTAATCCAAAATCCACCCACACAAAGGTAGGCAAGACCCAGATCTCTATTTATGCTTTGAAAGAGTAAGCTCCGATCTGCAAGCCTGTCATAGGTTGCGCAGGTAAGTGAATGCCTGTGCGCATGTAGATCGGCCATATGCAGGAGCGGATGCGATAGGTATGCGGCGATTCCGACTGTGGTTGCTCGTTATTCTGAGTGCGTTACTGGCTACCGCTTGGGGCTGTCGCGCAACGCTGTCTCCCTCACCTCTGGCAATTTCTCAAACCATTCCTGCAGGGGTCAATGAAGAGCTGGTTGTCGAGGGCGATCGCCTCCTGGCCCATGTGGAAGCACTAGCCTTTCCCCGGTTTGACGATGAGGATCGCGATCGCACTCGGCGCTACCTGCAGCAAGAGCTAGAACGCGATGGCTGGCAGGTGACCGATCAACCCTTTACCGAAGGGATCAACATCGTGGCAACCCGTCCCGACACCGATCCAGAGGCAGAGATCGTGATTTTGGCCGCTCACTACGACACCGTGTTTCAATCCCCTGGGGCTGACGACAATGCAACCGGGGTTGCGACCCTGCTCGAAGCCGCCCACCTGTTTGCCCCCCTCGAAACTGCCCGCACCTTACAGCTCGTCTTTTTTGACCAGGAAGAAGCCGGGTTGCTAGGTAGCACGGCGTTTGCGGCAACCGTTACCCCTTCTCCTGCCAGTGTGGCGATCGTGCTGGATATGGTGGGCTACGCCTGCGACGAACCAGGATGTCAGACCTATCCCAGCGGTTTACCGATCGAACCCCCGAGCGATCGCGGCAATTTTCTCGCGGCCATTGGCGATCAACCCCACAATTTTTTGTTATCCGCCTTTCAATCTCAGATTGGGGACACCTTACCTCCTGTGTTTACCCTGGCCGTGCCCCAACTGGGTGCCCTGACCCCGGATCTTCTCCGCAGCGACCATGCGCCCTTTTGGGAAGAGGGAATTGGGGCAATTTTAGTGACGGATACGGCAAATTTTCGCAATCCCCACTATCACCAACCCAGCGACACCCCCGACACCCTCGATCCGATCTTTTTTCGAGGATCTGCCCAGATTATTCTCAATGCCACCTATCAGCTTCTGCACGGGGAATAATCGCGGTTTGCCCCCGTTTAAAGGGGTGAAAACGACGCTAGACCTCCCGCTGCACATGCCCCAGCTCTGGTGTATGGTGAAGAATAAGTTAGCGATTGGCCGCGATTTGTTGCCGATAGGGCAGGACATCAAAGTCGGCTCAACTCTCTCCGATAAGGCTTAACGGGATAGGCTGAATCGACTGGGCAATCGCCACTTTAGACAGCAGGTGTTCATCCTGTTCGTCCCGATCATTCATCATCAACACACTTAGGAACATGGTTCAACAGCAAGATTCAAAAGGGCTGAGTCGGGTTCGAGCTATGCTCAAGCGCAGTCTGCTGCTGAGCGCGAGCTGGCTGATTGCCGCACTCCTTAGTTTTGGGGGGATGGCTCCCGCCCTGGCAACGGGGGTGTACGACATTCCCATGATTTCGTCCACCGACCCCCTGTGGGTTGTCGACCAGGGCAACGTGCTGAGCCGCCTCAACCGGGGTAACCTCACCAGCGCGCTGGAGGATTTGGCCGAGGCCACGGGCAATAGCGTCCATTTCGTTACGATTCGTCGTCTGGACTACGGCGAAACGGTGGATAGCTTTGCCAATGCATTGTTTGAAAAGTGGTTCCCCGACACGGAAGCGCAGGAACATGAAACTTTGCTCGTGCTGGATACGGTGACCAACAATGCCGCCATTCGCACCGGGAGCACCTTACAGTCTTCCTTGCTGCCCGTAGAGATAGCCAATAGCGTGGCGCAGGAGACCCTGTTGACTCCCCTACGCAATGGCGATCGCTACAATCAAGCCTTCCTCGACGCCAGCGATCGCCTCGTGGCTCTCCTTTCGGGTGAGCCCGATCCGGGTGCCCCTGAAGCTCAAACTGTCGCTCAAATTGAGGGAACCTTTGCCACCGCAGAAGAGACCGAGGATAGCAATGCAACGATTTGGGTGATTGGGCTCCTACTTGCCGCCACAGTCATTCCCATGGCCACCTACTATCTCTACTTAGCCATTCAGTCGTAGCAGCCCAGCGCCAAGGGAAATCTCTAATTCGATGGCCATCTTTGCATAGAAATTTCTCAATGGCGATCGCGACTTGATTCAACTTGACTGCATCTCTAAGTTGCGTAAGACTACTGTAAGAGCCTGCGCTCCTAATTCCGTAAATTTTCTTTGCGTTATTCGTCGAAGATTTTTCGGATATTTACATTAGTAAACGAGCATAGCGTATTCAGAGGTTCGAGATTTAGCGTTTTGACATCCTAACCTGCTACGGGTCAACGATTCTTTTAGCTTGCTCTTGACGGATGTTGACCACAATTCTGTAACAGAAGAATGAGCGACTGCTCGCAGGTGAGTCAATCGTTTTTTTAGTATTTGTTTTTCTGTGTTGGACATAGTGTCCAATCTCTATTCTCAACATTCATTGTCGGAATTTGGTGGTCGGCGAAGCCTATGGAAACCTTAGAGTTCATTATCTATCCGGACGGTCGTGTACAGGAGAAGGTGACAGGCATTGTTGGCACCTCTTGTGCTGAGGTAACCGCCGCAATTGAAGCGCAGCTCGGCGAGGTAATGAGCCACAAGCCCACATCGGAATACTTCGCACAGCCGGTGACACCAAATACAACGACTCAAGTCCAATCTTCCTTTAACGAGTGGTAAGGTTCCCACCTCCACGCTCTTCCGTCTACTATCCGCCTTTTTGTAAACTTGTGTTCAATCCGCCAGAAGAAAACTATGTCGCACTTTAGCCAGATCAAAACACAAATTCGTGACCTGACTTGCCTGAAGTCAGCGCTGAGCGATATGGGAACCGAGTGGAAGCCGGGTCCGCATCCTGTTCGGGGCTATCAAGGGCAAACTCGCGACGCCGAGGTTGTCATTCAGCAAGAAAATGGATACGACATCGGCTTTAGCTGGAACGGTCAGGAGTATGCGCTGGTTGCAGACCTACAATATTGGAAGCAGCCGCTCTCCGTTGAAGGGTTTCTGAACCGTGTCAACCAGCGTTATGCCTACCACACTGTGGTGAAGCAAACGGCTGACCAAGGATTTCAGGTATCCGAAGAAGAGCGCCAAGCAGATGGCTCTATCCGGTTGGTTCTGCAGCGCTGGAACGGTTAACCGCATCCCATTTGACAGAAGGTCAGCGCTTTGCTGACCTTCTTTGTTGTAATTCGTTGAGGTCTAGACGATGGATGATGTCGCCGCCCACGAGGTCTCTTCTGAAGGGCAAACCAATCATCTCGCTACAGATACCAGATCTGATACACCCTCTGGCCTAGAGCCCGAGTTGGGTGATGTCTTTCGTAACGCCGATGAGCGCAGCGGGTTCGAGCCCGAACTCGGCGGCATCGATCGCCAAAAAGGGGTATATGTCGATGAGATTACCTGCATCGGCTGTAAGCATTGCGCCCATGTGGCTCGCAACACTTTCTACATCGAGCCCGATTACGGGCGATCGCGCGTCATTCGTCAGGATGGTGACCCCGAGGATATGATTCAGGAAGCGATCGACACCTGCCCCGTCGATTGCATCCACTGGGTCGACTATACCGAACTCCGCAACCTAGAAGACGAACGCAAGTATCAGGTTATTCCCACCGTTGGCTTCCCGGTGGATAGCTCCCAAGTTGCCGCCGGAAATCGTCGCAGCCGCCAGGCAAAGCAGCGCGATGGTAAAGCCTGAATTCAAATTCTCTCAGCGCCCAAAACCAGATATTTGTTTGAAACCCTCGCAAAGCGAGGGTTTCAAACAAATATCTGGTTTTGGGCTTCATGGAATGAATCTTACCAAAAGTTGAGGGGGTCAATATCCAGGGTTAAGCTCACCTGTGGTGGGCAGTGCGATCGCACCAACCCCTCCCAATCCACCGTATGGGGCGCGACATCAAGGGGAAACTTCAACAAAATTTGCCAGCGGAACCGCCGCGCCACCCGCGCGATCGCCGCCGGGGCTGGCCCCAACACCTGTCCCATCTCCGCCGTGCGCAATCGCTCAGCGATCGCTGTTGCTGTTTGCTTCACTAATGCGGCATCGGGACCACTGAGCCGGAGCAGCACCAGCCGACAGTAGGGAGGATAGAAACCCAACTGACGCTGATGCAATTCTTCGCTGGCAAAGCGATCGTACTGGTGCCGCTGCACTGCCTGCACCACCGCATGAGCCGGGGAGTAGGTCTGCAGGATGACCCGCCCCGGCTCATCCCCTCGGCCTGCCCGCCCCGCCACCTGTAGCAAGACTTGAAAGGCACGTTCCCCAGCGCGATAGTCTGATAGGTGCAGCAATCCATCCGCTGCCACGACTCCCACCAACGTCACCTGGGGCAGGTCAATGCCCTTCGTCAGCATTTGTGTCCCCACCAACAGCTCGGCATCCCCCTGGGCAAAGCGTTCGAGCAATGCCCGATGTGCCCCCTTCGTGCGGGTGGTATCACTATCAAACCGGATGCAGCGCAGATCAGGAAATTGCTGTTCCACCGCTTCGACCACTCGCTGCGTCCCGCTACCAAAGGGTTTGAGGTAGGGCGAGTCGCACGTTGGACAGAGGCTGGGAGACCGCTGGGCATAGCCACAATAGTGACAGCGCAGGGTGGGCGTCGCTTCGGGTGTGGGCTGATGGTAGGTCAGCGAAATATCACAGTGGGGGCAATGCACCGCCTCTCCGCAAGCCCGACAAGACAAAAAGCTGCTATGCCCTCGACGGTGGATGAAGAGCAGCCCTTGTTGACGGCGATCGCGCAACGCCGTCAACGCCTCCTGGAGCGATCGACTAAAGATAGAGCGGTTGCCCTGGCGCAGTTCCTGACGCATATCTACCACCTGAATCGGCGGCTGGGGACGGGCATGGATACGCTGGGGCAAGCTGAGGTAAAGGGTTTCTGCAACCGACTGTGAATCCGTTGGCTGAGCGCGGTGCCAGGATTCCAGAGCAGGGGTTGCCGAGCCCAGTAAGAGGGGGCAGTCGCTGATCTGGGCACGCCACTGAGCCACCGTGCGGGCATGGTAGCAGGGGGCAGGCTGATCCTGCTTGAAGCTACCATCATGCTCCTCATCTAACACGATCAAACCCAACTGGTGCAATGGCGCAAAGATCGCGGAGCGGGTACCAATGACCACAAAGGGTTGCGGCGTCAGCATCTGTCGCCAGGTGTCGTAGCGTTCGCCGTCCGACAACGCACTGTGATACACCAAGACGCGATCGCCAAACCGTGCCCGCACTCGGTCGGTTAGTTGAGGCGTTAAGCCAATTTCCGGAACCAGCACCAATGCCGATTTTCCAGCCTGGAGCAGGGGGGCGATCGCCTGCAGGTAGACCTCGGTCTTCCCCGACCCGGTGACGCCGTGCAGCAAAATGGACTGGTAATGGCGTAGGGGGGCGATCGCGGCTAAAACCCGTGCCTGGTCAGAGGTCAAGGTTTGGGGCTGATCCGCCGTTGTCGCTGTCATCTCGCGCCGCAATACCTCCCGACGTTGAATCGTCACGCTGCCTTTTTTCTCTAACCCCTGCACCACCGAGGAGCTGGTTTGGCACCGTTGCAGCAAGTCCTGAAGCCACAACTCCCCGCCCTGCCGCCGCAATACCTCCAGGACTTCCCGCTGGCGGGGGCTAAGGTCACTCAGGGGAGACGCGCCCGTTAGCGTCACCGCCTGCCGTTGTTTGGGGCGCACCGCTTTGGGAGGTTCCAAATAGCTACGAACCCAGCCCCCCTGTATCAACTCTCGCAAACCTTGATTCGCTCTGGGGCTCTGCCGCTTCAGGTACGTCCAGGTATAGTCACCCGTCGCACTCTGGCGCAGCACCGTTAGCAGCGTTTGGGCCACGGGGCTAAGGGTATCGTCTGGCGCGAGGGGAGCCGGATCGCTAATGCGAATTCGCCGCTGCGATCGCCGCAACAACCCGGGTGGTAAAGCCGTCCGCACCACTTGCATCAGCGGCGTGCAATAGGCTGTCGCCACGCGCTGCAACAGATCCCAATAGCCGGGGGGGAAAAACCCATGGCCGACCACAGCCTCCACCGGGCGCACCTCGTCGACCGACAACCCCTCTGGCAGTTGCATCAGCCGCCGCACAGCTAACGCCCCCATTTGTTGTGCGCCAAAGGGCACGCTCAGAATATCTCCGGGCTCCACTGCCATCCCATTCGGAATTCTATAAATATAGGACTCAGTCGCGTTAGGGCAGTCGACCAAGGCTTCTACCCAAGGGAAGGTGGCGGCAGCAGGGTAGAGCGATCGCCGCTCGGCCACTCCGGGCAAATCTGGGGTGTGGGTAGAGGAATCCGACAAGCGCATAAAGGCAGACAAGAGCATGTGGGGATTGTTGTATCCCCTCCTCATCAGTCTAAAGCACGGGCTTGCTGCCGTCAGAGCTGGCAGTAACCAAACGGCTCTGATTCCACTTTAAACATAGCTTGCCTCCAAAGGTAGGATCACCAGGTCTGATACAGCAAGGATTTCGAGAGTTTTCCACAAGATAGTTTGAAATTTGACCGATGCATGAACGATCAACTTTTCCACTTACCCAAAGATAAGAAGACCTGATCAACGACCCTTTAGCCGCCGAAAATACCTGATCGAACCGTCGCTGCGGCACCACCCAAAGACTTATTTTTAAGCCGCAGAGATCAAAAAACAAATGGTGGGCGATCGCCACATCCCTTTCATCGATCCATTTCTGGTTTTAAAGTCGATATGACCTGGCAAGATCGGCGGCATTTAAAAACGAAGGTTAAGGAATGTAGCGCAAACTTGCATTTCTAGATCACTGTAGTAAAGTCAACGGCATCAGGGCATTATCTTGATACCCGACCCATCGATCCTTCCCATGCAAAGTGATGTTTGATCGATGTTCAAGGTAATGTGATCTCCTGGAATTGATCACACGATGGGGGCAACATTTTCACTCAGGATTACTCGAATCTCAAAAAAATTGATCGCTCTTCCAAAAAATAATGATTTATTCCTTTCAATTATTTGCCAAAACGGAAGAAGCATTCTATAAAGTATTTGGTAATTCCGCTCAAATCCTGGGATATAGGTCTGATCGCCGCTTACTATATTTTTTCTGGGGTACATCTCTAAGTCAACCGGATTCATCCTCGCGCATCACCTTCTGCCCTCATTTGGTCGATTTGATCCCACCGCAAACTTTATTTCTATAGGAAGACATTCCGTTATGCCAGCACGCCTCCATTCAGATGTAGACTCTGCCGTCAGAGTCGATCGCGGGAAGCCTTTCTCTGCCTCGGCTGTAGAGATTCGCCCCACCCCAGATTATTTCTCCACAACCGACACGGATACTGAAGAAGTCGCGGAGGGCACAAACTCTCTGGAGAAAAACGAGCTAGATCGCGAGGATCATTTTGCAGAGCCTCAATTTTCCTCGGAAGAAAATTTTTCAGCTCAAGAGTCAGATCTGGCTCGCGAGATGATTGAAGATCTCGTGTCTGATTATGCGCCTGGGTATAGTAAAACCGCCTCAGATGATGCTGTCGGAGCCTTCTTTAAAGAGATGGCACGCTATCCGCTACTCCGACCCGGAGAAGAAATTGAACTGGCACGTCAGGTGAAGTTTTTAGTTGAAGTCGAACTGTTGCGCGATCGCCTGGGTGATGAACTGGGGCGCACGCCCGGTCGAGCCGATCTAGCAAAAGCATTGGCGATGCCCGAGCGTCAATTCGACCAAAAGCTGCACCGGAGTCGCACCGCCAAGCGCAAAATGATTCGCTCTAATCTGCGGCTGGTGGTGTCGATTGCCAAGCGTTACCTCAACCGCGGCGTTCCATTTCTCGATTTGATTCAAGAAGGCGCCCTGGGGCTCAATCGAGCCACCGAGAAGTTTGATCCAGACAAAGGCTATAAGTTTTCGACCTATGCCTACTGGTGGATTCGTCAGGGCATTACCCGCACGATCGCCAATGATGCCCGCACCATCCGCTTGCCGATCCATATCGTCGAAAAGCTCAACAAGCTCAAGAAAGCCCACCGAGAGCTACGGCGCGAACTGAACCGCAACCCTAGTGAGGCCGAACTTGCAGACGCACTAAAGATGCCGCTAGATCAGCTCCGTAACCTGCAACAGGTGCGACGGCGATCGCTCTCCCTCAACCACCGCGTCGGCAAGGGCGAAGACACCGAGCTGATGGAGTTGCTGGAAGACGGGAACACCCAATCTCCCGAAGCCAAAATGAACGAAGCCATGCTGCGCCAGGAAATTTACACCATCCTGAGCGATGTGCTGACCGAGCGGGAGAAGGAAATTATCTCCATGCGCTATGGCTTACTCACAGGAGAAACCCTGACCCTGGAAGAAGTCGGTGGGCTATTCAACCTATCGCGGGAGCGGGTGCGCCAAATCCAAACCAAAGCGATGCGCAAACTCCGCCGTCCTCAGGTGGCCGCACGGCTCAAAGGCTGGCTCCACTAGTCCATCGCTCAGCAATCCATAGCGAAACGTACTTCGGGCTCGCGCTGTAAGAGGATGCTTACAGGCATCCACTATCCAGCGCTTGGAGCAGCAAACGCAACTCTCTAGCCCCTAGGGTTAGGTCCCGCCCACAAGCTGTCAAGAGCAACTATTAAGGTAGACCCCATCTACCCATAAGTGTAGACCCCATCTACCCATAAGGTAGACCCCATCTACCCAGCGATGTAACACAACAGCACCTCGCCAATCCTGAACCCCATAACGACAATAGGAATCGTCAACGGTTACCTGTCTGAACCCTGACTATTCCACTGTCGTATCGAGGCAGAAGCGGCGGCATGTTGTGACACCCGAATCATCCTGCCCATTGAGGGGGCAATCGGAGGTCGCGCACAGCGTACAGTCGGAGCGAGTTTGCAACGCCAGCTCACGAGCCGTGTAAAGGCTAATGCCCTGGCTAATGAACGCACGCGCTTCGATATCCGAGATTTCATTGCAAATCAATAATGCATGGGTAATGCCCAACTGTGCCCGTGCCAAGTTGATGCGGTCGAGGGTTTTGCGAAAGCTGCGGTGAGCCGTTTTAATTTCAATGAGCACTTGCTCTTGTTGGCTGGTGAAGCTGATGGGCTTGTCTTGGGCGAAATAGTCTTTGTATTGCAGGTCGAGGGTGCCGTCGGTGTAGCTCACAATCCGAATGGTGCGGAGGAAAGGAACAGAAAACTCTCCCGACTCATCCGGTGCATACCACCAAGAACGGTGCCAGGCTTCTTTGGGCAGGTGCAGAATGGCATTCACTTGCTCAGCGGGAAAGCCAGATTCTTCGAGAATCGCGATCGCCTGCGCCAGCGACAGCCGTTTCCCAAGGCTATGGGTTTCTGACTCACATCGGGTGAGCATCAAGTATTCCCGCTTGACCATATGAGGAGCCGTGGTAGCGGCGATCGCCTCCTCAATTTCATGGGGTGACTCCGCCAGCACGCAGTTCACCATCTCATAATGAATCACGCCATCTACGGTACGCCGTGCTTCGACGGGCACGCTGATATTGGCTTTGACCGCACCCACACGGTGAGGCTGGCTGAGGGGTGGGGTGCAATGGGTGAGCAATGATTTGAGCAGCGGCTGGTCGGCGATCGCCAAGGCCATTTGGACGCGATCCTGTAGGGCAAGGGCATCGGGGCGATCGTGCGAAAGGTGGGTCAGTGCATGATCTAACATAAGAAAACCTGTCCCCAAACTTTAGATTTTATTATCAATCATTTATCAGGAGAACATGCAAGATTCGTATATCTCTTAAGAAAATCTCGCAGGATACAATCGTTCATTCAGGTTTCATCAATGCCCAGGAGCCGGTCGCTTCAAGGACAGATTCAGCCATCCTGCCTTCGACGATGGATGCAATCTTCCCCACTAGGCATCCGGTTTACGCCGAGAGGAGGAATCAGACGCCGCGATCGCCGCTTGCATAGTCTGGATTTGTCCCTCTATCTCTCTCAATAGATTGCTTAAGGCTGGTAGCACCTCCAGCCTTGCACCACTGAGGGAGGATTCGGCATGGGCGCGATCGCGCAATTCTCCCAACTTTCCTTGCAATTGTTTAGCAATGCCCAACGCATCGCGCTCCAATAGCATCAGTTGCTGTTGTTGATAGAACCGCAGCGCAGCCCCTCGTAAGACCTGAAGCGTCGCTTCTTCCCCATGCTCTGAAGGCATGAAGCGGAAGCGCAGCAAAATCCGATCGTTCTCAAAAATACGCTCGACATCCAGCCGCTGGGGAACATGTAGCGGTCGAGTCGGGAGTGCCGCCATCTGCTTCAGTTCATTGATGAGCGCCTCAAAGCGCTCCGCTGGCAGCGCCTCTAATACCGATTGCAAGACCCCATCCTGGCTCCACAACACCCGTCCATTTTTGGCCTGCCGTTCTAAATAGAGACGACCAATCCCCTTCATTAGTACCCGACCCAACAGTTCTTGAACCAGTTCCTGGGAAGGCAGCGTGGCCAATTCGTCGACGGGGCTAGAGAGGTGATTGAGATGCAACGTCAGCGTCGGAATCGGCGGAATCAGGGGCGGGAGTTTTGGCTGCGTTGCTGAGGTTTGAGCGGGGATGACCGCCTCAGCATTCTCCTTAGAAGAAGACAACGAGGGGGATGGGGCAACCGCTTCCACGTCAGCACGAGGCGCAGGAGCAGGGTGGGAGACCGGATCTTCCGCCTCTTTTCCCTCTGTTACGGTTGGCTCCACAGGCAGAGCAGGGAAGGGTGTCGCAGCAAATGCTGCGATGTCATCCGCCGGAGGAGAAGCAGCAGGAGTCTCGGTGGGTATCGCTAGTGGCGGGAAGATTTCATCACCATCATTGGTGGCCGATTCAGACGCCATATCTGCCGATGCGGGGGCCAAGCTGTCAGGCGTTTGCGCCTCAGCCTGGGAGGGTGCGGTAGCGTCTGGGAGATTAGACTCTACTTCGGCAGGCGGGCTAGGTTTCAGGGCATCGTCCAGATTCTCTGGGCTATCGACCACCAGAGTTGGTTGTAGCGTATTGTCAAGCGGTGGCTTGGAGTGCGATCGCCGGATGACATGGGGGGCAAATTGGTTGGGCACCTGCTCCAGTGTCTGGTGCTGTCCGGCGTAGTTGAGGTAAGCCGAAAGGGCCGCTTGCAGAGCGTCGGAGCTAATTTGGCGCGTCGTTACGGTGTAGTGGTGGTAACTGATAAGCCGTCGCACATAGTTAGACGCCGAGCGATCATACGGGCTAACCATTCCCAAAAACATCCGACTACCATCCACAAACAGTGGCAATACCTGATAGTAGAGGCAGACTTCGAAGGGCAAGACACCTTCAATAAGAACGAACATTTGCTGAAAATCTATCTGTTCAGCCAGATCGTCCTGAAAGTGTTTCAACACGGAGGAATAAAGCGGTGCAAGACTGTCAGGTTCCTGACCGCCAGGGGAACGCATCATAGACTTTGGGAAGAAGCACGAGTGGTGAATGACCCCAATGGGATGAAAAACGGATGGGACGTTATAGGCCGCTGCAAGCAGCAAAAGCGTACGGATTTCTTAGAAAGAATTAGAGCGTCTATCGCAAAGGAGTCTGACGCAATTTTGCGAACTCTAAAGCCTGCAAAATTGAACTAGGGGGAATCAGCAGATGCACTGCGTAGAGCGTAAGCGTCTAAACAAAGTTTAGTCCATTCGCTCTTGAGTATACTTAGCTTTTGGTTGTGAAGCTGAGCCACAGTTGCCAGATCGTGATGGGTTTTCATATCATCCAGCAACTGCTTTTGCCCGTCTGTGCAGGCCGCAAAAAATTGCTGCCATTGGGCGGCTGATAGCCCAAAATTTTGCTCAGCCGAGGTGCCCAGCCAGGTTGCAACGAGTTCTGGTTCTAGTTTAGTCGCAAAGACGTTTTTGGCGTGATAAGCAATCTTTTCTCGCAATCTGTAAACTTGCTTAATCTCTAAGTCCAGTCGCTTAGCGATCGCTTCTTGGGCATGCCCTTGCACATGCAGCTCCAGCCATTGAGCCGCTTCAAGACCGATTTTTTCGGCCACATAATCCTTAAACTGTTGCAACACAGTGGATCGGAGTCTGCGCTGCTCATTCAATTCTTGTTGTTCTTGATATTGCTCGATCGCTAGAAAATCTGTCAGGCTGAACGCTCCGTCTGCATCTTCATGCTGCAGTTCCTCAGACACCGTGCGAATAATATCGTTGGCCGGAACCTGCGTCAGCCCACTGCGTTGTGTTCGCCGCAAATAGTTGACAAAGCGATAAACGAGCAACGGCTGGTTGCGAATAGGGCGCAGACAATATTCTTCGACACTGGCCAACAGCAGCGCATTACGCAGACGGACATTCTCTGCACATTGGGCAATCCACTCCATTTGCTGGCGGATGTACTTGTCGCTTTGGATCAATTCTTGAACCACCTCTTGCAGCACATCCATGACACTGCGCTGGCGATCGCGAGACAGGGAAACCCAGGTTTGAACCTTACTCCGCACTAGGGAGAGGCTGGCCAACCGTTGTAGCAAATTACGGTACGCGCGATCAGGCGACACACCCAAATACCGCT
Organism: Vacuolonema iberomarrocanum LEGE 07170; assembly: GCA_015207365.1. Taxonomy (GTDB): domain Bacteria; phylum Cyanobacteriota; class Cyanobacteriia; order Elainellales; family Elainellaceae; genus Vacuolonema; species Vacuolonema iberomarrocanum. The sequence goes on from JADEXA010000004.1 coordinate 135,827, forward strand.
GCCGCAAAATACGATAGCGATATTCAATCGCTTGCTGAACAACTGTCCATTGGCTGGGTAGCAATTCTTCAAAGCGTTCAGCATCCGCCCCAATCAGCCAATGAAGAATACTGTCACGCACAGCGTCTGGCTGATCGGAATGATCGTCCTTCAGCCGCGCCTGCCAGTCTCGTGTCAGTTGCTCAGCCCGTGACATTACGAGAGTCCCCGGTGAATCGTACATAAGTAATGATCAAACTTAGATCGATTTTGGATGGTTGTAATCCTGTTTGAGAAAGTTTTTCTGGTTAACCGTGGGTTTATTCTTACAGATTCCCCCGATCCCAGCTAGACAGGTGGGCGATCGCGTCGCTTTATCGCTCTAGAGCCCCTGCAATTTGCTGTAACTTCTCAATCAGCTCAGACATCTGCTGATGCAGCCGCTCCATTGCCAAATCTTGATTCTCGGCAAGGGTTTGCACGGTTTCCCCAATGGCTAGAATTTGATAGCCCTGCTGTTGCACTTGTTTAGCCAAAATATCCAGATGCTCAGCGAGTTGCTCCACCGTTTCTGTGGTGGCGACAACAGCCTCACCGACTTGCTGAATAAGGGCTTCAGATTGCTGGATATCCACGATGCGTCCTGAATAGTCTTTAAACAAATGATGCAAATCAAGGCAGGAGTTTTCAGAGGCTAAGACACAACTCGCTGTACAACTGAATCGCGTACACCGCAATCAAGAACGCATCACACTTTGACAATGAGCATCCTTCCAGGGCATACCTTTCAAGGTCATATCATATACAGAGTGATACAGATCTCTGTAGACTCTGTAGAACCCTATCACGTCGGTGAACCGAAGCTTCGAGCACCCTAAACAGTTTTGAAACGAATTAAAAATGCAATCATACAGAAGTGAATGTCTTTATTCGCTCCAGCCATTTGACGTTATCCGGATAAATTTGTCAAAACAAGCAACATTGCTTGCCCGCCGTTGACTCTCTCAACTTAGCAAGCGCCGATCGCTGAGGATTACCTATAGACGCTTCCATCCTGATGCGTTAGCCTCGCGCTGTCCTCAAGTCACTGCTGTTTTGGCAACCTTTCTTTTGTCTGCCCTTTAATCATGATTCAGTTTTCATGGGGTTTCAAGACCGTTTCAAAAATGCGAACCCTCATCAAAAATACGGCTCAATATCATAGTTACATCAAGCTCGGTTAAATAGCCGTAAAACCCAACTATCGTTTGCGCCCGCTGCGTTGCAGCGGGCGCAAACGATAGTTGGGCTCTTCAACCGGGTTTGATATTACACCCTGAGTCCAGGACAAAAACCAGAGAACCCTTGCTTTTGGGTGGTGCCCACGCCACCCAAAAGCAAGGGTTTTAGCCAGATTTTAATGTTCCATCCTGAACTTCAAGTTACACCTTGCATCTTCTTGGCAAACCTTGAAAGATCGGGCGCAGTCGGCAAGATAGCGAAGGCAAGACAGTAGAATGGAGACACCAATTGCCCCGAGTATGCCTGGTTTATAGGGTTCTCAAAGCGCGATCGGTGATTCTAAATTTCTTTGCCGCTAGCTGTGCAAATGTCTCAGCCGTCCACGATGCAAATGCCGTTTGTCGCCGAGTGCGATGTAACTCTAAGGTGACAGGATCGTTTGACATCGCTAGGCTTTCAGGGCTCAAAGCGCCAAATCTGGCTGCGGCTTCAAGTGTTCAATCTTTACCCAACCTGACTATGACAACTGCTGCACCCACCAAAACTCAGTACGAAGCCGTGATTGGGTTAGAAACTCACTGCCAACTCAGCACGGAAACCAAAATCTTCTCCAACAGCTCGACTCAGTTTGGGGCAGATCCCAACTGCAACATTGACCCGGTATGCATGGGGCTGCCAGGCACCTTACCCGTGCTCAATGAAAAGGTGCTGGAATATGCCGTAAAAGCTGGACTGGCTCTCAACTGTACCATCGCTCCCTATAGCAAGTTCGATCGCAAGCAATACTTTTATCCCGACCTGCCCAAAAATTATCAGATTTCCCAGTATGACCTACCCATTGCCGAGCATGGCTGGCTGGAGATTGAGCTGGAAGATGACGCGGGTAACCCGCTGCGTAAACGGATTGGGATTACTCGCCTGCACATGGAAGAGGATGCGGGAAAGCTGGTGCATGGCGGGAGCGATCGCCTCTCTGGGTCAACCTTCTCGCTAGTGGACTACAACCGGGCCGGGATACCGCTGATCGAAATTGTGTCGGAGCCGGATTTGCGATCGGGCGTTGAAGCTGCGGAATATGCCCGCGAACTGCGCCGCATCGTGCGCTACCTTGGCGTTTCCGACGGCAACATGCAGGAAGGTTCCCTGCGCTGCGACGTCAACATCTCCATCCGCCCAGTTGGAACTGACACCTTTGGCACGAAGGTCGAAATCAAAAACATGAACTCCTTCAATGCCATTGAGCGCGCCATCAACTACGAAATTGAGCGGCAAATCAAAGCGCTGGAGGACAATGAGCGCATTGTGCAGGAAACGCGCCTGTGGGAAGAAGGCTCCCAGCGCACGATCAGTATGCGAACGAAGGAAGGCTCCAGCGACTATCGTTATTTCCCGGAGCCTGACTTGGGCCCCATTCAAGTATCGGAAGCCCAGCGAGAAGACTGGCGATCGCAGCTCCCCGAACTCCCCGCCCAACGACGCCAGCGCTACGAAACCGAGTTTGGCTTGTCGTCCTACGATGCTCGAGTGCTCACGGACGATCGCGCCATTGCCGAATATTTTGACGCCACGGCGGCCGCTGGTGCCTCGGCTAAGCCCGCCGCCAACTGGATCATGGGTGACATCAGTGGCTATCTCAACACCGAAAAGCTCAGCATCAGCACCATCCCCCTGAAGCCAGCGGAACTGGCGGAACTTGTTGGGCTGATCGACGACAACACCATCAGCAACAAAATTGCCAAAGATATCCTCCCCGACCTGCTTGCCAAGGGGGGTTCACCTAAAGCATTGGTCGAAAGCAAGGGACTGGTTCAGGTCTCTGATCCTAAAGCCATTGAAGAGGTGATCGACCAGGTATTGGCCGATCATCCAGATGAGCTAGAGAAATATCGCGGTGGCAAAACCAAGCTTCTAGGGTTCTTTGTCGGGCAAGTTATGAAGCGCACCAGTGGGCGCGCTGATCCGAAACTCACCAACCAATTGCTGAACAAAAAGCTCAATAGCTAGCCGAGTTATAAGCCAAGTCAGAAAAGCGTCACTCTTCCATCAGGAATATATATAAGACAAGGATGATCTTGGCAATAGGGGGTGACACCCCACGACCCCTTGATGGCATAATATGGTAAGTAGATGCACCCTGATGGTAGGGAGAGTTCACAAGGCTCTCCCTTTTTTTCTTTCTGCAAAGCCACCTTTTCTACTCTTTCATAGATTTCTCTCCGCGTCGCCTCTATTTATGCCGCCTAGCTCAGCTGGCTAAGCTCTGGTGCGATCGCTAGCGGCCAGGTATGGAAATTCAGTTATCTCCAAGTCCATGCGAAGCCCCGACCGATCATTTTTTGAAAGCCTTGTGCTGCGAGGGTTTCAAAAATAATCGGTCGGGGCTTCTTAGCGCATTCGTCTACTGTCTGCCGCTGGATCGATGAGAGGGTTAGGCGATCGCCTCCAAAACTCGATCCACGAACTCCTAGAATAGAAGAAGTGACTATATCGGCAACGCGATCATACCCACACTATGTTTGAAGCCTTATCGGATCGACTGGAAGGAGCCTGGAAAAAGCTTCGGGGTCAAGACAAGATTTCGGAATCGAATATCCAAGATGCGCTGCGGGAGGTGCGGCGAGCGCTCCTAGAAGCCGATGTCAACCTCCAGGTGGTGAAGCAGTTCGTTGCCGATGTGCAAGAACAAGCACAAGGAGCCGAGGTTGTTCAGGGGGTTAGCCCCGACCAGCAGTTCATCAAAATTGTTCACGATGAACTCGTCGGCCTCATGGGCGAAACCAATGTGCCCTTGGCCGAGGTCGAGGAGTTGCCGACCGTTGTGCTGATGGCCGGCTTGCAGGGAACAGGGAAAACCACCGCCTCCGCCAAGCTAGCCTTGCATTTACGCAAGCAAAGCCGCAATTGTCTGATGATTGCCGCCGATGTCTATCGGCCAGCGGCGATCGACCAGTTGATGACGCTGGGCAAACAGATTGATGTCCCTGTGTTTCAGTTGGGGGCAGATGCGAAGCCACTCGATATCGTCCGGCAGGGTCTCGACCAAGCCAAAGCCGATGGCATCAATACCGTCATCATTGATACCGCAGGGCGATTGCAAATCGATCCGCAAATGATGGCCGAGTTGGCACAAATCAAAGAGCTGTCCCAACCTCACGAAGTGCTGCTCGTCGTGGACGCCATGACGGGACAGGAAGCCGCTAACCTAACGCGCACGTTCCATCAAGAAATCGGCATCACCGGTGCCATTCTCACCAAGCTGGATGGGGATACCCGAGGCGGAGCCGCCCTTTCGGTACGACAAATTTCTGGGCAACCCATCAAGTTTGTTGGGGTTGGGGAAAAAGTCGAAGCGCTTCAACCCTTTTACCCTGATCGCATGGCCTCCCGCATTCTAGGCATGGGTGATGTGCTGACCCTGGTCGAGAAAGCCCAGGAAGAGGTGGATTTTGCCGAAGCAGAAAAGCTCCAAAAGAAAATTCTGGAAGCCCAGTTTGACTTTGACGACTTTCTAAAGCAGATGCGCTTGCTCAAGAATATGGGGTCTCTGGGCGGCATCATGAAAATGATCCCTGGCATGAACAAGCTGTCTGGGGATCAGCTAGAGCATGGTGAAGCACAGCTCAAGCGGGCGGAGTCGATGATCAACTCTATGACCCGCCAGGAGCGCAAACAGCCCGATTTGCTGGCAGGTTCTCCCAGCCGGCGGCGGCGGATCGCCCAAGGCGCAGGAATGAAGCTGGACGACGTGAGCAAGCTCGTCAGCGATTTCCAGAAAATGCGGACGCTGATGCAACAAATGGGGCAAGGTCAATTCCCCGGAATGGGCGGTATGGGTGGAATGGGCGGCATGGGTGGTCTCTTCGGGGGCGACGGTGTCCCGGCTATGGGTGGCGGTATGCCGGGTCAGCGTCCGGGTTTCCGTGGCTACCCAGGATCCGCTCCGTCCAAGAAGAAAAAGAAGAACAAAAAAAAGAAGGGCTTTGGCGATTTGTAGGTGGCTTCGTTCTATGCACCCGAAAAATCAACAGCAGGTCTATCGACGATCTATCGAGATGTGTTAGCATCGTTCTTCGGGTGTGGCCATACATCCAATGCACCGTTGAGTTTTGGTAGGCCAGCAGACCGAGGCATCGGCTGGCCGATCGGGTGATCGCCCGACCACCTTGTGTTCATCACCAATGCCTGTGCTGGTTAGATTTTCCCACCCCTCCAGTGTGCAAACCCCTAGCGGTTATAGGCGTCCGTTTTCTCTCACTGCTAATCTTTCGTTGTTAAGTTTAATTTTGGAGCAAGATTTTCAGGCATGGTCAAGCTACGTTTAAAGCGATTTGGTCGTAAATTTGCCGTGAGTTACCGGATTGTTGCTACTCAAAGCACATCCCGGCGCGATGGTCGCCCCTTAGAAGAGTTGGGCTTCTACAATCCGCGTACCGATGAACTACAACTAGATGTTCCCGGCATTGTGCGTCGTCTTCAGCAAGGGGCTCAGCCCACTGATACGGTGCGCCGACTGTTAGAAAAAGAAAACGTTTTTGAACAAGTAAACGCCTGATTGTCCTGTGTCTGATGTAACCTCTACTGCCAGTGCAATTCCCCAAAGCGCTCCTGCTGACTTCCAAAAACTCGTTACGTTTTTGGTTGCACCGTTTCTAGAATCACCGGATTCGTTGCGGGTTGATTGTGAAGTGCGTGCTAACCGCAAAAAGGTGCTGGTTCGCATGGCATTTGAAGGAGAGGACAAAGGGCGAGTATTTGGCCGAGGTGGGCGCAATGTCCAGGCTATTCGAACCATACTCCAGGGCGTCGGCAAACTGTCTGGTTATGATGTCTACCTTGAAGTTTTTGGTAGCCCTGCGGGCGGGCGGGATCAAGAAGCTTCGAGCAGACATCGTTCGTCTCGGCCTGAGCGGCGATCGCGTCCCTCTCGTCCTCGCCCCCGAAATTAGGGTGCCCTATGGCAACGGCTCAAACGATTCCACTCCACAGTCTGGAAAATGCGATCGCCCTCGCCGGACATCGCGAAGAAAACCTGAAACAGATGGCTAAACTGACTGGTGCGACCTTGGTGTTGCGCGGTCACGATTTGTTTGTGTCAGGAACCGAGTCGCAGGTGAGCCAGAGTGAGCAGTTGGTGCGATCGCTCGAACCCTACTGGAGCGAAGGTCGAGCCATTACTGGGGTCGACATCCTCACCGCACGGCATGCTCTCGATACTCATCGCAAAGACGACCTCCAAGCTCTACAAAAGGATGTTCTGGCCTACAACCGCCGAGGCGATCCGATTCGGGCAAAAACCTTTCGGCAGCGGCAGTATATCGAAGCCGTCCGTAACCACGATCTCACTTTTTGTATTGGGCCTGCGGGTACTGGTAAAACTTATCTGGCGGCGGTGGTCGCCGTTCAGGCGCTGCTTTCCGAAACGGTCGAGCGTCTCATCCTTACCCGCCCAGCGGTCGAGGCAGGCGAGCGTCTAGGGTTCCTTCCCGGCGACCTGCAACAGAAGGTCAATCCCTATCTACGCCCGCTCTACGACGCGCTCTACGAATTGATTAGCGCCGAAAAAATCCCCAGCTTGATGGAGCGAGGCATCATCGAAGTCGCGCCCCTGGCTTACATGCGTGGACGCACCCTCAACAATGCCTTCGTGATTTTGGACGAAGCACAAAACACAACACCGGCTCAGATGAAGATGGTACTGACCCGCCTAGGCTTTAGGTCGCGCATGGTCGTCACAGGAGATATTACACAAACCGATCTGCCACAGCACCAATCTTCCGGCTTGATAGTTGCGACCAAAATTTTGAAGAATGTTGAAGGGATCGCCTTCTGCCATCTCAGCAAAGCCGATGTCGTCCGCAATCCACTCGTACAGCGTATTGTCGGCGCTTACGAAGTCTACGAAAGTTGATCCTCATTCTATAAAAGCCAAAACTCGATCATTGTTTGAAACCCTCGTGGTGCAAGGGGTTTAAATAATGATCTGTAGTGGATTCGTAGAAAAGTGGTATGAGCGCCAATGACCAGCAAATGCTCCGGATACGCCTCCAACCTCTGAATACAGGACAAAATCAAGGGTTTTCGTCGGGGTTCGATTTTTTGTCCTGTACTTAGCTCCAACCTTTGCTTGGCTTTTAGCTTCGCTGGTACCGCATACCCGGCACTTGCAGCACCAAACCCATCAATTCCAGTTGTACCAGGGCACTCAGCACAGCATTCGTGGCCATGCCTGTTTCCTGCACTAGCATATCCAGCGACGTGGCTTCGAGCGGCACCGCTCGAAACACCTGGTTGAGTTCGGGAGAAAGGGGCGGCGGTTCGGGCGACAGCAGGTTTAATTGGCTCTCTGGGTTGGGCGGGAAATCGAGATTGGGTAAATGTCCTAGGGATTCGAGTAGATGCGCTTCGTCGAGAATGAGTTGGGCACCTTTTTCAATCAGTTCTAGACAACCACGACTGGTGGGATTGTCGAGGGAACCGGGAAGGGCATACACTTCGCGGCCATAATCATTGGCAACACGGGCGGTAATGAGCGCCCCCGACTGGCTACCCGCCTCAATGACGATTGTGGCACGGCACAGCCCAGCGATGATGCGATTACGGCGGGGAAAGTTGACGCGGTCGGGGGGCGTATTCACCGGATATTCGCTGAGCACTAAGCCATGTTCGATGGTGCGCTTTGCGAGGTGGAGATTCTTACGGGGATAGATCTTGTTGACCCCGGTTCCCATCACGCCGATGGTGCGCCCTCCAGCATCCAGGCAAGACTGGTGGGCGATCGCATCCACACCCTCTGCCATCCCCGATACAATGATAAATCCAGCTTTGACCAGGGTCTGAGCCAGGCGACGGGTCCAACGGTTGCCATAGTCGGTCGGCGATCGCGTCCCAACAATGCCAATCATCGGTCGCATACCTTGATTCTCTGAGGTGTCCACAACTCCCCGGTAGTACAGCAGCGGAGGCGGATCTGGAATTTCCAGTAGCAGTCGTGGATAGTCCGGTTCGGCAGGCGTCCAAAAGTGAGGATTGGCTTGCTCATGCTCGTCCAACAGTGCGGCTGGATCCAGCGTCATGATGGCTTTGTGGGCGATCGCTCCAGTCTGCTCCCCAATCCCCTCCACGGCTAACCATTCCGCTGGCGACGCCTGCCACGCCCGCTCCAAGCTACCGAAGTGATGATAGAGCCGCAACAACAGCGTAGGCCCCATCCCTGGAACCTGCGTCCATGCCACCCAATATGCCCGTTCTGCGACCGATCCTTTGACGACCAAGCCTTCATCTCCCGCTGCACCCTACGCTCTAATGTGCCCATCTGTTTTGGTCAGATCGCGATCGTCCCTTCCCTCCAGACAATCGCCGCACAACGCCCCTAGCCGCTTACGAATAAAGGCGTTTCTGTATGAAATTCCCTCGACTCTGGTAGCCTAACCACATCCCCTTTTCATCTCTCACCTCTCTCACCTCCAACTTGTTATGAGCATTGCGATCGCCACCGTCAACGACACACAAATTCGCCCAGTCCTCACCCCGGCGGATCAGGAATTATTTCTAGATGTCCCGCAGCGGGTCTATAGCAAAGACCCCAACTGGGTTCCACCGCTCCGCAGCAGTATCACCAAATCCTTCAAACCAGAAAATCCCTTCTTCCAATACGGGCGCTTGCAGCAGTTCATCGCAACCCGTTCTGGGAGTAAGGGTGTTGAGGCAGTCGGACGCATTGTGGCATCGGTCAACGATCGCCTGATCGAGCGGGAAGGGCAACCTGTCGGATTGTTTGGCTATTTTGAATGCATTGATGATGGGGCGATCGCCCAGGCTTTGTTTGCGGCTGCAGGGGATTGGTTGCGGGAGCAGGGAATGACGACGGTGCGAGGCCCCATTGACCTGACAACGCACAACAACTGCCTGTTTCTGGTCGATGGCTTCGATTCACCGCCGATGATTATGATGCCCTACAATCCCGCCTATTACCTGAAGTTCATGGAGCAGGATGGCTGGCGCAAAGCCAAAGATGCCTATGCTTACATCTTGGATTTGAGTGAAGAGCTGAGCGAGCAGTTCAAAAAGGGCTACGATATTGCCTGCAAATCGGGCATCAGCTTCCGCCCTATCCGCACCAAGGGTGACGGGTTTGAGCAGGATTGCATTAGCCTCTATCACCTCTTTACCGAAACCTTTGCGCCAAACTGGAGTTCGACGCCCCGGACCCAGGAAGAATTTCTGGAGGAAGCCAAGTCGCTGCAAGCGCTGGTGGATCCCGATGTGTTCCCCGTTGCAGAGTACGAAGGCCAGATGGTGGGCTTCTGGATGGGACTGCCGGACTACAACATTCCCCTGAAACATGTAAATGGCAAACTCGATCTAATCGGAACGCTAAAGTTTCTGTGGTTCCGTCGGAACATTGACCAAGGTCGTGTGATTGCCATCTGCTCTTTGCCGAAATACCGCCGCAAGATGGTGCCCCTCGGCTTGATTTATCTGGGGATGCTGGGCGGCATCAAGAAGGGCAAGCCCTACCAACGAGCGGAGCTGTCCTGGGTATTTGAAGACAACATGGCATCGCGCAAGCTGATTGAAGCGTCCGGGGGCAAAATCTACAAAACCTACCGAATTTATGAGAAATCGCTGGCTTGATCACTGGCGTGATTGAGGCGACTGAGCAGATGCAGCGCGGTGGGTAAGAACCCTTAACCGCAGAGGCGATCGCTTGCTAAAGGGACAACAAACGGTCATCCAACACACTGTCCGAGGCACTGACCTGATAGAGTTTTAGGGTTTGTGGATGGCGAGGACATCATGCTAGAGACACCAGTGGGCTGGGTGTTGCTTCTGCTTGTTGGAAGCGTGACGGGAGTACTGTCAGGCATTTTGGGCATCGGGGGCGGGATCTTGATGGTTCCGGTGCTGACTTTTTTTGGCGTTCCTCTCGTGCAGGCAACGGCAACCAGCTTGGTCGGGGTGTTACTGAGCGCGACATCAGGAAGTATTCGCAACTTCAGCGCTGGGGAGCTGAACTGGCGTAACTCTTTGGTCATCGCAGTCTTTGGCATGCTTACGGCACAGGTTGGGGCGTGGTTGGGCGATCGCCTTGCCGATCCTATCCTTTCCCTGGCCTTTGCCGTCTTGCTGGTCGCAACCATCCGCTTGATCGATTTGAAGCGATCGCTCCAGCACAAAACCTCACCCGACGCTGAGGCATCGCGTTTAACCGCGTCTGACGTTCCATCTGCGTCTCGCTCAATCCAGTGGCTCCCCGTGATTGGGATTGGTTTGATGGCGGGCTTTTTGTCAGGGATGTTTGGTATTGGCGGCGGAGTAGTGATGGTTCCCCTGCAAATGTTATTGCTGGCAGAACCGATCAAAGCTGCCGTGCGAACCAGTTTAGGGGCGATCGTCCCGATTGCCATCTCCGGACTGACCCAGCATACGCTAAACGATAATGTGTTGTGGCTGCCTGGGCTGAGTCTGGGGGTGGGCGGTTTATTAGGCGCGCAGGTTGGTACAAGGATGTTGCCGAAGTTGGGCGATCGCACCGTCAACCGATTGTTTCGGCTGTTTCTGATTGCTCTGGCAGTTTACATGGTCATTCGTGGCGTCCGTGGCTTGATGTAGAGCAGCCCAAACACAACCTGTGAGACCTTGCCAGGTTTCATGAGCCAGGACAAACCGCAATCCCTATCAGTAACAGGACTTACGCAGTTTGTTGATGTTGTGGCCGCGACGCGGCCACAACATCAACAAACTGCGTAAGTCCTGTCCGTCGTGTTGTAGGAGTTATTACGTTCGCTGACCGGGAGGCTAGATTGGCGCAGGTCGGAGTTCCTAAATACCTATGCGCCATCGCTGCCTCCCCTGCAATCTCTTACTGACGAACCCCATGTCTCAGCCTCCATCGGATGACCTCCAATTCCACTCGATCAACCCAGAACAGTTGCAGCAGATTACGGTGGAAGATGTCGATGCCGGAAATCTGTTTCCAGACCTCATCATCGATGATTCCGTTCCCATGGCTCTGCCAGCACCCCAGATACACCCAGGCATGACGCGTCAGGATCTATTCATGCTGGAAGCAGCGGCAGTACTGGCCGTTCAGCAGGACAGCTTTAGTGGTCTCGATTTCACCGACTAATCTCAAACTGGCTGAAAAACCCAACTATCGTTTGCGCCCGCTGCAGTGCAGCGGGCGCAAACGATAGTTGGGTTCTACGGTTGTTTATCCGAATTTGATAGGACCAGAGTTGGCGAGAATCGGTCGCTACCAACGTCAGCAAGTGAGGGTTGCGTAGAGCGAATCCTCAATTTGCTCTAGAGCAACGTTCAAGTCGTCATTGACAACCGTCATATCGAACTCGTCAGAGGCTTGTATCTCGGTTCGTGCGCGAGCCATGCGGCGGGCGATCGCCTCATCCGACTCACTGCCCCGTTGCCGCAAGCGGTGCTCCAAGGCATCCAAAGAGGGCGGTAGAACGAAGATTCGCAGAGCGCTCGGGAAGGATTTGCGGATTTGACGTGCGCCTTCCAGCTCAATTTCGAGGATGATGGTCTCTCCTTTCGCAATGGCATCCTCCACCGGACGGCGAGGGGTACCATAAAGGTTGCCAGCAAATTCGGCCCACTCCAACAAGTCTCCTTCATCCACCATATCCATAAACGTTGTGCGGGTGAGGAAGTAATAATGTTGCCCATCCACTTCACCGGAACGAGGCGATCGCGTCGTCACAGAAATCGAAAGTTTGAGATCAGAATGTCTTCGCCGCAAGGCTCTAAGCAGCGTTCCTTTACCGACACCACTGGGTCCTGTCAATACAACGAGTTTGCCCTTGCCCATGCTCCTTAGTTCCATTGCTCCCACAAAGCGTAATGTTAGAAATAAGACCTTTATCGTACCGCAGGATGATTGGCTTACTCAGCTAATCCATCTGTCATCTACTCTTCAGCTAATTCTTTGACGAAGGAGTGTGAAACTGACTTAAGAGTCCTCGCTATTGTGCAGTTCTTTACTAGAGAGGAAACGGTTAGCGACAGTTTCCGGCTGAATGGCAGATAATACAACATGCCCAGAATCGGTCACGATCACAGCACGGGTGCGTCGCCCATAAGTTGCATCAATCAACTGGTTCCGGTCACGAGCATCGGTGATGATACGCTTGATAGGAGCGGATTCGGGGCTGACGATCGCAATCACCCGGTTGGCTGAAACGATATTCCCGAAACCAATATTTATTAGCCGAATATCCATAAAATGCCTCAAATTTCGGGCAGGAGCTTTCCAAAGATCTTGCTTTCATGGTATCGGCAATTTTTTTGAGCTACAAGTTGACCTAAACGTAGATTCAAACGTCGTGCAATCCGTTGACTTTACAACTCTGACGGCACTCTGTGCAGAGTTGCGTTCGCAGTGGCTGCCTGCCCGATTGGAGCAGGTTTATCAGCGCGATCGCCACACCATCGTGCTGAGCCTACGCACCCTGGAAAAGCGGGGCTGGCTGACGGTATCCTGGCATCCGCAAGCAGCTCGGATTTGTATGGACGACCCACCACCCCGCACCCCAGACACCTTTACCTTCAGTCAACAATTGCGCCATCAAATCAATGGTCTGGCGCTGGTGGCCATTGATGCGATCGCCCCCTGGGAACGTGCGTTGGATCTGCAATTCTCTCGGCGTCCTGGCGATCCACCCCAATGGCATCTGTATGTGGAGGTGATGAACAAGTACAGCAACGTGATCCTCACCACCGCAGGACGGCAAATTGTCACCGTGGCACATCAGGTCAACACGCAACAATCCAGCGTGCGGCCATTGCTGACGGGGCAACCCTACGAATTTCCCCCTGCCCTCACTGAAACGATTCCCCGCCTGGAAGAAAGCCAAGCAACCTGGCAAGAGCGGTTGCAGCTTGTGCCGATCCCCCTACGGCGAGCGATTTTGCAAAACTATCGCGGGCTGAGTTCAGCGTTAGTGCGAGAAATGGGCGATCGCGCTCAGGTCGATGTGGAGCAGCCGACGGATCAGGTAAGCGATCGCGACTGGCAAGCCTTCTTCCAAACCTGGCAAGAATGGCTCACCACGTTAATACATCAATCCTTTCAACCGGGTTGGAAGCAGAAGGGTTACACCGTGATGGGCTGGGGCGAAAGCCAGCCTGCCGACTCGGTGCAAGAGGTTGTTGGCGTTTACTACCGGGAGCAGCTCAATCGTCAAGAATTTGAACAACTGCGCAACCAATTGAGCCAGCGGGTCGGAACCAATCTGCGCAAACTGCGGGAGCGGGTGAAGGATTTTCAAACTCGCCTCCAACAATCCGATGATGCCGATCGCTACAAGGAGCGGGCGGACTTGCTGATGGCGCACCTCCACCAATGGCAACCGGGCATGGATCGCATTACTTTGGCCGATTTTGAAACCGGGGAGCCAACCGAAATCCCCCTCGATCCCGAAAAAAATGCCGTACAAAATGCGCAGGCCTTCTACAAGCGGCATCAAAAACTGCGGCGATCGCGGCAGGCCATCGAACCCCTGCTGGCCGAGGTGCAAGGAGAGCTGGCCTATGTGGAACAAGTGCAGGTGGCGATCGCCCAAACCCCACGATACCAAGACCCCAATGACCTAGAAGCCCTGCACGAAATTCGCGATGAATTAATCCAGCAAGGCTACCTCACCACCAGCGACAACCGCAGTCGCCCTACCACCGAGCCCACCCCCTTCCGGGAATACCGCACTCCCAGCGGTTTCAGCGTCCTCGTTGGGCGCAACAACCGCCAAAACGACGACCTCACCTTTCGCTTTGCGACCGACTACGACCTCTGGTTCCACAGCCAGGAAATTCCCGGTAGCCATGTCCTCCTGCGCCTTCCGGCGGGAGCCGCGCCTGAGAATACCGACTTGCAGTACACCGCCAACCTTGCCGCGTACCACAGCCGCGCCACCCAGAGCAACCAGGTGCCTGTGGTCTACACTGAGCCCCGCTATGTCTTTAAACCCAAAGGGGCAAAACCCGGCATGGCGCTCTACAAAAACGAAACCGTGATCTGGGGCGAACCCCAAACTGCAAACCAATACCAACCGACCTCCGAAAATCGCACAGGCTAGCCGTTTTAGAGGGTGGCTTTTGGATTTCAGATTTTGGATTTGAGGTCGCCTCGCCTTCTCTTACTCTCCGTGCCCTCTGTGCCTCTGTGGTTCACTTTTCTCCGAACTTTCATGACTCAACCCCCTGACGCTCGCCAATTTGCCCCCGCCACCCAACGTAACCGGGAACCCATTCTCGCGATCCTCCAGCGCATCCTCCCGCCGACCGGAACCGTACTCGAAATCTCCAGCGGCACGGGTGAACATGCCATTTTTTTCGCCCCTGCTCTACATCCCAGGCAATGGCTCCCCTCCGACCCCGACCCGATCGCCCGTGCTAGTGTTACGGCCTGGAGTCGTGAATGCCCTGCCGAAAACCTGCATCCGCCCCTCACCATCGATGCACGGGAAGCGGTCTGGGCTATCGAACGGCCTGATGTGCGCGATGGCTTAGCCATGCTGGATCTGGAACAGCACCCCATCCAGGCGATCGCCAACATCAACATGATCCACATTTCGCCATGGGCCGCTTGCCTAGGCTTAATGGCAGGGGCAGAACGACTACTCCCCAGCGGCGGCATCCTCTACCTCTACGGCCCCTTCAAGCAAAACGGGCAGCACACCGCCCCTAGCAACGAAGCATTCGATGCCAGTTTACACTGGCAAAACCCGCAATGGGGCGTGCGCGATCTAGAAGAGGTGGCGGCGATCGCCCAATCTCATCAACTGGCTCTCACCGAGGTCGTCCCGATGCCAGCCAACAACTTTTCTGTCATTTTCCACAAAACCTGATTATACCAATTCGCTAAGAATCCACTACAGATGATTTTTTGAAAGCCCCGCAGCGCGGGGCTTTCAAAAAATCATCTGGTTTTGGTTTTTGTAGAATTGGTATTAGGCATTTCGCTTAGAAACCCATAAAAAACGGGGGCGGTTATGCCCCCGTTTTTCTGAGTATTCAAGGAGAACAAGACAACTGCAAACGCAAAGCCCCAATCCATCCTCAAACGTTAATTGCTTTGATGGTAGTTCGACAACGGGCAATCCCCGTTCCTACGGCATCGGATGGAACAACAGATCAGGGAAAACCCAGTTGAAACCAATGAGAATAGCCGCCGTCACAACCATCCAGGCCGTTGCCAGGACAGGTGCTGTCGAAAGGTACTTGAGAAAGTCTTGCATGGTGTACTCCAAAACCAATTACGACCAGGAAATTTTTCTAACGAGCAGAGAGCAAGAGTGGCGTGGGGTAATAGCCTAGCGAGGTGAAACCGTGATTTCGTTATCCTTCGCTGTCAATTCACCAGAGGTGAGTTCTTTGACGGCTGCCAGTGGCCACACAAACCCAGTAGACATGATTTTCAGAGCGCGCGGTACATCGATGATGATTTCGCTCATCTCGGGAGATTTCTCTTTCTTGGTAGAGATCAGATATGCCCGACCGACCCAACCAATCCAACCTGTGATGTACAGGAACAGGATGCTTGGAATGATGAATTCGCCCAGGTGAGCAAAGCTGCCATCCACAATCAGATGAGGCAACCCATCTTCACCACACAGAACCTGAGAATAGCGATCGAACCGAGCTTTTGCCTGATCGGTTGTGGCTTGTGCCGCTCGTTGTTGGAATGCAGGACTATCGGCACAGGGTGTCAGGTTGTAGGCGGAAGCGGCGGGGACAAACCCAACCCAAAGAACGAGTGCCAGGCCAAGAGCAAACAATTTGCGCATAATGGAATTGTTTCCCTTTATTACGAAGTTCAAAGTTTTTTGTAGAAAAGAAGACGGTAGTTTGTATGAAGTCATCAAAACTTCAGGGACATCATACTCTGCGGAGGATACCTCGTAAAGTTAAGCTTTTAGAAGTTTTAGCCGCAGAGATTGGGCTTAAAAATGTCGCTGCGATCGGAATAGCTGCGATCGCTTCAAGCTCAACAATCCTTGAAAGAAAAGCCTTCCAGCGATTCAATACCGTCTTCAACCGAGCGCTATCCTAATAGCTACCCATACAGAATTGGTAACGAATGAATCACTTATTTTGTCAATCGATTGAAGGGCTAATGTTTAGTTTTGTAAATTTCCCCATGCGCTTCACATCGGCTTTTTTCGATGATGTTGTCTTCAGGGCAAAAAGGGCATGGAAAGAAGAAGATGGATTCGTTGGCAATTTATGACCCTGAATCCTGAATATAGAGCGACCGTCTCTGAGATAGAGCGACCGTCTCTCAGGGAGAGCGACCGTCTGTAGTTCGACGGTAATGGTTTGGAGAAAATATATGACAACGGTTTTGGCGATTGAGACGAGTTGCGATGAAACAGGGGTGGCAGTTGTACGCGATCGCCAAATCCTCAGCAATGTTGTGGCCTCCCAAATCGCAACCCATCAGAAGTATGGTGGGGTGGTGCCAGAGGTGGCATCGCGCCAGCATTTGGCAACGATCAATGGAGTCATTGCGGCTGCGCTGGGGGAATCGGGGTTGGCGTGGGCAGAGATCGATGGGATTGCCGCCACCTGTGCACCGGGTTTGGTCGGAGCATTATTGATGGGGTTGACCGCCGCCAAGACCCTGGCCTTGCTGCACAACAAACCTTTTCTTGGCATCCATCACCTGGAAGGGCATATCTACGCCAGCTACCTGAGTGAACCCGACTTGCAGCCTCCTTTTCTCTGCTTGCTGGTATCAGGCGGCCATACCAGTCTGATTTATGTCAAAGACTGCGGACACTACGAAACGCTGGGGCAAACGCGAGATGATGCCGCTGGTGAAGCCTTTGATAAGGTGGCTCGGCTACTGCACCTGGGCTATCCCGGCGGGCCCGTGATCGATCGCCTCGCCCGTGAGGGCAATCCCCATGCGTTTTCCCTGCCGGAGGGTCAAATCTCCCTACCCGAGGGCGGCTTTCATCCCTATGACTCTAGCTTTAGCGGATTGAAAACCGCTGTGTTGCGACTCGTACAAAAGCTAGAACCGCAGACTCCAGAGTTACCAACCGCCGATATTGCTGCCAGTTTCCAGGAGACGGTGGCGCGATCGCTTACCAAACGGGCGATCGCCTGTGCCCGCAACTATGGCTTGAGTACCATCGCTGTCGGAGGTGGGGTCGCGGCCAACAGTGGCCTACGAGAACACCTGACCGCCGCCGCCAAAGCTCACAACGTCCGTGTGCTGTTTCCCCCGCTAAAGTTCTGCACCGACAACGCCGCCATGATTGCCTGTGCCGCTGCCGAGCATCTGAGCCGAGGACGGCGATCGCCCCTAACATTGGGGGTACAATCCCGCATGAGTCTGACGGATGTGATGACCTTTTACGAAACCGTTGCTTAGTTAGCAGGATGGTAGCTTCTTAACCATCTGTAAACATGGGTTGCCTTCCCAAAGGGTCAAAAACTCTTCAAGTGGCTTAAACCCGACTGACGCATAGAATTTTCGGGTCTTTTCATAGTTAGGGTTTGGCCGAGAAGCACCTAGCGTTTTGACTTGAAAATATTCAACGCCCAATCTTTGTAACTCTACTTCAGCAGCCGTTACCAATTGTCGTCCAATACCTTGGCCGTGAAATTTGGGATGGATTGCGATGACATAAATCTCAGCAGCAAATTCATTGTGCTGTTTGATGGCCAAGAATCCCACAATCTGGTTCTGGTTCTGTGCAAGGAATGTTGGCAAATGATCAATCTCTTGAACATAGTGAACAATTGCCGATTCGATGCCAAACCATTCAGGTAGAAGACGCAGAATAGGCTCACACACAGAAGCTTGATTCAACTGAGGTGCCAAAATCTCAATTGTTGATTTTATTTCGCACATTATTTGCCCTGCTGCGACCTACCCTAAAGCACAAACTCTATTCCACAAAATTATTAGTGGATATAGCGGTGTGCAACCGCATTAAGCACAGCAACGGTTGTGTGGGGCGCGGCGCGCCCCACACAACCGTACTTAACTAACGCGCATAGCGCTATAAGTCGTTAGGTGCGATTAAAACTAAACCCCCTAAAAAACTGCACCGCCCGCGCTGCGGGCGATGCAGTTTTTAGGATCTATTTTTTTATCATGCCGAGCTACTTACAGTCTTTTCAATCACCTCAAACAACTCACTCAAGCTTGCTGAGCCGTTTGTCGATGGCGGGTCAGAATGGTCTGAATGTTTTCGACGACGCTATCCGTTCGCTCCAGCATGGCCAGATGGCCACAGTTGGGGATTTGGATGACGTTGCCTTCTTCGGACTGGAAGAGCGGGTGAAAGCTAGCGAGGTGCTGCACATACTGCGGTTCCATCACCGTATCTTTTTGCCCGGTGATGAAGTAAACCGGCTGCTGTAGCCGAGAAACCACTTGGGGAAGGCGATGTACTTCGTCTTCGGTTGTAGATTCTAGCAGGGCACCCAGCGCAGCATCACGCTCGGCAACAGTCCAGTCCAGCAAGCGCTGCCGTCCCCAGGCAAGGGATAGAGGGCTTGCCACATTCATCCAAGACATCATTACATCGAGCAATGGCAAATAGCACAGCCAGCGAGGGCGGAGCTTGACCAACTTTTCCCCTGCCGCTCGAAAGCGTTCAAATTCTTCTTTGAGGTAAATACCACCGCCTGAGTTGACGCAAATCACGCCTTTGACACGGTCGGGCATTTGCTCAGCCGCCCACAGTGCAATGCTGCCACCGAGGGAATGTCCAACGAGCCAAACCTTGTCGAGCTGGAGGCGCTGCAATAGCTCGGTTAAATCTCGAGCATAATCAGCAGGCGTATAGCCAGGGAGAGCTTCCATTGAGGTAGAAACGGCGGCAGAGGGATTAGAGCTTGTGTCAACCTGCTGCATCTGAGAACCACCAAACCCACGGAGATCGTAGGTGAGGCAACGGAAATCATCAGCCAGTTGTTCGACGACAGGCTGCCAGTAGGCCCGACTCAAGAGCCACCCATGCACAAATACCAATACTGGGGAAGGGGATTGGGTGGTGGGGGTGAGTTCGTAGGCGTGGGGATGCCCCCCAACTTCGACGATGTTAGTTGCCAGATTTACCATGTTTCTATGGTAGCCCGAAGTGTTGCCAAAAATGGGGTACACCCTGGTTGGCTTGTACTCTGGCGGTTCCCGTTGCGATCGCCCAGATAAAAACCGTAAGCAAATTCACGCCCTCAACCTGCAATTCCCGGTAGAATCTGCATGGTAAATTTTTCTCCCTTTTGGGTGTTGTTATCTGGCTGATTTGCCACTCATTCATTCACTACGCTGACATCTGTTTTCTGGTTGCCATCGTATAAAAGGAGTAGCTCAGCGCTGAGCCCAATGGATTTTGCTCCGCCCCGTGCTGCGGCGAGAGCAGCATAACAAGTTTGACTGCCATTCTTCTGCAATGGACTGCTCTTTCCATTTCTGACCGATCCCTCACTTGCCTATTTTTTGGGAGACACTGCATGAGTGTTAAAGACTTCGCGACCATCCTCCATCCGGCGATCGCCGTTTTTTATGTATTTCCCCTCATTGGAATTACCACCTACTACGCGTGGCAAGCCCGCCAGCGCCGTTTACAAGCCAAAGAAAAGGGCAAAAGTAAGATTCCTCCCAGCGCCGGGCCAGAGCACCTGAAAGTTGGTAAATGGCTGAGTTCCTCTGTGGTTGGCATTACCCTACTGGGAATGGCTCAGCCCATTCTCAAAAAGCTCGTGATTGATTCTCAAAACTGGCCCGCCAATTCCACCCGATTTTTCATCATCGTAGGCTTTTTCATTGCGACGATCGCCTCATTAGTATTGCTCTATCGGGCCAAAACACCCCTTTGGCGCGGCATCTTTGCAACGCTATGCGGCATGGGCCTCGTCATCATCGGCTTCCAAAACTTCCAGGCCGGAGATGGCAACTTCTATCCTCTCGTTTTTCGCCGCGATTTTGAGTGGCAGGTTTCCCACTTCTATTACGGATTGGGGGCAGCCATGTTGATGATTTTTTCCCTAGCGATCGTGCCAGATATCTACAAAGATCGGCAGCATCGGTGGCGTAAAGCCCATGCCATGCTCAATGTTGTGGCGTTGCTGCTATTCATCGGGCAAGGCTTTACGGGCGCACGGGACTTATTGGAAGTGCCGCTGAGTTGGCAGCAACCCTTTGTCGAACAGCTTTTCATCAACAACTGCCAGGAGCAACCCTGTCAAATCATCGTGCCCGAAACCACGGAGGAAGCCCCTGCTGAGTAGGCGTTTCACGTCGGGAGGCGCGACGCGACGCGGAGCTTGGCAGAGCGAGAGCGGCTGTTCTGGGCAATTTCGGCCTCATCCGCTGTAATCGGCTTTTTAGTGATGATGGCCAGATCCGGGCGATCGCGAAACGCTTGCTTCACCTTTCGGTCTTCCAGACTATGAAAACTAATGATGACAATACGTCCATTTGGCTTGAGCCAGGTGGGCGCTTTTTCTAAAAACTGGTCGAGGACATCCAGTTCTTGATTAACAGCAATGCGTAGTGCCTGGAAGACGCGGGTGGCGGGATGAATGCGGCCATAGCGATACTTTTTGGGGACGCTATAGGCGATCGCCTCGGCCAACTCGGTGGTGGTCTGAAAGGGGCGCTGTTCTACAATCCGTCGGGCAATCCGGCGAGATAACCTTTCTTCGCCGTAGGTATAGAAAATATTGGCCAGCTCTACCTCATCCCCGTGGTTCACCAGATCGGCAGCGGTCAAGGGTTGGCGATTGTCCATCCGCATATCCAAGGGTGCGGTTTGGCGAAAGCTAAAGCCCCGTTCGGCCTGGTCAAACTGCGCCGAGCTAACCCCCAAATCCGCCAGGATGCCGTCAAAGACCTCTCCTTTTGGATCAAAGTCGACAAAGTTTGTGTGGTGGAACTGGATGCGATCGCCAAACTCCCCTAGATTTTTCTGCGCAGCGGCGATCGCCCGCGCATCTTGGTCCAACCCGACCACTTCTACCCCTGGCGCTGATTCCAAAATGCGCCGACTATGCCCACCGCCCCCTAACGTCGCATCCAAATATCGCCCCTGGGGCTGAATCGCCAAGCCCTCCAGAACCGCTTCCAGCAGCACAGGCGTATGGTGAAAGGCAGACTCAGATGCGTCCGGCAGGTTGGCCGGATCGGCGATGTCGTCTGGGAAGGGCAAATCGGTTGGTCGAGGAATCACAAGGTACCGCATGGAAATAGCTTCATGGCAATCCTAGCCCTTTCTCCCGCCATCTAAATACAGAACAAAAAATAAAACCCTGCTAAAACCCTTAAATTTGGGTAGTGAGGGCAGTGCTCGCGCCACCCAAATTTAAGGGTTCTTTGTTTTTCTCCTTTACTAGACCCGCCATAATGGCCACGAGATTAAACCATGGCAACATGAAGGAGAACGAATAGGGAAATAATGCTTAAGCCAAGGGTCATCGCGAACAAAACATGTGGGGAGAGAGTCGGCTAGAACAAACAGTTGATCAAACCGTTAGATAGTTGTAGTTACTGCTCAGAAAGCTCCAAACGTTTGCCTATCTCCTGGACTTATGCTGAAACCGTTGCTGTCTTTGTTCCGTACAATTCTCACGATGATCCTCACGCTGTTCTTCTTCCGGCAGCGGGTGCCATCCGAGGTCATCAATGAGCTCCGGCGTGAGTTGTTTGGAGAAGCACGGCTGGAATCGAGTTACATCGCATTGGTGGTTGGCTCTGGGCTCATTGCGACGTTCGGGTTGCTCAACAACAGTGCGGCGATCATTATTGGCGCAATGATTATTGCTCCGCTGATGCGACCGATCCGCGCTCTGGCCTTCGGCATTTTGGAGGGCGATCTGGCGTTGCTACAGCGCAGTCTGCGCGCCATTCTTATCGGTTCAGGTGTCACGATTGCCCTGGCCGCTCTGGTCGCGATGACATTGGATGTAACGGAGTTTGGCTCAGAGGTGTTGTCGCGGACTGAACCCAACCTGCTAGATATGGGGGTCGCGGTCGCCGCAGGTGCCATCAGTGCCTATGTCAAAGTGGAAGAGAAAATTGGTGATGCGGTGGCGGGGACGGCGATCGCCGTTGCCCTAGCACCTCCGCTCTGTGTGGTGGGATTGGGGTTGCCCGCAGGACTCTTTGCGCAGACCTGGAGCATCACCCAGGGATCATTGTTGCTGTTTCTCACAAACTGGCTAGGCATTACGCTCTCCTGCATGATTGTTTTCATCATGGCGGGCTATACACCTGCCAATACACCTCACACGCGCAAGGCATTGTCCATCACCTTTGGTATGACGGTACTCCTGATGATTCCCTTGGGTTTGAGTCTGCGCCAGTTTCTGCGGGAAACAACCCTCACCCGTGCTATTCGCAATGTTTTACTGCAAACGGAAACGGTTGGGGAGCAGGTCACCCTCGATCGGCTAATCGTGGATTGGCAGCAGAGGGTTCCAGAAGTTAACCTCTTTGTCAGCAGTAGCACACCCCCCACTCCAAATCAGGTACACCTGGTCGAAGAGTTTCTCTCCCGCGAAATGAATCAGCGCTTTCGCCTGGTATTCTATGTCAGCGAGCTCCAAGAGGTGCGCCCAGAGGCAGCCCCTGAATGAGGACACTTGGGCGATCGCTTCACACCTGTCCACTGGTTGATGGCAAAACCCATTAACTTACCGGATAATGGCAGGCTGGTATTGAACGGCTGATGCAATGCATTCAATCACTTAGGCAGCAGCTATCCGATAGCCGCTCAAGACAGATAGCAGCTCAAGAAACCTGCTGTGGACATCACATCCTTCAAACGGTTCTTTCAAACAACCAAAATCAGAAAGACAAAGAACATCGCAGTATTTTCACGGCTATTTCCAAGGAGATGACCATGCCTTCTTTCTTTCGTACCTTTGCCTATAGCGGTGCCACCCTCGCCCTGGCACTCATGGTCGGTTGCAGCACTGGTGACTCGGTTGACCCTCAGCCCACCGATGAGATCTCTGAAGCCCCAGCCGAAACCAGTCCCGCTCCCTCGGGGTCCGAACGCATCCGCCTGCGCGCTAATAGTGGCGAAGAGGTCCTGGTGCTGAGGATAAAAGGGAGCGAAGCCACCCTTGAAGGTGGTGCGGCGTCCTTCGAACTAACAACCGATGCAGATCAGTCTGTGCAGGTCGAAGATGCAGCGGGCGCAGCGCTAGCCGTTGTTACCGTCGGTGATGAACAGTGGGTTGTGGGCAACGCCGACCAGCCCGAAGAGAGCTATGTGCTCCGTCGATTTAGTGATGGTAACTACCAATTTGAGACCGCAGATGGGGAAGCCGTCTATGGCATCCAAGAACGGGCTTACGGCTTTGAGATCACCGCACCCGACGAAACCAGCCTTTATAAGTTGCGGCTCAAAGATGAGCGATTAGTGTTGCGCAGTGCGGAAAATCAAACCGTCATGGTGACGAGGGATGCTCTAGTTCCCGCCGCTATGCTGCCGTTTGCCTTCGATGTCCTGTCTCCCGAACAGCAGGTGGGGCTCGCTTACGCCATCCACCAATCAGGAAGCTAGTCGTTGATCTCGACGATCATCCGTCACAAGCGCTAGACGATTCCTTGCAGTGTTGATTTTTCAGGCCGATTATGTCTGAAAAATCAACGCTTTTCAGTAAAGAGCCAACCCTTGGAGACTCACGTTACACCAATTCGCTAAAAAACCACTACAGATCATTTTTTGAAAGCCCCGCAGTGCGGGGCTTTCAAAAAATGATCTGGTTTTGTTCTTCGTAGAATTGATATTATGTCAAACCTGGTTAAATTATTGGTAATTTGTGCCCGCTGTAGTGCAGCGGACACAAACGATAGTTGGGTTCTTCAACCGGATTTGTATGACCGAAATTTTGCAAGGATAGCATCTGGGCTAGCGGAGATAGCTGGCGATCGCCGCTGCTGCAAATACACCAACAATCCAATAAAGAGGAGGTTACCCACCAGATACTTCATCGCATCGGGAACACCAGGATTGGGCGAAAAGAAACCTTCGATGATCCCGGCAATCACCAGCAGCGGGATAATGCCGTAGACCAGACGAGCCGCTTGTTGCCCGTAGTGCTTGAGAGCATCAATACGCCGCATACGCCCCGGAAACAGCAGCGCCCGCCCGAGCAACAGCCCACTTCCCCCCGCAATGAAAATAGCGGGTAGCTCCAAAGAACCATGGGGAAAAACAAAGGCCCAGAAGGGATAGGCCAGGTTATTTTGCGTCACCAGTGCACCGATCGCCCCAATCAGACAGCCGTTTAGCAGCATAATGTAGGTCGTCAGGAGCCCAGCCGTAATGCCTCCAGCAACCGCCGTAAACGAGACGCGGATGTTGTTGATCATGATGCTGCTGGACGCAAAGGGTTCGATACCTACAATTGACCCCATCCATAGCTCTTGGTCGTCGCGCACCAGGCTGATGATATGCGGCGGCACAATTAGCGGCATGAAGGCCGGATCCGTCCAGGCTAGCCACCAGGCAACGGCTAGCGCCCCAAAAAAGAGGGCGATCGCCAATGCAATGTAACCCGCCGAGTCTTGTACCGTTGCGGGAAACCCCCAGCGATAGAAATCCAAAACCGCTTGCCATTCCTGCCGTCGAGACCCTTGGTAGACCTGGCTGTAGGCTCGACTGGTGAGCCGCTGCAAGTCTTTTACCAAACGGTTGCTCACCTGCTGGGTTCGCGCACGCGCTAGATCGGCTGAAACCGAGCGGTAGAGGCTAGCCAGACGGTGAATTTCCGGCGCAGAGAGCGATCGCAACCCCTGTTTCTCAGCTCGTGCCAACAACTTCGACAGATCAGTCCAATCGGATTCTCGACGAGCAATCCAGCGCTGCACGTTCATAGGCATTGACCCGTTTCTTACCGTATTCTTCTATGGAAACCGATTGAAACACTTAGGAAAAGATTGATTCGTCTGCTTACCAAACCAGAAAAATTGTGTCAGGCAGGACAAATCAACCTTTTCAACCATTTCTTTGTTTGATTTTCTTGGAATGGGCAGATTTTCAGTGGAAGACTTCTATTAGCGTAGACTACGATAGCCTCAAACCGCTTTTATTTGACAGCTCTCTGGTTTCCAGCATAGTTGCCCAATGGGATAACTCATTCCGGCATCGAAAGGCACCGAATATGACACCTAGCTTTGATACTCAAGATCCCATCGAACCCATGACCGTGGGGAACGTGGTGAATACAGGCTTCCGACTCTACACCACCAATTGGAAGCCTTACCTGCGGCTTGCAACGCTCGCCACCCTCTGGGCGACCATTCCCTGGCTCGTGATACTGCCGATCGCCATTTTCTTTTTTGTCGCGCAGGACTATTTCAACCTGCTGTTTTTACTGATCCCTGCCTGGATAGCGTTGCTACTCGTTTGCTTTGCGCATTATCTCGGCGATGCGGCAGCGATCGCTCGACTCGCCTTCAATGAACTGACCAATCAGGACGAGACCCTTGCCCAAACCCGCCGCTTCACGGGTTCCCGTAGGTGGAGTTTTCTCCTGCTGAATTTTTTGATTGGGCTGATTTTCACCGTGATGTTCATCGTTCTGTATATCCTGGCGGCGATCTCCATTGTGGCCATCTTTGCTGCCATGGGAGGGGCACCATTTCTACAGAACCCGACTGCAGCCAGTGCCGTCAACCCCACGCTCGTTGTCCTTTCCGTTTTGATTTTGCTGGCCGTTATCCTGATCTTTTTTGTCCTCCTCGCTTGGTTTGGGGTACGCTTTTCGGTTGCTGATCTACCCCTTGCCGTAGAAACCCGGATCACAGCTACCGATTCGATTGGCCGCAGCTGGGAACTGACGCGGAGCAATGTCTGGCGCGTTTTCTTGATCTTCACGGTAACGACGATTATTGCCTTCCCCTTACAAGCGGTTGTGCAGGTGGCGGGAACCGCCATTCAAGAAGCCCTAGCCACCGTCGTTCCGGAAGACAGCTTTGCCTTCATCGGGTTTATCTACATCCTGAGTGTGCTTATATCGCTGCTCGCTGGCATTGTTTTGCTCCCCCTCTGGCAGTCGATGAAAGCGGTGGTCTACTACGATTTGCGGAGTCGACGCGAAGGCATCGATATCGTTTTGCGTGATTTGGGCGATCGCCTCCCCCCCACCTAGATATGCGCTATAACAACCGCTTTACCCTCTCTACGCCCGAAAGTGTCGAACTCGAATTTGCCCTGGCAGGCATTGGCAATCGGGTGTTTGCGCTGTTCATTGACTACCAGGTGCTGGGATTAATCCTTATTGGGCATTTGATTGTCTGGATTTTTGCCTCCATCCAACTCCTTGATTACCTTACGCGTCTAGAGGGAGATTTTAGTTCCGTTCCCCTCTGGCTTCTGGCCATTTTCCTGATCTTCAACTTTTCGATCTTTGTCGGCTACTTTGTCTTTTTCGAAGTCCGCTGGCAGGGGCAAACCCCGGGCAAACGCCTCGCCAAAATTCGCGTCGTTCGGGATGATGGTCGCCCTGTGGGGCTGAATCAAGCGGTGTTGCGATCGCTCCTTCGCCCTGTGGATGATGTGTTCTTCATTGGCTTATTTTTTATCCTGCTGAATAAGCAAGAAAAGCGCATTGGCGACTTGGTTGCCGGGACGCTCGTGGTTCAAGAGGAACGCGACGGGAGCAAAACCGATATCCTGTGCTCTGAACGGGCCCAACAACTGGCACGAGAACTGCCCGAAACATCGGATCTCGATCATCTCACTCCCGATGACTTTGCGGTAATTCGAGCCTATCTGCGCCGCCGCAACGCCATGACATCTCGGTCTCAGGTTGAGGTCAGCATGAAGCTTGCCCAGCAAATCCGTGAGCTGATCAAATTCGAAGTGATTCCTCCCAATATGACCTCGGAGGATTTTTTAGAAGCACTATATCTGGTGTATCAAGAGCGATCGCCCCGCTTCGACTAGTACCGCATCATGCCGGAAGAAAAGACGTTCTACGGAAACGACTCGTATCAAAACGAACTATTTTGAGCTAAACATCCGGTTTTTGACCGAATTCCCCATTATTCACCCATTAGCGCAACTCTGCCCCTACGCAGAATCCAGAGACGGATCCTGAAAGATGTATCCTGTGCGACTTAACCTCATCTTTACGATTACTATGTAGAATGCCATCGTCCGAATTCTCGACAACGAAGAAGGAAACCACCGACCTATGGCATTCAAATTCTGGAATAAGCGTAATGTGGCATTTGCTGCATTGACCGCCGTAACTCTGACCATCGCTGCTTGCGGTGGTACCACGACAACTGAGGCCGACCCCGAAGCAGAAGTAGGGGCAGAAGGTGAAGATACTGAAATGGCTGAGGGTGGCGCGGACGTGAGTGGTGACGTGCTCCTCGACGGTTCCAGCACCGTTTTCCCCATCGCTGAAGCAATGGCAGAAGAGTTCATGGCAGCCACCCCTGGAACCAATGTCACCGTAGGTACCTCCGGTAGCGGTGGCGGTTTCGAGAAGTTCTGCGCAGGCGAAACGGATATTTCTAACGCATCTCGCCCCATCGAAGAAGATGAGATTGCCAATTGCGAAGCCAACGGCATTGAGTTCGTTGAGCTAGCGGTTGCAACCGACGCATTGACAGTCGTGGTCAACCCCGAAAACGACTGGGCACAATGCATGACCATCGAAGAGTTGCAAACGATGTGGGCACCCGAATCTCAGGGCACCGTCACAAACTGGAATCAGGTTAACCCAGAGTATCCCGATCAGGAATTGCTGCTCTACGGACCAGGTACAGATTCTGGTACCTTTGACTATTTCACCGAAACCGTAAACGGTGACGGGGGCGCAAGCCGGGGTGACTACACCGCTAGTGAAGACGACAACCAGTTGGTACAGGGTGTAGAAGGGGATCCAGGTGCGTTGGCCTACTTTGGGTTCGCGTACTACATCGAAAACCAAGATCAGTTGACATCCTTGGAAATCGACGGTGGAGAAGGTTGTGTTGCGCCTTCTCAGGAAGCGGTGCTGGCTGGTGAATACACTCCCTTCTCCCGCCCACTGTTCATGTACGTCAAGGTATCGGCGATGGAAGAGAAGCCTCAAGTTGCAGCATTTGTTGACTTTGTACTGGATCCGGCCAACCGAACCTTCGTTGATGAGACGGGTTACGTTTCCCTCAACGACGATCAGTACGCTGCAGAGCAAGCAAAAGTTCAATAGAGCTGTTCAACGTTTGGTCTGATACAACCGCAATGGCAATCTAGCCATTAGGGTAAAGCCAGGTCAGATTTCGAGATTTGACCTGGCTTTCATCCAATTCATTCAAACAGATGGAATTCAGCGAGTTTTTTTACGTTAAATATTTTGGCTAGAGGAAATAGTCGAGGAGACCCATGACTGATAGCGTGCAACCCGGAGGTGGGCGATCGGATCTCTGGCGGCCTAATCGCAGCAAGAGCAAGCGAGACGAGCTGATTGTAAAGTTTTTGTTTGGAGCTTGTGCCTTGCTGTCCATCGTGACAACGGCTGGCATTCTTTACACACTCCTTATTGAAACGATCAAGTTTTTCCGGCAAGTCCCTTTTACTGATTTTTTCTTTGATACTCAGTGGACTCCACTTTTTACTGACCCGCAATACGGCATTTTTGTGTTGGTTAGTGCCACATTCCTAACGGCATTTATTGGCCTATTGGTCGCCGTTCCTTTGGGAATTCTGGCAGCGGTTTGCTTGAGCGAATATGCTCCCCGCAGTGTGCGGGCTTGGCTCAAGCCTGCTCTGGAAATTCTGGCAGGGGTTCCGAGTGTTGTCTTTGGCTACTTTGCACTGCTGTTTGTGACCCCTTTCCTCCGCACTGTTATGCCTTTCTTAGGGCTGCAAACCTTCAACGGTTTGAGTGCAGGGCTCGTGCTTGGAATTTCTATCCTGCCGATCGTTGCATCCCTGAGTGAAGATGCCATTTATGCGGTTCCCAACAGCTTGCGACAAGCGTCTTATGCGGTCGGAGCTACAAAGCGTGAAACGATCATCAACGTTGTCCTCAAAGCGGCCTTGTCCGGTATTGTTGCAGCGGTGATTTTGGGCGTTTCTAGAGCCGTGGGTGAAACGATGATTGTAACGCTGGCAGCGGGGCAGAATCCTACCCTGACGCTAGATCCTCGGGTCGCCATTCAAACCATGACCTCTTTCATTGTTCAGGTGGCGGGTGGCGATGTGGCCGTCGGCACATTGAAGTACGACACGCTGTTTGCCGTTGGTACCTCACTATTCCTCATCACGCTGTCGCTCAATGTGTTTAGTTTCTGGTTTGTCCGTCGTTTCCAGGAGAAGTACGAATGACTACAAGTGATCCAAATGCTCTGCCCGCAAAGCCTCCGGGTGGTATTGATATTGCACAGGGTGATTTCGAGCCGAATCTCAAGCGTCGCTATCAGTATGACAATATCTTCAGGATCATTACCTGGATTGCCACCTTTATCGGCTTGATCGTTCTGGCTATTCTTATCCTGGACACGTTTCTTGACGGGCTGCCCCGGCTAACGGGGAATTTTCTCACCAGCTTCCCTTCCCGTCGTCCCGAACAAGCCGGGATTGCGTCTTCCCTGGTCGGCACCCTCTGGTTGCTCGGAATCACGGCGCTGTTTGCCTTCCCTATTGGGGTTGGCGCAGGGATTTATCTGCAAGAGTTTGCAAGCGACAATTGGTTTACGCGTACGCTAGAAATCAACATTAGTAACTTGGCAGCCGTTCCTTCAATTATCTACGGTCTGCTGGGTCTGGCGATGTTCGTTCAACTATTGGGAGCGATTACCCAAGGACGAAGCTTGCTTTCGGGGGGGTTGACCCTGGCCTTGCTGATTTTGCCAGTGATTATTGTCTCGACCCGTGAGTCGTTGAAGGCCGTTCCCGACAGCCTGCGGCTGGCTGGGATGGCGCTGGGGTCAACCCGTTGGCAAACCGTCTGGTCTCATGTGCTCCCTCAGGCCATTCCTGGCATTATGACCGGAACGATTATTGCTTTGTCCCGAGCGATCGGCGAAACAGCACCGCTGATTGTGATTGGGGCACAGACGTTTGTGGCATTTCTACCCAACAATCCCTTCTCCTCTTTCTCGGCCATGCCGATTCAGATTTACAACTGGACCTCTCGGCCCCAAGAAGAATTCCACACCAACGCGGCGGCGGGCATCATTGTGCTGCTGGTGGTGTTGTTGCTCATGAATGGTACGGCGATTTACATCCGTAATCGCTTCCAGAAGCAATCTTTGTAGCGATCGCTTCCCAGTTCACTTGTCGCTTATCAATTCACTTTTCGGTTAGAGGGAAAATCCCCATGCAGTCAAATACTTCTTCGACAACGATCGATACAGACGTGACGTTCCGTGTAGAAAATACCGACTACTACTACGGATCTTTTCTCGCGGTAAAGGGCGTAAATTTCGATGTTCCGGCTCGCAAAATTACGGCCTTAATTGGTCCATCTGGTTGCGGTAAAAGTACGGTTTTGCGCTGTTTCAATCGCCTGAATGACCTGATTCCTGGCGCTCATATCAACGGCAAAATCTACTTCGACGGTGAGGATTTGTACTCTCCTAGAGTTGACCCCACCGAGCTGCGCCGCCGGGTTGGGATGGTCTTCCAAAAGTCGAACCCCTTTCCCAAGTCGATTTACGAAAACATTGCCTTTGGTGCCCGGATCAATGGCTACAGAGGCAATATGGATGAGCTAGTGGAGCAGTCGCTGCGGGGAGCCGCCCTGTGGGATGAAGTGAAGGATAAGCTCAGCGAAAGTGGACTATCGATCTCCGGTGGTCAGCAGCAGCGTTTGTGCATCGCCCGGGCGATCGCCATCGAACCTGAAGTGTTGTTGATGGACGAGCCTTGCTCGGCCCTCGACCCCATCTCCACTTTGCAAATCGAAGACCTGATGCAAGAGCTGAAGACGAACTTCACCATCGTCATCGTGACTCACAACATGCAACAGGCCGCGCGGATATCTGACAACACGGCCTTTTTCAATGCCCGCCAGACCGACAAAGGGGGTAAGCAGGGCTATCTGGTGGAATATGCATCCACCGAAACCATTTTCAACGACCCGGCTCAGCAAGCAACCCGAGACTATGTCAGTGGCCGATTCGGTTAAACCGAGTTAGCCGATTGTCGCTGTTCTGGGTGTGCTCTTGTAGAAAGGTGAAGCAGCACTGCATCCAGTGCTTTGAACAAACCTTAGATGGTTAACAGGCGTGTCTTCTTGGGAGGCGCGCCTTTTGCATGATCAGTCATTGGCTCTACTCGGGTGGGATGATGGGCTTGCGCTTACACGCGGAGACAGGGTGGGGCCTAAGGACGGGACACAAAATCAAGAGTTTTCTGGGTTTTGTCCTGTACTCAGGGGTATGACCAATTTGCTAAGAATCCACGACAGATAATTTTTGAAAGCCGCGCAGTGCGCGGCTTTCAAAAATTATCTGATTTTGGTTTTCGTTGAATTGGTATCAGACATAGGGCAGCTAAGAAGGCGGTACACTAGCTAGTTGCGATCGCGCTTCTATGGGTTAGTGTCATGAAAGAGATCAGTGACGCTTCCGGTTTCTGTGGCCTCGTCTGCGGATGTTGATCCATGCTCTACCATTCGCGATCGTGAACGCACCGGAACAGGATCCGCAAACGAACTCGGTAACTTTCCGGAACCAAGGGGCATCATGATGTAGTTCAATGGGTTTTTCCTGAATCTTCAGACGGGGCTGAACCATGCAATCTTCCCTTTCGGCTGGTGTTGTTTTGCAAAATCGTTATCGCCTGCTCAGCACCTTGGGGCAGGGCGGATTTGGGCGCACCTACCTCGGGGAGGACATGGGGCGCTTCAATGAGCGCTGCGCTGTCAAAGAATTCATCCCCAGCCAGGTTGGAGAAAACGCTCTGGGCAAAGCGCGCGAACTGTTTCGGCGGGAAGCCGAAACGCTGTATCAGATCTCGCATCCCCAAATTCCGCAGTTTCGAGCAACCTTTGAGGAAGATCGACGGCTGTTCATTGTGCAGGATTATGTGGGGGGCAAGACCTACCGCGAACTGCTGAACGATCGCAAAGCGCAGAACCTGACGTTCTCTGAAACGGAAGGGATGCAACTGATGCGGCAGTTGTTGCCGGTGCTGGCACACCTCCATGCCAAGGGCATCATTCATCGGGATATTGCTCCCGACAATATAATTCTGCGGCAATCGGACTACCTCCCTGTACTCATCGATTTTGGGGTGGTCAAGGCGATCGCCACACAAATGCAGCTCCAGGGTACTGGGGTGTCTGGCGTCACCACCGTCGGTAAGCTGGGCTATGCCCCCAGTGAGCAAATGCAAACGGGGCGCGCCTATCCCAATAGCGACCTGTATGCCCTGGCCGTGACTGTGGTGGTAATGATGACAGGGCGGGAGCCCCAGGAGCTATTTGACGATATTAGCCTGGTCTGGCACTGGCAGCGCCATGCCAATGTGAGTGCCGGGTTTGCCGCCATTTTGAACCGGATGTTGAGCTATCGCCCAGGCGATCGCTACCAATCGGTGAGCGAGGTCGCCCGCGCCCTTCAGGATCTGAATTCATCGGCGGCATCGCGATCGGTTTCCCCTTACAATCCGCCGCCAACCTCACCGTCCTTGCCAGCTCCGCCACCAGTACCTGCGCCCCAGGCTCCCGACCTATCACATATGCAAACCGTCGCGGTGGGTCGCCGTTCGGTACCCGATCCGACAGCCATGCGTCCACCGACATCGCGTCGCCCTGCCACGACGCGACAGGCTGTGTCACCCCCACCCTCAACACCAACCACGTCGGATCGGGGCATTTGGGATAATCCCTGGGCGGTGGTCAGTATTTTTGGTGGGCTGGCCATCGTCGCGGGAATCACTTCCTGGGCAGTGATGAGTGCGCTACTCAATACTCAAGAGCCTGAGCCACAGCCGACCCCGACAGAAACCGTTGCTCCTTCTCCAACGGCAACGCCATCACCATCACCAACCCCCAGCCCATCGCCAACCCCCGATGAACCCGTCGTCTTTGACCAACGCATCAGCCTGAACCAAGGCGCAGAAACCACCTTGCGGGGAACCCTGCGCTCCAATCAGGCGATCAACTACATCCTGACGCTGGAGGCGGGCGATCGCCTTTCCGCTGACCTGGATGGAGACGATGTCGTGATGACGATCTTCACGCCGGATCAAGCTGTGTTTGATGGGGATTCCTCCGAAGTCACCTCTTGGGATGGCACCATACCCAGAGCTGGAGACTACATCATTTACCTAGAACCGGAAGAGGATGATGGAGAGCAGGTGGACTACTCCCTGAGTCTGAGCCGTGAAACCGAACCGGAGCCGGAACCCGAGCCGGAACCGGAACCCGAGCCAGAACCCGAACCCCCTAGTGATATTGACACTCAGGCTCTCAATGTTGAGCCAGGAGAGAGCATCGAGATTGCAGATCAGGTGAGCGACGATCGCCTCCTGCGCTATCGGGTGCGGCTCCGCCCTGGCGAAGTTTTACGGGTAGAAGTGATTCAGGGCGATGTTTCGCTGAACTTGCGCGAACCCGCAGGACAGCCCACGGGTCAGGTGTCCGGCGACGGTGCGCGAGTTGAAGCTGCAACGGATGGGCGCTATCAAATTGATGTCTTTGCTGACCAAGTTGTCAATTTTGTGCTGAACGTTGAGGTCGATTGATCCATCACGCCAACATCCATCACGCCAATATAAGTGTCAATCTTGAAATACCACCCTCGGTAGGCGCCCTGACGAAAGACCCTGAGTGCAGGACAAAACCTAGAAAACCCTTGATTTTGTATAGCGTGGGCGATGCCCGCGCTATACAAAATCAAGGGTTTTCGCTGGGGTTCGATTTTTTGTCCTGTACTTAGCGAAAGACCATAACCTTGCAAGTTGACGACCTTTGGGTCACTCTGCATCCTTTACCGGGTCAGAGTATGCTAAAGGTTTAGGCTATTTGTACGAATCGTTCGGGGGGCAGTGCGTTGAACACGCTGTTGATTGCTGGAACAGATGTGGGCGTCGGCAAAACGGTTGTGACCGCAGCGCTCGCGGCCTACTGGCAAACCTATTATGCTGGGCGATCGCTCGGTATTTTTAAGCCCGTACAGGCTGGGGGCAGCGATCGCGACCTCTACCCGCGCCTATTCTCCCTGAACCAGTCTTCAGAGGAGATTAACCCTATCCACTTTGAGACAGCGATCGCCCCTCCCATTGCTGCAGAGCGCGAACATCGTTCCATTTCTCTGGATACGGTCTGGACAACATTTGAAACCCTCGCCCGCCATCGCGACTGGGTCTTAATCGAAGGCTTTGGAGGGCTGGGCTCACCCCTCACGGCAGAGAGTACCGTCGCCGACATGGCCTGGGATTGGCGCTTACCCTGCGTCCTCGTCGTTCCGGTGCGCCTCGGCAGCATTGGGCAAGCCGTGTCCCATGTCGCGCTTGCCCGTCAAGCCCATATTCACCTCAAAGGCATTGTCCTCAACTGCCTGCAACCGATGAGCCCTAAACAAAGCGATGAATGGGCGCCTCCTGAGCTAATCCAGACCCTCACAGGAGTCCCCGTACTCGGAACCCTCCCCCACCTATCCGAACCCACCAATCTCACAAAATTGGCACAGGAAGCCGCACAGCTGGATCTAGAACGGCTGCTCCCCCTGAGTCTTTGGCAATCGGGTGCGCCAAGTCAGTTCACTTGAACAGGACTTATACCAATTCGCTAAGAATCCACTACAGATATTTTTTTGAAAGCCCCGCGCTGCGGGGCTTTCAAAAAAATATCTGATGTTGGTTTTTGTAGAATTGGTATGACGCAAGTTTTGCATCATCCTGATTGAATCCGTTGATGTTGTGGCCGCGTCGCAGCCGCAACATCAACAAAATGCGCAAGTCTTGTTGAAAATATTTCTTGCCAGTTTGCTGGGAGGGCGGATGCGTTGCATCCGCCCTCCCCGTCGAGGCTCAGATAGATCAAGAGCCGAGTAGGCTATTAACGGCGCAACTTGAGGGGTGTACCCGAAATTGCCGTCTGTACTTGAGACGGTTGTTGTTGCTGCAAAAGAGCCGCGATCGCCTCTTCTACCTGTGAATCGATGCCACCACTGAAACGGACGACCCCTTCTTGGTCAATCAGAAAAAGCTGCAAGGTATGGGTTGCGCCGAATGTTTCGGCTACATCCTGGGTTTCGTCACGGAGATAGGGAAAATTCAGTTGCCAGTCGTCAGCGAAAGTCTCCAGATGGGGGGGACGATCGATGGGGGACTGGACACCGTCATTTGCATTGATGCCAATGAGCATAAAGCCATCGGACTGAAAGTTCTGCTGTAGCTGCTTTAGGTAAGGGAGCGATTGCTCGACGAATGGACATTCGTGCGCCAAAAACACAACCCCCACGAGCGAAAAGCAGGTGAGGTAGTAGCGAAGATGATGAACTTGTCCCGTGATACCGGGCAACTCAAAGTCAGGCGCGTAGCGCCCTAGAGCCGTATCTGAAATAAGCATGGTAGAGCCTGTAACCGTGGCTAATCATATAAGCAGGAAGGAAAACGCCTGGGACTTTTCACCAAACCACTATCCAAGCAAGCAGTATCCAAACGCTATAAGTATGCATCGTTTGGATGGGCCTATCAATGCTGCTTGGTTAAACTTCTAGACCACACTACCCTTCTACATCACCAGATAGACATAGAAGGATCCCTGATTAATCCTACTGTGCGTAGACATAAGTTTATCGTGCCCATAAGTTCCGCACAAATATCTTCATCGGAGACTGCTTTACGTAAGGGCTGTATAAATTTTATCTGTGAATGTCTCGCTGATGGAACAGCAGAGTCTAGCTGCGATCGCTCACCACTATTCGCCGCCGAACTCACGAAGCCGACGTTCGTAAAACGCTGTCGGCAACGTTGACACATTCAACCGATGGTCGCTGCCCCAGCCACTGGGCAGAGAGGGTCGCAAACTGCTGCGGCTCACCACTGACACAGAAGCGGGTGGGGTGCTTGGTAACAGCTCCACTTTGCTCCCAGCGTAGGCCCAGGGCGTCTAGCTCTTGCTCAGCCGCCGCCACCATAGAGACGGCTGGATCGACCAGGCGCACGGTAGACGGCAGAATTTTACGGAGGACAGGCTCCAAGTGCGGATAGTGAGTGCAACCATAAACCAGGGTATCGATCTGGCGATCGATCAGTGGTGCCAGATAGTCGCGGGCAACCTGCTCCATAACGGGGGTGTGAATTTGATTTTGCTCAATCAGCGGGACAAATTCAGGACAACCCACTTGCCACACCTGGGCAGTGGGATCAATTTCGGCGATCGCCCGACCATAGGCCCCACTGGCGGCAGTCGCTGGGGTCGCAATCACCCCAATGCGGCGTCCGGTTTGAACGGCGGCTCGCGCACCGGGAAGAATAACCCCCAAAACGGGCAGCGGAAATTCCGATCGCACGGTCTCTAGGGCTAGCGCTGAGCTGGTATTGCAGGCCATCAGCACCATCTTTGCACCCTGGCTTTGCATCCAATGAAGAATTTCGCGGACAAATTGCAGAATCTCCGCTTCCGACCGCGTGCCATAGGGTAGCCGGGCGGTATCGCCGAAATAGAGGTAGGACTCTTGAGGCAAGTGCCGATAGAGTTGGCGCAGCACCGTTAGCCCACCGACACCACTGTCAAAGACACCGATGGAATGGGGCGAAAACGCCTCCGGCACAGAGCCAGAGGCGTTGGATGGATGAGATTTGGAAGGATTCGTGTGACTCAAGGGGTTCACTTCAAGGTGGGATCAGTAGTTTTGTTGGAGATATTGTAGGATTCCACGGGCGATCGCAGCGGACATTTGTGAACGCCATTGTGGATCCGCCAGCCGGGGTGCATCCTCGGCTCCCGTAACAAATCCCAGTTCTAACAAAACCGCTGGCATAGACGTGTTGCGGATGACATAGAAGCGGGCAGATTTGAGGCCGCGATCGCGCATTCCCGACACGGGCACCATATTATCGTGGATGACCCGTCCTAGCCGTGCCCCCTCCGCAGAGGCATAGAAGGTTTCGATACCGTTCACATCGGGGCGCGACATGCTCAAGGCATTGGCGTGAATGCTGACGAAGATATTAGCATTGGCGCGCTCTGCAATTTGTACCCGAGGTTCCAAATCGACTTCTGTGTCCGACTGGCGGGTCATCACCACTTGCACGCCCTGCTGTTCGAGCAATTGCGCGACCTGCAAGCTGACATCTAACACAATGTCTTCTTCTTCC
Organism: Vacuolonema iberomarrocanum LEGE 07170; assembly: GCA_015207365.1. Taxonomy (GTDB): domain Bacteria; phylum Cyanobacteriota; class Cyanobacteriia; order Elainellales; family Elainellaceae; genus Vacuolonema; species Vacuolonema iberomarrocanum. The sequence continues at coordinate 173,290 of JADEXA010000004.1, forward strand.
ATGCCGCCAATGCCCACAGCACCAGGGTCACGACCCCCATGGCCAGGATCAATGGTAACCGTCAGACGGCTGTTGTTCAGATTGGGTAGGTCGCCAACATTCGGAGCCGGACGCGTAGGCGCCGGAGCAGGGGTCCGCGGACGTTGTAGTTCAACGGCCAGCACCTGCCGGGTGACTTCATTAACTTCGCCAACGCGGACACCGGAGGATGGCTCAACCTGGATCACAACCGAGCCGTTTTCCTGGCGCAACCGCACCCGCCGTAGCGGACTATTGCTACTCAGGTCGGGGTTCGGGATTTGTTGAGCCAGTTCCGCCGAGGGAATGATGATGTTGATGTTGTCGGATCCGCGATCGCGCTCCGTTCGATACTCAAACGGCTGGCTGGTGCGAATAAGCAGGCGATCGCCATCGGGAGATAGCGCAATGGATTGGATCTGCGTCCGCTCGTCTCGCGGCGGTTGTACGGGGGGCTGGCTGGGCGTTGTAGGTGGCTGAGCCGGTGGCGTCGGATTTTGCGACACGGGCGGCATCGGCAATGGATCGCGGCTCATGACCACGCGATCGCCCCGCAGGCGGCTCTGCACCAGGGTAATGCCATTGGGCGCAACGCTAGCAATCCAGTTGGTATCCTCATCCTCCAGTTCAAAGGTGAAGCGGGCGCGATCGCGGCGACGTTGCTCAATCTCGATCTCTTCGACCCCGTTGCGCCCAACCTCCACGGTTTGTTCATCCAACCGTTCGGGCACGCGGGTATTTTCCATATCCAACTCCAGCTCATCGCGATCGCGGTTGCGATCCAGATCCACATCCTCGGGCATGCCGCCACGGGTGCGGATGAAGAAGCCATTGGCAATCTCCTGCACATCAACGATTTCTGCCAAGCCAGACGATTCCGGCGGCGCTTGCTCCGGTGGAGCTGGTTGGGGCGTCGTCGGGTCGGGCTCTGGGGCTGGGGTTGGGGCTTGCGCCAGGTCGGGATCATAGTCCGGCGTCGGCAACTGCACCGTCCATTGAGACGGCGTCTGCCCCCGAATGAGAATCTCTTCTGGGTTCAGCACATACCCCGGATTGAGCTCGATCACCACGCGGGTTGTTTGGGCATCGAACTGCCCGAAGCGCACTTCCCGCACGGCTCCACCCACAGAGCGCCGTAGGGTAGAACGCCCCAACTGAACCCCTGGCAGGTCAATCACCAGCCGAGTCGGATTCGCGATTAACTGCGCACGGGGCTGCACAGCTTCATCGGTTACCAACGTTAGGCGGTTTTGATTGGCATCAAACTGCCAGTCCTGTAGCGTTCCTGCCAGTGCTGTATTGGTCGAAATCAACAGAGAACCAAAAGCGCCCACTAAGCTGGGCAAAATCCATCTAGATTTCACAACAAACCTCATCCAAAATTTGATTCGGAAGTGAGCGGGTAGACTCACCTCAGCATCCACACATTCCATTTCCATTCCCTTCGTTTCTTAATCGGAATAGAATTTTGAATCGATGGATTCGCGGATCAGAAGATAACGGCCTCATGCGGCGATCGCGCAGGTTTTGGGGAGATTGTGATAGATGCATCGGCGAAACTCCATTGAATCCTGAAACATATGTCCTGGAAAGAAAATCCTGGAAAATACGTCCCAGAAAGCCAGGCAATTGATGCAACAAGGTCATCCTACTGGGTGAACTCGTCGTTGCATTTTCAGAATGCCTGCCTGATTGTATTGCGGTTTCTGAGTTTGGTTTCACCGAAGTTTGGAGGCGGGCGATCGCTGCGAGCTATTCTCATCTCTCAATAGTTTCTGAGAGAAAAGGCGATCGTCAGAAAACCATCTCGCGAGATTTTTCTGAGGATGCCTATTCCAAGCGACACAGGTCCTTTACTTATGAGCTTGTTGGACGTTTATACTGTGCCGAATGTCTTTTCTGGCCTCGCCAACATTGCCCTCCTACTAACCCAAAACAGCCGAAATATACTTGCTCACACCAAAAAATTGAACTACCCATTACAGACTGTTTGGACGCAAATGAGAAAGCAGATGTTTCGGTCAAATGACAGGATTTGCAGGGAGTGGAGCATAAGCGATCGCTCAATTTCCCCCGGCAAAAGGGTTTCATCGATCAAAAACTTGCTGAAAATCCCTTTGGCTCAGGGCTGGCAGGACTACCACAACGCTGGCTTAGACTTGCGTGACCGTGTTGATTGTGTGGCTACGTTGCGACCACACAATCAACGCACTGCGGCAGTCCTATTGTGCCCAGTACAGAACACGAAATCAGACCCTCACTAAAATCCTCGATTTTGGGTGGCACGGGCGGTGCCCATACTACCCAAAATCGAGGATTCTTTGGTTTTTGTCTTGTGCCCAGCCTGTTGTGATAGGTTTAGGCTGAGGTGCCAATGGCGAGAGCGCAACTGTTATGCCGATTAAGCCTATTTTGAAGTCTGGGTTGAGAGCATTAACCCGTCGTTTGTCCCTGATTTTGCTGCTCGGGGCCTTATTCTTCCTTTATCTCGGTGTGCAAGGGGAAGCCTTTGCTGCGTCGGGGGCGATCGCCCAACTGGCCAGCACCGGAGAGAGTGATCTGAGCGGCACCGTTACATTCACGCCAACGGACGCTGGGTTGCAGGTGACGGCAGAAGTCACAAGTGCCCCACCAGGGCTTCACGGTTTTCATATTCACGAAACGGCCAGTTGCGCCAATGGCGGCAAAGGAGCAGGTGGACACTTCAACCCCGATAGCGTTCAGCATGGCCGCCTGATTACCGACGGATTTGACAATGCCCATGCCGGAGATATGGGGAATTTGTTTGTCGACAGCGATGGCATGGGCATGTATGAGCAGGAATTTCCAGGGCTGAGCCTGGAGGACGGACAGCATGCGATCGCCAGCCGTGCCGTTATTCTCCATGCCAAAATGGATAGCTACGTCCAGCCTACGGGTGCTGCAGGTGGACGTATTGGTTGCGGTGTCATTGCTCTGCAATAGAGCATAAACATGAAGATGGAACGCAGATGAACGCGGATAGACGCAGATGGAGCTGATACAAATCCACCCTCTACGCATTTACTCTTTACTCATTCACCCATCCACCCTCTACGCATCCACTCATCCACCCTTTACTCGTCCACCCTCCAGATCTCACTCACCCACCCATTACAGAAACCTCCTGTGGTGCATTCACCGTCACCCGTGGCAGGCGGTGCCTGAAGCCGCAGATGATCTCCCAGGAAATCGTACCTAGGTCGTTTGCCCAGTCGTCGGCGGTGATGATTTCGTTGCCATCCTGACCGAGGAGGGTGACGATTTCGCCAGGTTGTAGGTCAGGGACAGCGCTTACGTCTAGCATCATCTGATCCATCGTGACAGCTCCAATTTGGGGAACACGCTGCCCACGAACGAGGCCAGACAGGCGATTGGAAAGGAGGCGGGGAACGCCATCGGCATAACCAATACCAATGACCGCGAGGGTGAGATCGTGGGGAGCGACGAAGCTGTGGCCATAGCTGACGCCTGTCCCAGCCGCCAGGGGCTTGACCTGGGTGACACGGGCTTTGACCTGGAGCACAGGCTGCAGGTTGATGTCGGGTACGAGGTGGGGGGCGGGATGCAGCCCATAGAGGATGAGCCCGGCGCGCACCATGTCGTAGTGCAGGTCAGGAGCGCTCAGGGTGGCGGCGGAGTTCGCCAGATGGAACCGGGGCGGCACGATGCCGACAGCATGGATCTGGGCGATCGCCTGCTCAAACCGCTGATGCTGCAACTGCATCATACTGGGGTCTGGATCATCCGCTGTGGCGAGATGGGAGTAAACGCTGGCAATGTTTAGATGGGGCAACCGCTGTACCCATTGGACAAACTCAGCTGCATCTTCCCAGCAGGTGCCCAAACGCGACATCCCGGTATCGACCATGAGGTGTACAGGGAGGGGAGCCGCACCATGTAACCGACCCAGGGTTTCAGAAAAAACGAGCGCTTGCTTTGGATTGCAGAGGGTGGGCTGGAGATGCCAGTGGGCGATCGCCTCGACCTGCTCCGACGTATTCACCGCTCCTAACACCAGAATGGGAGCCTGGATGCCCGCATTTCGCAGCTCAATCCCTTCGGGAATCGTCGCCACCCCCAGCCAGGAAGCTCCCGACCGCAGCGCCGTTTGGGCGATGGCGATCGCCCCATGGCCATAGGCATCGGCCTTGACCACGGCCATCAAATCTGTGGTGGGGGATAACCGCCGCCGTACCTGGCGCACATTGTGTGCCAGAGCCCTCAAATCCACCTCTACCCAAGCCCGTTCCCGCAACATCGGTTTCAAGCTGGGGGTCTTCTCCCAATTCAACATCGTCGCTCCTTCTGGACAAACACCACATTCCAGCTACCCTGAGCTGACACTCACTAGCAGGAAATGAACTGAAATTAGCGATTCCCTTCCAACCCGTCAAGGGACAGTAGACAGAGAAATGGTTACTGGAGTGTTTGCTTTTAGGACTGACGCAAAGCTTGCGTAATCCTGAGCAAATTTGTTGATGTTGTGGCCGCGATGCGCCACAACATCAACAAAATGCCTAAGTCCAGGCTTTGTTTGCATTGGAAAAAGATCGGCGTGCCGATTCCGTTTGATCTCTAGATTTGGCGTAAGTCGGGCATTATCCACTCTATCTGTGTGTATTCTGCGTCCAACCTAATTGAAAAGAATTCGAAATTCTCATACGGACTAGAGCGGTTCATCGAGAGGGGTGAAACCGCGCTAATGTCGCTTTCTACTGGTCTTCGTGACAGTTGTGCTACCATCTGGGACATACTTTATTACCCCGATCAATGCTTCGGTAGGCTTATGGGCAAAGTCCTGGTGTTGAATGCCTCATATGAACCTCTCAACATCACAAGTTGGCGGAGAGCGGTTGTCCTTTTGATTAAAGGAAAGGCAGAACAGGTTGAACACAACGGTAAATTGGTGTACGACACGCTACCACTGCCCACCGTGATTCGTTTGCGCCATTACGTGCGGGTTCCTTACAAAGAAATTCCCCTGACACGACGCAACATCCTCCACCGGGATTCCCACTCTTGCCAATACTGCGGCTATTTGGGCGATGACCTGACGCTCGATCATGTACACCCGCGATCGCGAGGCGGCAAAGATACCTGGGACAACATTGTGACCGCCTGCGTCAAGTGCAACGTGAAGAAAGGAAACCGTACCCCCAAAGAAGCAAACATGCGTCTCCGTCGTCCACCCCATCGTCCCCACAGCGGTCTTTATTTCGAAGTGACCAAGCATATAAAGAGCGGTGTCCATCAAGAGTGGCAAAAATATGTAATCGGCGTCTGACCCTGGTTTGTTGAAAGCCAGGGTTTGTTTTTGGGGTGTCGCAGAATCCAAGGATGATTTTTTTCGAGAATGGGTGTGGTATGTCCCGTCTCGGGAAAAATTATCTCCTCAATCAGCACCGCTGTTTTTCATATATCGTGCCGTTCCGTTGGGCTGGGGCTTTAATGGAAATAGTCTAATGAGAACAGATATACGGGTACCTTCTATGCCGCCCTCTCCCTCGCCTCGCGGACTGAGCCGGACCTATCATGACCCCTTGCACGGAGCCATTACGCTGAATCGTCGCGATCCCGTAGAAGCCTTGCTCGTGCGATTGATCGACACGCCTGAGTTTCAGCGCTTGCGCCGCATTCGGCAACTGGGGTCGGCCAGCCTCACATTCCATGGGGCTGAGTCGTCGCGCTTCACCCACTCGCTGGGAGTGATGGCGATCGCCCGTCGCGCCTTTGACCAACTCGCTCAAGACAACCCCGACCTCCAACCACACCGCGCGACCGTTCTCTGTGCCGCGCTGCTACATGACCTGGGCCATGGCCCCTTCAGCCACACCTGCGAGGAAATCTTTGACAGCCACCACGAGCATTGGACCCAGCGTATCCTGGCGGAGTCGGAGCCCATCCGTCATGCTCTGGATGCGTATTCCCCCGACTTGCGATCGCAGATTTGCCAGGTCTACGAAAAGCAGCATCCCATCCCGGTGGTGTGGCAGTTGGTGTCGAGCCAGTTGGATTGCGATCGCCTCGACTACCTGATGCGTGACAGCCACTTCACCGGAGCCTCCTATGGCAGGCTAGATCTCGATCGCATTTTGATGGCACTGCGCTTTGACCCCGACAGCGGACAACTAGCCGTCGCTCGAAAGGGAATCACGGCGATCGAGCATTACCTGACGGTGCGGTTCTTCATGTATGCCCAGATTTACCACCACCCAAAAAACATTGCGACGACTTGGGTATTGGAACATGCCTTCCAGCGGGCACGGGAACTGTTTGCTGTGGGTGCAGTAGAAGCCGACGAAGTCATGACGGCTTGGTTGCAGGGTGATTGCGATCGCCTCCCCCTTGATCACTACTTGGGTGCCGATGACGGCGTTTTCATCTATCACCTACAACGCTGGCAACGCCACTCTGATAACATCCTGTCAGATCTCTGCCGTCGTTTCATCAACCGAGATTTATTGAAAACTCACGACATCACCAACCTTTCGCCGGATCAGCACCTTCTCCTACTCGAAGACCTGCATCCGAAACTCAAGGATGCAGGTTTTGCTCCAGACTACTACTGCGGCATCCGGGTCGCCTGGAATCGTGGCTACACCCTCTACCAACGAGGGATTAAGCTCAAAACAGAGGATGGATTGCAAGAGATCAGCGACGCATCGTCCCTGGTCAAGACCCTGACCCAGCCATTGCAAAAGGTCTGGCTCGTCTATCCTCGTGAAATCGATGTCAAAAGTCGAGCGATCGCCCTCTCAGCCTAATGAATTCCTCTTTATTTAACGTGAATTCGGGATAAGAAAATCTAGCGGTTGAAACCGCGACTAGCGGAACGAAACCCGCCTTCGCGGGTTCTCAAAGTACGGGCTTTCGTAGTCCGCAACGGCGGACTTCGTTCTGATAGCCGCGACTTTAGTCGCTAAGGTGTTATCCCGAACTCACGTTTTTTACATTGCATTGATGATTCATTGCGTTGATCGATAGTGCATGTCCTGTCCGCACCATCAAGAAAGGTCGTCGAACCTGTGAGCGTCTTGCACCTTATAAAATAGATAAAGAAGTGCCCCCTTCCCCCCTGTTCATGAAATTGGTTAAATGGCAAAGAGTCTGAAGCCTCTCATGGCCTTCTATTTCACGGCAGGTTTCCACTCGTAGGAAGCGAATGCTCGATAGCGCCTGGAATCTGGGATGCCGAACCGGTCGGTTTGTTTGATGCAGTACTGCAGATTAGACCGATAAAAATTACCTTTAAGTCGATCGTTGTCATAGGAGCATAACTATGTTAGAAGCCTATCAAACGCATGTAGAAGAACGTGCTGCTCTGGGAATTCCGCCACTTCCCTTGTCTGCCGAGCAAACTTCGGCAGTATGTGAGCTGTTGAAGCAGCCGCCAGCCGGACAAGAAGAATATTTGCTAGAGCTGTTGCGCGATCGCGTTCCTCCCGGCGTTGATCAGGCGTCCTATGTGAAAGCGGGCTCTCTGACGGCGATCGCCCACGGCGAAATCACCAGTCCCCTGATCAGCCCCGTGCAGGCGGTGGAACTGCTGGGCACGATGATGGGCGGGTATAACGTGCGATCGCTCATTGACCTGCTCAAGGCTGAGGATGCAGCGGTAGTCGATGCCGCCATGACCGCCCTCAGCAAGACGCTGCTGGTCTACGATGCCTTCCACGATATTGAGGAAATGGCCAAGGCCGGGAACGAACAGGCACAAACCATCCTGCAAGCCTGGGCCGATGCCGAATGGTTTACCAACCGCGAACCGTTAGCCGATACCATCACCGTCACGGTGTTCAAGGTTTCGGGCGAAACCAATACTGACGACCTCTCCCCGGCACCCCACGCTACGACGCGTCCCGACATTCCGCTGCATGCCCTGGCTATGCTCGAAAGCCGCATGCCAGAAGGATTAGATACCATTGCCGAGCTGAAGAAGAAGGGGTATCCCGTCGCCTATGTGGGCGATGTGGTTGGCACAGGTTCCTCGCGGAAATCGGCCATCAACTCTGTGCTGTGGCAGATCGGCCACGATATCCCCTTTGTGCCCAACAAGCGGGCAGGGGGCGTCATTCTGGGCGGCAAGATTGCTCCCATTTTCTTCAATACCGCCGAGGACTCGGGTGCATTGCCTATCGAGTGCGATGTGGAACAAATGGAAACGGGCGATGTGATCACCATCCATCCCTACAAGGGCGAAATTACCAATGAGGCGGGTGAGGTGATTGCCACCTTTACCCTAAAGCCTGAGACGATTTTGGATGAAGTGCGGGCAGGGGGACGGATTCCGCTGCTGATTGGGCGATCGCTCACCGACAAAACTCGCATTGCCCTCGGCCTGGAACCCAGCCCCGTCTTCATTCGCCCCTCTATGCCAGAAGACAGTGACAAAGGCTTCACCCTCGCCCAGAAAATGGTGGGTCAAGCCTGTGGCCTCCCTGGTGTGCGTCCTGGCACCTCCTGCGAACCCATTATGACCACCGTTGGTTCTCAGGACACCACAGGCCCGATGACCCGTGATGAGTTGAAGGAACTTGCCTGCCTGGGCTTTAGCGCCGACTTGGTGATGCAGAGCTTCTGTCACACCGCCGCCTATCCCAAGCCTGTGGACATCACCACGCACAAAGACCTACCCGACTTCATCAACTCCCGTGGCGGCGTCTCCCTGCGTCCCGGCGACGGCATCATCCACTCCTGGCTCAACCGGATGCTGCTCCCCGACACCGTCGGCACGGGCGGCGACTCCCACACCCGCTTTCCGCTGGGCATTTCCTTCCCCGCAGGCTCCGGCCTGGTGGCCTTCGCCGCCGCCCTCGGCGTCATGCCACTGGATATGCCGGAATCGGTGCTGGTGCGCTTTAAGGGCAAACTGCAACCCGGCGTTACCCTGCGCGATATCGTAAATGCGCTTCCCTATGTCGCCATCCAGGACGGCAGGCTCACGGTTGCCAAGCAAAACAAGAAAAACCTGTTCAACGGGCGGGTGCTGGAAATGGAAGGACTGCCCGACCTGCAACTGGAGCAAGCCTTTGAGCTAACGGATGCCACCGCCGAGCGTTCCGCCGCTGGCTGTACCATCAAGCTCAGCACCGACACCGTCGCGGAATACCTGCGCTCCAATGTGTCCTTGCTGAAAAACATGGTGGCACGGGGCTATGGCGATGCCCGCACTATCCTGCGCCGCGTTCGCAAGATGGAAGACTGGCTGGACAACCCCAGCCTCATGTCCGCTGACCCGGATGCGGAGTATGCCGAAATCCTGGATGTGGATCTCGACCAGATCAAGGAACCCCTGGTGGCCGCGCCCAACGACCCCGACAACATCAAGCTGATGTCCGAATGCGCAGGCGACCCCATCCACGAAGTCTTCATCGGCTCCTGCATGACCAACATTGGCCACTACCGCGCCGCTGCCAAAGTGCTGGAAAACGCGGGTCCCGTCAAAGTGCGCCTGTGGATTGCACCCCCCACCCGCATGGACGAACAGCAGCTCCGCGAAGAAGGCTACTACGGCATCTTCGCCGCATCTGGAGCCCGCACGGAAATGCCGGGATGCTCCCTCTGCATGGGCAACCAAGCCCGCGTCGAAGACGGCGTAACGGTGTTCTCCACCTCCACCCGCAACTTCAACAACCGCATGGGCAAAGGCGCACAAGTCTACCTCGGCTCCGCCGAACTCGCCGCCGTCTGCGCCCTCCTCGGTCGCATCCCCACCGTAGAGGAATACATGGAAATCGTCACCAAGAAGATCGACCCCTTCGCAGGTGACCTCTACCGATACCTCAACTTCGACCAAATCATCGGCTTCGAAGACGAAGGACGAGTTCTAACCAAGGACGAAGAAGCCCAACTTATTGCCTCCGTCTAACGCAAATTTCAACCTCATCCCTTGCCCATCACGTTCGAGTGATGGGCATTTTTATTTTTCAGTATTTTTTTGCATTCCTATCAATTACCCCACGCGAAAGCACAAACCAGAATCTCAACTCTATCTCTTTGGTTTAAATGCTGGATAATACCGGGATTGGGGGTTTTATCCGTCAAAACTGCTGGGTAAAACCCCCATTTCCCAGGCTTAACTCTCACATCTGCTGGATAACACCCCAAAACTATGGAGTTAACAAGTAAAGTTGCTGGATAAAACCTGAAGCAGTGGGTTTTATCCGTCAAAGCTGCTGCATAATCACGGGTAGTAGGGTTATTATCCAGCAGATCTGATGCTGAATATATAGTTATGCCGCAAGTCCTTGGTAGGGAAAGGTCAGAAATCAATAGAGGTAGCAGCCTGAATCTTTTCTAAAGGATCGCCAGTAATTAAGTTGTGATAGTTATAATCAACTCACTACCCCTCTTTTGGGGAGGTCAAAGTACCTAGGTAGTACCATCTTCTTCCGGGTGACAAGACTGGGCGGTAGATTGATTTGATAATTCTGCTTGGATGGGGCAGACAGTCAATCCTAGTCTCTAAACCCGCTCTCATGCTTCCTATGAAGGTAGACCTCTACTGGTTCACTGAAGTACGGAACATGAGGTGTTATGGAGAAGCCTAAACCGAGTGACAGAAAGCGGGATAAACGCCCTAAGCAGCCTTTTTACCGGGGGCTGAGGGTCGCTGTACGCCGTTTACTACCGTTTTTGCAGGCTCTTGCTGCTCTGTTCACGATTTTGAAGTTGTTGGGGTCATAGCGACTCTGACATCATTTCTGTCGAGAGGGGAGGAGGACACTCTTCCCTTTTCGCTTGTAAGTCTTTGACTAATTTTTTGTTCGGTGAACGGCATAACAATCCCGTTGCAGCGGCGAGCGTAGTTCTCTCACTCCGTTTCAGTATACTTGTCGCCGCTGAACGGGGTCGTTAAAAGGCTAGTCCCAGATACTATGCACCTATATCCTCGAAACTGAATGATTTTTCTTAATATAGATTAGCTAATTGGAGGTATTACTAGCTTGTGAATTGCCTTGGCAATGAAAATAAAAAGCATAGGATTATAAGCTTAACTAAAATTTGCATTGATTCTTAGGTATCCTAATCAAACCATGCTCAATAAATCTTTAAAGAAGATACTCTTCAAGAAATCCATCTTCGAGTTCAGCATATTTATTTTTGTCATTTTTTTCCTAGTCGCACTTGTTGTAATTGCTGAAACTTTCTATGTTAGGCCATCAAATGCTCAAGAAAAGATAGATTTTATCTTGATGATTGGGCGTATTTTAGGTGGAACTGCTCTTCTTCTCGGTGCATATTTTACTTGGAAACAACTCCAAGTTACTCTTGATGGGAAAATTACTGATAGGATCTCTCAAGCAATAGATCATATTGGTTCTAAAGATTTGTCGATACGTCTTGGAGGACTTTACTCGCTTGAGAGAATAGCTATTGATTCAAGACGAGATTTACCTAATATCATTGAAATTATTTGTGCCTTCATACGAGTAAGTAGCCCATCTCCTTTTATTGACAGGAGACTTCACTCAGTAGTCACAGAACGAGAATTATCTAAAGAAGAGTTGAACAAGATTGTTGAAGAACAGTTTCATCGACCTAGATTGACGGAAGACATACAGGTTGGCCTACAGATACTAGCCAGGATAACTCAGCTTTATAAAATCCCGGAGGAGAGCCACCTTTATGTTACTCGAAATCTCTTTGGAGTTAATGTTAAAGGGGCTATACTTCCTGACAAGGCGAACCTGTCATTTTTCCTTTTAGATAACTCTCAATTAGATTATGTTTTTGCGTCGAATGCAGTAATGACTCGATCTAGAGTAAATAACTCTAATTTAAGAGGTTCACTTTTACATAAAATAGATTTGAGTAATTCTGATTTAAGTGGTTCACATATGGAACATGCTTACCTTTGCAAAGCAATTCTTCGAGAGACCAGATTTCTTAGTTCTCGGCTCATATGTGCGAACCTCATAGAAGTGCAAGCAGAGAAAGCTAACTTCAATCAAGCTCGATTAAAGAGAGCTAACTTTTCTAAAGCTATCTTGAAAAAAGCAGTACTTTCATTTGCTGACTTGAGAGAGTCAATTCTGACTGAAGCAGATCTGAGCAGTGCAGATCTGAGCAGTGCAGATCTTTCTAACTCAAAACTTGATGGTGCAGATTTGAGTGGTGCCATCTTTCAGAGAACACAACTTTATGAGGTTGATCTTACTAATGTGAAAAATTTAACGGGTGAGCAATTGGATAATGCTCTTCTTTGTAAAACTACATTGGCTAATGGTGAGGTCTCAAATCGTGATTGTGAAAAGATAGAGGTCAGTCAAAATTAATGATTAACTTGGACTTTATCTTCTTAGATATTCAGCCTCGGAAAGATAAAAGAGTTTAGAATTTGCCTAATGCTATCTATCGCTTACGTGCACCATGTATTGGTTTAACGCGATAAGTTGCTTGCAGTCAGCTATGTCGTCTGTTAGAAAAAGTGCCGAAAGTGCTTCAGTGGTAGAAAATATCGGCGATCGCCCCACCCCAACAACTTCAAACGCAACACTCCTGTTACTCAGCACATCATTCGTTCATTGATTTCTGCGATCGCCGACTACCCCTTACCTGAACCGGGTAGACTCTTCGCTTTAATCTGCTGTCGGAGGCGATCGCCGTTAGACGTGCCAGCAGCAAGGTGTTAGCAAAGGTGCTGGATTTATTGAAGACTAACTCACCTGGGCGATCGCTTTCCCGATTTCTTGAGGGGTTGTGACTGCTGCTAACATGGTTCGAGTTAGCTGCTCAACCGAGACGGACGCATCACCATTTTCCACTTTGGCAATTCGTGGTTGGCTGGAGTACAGTTTTTCTACTAGTGTTACCTGTGTCATTCTACTTAGTTATTGATCTCAAGCCTTTGATTTTGACAAATGCAATACTTTTCTTGAAGGACTAACTCTCTCAAATAACGAGGTATACATGACAAACTGGATTCTTAGTAAGCCAATTGCACATCGTGGATTACATAACGATTCTGATGCGCCAGAAAATTCTCTGAAAGCTTTTGGGTATGCTTTAGAACAAGGTTATCCTATTGAACTAGATCTTAATCTCTTGTCCGATGGCAACCTAGCTGTGTTTCATGACAAGGATCTAGTTAGGATGACTGGAGCTGCTGGAACAATTCATGAGCAAGATTCAGAAACCATCAAAAAATTAAAGCTGTCTAACACTGAAGAATACATCCCTCTGTTAGATGAGGTTCTTGAACTTGTCAATGGAAAGGTTCCCATCCTAATCGAAATTAAGAACGAAGGAGAAGTCGGAGAGTTAGAGCAGACTTTACTGAACAAGCTATCTTCATACTCAGGAGAATATGCTATTCAGTCTTTCAACCCTCTATCAATCTCCTGGTTTAAGCAAAATGCACCTCACATTTTGCGAGGACAGTTATCTGGAGACTTTAGATTTGAGGAAAATCTAGAATGGTATAAGAAAATTCTACTTAGAAATTTACTGATGAATTGGTCAAGCTCTCCACACTTTATTGCTTATGACATTAATGCTCTTCCCTCAATTCCAGTCATCATTTCCCGACAAATTTTTCGCACTCCTGTCATAGCTTGGACGATTAAAAGTGATCAAGATAAGGTAAAGGCTTTGAAATACGCTGATAATATTATTTTCGATCATATAAGTCCATGATCTTTTTAGAATCAGCAGTTCAAGGGTGAGTCATTTTTAGGCGCTCAGGTGAGCTTGGAATAACTAGCTGGATACATAGTTAGGATGCGCTGCATGTCTATAAAATCACTTATTTCTGAAATTCAAAATGCCTTTGAAGGTGTAAAGCTTGATGGAGGCATTTCGCTAAATATGGCAGAATATGCTGATTCCTACGAATACGACAAAGAATGCTTAAAGCGTGCTGCTAATGACGAAAAAGAGAATTGGCAAAATATATCATCTGAAGATATTGAGAATTGTACAGTGACATTTTGCTTTACCGATTTGCGCGGTTTCAAATTTTATATCCCTGCCTATATGTGCTGGGCATTAAGAAATTTCGATAAAAGTCATTCCTGTAGTATCGACTCCACGATATATGCTATTGATCCTGATCATTTCATATTTAAAGAAACACCTTTTAATGAGCTATTTAACTCACAGCAAATTAAAGCTTTATGCAGTTTCCTTGAGTTTGCAATAAACAACGGTGATTTCTTCGACGATATAGTTGCCAACAAAAACTTAAAAAAGATTCGAATACTACTGAAAAATTAGTTCCGCATTCAAAAGATAAAACCTAAGAATTATTTTTGACATTTCATCTACAGTGCGAGAGACTTTTGAGTTGGAATATGGACTACGTAAGATTTGAGACTAAATCATTCACACGGCTCAATGAACGGTAGCATTGAGTAGATTTTCTGATGTGGAAATTGGACTTTAAAGAGGAGTGGTAATGTGCGAGATGTCGTTGCACCTTACGGTTCTCATGCATCTTTCTGGGCCACATATGAAATTCCATATGTTTTCCTAAGAGATCCCATCAAACCAGATGGTCTACTTCAGATGTTTCTACCCCCTGCACAGCATCTGTCATCACCTAACACAATGCCGGAGCTGATGGATTGAGGTACTTGGAAGTTGCTAAAAAATCTTGACCACCACTCAGATTGACCGTTAGCAAAAATGCTAGATTTGCTTCAATAGTAGAGAAAGCGCTGGCGATCGCCGCACCCCAACAACTGCAAACACAACACTCCTGTCAATCAGTACATCCTTCCTTCATTGACTGCTGCGATCGCCTAACGACAATCTCGTAGCGAAATGAGAATTTGCCTGGAAGAATAGGTGATTTCTGATTAGGATGATCGTTCAAGCAGTAGTGTAGACTCTGGCTAACTCGCCAAGCCATTCGTCATCATGACTCAGACCAAATCTCGTCTCTACACCCCAGAAGAATATCTGGAGCTGGAGGCCAACGCCGAATACAAGAGCGAATACCGCGATGGAGCAATCGTTCCGATGGCAGGTGGCACGACCAATCACAATGAACTGACATTGAACCTGGCAGTTGCTTTAAAACTTGCCCTAAAAGGTCAGGCTTACAAAATTTATCTGGGAGATGTGCGGTTGTGGATTCCGCAGTATCGTCAGCACACCTACCCGGATGTGATGGTGATTCAGGGGCAACCGACCTACGCAGACGCTAGCCGCACGACCGTGATGAACCCGATCGCGATCGCCGAAGTCTTATCCCAATCCACCCAAAACTATGACCAGGGAGACAAGTTCCGCTACTACCGCTCCATTCCAGAGATGCAGGAATATATCCTGATCAACCAGACCCAACATCATGTGATGCAGTACACCAAGCAAGAGACGGGCCAGTGGCTGCTGACAGAGTACCAGGGAGAATCGGCAGTGTTGGCCTTGGGGGCGATCGCCTTTGAAATCGGCTTAGCTGACCTCTATGATGGTGTCGATTTTAGTGCGGTAGATGATTAGTCGGGAGTAACGTTTGCCCAATGATTTCAGGGACATGCCATTGTAAAAGCGTCGCCTTTGAGATAGACAAAGATACATTGTCGGTGCGCTACTGCTACTGCGAAACATGCAGGAAGCTAAGCGGTGCCGATTATTCATCGGTAGCAAGGGTATCGAGAGAGCGATTTCGCATCACACGCGGTGATGAAAACCTACTGTGCTATGAGTCAAG
Organism: Vacuolonema iberomarrocanum LEGE 07170; assembly: GCA_015207365.1. Classification (GTDB taxonomy): domain Bacteria; phylum Cyanobacteriota; class Cyanobacteriia; order Elainellales; family Elainellaceae; genus Vacuolonema; species Vacuolonema iberomarrocanum. The sequence continues at coordinate 188,987 of JADEXA010000004.1, forward strand.
GCCAGGGAAAAACAGATTTCATTGCAGCAAGTGCTTTTCACCCATCTATGTCATTACTGGCAATGAAACAACTTTCTTGAGGGTGCGGTTGGGGCTATTGGATGGCGAGCCCAAGGTAGACGTGACAGGCCATATGTGGGTTAGCGAGAAACCTGCGTGGAGAACCATCGAAGATGATTTGCCCATCTATACTCATGAGTACACGGGCGACTCATTGCTCTAATGCCTTGTGCAGGGCGATCGCCATCAAATAGCCAAGGAGCCGACGATGAACGAGAGCGATCTACAAAAGCTGAGTGCGGCAGTGGAGTATCTGTTGCAGCAAGAAGACTTCTCCAGCAACATTGAGCGCTTGCAACAAGACCTAGCTAACTCCAAGGAGACCTTTGTTTGGGCAACGGTTGAGTTGGATGCAATCCCCACGGAGCTGCCTACGCGCATCAAATCCGGCTGGATTTTCCACCTCAGGCAAGATGTGCCCTCTGGCGCTCACTACCATCCAAACAGTATTCAACACATGATCATGGTGAGTGGAAAAGGCACATCGATCGTTGGGGACACACGGAAGCAAATGATTTCGCTCGCCGCGCCAGACTACGCGCTTGCCGATAAGTGGTACGTTATCGACCAAAATGTGCCGCATGAGTTTTTCCCGGAAGGCGAAAACATGACGGTCGTTTCATTCCATACCTGCTCTGCGAATGAACTTGAGGAAATTGCTTGCGAGACGGGTGGCAAACGCTTGTATGAAGGCTCTAATGCCTAAACGCCTAAACACGCTCGGGGTTGCTAATGTTTGGGTTGATGACGTTTAAAGTAGGGATAAGGGACGATCGCTCTACATCTTGCGATCGCACAACCTACGTTACCTAATTCAGTCAGAAACGTTTCTGAAGCTGCAACCTTCGATGTAGATAACGAATAAAATCGGCGTATGATCCCGAAAACTGAAATGTTATGTAGCTACAGCTAAACGGTATAGATTTATGCCAAAACGCAAAACATCTAAATCTCGATATCAGTGGGTGTATGATCCACCAAAGCCAAAGAAACCAAAAGTTCCTGAAGCAACAAAGGCGTTAGTTCAGGAAAGGTTTGATGTGCTGATTGAGACATTCTACAAGCCGACATATATCAAACCTCCTCCAACTGATAATGACTTTAATTATCTCGTGGATTTCTACGGGAAATGGTATCGCAACTACTTCTACATTTGTGGAACCTATAACTGTCCAAGCACACGAGCTATTTCTCCATCCTTTGAACATCGCTTCAGCCGCTTTGAGTATGTTGACTCCGATGCATTCAATGTGTCGTATATGCGTCATACCGAAAAATGGTGGGAGTTTATGCAAGGGCTGACGCTAGAAGAATGTCTGCATGAAGCACGGACGAATCACATTTTGCAACCATTCGGATAGTAAGAGTTGAGCCATTCCCTAATGTGTCGGTGTTCGACGTTCGATGGTAGCACCATCTCTCATCCAGCAGCATGACAGTGATGGTTGTCTGGTGTTTTTGAAAATGACACAGGTTGCAAGATCCGACCCATGACGCACAATTCAGACGCTGAAGTCAGGGTAGATAAAATGTCGTTTGCGGTTGGCACCATTGTATTCACCGTTTTGGCGCTCTCCCTGGGAGATGCTTTAATCAAGTTCACCAGCAACACGTTTGTTATCTGGCAGCTATTTGTGGTGCGATCGGCGATCGCCATCCCACTGCTCTACAGCTACCTGGTTGTCAAGGCACCGTCTGCACTGCAATGGCCGAGCAAATTTCTGTGGACAGCAGCTCGCAGTTTAATACTGGTTGCGATGTGGATCAGCTACTATCTGTCGCTGCCGCATCTACAGCTTTCCGTTGCAGCGGCAACCTATTACACGCTGCCGATCTTTATTACGTTGTTTTCAGCGGCCATCATCGGAGACAAAATCAGCCGCCTCGGTTGGATCGCTGTTTTCTTGGGCTTTTTGGGCGTTTTGCTGATTCTGCGGCCAAATGCAGGGGACTTCAATTGGTTCGCGATTCTGCCCCTCTTCTCAGCCATTCTCTACGCTTCGGCCATGATACTGACTCGGACCAAGTGCCGAGCCGAGCACCCCATCATCCTGTCTCTGGCGCTGAATATTACGTTTGTTGCTGTGGGCAGCATTGCTGCCATCCTCATCGAAATTTTCGCCAGCGGAACCCGCGAAGGATTTCTATTGGCTGCATGGGTTGAGATGGGGCAAACCCAATGGGTGGCTATGGCGTTACTGGCTATCTCCATCCTGATCGGGAGTGTCGGTACGGCGATCGCCTACCAAAATGCGCCTCCTGCGGTGATCGGAACGTTCGATTTCGCCTATGTCGGGTTTGCCGTTTTGTGGGGAATCGTCTTCTTCACGGAAATACCCGATGGCGTCTCGATCCTTGGCATGATGCTGATCGTTGTGGCTGGCATCATGTCGCTTCGCAAATGACTGGATTGAATCAGCCGCAAGACAAGGGATGCTATCCGTCAGCACTGCTGTATAGATCCTGAAGAAATAGGGATGATCGATCAAAAACACTGCATGATCACGGAAATGAGGGGCAGGCTCAAGCAGCTCTGACCTTTGGTATATAGCTTTGATCTGTAGCTACATGACGATTCATGCGACTGTAACGCACTGATGAGGTTTGGCATATGCAGCATGTCTACAACTGTATTGGGCACGAACTGAGACTGCCTGACATCGTCGGTTCTGACGGCGTCTACGTGGTTGACGCACGCGGTAAGCGCTACCTGGATCTGGAGTCAGGCGTCTGGTGTGTATCCGTTGGCCACAACAACCCCGAGGTGCGTAAGGCTGCATTTCGGCAATGGGACGCGCTCGTACATGCCGGATTTGCCTATTCGAACCCGATCGTGGAATCGGCGGCGAAACGACTACTCAATGTTGTTGACATGCCTGGGGGGCAATGCGTCTTTCTGTGCTCTGGAAGCGAAGCCATCGAGATTTCGCGACAGATTGCGCGACATCTAACGGGATTTGAGACCTCTTTGACGTTTAGTGACTCGTATCTTGGCGCTTACGGCTCGGTGAGCGATCGCCGCGTTGGTTGGTGCACGCTAGATTGGCTCGGAGCTGCGACCCATGGCTCCAAACTGACCTCGGCGGAAGAGGATCGGCTGATCGAGTCGATTCCAGCCAATGTGTCGGACTTCATCCTCGAACCCGGAAGCTCGTCCGGCTACGTTCGATTCCCTCCCAAATCCTTGGTCAAGCGCATCGTTGACACCGTCCGGGGCAATGGCGGGAAGATCATTGCGAACGAGGTGACGACAGGGACTGGAAGGACGGGCCAGTGGTTTGGCTATCAGCACTACGGAATCGAGCCGGATCTAATCGCGGTGGGCAAAGGCATCGGGAATGGTTACCCGGTCAGCGTTGCGGTTATTCGTTCAAATACGGTCGAAGAACTTCGGGGCACTGCGTTTCACTATTCGCAATCGCATCAGAATGATCCGCTGGGCGCTTCCATTGTTCAGGAAGTTATCAACGTTATCGAGAATGGGCAGTTAGTGACCGATGCGGCGCGAAAAGGATCGGAGTTGCTCCGCGCTCTTCAGAAGTCGGTGGACAACTCAACCGTGCTTGATGTCCGGGGGCGGGGGTTGATGATTGCGATCGCCCTTCGAGATGCCGAAACTGCGAATCGCATCTACACCGAGTTGATTGACCATGGCTTCATTGTCGGGAACCGTGGAACGTTTCTCCGGCTTGATCCACCACTAACGATTACGGATGACGAGTTGAGGCGTTTTGCCAGCGCATTCGCTGAAATCGTTTCAGAAAGTGCGATCGCCACATGATGTTCGTATGGAGATCGCCTACCAAAATACTCCCCCGGCAATCCTCAGAACGTTCGATTCGCCTATGCCGGGTTTACCGTTTTGTGGAGAATCATCTTCTTTACGGAAATACCAGATGGCATCTCCATCCTTGACATGATGTTGATTGTTATGGCTGGCATTATGTCGCTTTGCAAATGACTATATTGTCAACTCATATTCTATTTATTATTCAATTGCTTTGGTAGGGATTGGATGGGTTGGTGATTGTTTACACAATGCATGGATATAGCGTTTCCTATTCTAGTGAGGTACACTTAGAATAGAATGTTTATTTCCTAGGGGACGACTTGAGGTGCAACCCTATTCGCTTGACTTCCGTAAAAAGATTATCGATATCTACGTTAAAGAAGC